>NZ_JBWKVN010000001.1:0-192500 GCF_059421725.1 Agrobacterium sp. GW821-FHT02D03
ATGCAATTGAATTTGGCAATGGGTGCGGTGGCAAACGGGGACCGCGCGCAGAACGCTTGTGATGCAGTTTGCAATGATGCGGCGGGGAATATATCGAATATGAAGAACGATGCGCTGTTCGAGCGCTTTAGCGCGCGACTGAAGGCGCAGGTCGGTCCTGAAGTCTATGCAAGCTGGTTCGCGCGGCTAAAGCTGCACTCGGTGTCCAAGAGCGTTGTTCGCTTCACCGTTCCGACGACATTTTTGAAGTCCTGGATCAACAACCGCTATATCGATCTGATAACCACTCTGGTGCAGGCGGAAGACGCCAATGTCCTGAAGGTCGAGATCCTGGTGCGTTCGGCCAGCCGTCCGGCTCGCGCCGTTGCGACCGATGACAGAGCTCAGCCGGTCCAGGATGCCACGCCTTCCGCCCAGCGTGCCAAGCCCTTCATCCCACCGCAGATGACCAGCGCTGCAAGCCATCCGGGTTCGTCTGCACCCAGCATGGCACCGCGCTCTTCTGGCTCCGGTCCGCTCTTTGGCTCCCCGCTCGACACGCGCTTTACCTTCGACACCTTCGTGGAAGGATCGTCCAACCGCGTTGCGCTTGCTGCCGCAAAGACGATTGCAGAAGCTGGTGCGGGTGCGGTACGCTTCAATCCGCTCTTCATTCATGCCGGCGTCGGCCTTGGAAAGACCCATCTTCTCCAGGCGATCGCGAATGCCGCAGTCGATAGCCCGCGCAATCCGCGCGTCGTTTATCTGACAGCAGAATATTTCATGTGGCGCTTTGCCACCGCCATTCGCGACAATGATGCGCTGACGCTGAAAGACACGCTGCGCAACATCGATCTTCTCATCATTGACGACATGCAGTTCCTGCAGGGCAAGATGATCCAGCACGAATTCTGCCATCTGCTCAACATGCTGCTCGATAGCGCCAAGCAGGTCGTGGTTGCCGCAGACCGCGCGCCATGGGAACTGGAATCGCTCGATCCACGCGTTCGTTCGCGCCTTCAGGGCGGTATGGCGATCGAGATCGAAGGTCCCGATTACGACATGCGCTACGAGATGCTGAAGCAGCGTATCGCAACGGCACGCCAGGAAGATCCAAGCTTCGACATCGGCGAAGACATCGTCTCCCACGTGGCCCGCAGCGTCACCGCCAGCGGCCGTGAACTGGAAGGTGCCTTCAACCAGTTGATCTTCCGCCGTTCGTTTGAGCCCAACCTGTCGGTCGAGCGCGTGGACGAACTGCTCGCCCATCTGGTTGGCGCTGGTGAAGCCAAGCGCGTGCGCATCGAAGATATTCAGCGGATTGTTGCCCGCCACTATAATGTCTCGCGCCAGGAGCTGGTCTCCAATCGCCGGACACGCGTCATCGTCAAGCCGCGTCAAGTGGCCATGTATCTCGCCAAGATGCTGACCCCGCGCTCCTTCCCGGAGATCGGTCGCCGTTTCGGCGGACGCGACCACACGACGGTGCTTCATGCGGTTCGCAAGATCGAGGAATTGATCTCGGGCGACAGCAAGCTTGGCCATGAGGTCGAGCTTCTGAAGCGACTGATCAACGAAAACAATGCCTGATAAGAATGGCGCGGCGGGAAACCCTGACCGCGCCTTTTCATCGCATGACTTGAGCCGGGGACGTTTGCCGCAATAGAGACAGGCCTCCCGATCATCACAGCATCGCCGTCGAAAAAAGCCCGCCTGTCGTTTCCGACGGCGGGCTTTTCCAGTTTCTGAACTCAAGCATGGTCCACGCAAAAGTGGGCAGCGGTTTTGCGATCACGACATGCGATCAAACAAAGAGCGAAAGCGTGGGAAGCGAACCGGAAAGATCGCGCCACGCTTTGCGCTGTGACGCTGCTTACTTCGTGCCGTACATGCGGTCGCCCGCATCACCGAGACCGGGGACGATATAGCCCTTCTCGTTCAGCTTGCGATCAATCGCCGCGGTATAGATCGGCACATCGGGGTGGGCTTCGCGGAAGTTCTTGATGCCTTCCGGTGCTGCGAGCAGGCAGAGGAAGCGCATGTTTTTCGCGCCGCGCTCTTTGAGTTTTTCAACGGCAGCAATTGAGGAGTTGCCGGTTGCGAGCATGGGATCGACGACGATGATCAGGCGCGCATCCAGGCTTTCCGGTGCCTTGAAGTAATATTCGACGGCTTCCAGCGTATCGTGATCGCGGTAGACACCGATATGCGAGACACGCGCTGAAGGTACGAGCTCCAGCATGCCTTCGAGAAGGCCATTGCCCGCGCGCAGGATCGAGGCGAATACCAGCTTCTTGCCTTCCAGCACCGGTGCCTCGATCGTTTCCATGGGCGTCTCGATGGTCTCCATCGTGAGGTCGAGATCGCGCGTCACTTCATAGCAGAGCAGTGTGGAAATCTCGCGCAACAACCGCCTGAAGCCGGCCGTGGAAGTTTCTTTCTTGCGCATGAAGGTAAGCTTGTGCTGCACAAGCGGGTGATCGATGACTGTTACGCCGTCCATGGAAACTGGCCTTTCCTTTTGCTTTTATCTTTGTTCTCTTCGACCAAATGCGGGCATTTCGCAAGACCGGAAGTGAGAGGTTTCCCGCGCCGGCAGCCTTTGGTCAGGCCGCGACACCGGTCGAAGCATCGAGGCGTGCGAGAAGGCTGCTCCGCGTCTCCTCATCGACGAAGGCAGCCTCAAGCGCCGTTCGCGTCAATGCATTGATCTCTGCATCCGAAAAGCCGAAAGCGTGGCGGGCAATCTCATATTCCTGCGCCAGCGAGGTGGCGAAGAACGGTGGATCGTCTGAGCTTATGCAGACGCGAACGCCAGCATCGCGAAGTCGCTTCAAGGGATGGCTTGCAAAATCCGGATAGACGCTGAGCGCGATATTGGAGCCCGGGCAAACCTCAAGCACGGTACCGAGTTCCACCAGACGCTCGACGAGTGCCGCATCCTCGATGGCGCGAACCCCATGGCCGATCCGCTGCGGCTTGACCAGATCAAGTGCGTCGGCAACGCTGAAGGCACCGCAGACTTCGCCGGCATGGATGGTGAGGCCAAGTCCGGCATCTCGGGCGATGTCAAAGGCACGGGCATAATCGGCCACTCGCCCCATGCGTTCTTCACCCGCCATATTGAAGCCGGTGATCAGAGGATGACGAACACGCGCGGCGTATTCGGCCGCGGCGATGACACTGTCCGGGCCGAAATGGCGCTCACCGGTAACGATGATGCGGGCCTCTATTCCGGTTTTCTCCTTGGCCCAACGCATGCCTTCGGCAATGCCGGAGAGATAGGCATCCGCACCAAGGCCGATACGATCGCCGTGATCGGGAGAGATGATCAACTCGCTGTAGATGGTGTTTTCGCCCGCAAGCTCGAGGAGATAGGCCTCCGCGAGAGCGGCGTAGTCTTCTTCCGTCTTGAAAACCTGCGCCACGTCGTCATAGCAGCGGATGAACTCGGCAAAATCATTCCAGACATAGGCGCCGTCACGCAGGAAGGCGCTGGTGTCGACATTGTATTTGCGCGCCTGTTCCAGCACGAGTGCGGGAGGAGCCGCACCTTCCAGATGACAATGGATTTCAGCTTTCAATAATTGATGGGTCACATAAAACTCCTGCCGTGCCGTCCGGACGGTATGCTGAGGTGAGCGGCGATGCTCTCGCCGATATCCGCATAGCTTGAGCGGATACCAATATTTCTTTCGCGAAAACCGGGACCGAAAGCCATGATCGGCACGCGTTCGCGCGTGTGATCCGTCCCGCGCCAGGTCGGATCGCAGCCATGATCGGCCGTCAGGATTGTGACGTCGCCCGGCTGCATCTTGCGATGAATTTCCGGCAGACGCTGATCGAACGCCTCCAGCGCGGCCGCATAGCCTGCAACATCGCGACGGTGGCCGTAATTCATGTCGAAATCGACGAAGTTGGTGAAGACGAGATCGCCGTTCAGAGCCTCATCCATGGCTTCCAGCGTCGCGTCCATCAAGGCGTCGTTACCATTGGCCTTGATCACCCGCGATACGCCCTGATGCGCATAGATATCGCCGATCTTGCCGATTGCCAAAACCTTGCGGTCCCGCTCGACAAGGCGGTCAAGAAGCGTCGGCTCCGGCGGCAAAACCGAAAAGTCGCGCCGATTGCCCGTTCGAGCAAATGTCGCCGCACTCTCCCCGATGAAAGGGCGTGCGATGACGCGGCCGATATTCAGCGGATCGAGGATCTTGCGGACGATCTCGCACAGCGCAATCAGCCGCTCCAGCCCGAAATGCATCTCGTGCGCCGCAATCTGGAAGACCGAGTCCGACGACGTGTAGCAGATCGGCTTGCCCGTACGAATATGCTCTTCGCCAAGACGGGCGATGATGTCCGTACCGGACGCATGACAATTTCCAAGGATGCCCGGGAGGTTGCCCTTCTCGCAGATCGCATCGACAAGCTCAGGCGAGAAAGCATCGCCCTCGGTCGGGAAGTAACCCCACTCGAAGCGCACGGGTGTTCCAGCAATTTCCCAATGGCCGGACGGCGTATCCTTGCCTTTCGAGACTTCGTTGGCACAGCCATGCAGACCGAAAATGTGTTCGGGGGGCGGCATGCCAGCCGGGCGGGTTCCGCTGGCAAGCGCCGCGATCTCCAAAAGGCCAAGCGCCGACATGTTGGGAAGTTTCAATGGTCCGGATCTCAGGCCTGCTCTGTCCGCCGCACCTGCGGCACAGAACTCGGCGATGTGGCCGAGCGTGTTGGAGCCTAGGTCTCCGTAATGTTCGGCATCAGGCGCACCGCCCACACCAAAGGAATCGAGAACGAGCAGAAACGCGCGTGCCATGCTTCACCATGAAAGACGCGACATGATTGTCGCTATGTAACGGCGATATATAGAGCACCGCAGAGCAAAAGGTGAAACGCTTTATTGGGGCCGACCGCCCGCCTTATCGTCCTCGTCTCGCTTCGGCGCATTGAGGTTGCGTGTGACGTACCAGCCAGCGGCGACCGTCATCGCGGCCAGCACGTACCAGGTGATGGCATAGGAGAGATGGTTGTTTGGAAAGACAAGCATGGTCTTGCCACCGATTGGCAGGCCACCTGGATTGGGTGTCTCGTCGGCGTCCACATAGAAGGGCGCCACGGTGCCGAGCGATTTGGCGTCAGCAATCTGGGCTATGTTACGGGAGTACCACCGATTGTTCTGCGGATCGTTTGTGCGCAGGAAGAGACCGCCGGTTTCGGGCGCCCTCATGAGACCCACGATTTCCACTCTGGTCGGCAACTCGCCTTCCAGACGCGTCGATGGGTCGCGCTTGTCGCTCGGCACGAAGCCGCGATTGACGATCACCAAAGATCCATCATCGCGCTGGAGCGGCGTCAACACCCAATAGCCGGGGCCGAGGTCGGAGACGGTGTAAACCTGCACCTCATCCTGATGACGGAAGATCCCCGCCACACGTACCCGACGATACTCGTAATCTGCAGGATTGGTCAGCGATGCCCATTGCGAGGGCGCCGGCGCGTCCACAGGCGCGGCATGGGCCCGCTCCTCGACCTGCTGAATGAGGTCGAGCTTCCAGGACAGCCTTTTTACCTGCCATGTGCCAAGCGCCAGCAACAGGCCGGTGAGAATGACGGTCATCATGATGACGACGACGGCTGCGGGGCGTATGCCTTTTCTGGCGGTGGTCTGCATTGGGGTGTTCCTTGAGAGCATCATGCTCAAACACATAACCCCATGAATTCGCTCTCCGATTCATGGGGTTATGTGTCTTCTCGGAGGGAAGGTCCGCGCCGCTTTCGGCGCGAACCTGATCGATGAACCGGTATGTCAGGGCAGATTCTTCATCTGCTCCATGGTCATGGTCGGCATCATGTTCTTGTTCATGTTGTACATGACCCAGAGCGAACCGACGAGCGCGATCATGACGACGACCAGCGTGAAGAGCAGCGACATGAAGGTCCAGCCGCCCTGCGACTTGGTGTTCATGTGCAGGAAGTAGATCATATGGACGAAGACCTGGATGACCCCGAAGACCATGATCAGGATCACGGTGGCCGTGCGGTTCTCCAGAACATCGCCCATCACCAGCCAGAAAGGAATGGCGGTAAGGATGACCGACAGGATGAAGCCGATCATGTAGCTCTTGAAGGAGCCGTGATCTTCGCCGCTCTCATGGTGATGGTCGTCCCCATGATGGGCATGGCCATGCGCGTGGTCGTGTGTATGCGTGTTCGAACTCATCACAGAACTCCAACCAGATAGACGAAGGAAAAGACGCCGATCCAGATGACGTCGAGGAAGTGCCAGAACATCGAGAGGCACGTCAGACGGCGCATGTTATCGGCGTGCAGACCGAACTTCTTCACCTGAACCATCAGCGTCACGAGCCAGATCACGCCGAATGTGACGTGGAGACCGTGGGTACCGACGAGTGCGAAGAAGGCGGAGAGGAAAGCGGAACGGTGCGGGCCGGCACCTTCTTCGATGAGGTGATGGAACTCGTAGAGTTCGAGACCGAGGAAGCAGAGGCCGAAGACGCCGGTGATAGCGAGCCAGAGAAGGGTCGAATTGACCTTCTTCTTCTGTGCCTCCAGCATGGCAAAGCCGTAGGTGATGGACGACAGAAGAAGGAAACCGGTGTTGATCGCGACGAGCTTCAGATCGAAGAGATCAGCGCCCGACGGTCCGGCCGCATAGTTGCGGCCGACAACGGCATAGGTTGCGAAGAGCGTTGCGAAGATCAGGCAGTCGCTCATCAGATAGAGCCAGAAACCGAGCGCTGTGCCGTTTTCCGTGTGATGGTCTTCCTTCAGATAGAAGACCGGCTTTTCCGCGCTGTCGGCGGTCTGTGCGGGTGCTTGAGACATGAGTTA
This sequence comes from Agrobacterium sp. GW821-FHT02D03, assembly GCF_059421725.1. Classification (NCBI taxonomy): domain Bacteria; kingdom Pseudomonadati; phylum Pseudomonadota; class Alphaproteobacteria; order Hyphomicrobiales; family Rhizobiaceae; genus Agrobacterium; species Agrobacterium sp. GW821-FHT02D03. The sequence continues at coordinate 6,832 of NZ_JBWKVN010000001.1, forward strand.
CGCCTGCGTTGCCAGCAGCTTGGTGCGCGCTGCTTCGACTTCAGCTACATCCTTTGCCGGGATGTAGTAGTCGCGATTGTAGTTGAAGGTGTGAGCAATCGAGACCACGATGATCGCGAGCATGCTTGCTGCCGCAAGCCACCAGATGTGCCACACCAGGCCGAAACCGAGGGCGACGCTGATGGCGCTGAGGATAACGCCCGTGCCGGTGTTCTTCGGCATGTGGATCGGGATGAAGCCGTCCACGGGACGCTCGGCGCCACGCTTCTTCATGTCCGCCCAGGCATCGACATCATGCACGACCGGCGTGAAGGCGAAGTTATAGGCAGGCGGCGGAGAAGAGGTGGACCACTCCAGCGTGCGACCATCGAAGGGGTCGCCGGTGACGTCGCGCAATTGCTCGCGCTTCAGGAAGCCGAAGACGATCGACAGCAGGAAGGAGGCGATGCCCACTGCAATGATGGCAGCGCCGAGGGCCGCAATCACGAACCAGATCTGCAGGGACGTATCTTCGAACTGGCTGAGACGACGCGTCACACCCATCAGGCCGAGAACGTAGAGCGGCATGAAGGCGACATAGAAGCCAACAAACCAGCACCAGAAGGACATCTTGCCCCAGAACGGATCGAGACGGAAACCGAAGGCCTTGGGAAACCAGTAGACGATACCGGCCAGAACACCGAAGACCACGCCGCCGATGATCGTGTTGTGGAAGTGGGCGATCAGGAACAGCGAGTTGTGCAGCACGAAGTCTGCCGGAGGAACGGCAAGCAGAACGCCGGTCATGCCACCGATGACGAAGGTGATCATGAAGCCGATCGCCCACAGCATCGGGACATCGAACTTGATGCGGCCCTTATACATGGTGAAGAGCCAGTTGAAAATCTTCGCGCCCGTCGGGATCGAGATGATCATCGTCGTGATGCCGAAGAAGGCGTTGACGCTCGCACCGGAACCCATGGTGAAGAAGTGGTGCAGCCACACGACATAGGCCAGGATGGTGATGACGGCTGTTGCGTAAACCATCGAGGTGTAGCCGAAGAGGCGCTTCTGGGAGAAGGTCGAAACGATTTCCGAGAAGATGCCGAAAGCAGGCAGCACCAGGATGTACACTTCCGGGTGACCCCAGATCCAGATGAGGTTCACATACATCATCGGATTGCCACCAAGGTCATTGGTGAAGAAGTTCATCCCGAGGTAGCGGTCAAGCGTCAGAAGGGCGAGCGTGCCGGTCAGGATCGGGAAGGATGCCACGATCAGGATGTTAGAACACAGCGACGTCCAGACGAAGATCGGCAGGCGCATCATGGTCATGCCGGGTGCACGCATCTTGATGATGGTGACGATCAGGTTGATACCCGACAAGGTCGTTCCGACACCTGCGACCTGCAGACCCCAGATGTAGTAATCCACGCCCACATTCGGACTTCCCTCGATACCCGACAGCGGCGGATAGGCCAGCCAGCCGGTCTGGGCGTACTCGCCGATGAAGAGCGAGATCATGGTGATCACGGCGCCGGCGGTCGTCATCCAGAAGGAGAAGTTGTTGAGGAAGGGGAAGGACACGTCGCGTGCGCCGATCTGCAGCGGCACGACATAGTTCATCAGACCGGTGATCATCGGCATGGCCATGAAGAAGATCATGATGACGCCGTGCGCGGTGAAGATCTGGTCGTAGTGATGCGGTGGCAGGTAGCCTTCCGAACCGCCAGAGGCGATGGCCTGCTGGGTACGCATCAAGACGGCGTCGGCAAAGCCGCGCAGAAGCATGACGAGTGCCAGAACGATATACATGATACCGATCTTCTTGTGGTCGATCGACGTAAACCATTCTTTCCAGAGATAACCCCAGAGCCGGAAATAGGTGACGAGACCGAGCACGGCGATGCCCCCGATGGCCACCCCGATAAAGGTGACGATGAGAATCGGCTCGTGGTACGGGATGGAGTCCAGCGTCAGCTTCCCGAACAGGAAGGACGTTTGATCGGTGGTGGCGGCGACCATTTTAGCCTCTTGCTTCAAGTCTTAAGGGCGGCGCGGATACGCGCCGCAGATCATCAGTTTCAATTTCAGCCGGCGTTGCCGGGCGCCTTCGCAGCTTCCGCCTTGACCTGCGGCAGAGCGGCAGGCTCGAAGGTCTGGCCTTCGATAGCAGCAGGCATGGACTGCGGGCCGGTGGCGACACCATAGGGTGCGAGCGGCGTGCAGACGACGGAATTCAGCGCCTTGGCGATATCGATGCCCTCCTTGCCGCCGCCGCCATTGGCGTCGACATGCATCATGTCGCGCATGCAGAGCTTGTTCGGCTCGACGCAGCGATTGAGGATGGCGTCATAAAGCTGAGGATCGACATTGGCGAAGTATTCCACCGGATTGCGTTCGCTCGGCTTGGCCAGTTCCAGGTATTCCATGCGACCGAACGGCTTGCCGCCTTCCTTCACCTTGGCAACCCACTGATCGAAGCCTTGCTGGCTCACGCCATGGAACTTGAAGCGCATCCAGGAGAAGCCTGGGCCGGAGAAGTTCGATGAAAAGCCGTCATAGACACCTTCGCGGTTGATGACGGCGTGAAGCTTGGTCTGCATGCCACCCATGGCATAGATCTGACCGGCAAGGGCTGGCACGAAGAAGGAGTTCATGGCCGTCGTGCCGGTGATCTTGAAGTTGATCGGAACATCGACAGGAGCGGCAAATTCATTGACGCTGCCGATGCCGAGTTCCGGATAGAAGAACAGCCACTTCCAATCCATGGCGACCACTTCGACCGTCAATGGTTTGGTTTCCGGCGTCACTTCGCGCGCTTCGTCGATCCGGTCGAGCGGGCGATAGGGATCGAGACGATGGGTGGCGATCCAGGTGACGGTGCCGAGCATCAGGATGATGGCGACCGGGGCTGACCAGATGACCATTTCCAGACGGGTGGAGTGATGCCACTCGGGATCGTAATCGGTCGCCTTGGCGGCCGCGCGATACTTCCAGGCGAAGAAGATTGTCAGCGCGAGGACCGGAACGATGATCAACAGCATGAGAACCGTCGAGGTGATGATCAGATCGGCCTGCTGGCGGGCAACGTCACCCGAGGGGTTCATGACGACGAGGTTGCAGCCGCTGAGCAGCAGCAACGACGACAGGCCCGCAAGGGCCGTGGTAAGTTTCTTGATCGTGCGCACGTTCTTCAACTCGATTATTCGGTATGGACCGGGATTAGTTGCCAAATGTCATTTAATAAATGTGTAATTTTGTCGCGGTGCAGCGGCCTTTTGCGCCGCAGCAATGACAGCTGGGCGAAGCAATCGTTCTCTACCCAGCAGTTACTCCAAACAGAGCCCCATCGGCAAGCAATTTCAGGCAATTCCGTTTGACGGGTGCAGTGCGGTGTGTGACAATCCGTCGCATGTAACGCAACGGATGAGGAGCCGCCTGCGTTACGCCATGGTTCGCAATACGCTGGAGGGATTATTATGAGCTATACCGATACGGCCTCAACTTTTCCGGGCTCTGATGCCCCGTCACGCCAGGCTCCCGTTGCCGTCGATCCCGACCGCATTACGATGGCCGTGATTCTGGCGAGAATGACCGAATTTTTCGACTTTTTCGTTTATGCGATCGCGTCCGTCCTGGTGTTCCCTTACGTGTTCTTTTCGTTTGCGGAGCCGCTGACTGCGACCCTCTATTCCTTCGCCGTGTTCTCGCTCGCTTTCATTGCGCGACCGATCGGTTCTCTCATCTTCCTGCAGATCGACCGCAAGTTCGGCCGTGCGGTCAAGTTGACCGCCGCCCTCTTCACCCTGTGTGGGTCGACGATGGCGATCAGCTTCCTGCCTTCCTATAGCGATGTCGGTGTCCTGGCGCCGGTGCTGCTTGCCGTCTTCCGTATCGGCCAGGGTCTGGGTCTCGGGGGCGCGTGGGATGGTCTGGTTTCGCTTCTCGCCATGAACGCGCCCGAAAAGCAGCGCGGCTGGTATGCGATGATGCCGCAGATCGGCGCCGCCATGGGCTTTGGTCTTGCAAGCGCCTTCTTCATCATCTTCGTCACCCAGCTGTCGAACCCCGAGTTTCTGGCCTGGGGCTGGCGCTTCCCGTTCTTCGTGGCTCTGGCGCTGAACGTTCTGGCGCTCTTTGCCCGCCTGCGCATGATCGTAACGCCGGAATTCCAGGCGATGCTGGCACAGCATGAACTCGAGCCGAAGCCGGTTTTCGAGATGCTGCGGAGCCAGTCGCGCGTCGTCATCACCGGCGCCTTTGTTCCACTGGCAAGCTTTGCGCTGTTCCACCTCGTCACCGTCTTCCCGATCAGCTGGGTGGTTCTGCACACGCAGCAGCGTCTTTCAGACTTTCTCTTCGTTCAGTTCATCAGCGCCATTATCGGCGGTGGGATGATCGTCGTGTCCGGTGCCCTTGCCGACCGCATCGGACGTCGCAAACTCCTGGTGATTGCCGCGTCGTTGATCGGCGTCTTCAGCTTCATCGCACCGATCCTGATGGGCTCTGGTGATATCGGTCGCTATCTGTTCGTGTTGATCGGCTTCTCGCTGCTTGGCCTTTCTTTCGGTCAAGCGGGTGGCGCGCTGGCGTCGCGCTTCAGCCGAGAGTATCGCTATACCGGCGCGTCTTTGACTTCGGACATCGCCTGGCTGATCGGCGCGGGCTTCGCACCGCTCGTGGTGCTTGGCTTCTCCTCCGAGTTTGGCCTCTTCGCCGTTTGCCTCTACCTGCTGTCTGGCGCAGTCTGCACCATCGTGGCGCTGTTCTTCAGCCGCAAGCTCGATATGCCCGCCTGACACCGTCATGTGACCAAAATAAAAGCTGCGAAACGTCCGTGTTTCGCAGCTTTTTCATGTCTTAAGCTGGTCCAGAGATTTCTGCGCGTAACATGGTTAAGCGGCGTCGCGTTCTCTTCTTCACAAGTCCGTTCGCCTTTGCGCAACGGGCTTCAGCAGTCTCCGCACACAATCGGCTCGCCCTCGCGCTTGGCGAAGTAGTAATCCTTGGCAATCGTAATGGTCGAGTTTTCCGAAACCAGCGTCGGCATGAACATCAGCAGGTTGTGCGGCACCGACAGTTCTGAATGGATCACGAAGTTGCTGATGGAGAGCAGGTTTGCCGGCACGTCGACTGGTGTACCGACCGAATACGGACGGCCACCGGCCTGATCCCATGACCACGCCACCGTCGCCTTTTGGTTCGCGTCGACCTGTATGCCGGTAATTCTGAGCTTCAATCCATCGGTGCCGTAGGGAACGAAGATCGCCGCGGCGACATCCTTCATCGTCGCAAGATAGTCTTTGTTGATCTTCGTCTGGGTGGAGACGATATCGGAGATCATTCCCGCGGCACGCGTGGCGCGCTTATAGACGCTGAAGCCCATCGTCAGTTCGAACGATGTGAGATAGAGCGAGACCAGCAGCGGAAAGATGATGGCAAACTCGATTGCGCCTGCACCTTCCCGGTGTTTGGCAAAGCGTAGAAAGATGCCCCCGGTCTTTGCCTGCGATGGCCTGGATTTGACCTTCATCTTTTCCGCTCGCTAGTAGTTCTCGTTGCGATATGCATCGGTCGCAACGATGAGGAAATGGGAGGGCATCGAACCGTCGGCAGGGCGGACCTTCGTCAGATAGGGACGAATGAGATCGACAATTACCGGCCACCGATAATAGACGCGCAGCATATTGATTGAGCCCGGCCCTCCCGGTTTAAAGCCGAAGACCGAGGTGTTCAGATCGTAGTAATCGCCGGTCTTTATCAGCGGCAGGGTTTTGGGGATATCTGCGAAGGTATTGAACTGGCGTAGGTCAATATAGAGCTTGGGAGTCGCTTTGCTTTCTTTATCATCACACGTCACCATGATCGACACTTCGCTACAGAACTGTTTGCGGAAATCTTCCGCGGTCACCGTGTTGGTGATCTGTCCAGTGCGCAATTTGCGCGCCATGGTGTCGGTGGCGTTAACGAAAAGCTGCTCACCTGTCATCGCGATAAACGTTTCCAGGATCGCGAAAATGATCATGAAATAGGGTATGGCAAGGATGGCGAATTCGATCGCGGCGGAGCCGTCGCGCGAGCGGAGTAACTTGCCAGGTAATGCTTTCTGAAACATTGGCCTTCGCATGGGGCTTTTCTATCTCTGGCGGAAACTGATCTTGCGGGAATGGTCTCGCACTAGGATCATTATGAGGGCTTTCTTTATATTTCCTTTTCGGAAAGCCTCGCATTTGCCGCATGTCCTGTTTTTCGACATGCGCAGCACCGTGGACGCACTTTTGCGCGGCTCAGAAGGCAGACAGCCACCTCACCGAGCAGACACAAAAAAGCCCGACACTGCCGGGCTTTCTAACGTAACCATATCACGCACAGAGACTTAATCGGCGTCGGCTCTGCGAAGCTCATCCAGTGTCGGGACCGAGGTGATGTTGTAGCCGCAATCCACATAATGGCATTCGCCAGTCACACCGCGGGAGAGGTTCGACAGAAGATAGAGTGCAGAGCCACCAATATCATCAATATCGGCCGTGCGGCGCAGCGGTGCGTTCTTCGCGTTCCAGGCAAAGATCGCACGGGCATCAGAAATACCGGCGCCTGCAAGCGTGCGGACCGGGCCTGCCGAGATGGCGTTGACGCGGATGCCCTTCGGACCGTAATCGGCAGCCAGATAGCGGACAGAGGCTTCGAGAGCAGCCTTCGCCACACCCATGACATTGTAGTTCGGGATCACGCGCTGGGAGCCATTATAGGTCAGCGTCAGCATCGAGCCGCCGTCCGTCATCAGGCTTGCAGCCCGCTTGGCGATCTCGGTGAAGGAGAAGCAGGAGATGACCATGGTACGGCTGAAGTTTTCGCGCGTGGTGTCGGCATAAAGGCCCTTCAGCTCGTTCTTGTCGGAAAAGCCGATGGCGTGAACGACGAAGTCGATCGAACCCCAGCGCTGACGCAGGGTCTCAAAAAGCGCGTCGACGGATGCAATATCTTCGACATCGCAGGGCACGATGAAATCGGAGCCGACTTCAGCCGCGAGCGGCTTGACGCGTCTTCCAAGGGCTTCGCCCTGATAGGTAAAAGCCAGTTCCGCGCCCTGCGCGGCCAGCGCCTTGGAGATGCCCCAAGCGATCGAGTGATTGTTGGCGACGCCCATGATGAGGCCGCGTTTACCCTGCATGATGCCGTTCATGGGCAATTATCCGTTATAGCGCTGGAAGACGAGCGTGGCGTTGGTACCGCCGAAGCCGAATGAGTTGGAGAGCACGGTGTCGATCTTGGCATCATCGATGCGTTTGCGAACGATCGGAACGCCGTCGAATTCCGGATCGAGCGTTTCGATGTGGGCGCTCTCGCCGATGAAGCGTTCCTGCATCATCAACAGACCGTAGATCGATTCCTGAACGCCGGCAGCACCGAGCGAGTGACCCGTAAGCGACTTGGTCGACTGGATGTGCGGGATCTTGTCGCCGAAGACTTCGCGGATCGCGCCGATTTCCTTGCTGTCGCCGACAGGCGTGGAGGTGCCGTGGGTGTTGACGTAATCGACATCGCCCTTCACGGTCGCAAGCGCCTGACGCATGCAGCGGATGGCGCCTTCGCCCGACGGTGCGACCATGTCGTAACCATCCGAGGTCGCGCCATAGCCGACGATTTCGGCATAGATCTTCGCGCCGCGGGCCTTGGCATGCTCCAGCTCTTCCAGAACCAGAACGCCTGCACCGCCGGCAATCACGAAACCATCGCGGTTGACGTCATAGGCGCGCGAGGCGACCGAAGGCGTGTCGTTATACTTGGAGGACATGGCGCCCATGGCGTCGAAAAGGTTCGACATGGACCAGTCAAGATCTTCATGGCCGCCGGCAAATATCACATCCTGCTTGCCCCACTGGATCATTTCAGCCGCATTGCCGATGCAGTGCGCAGACGTCGAGCAGGCGGACGAGATGGAGTAGTTGACGCCGTGGATCTTGAACCATGTGGCAAGGGTCGCAGATGCCGTGGAGGACATGGCCTTCGGCACGGCAAACGGGCCGATGCGCTTCGGGCTGTTGTTCTTCAGCGTGATGTCGGATGCTTCGACGATGGTGCGGGTAGACGGACCGCCCGAGCCCATGATGATGCCGGTGCGCTCATTGCCGCTGATATCGCTCTCTTCCAGGCCGGAATCGGCGATTGCCTGCTTCATCGCCACATGGTTCCACGCTCCACCCTGGGAGAGGAAGCGCATGGCGCGACGGTCGACCAGATCGGTCGGATCAAGCGATGGCTTGCCCCAGACCTGGCATTTGAAGCCGTGTTCGGCAAAGTCTGGCGAGAACGAAATGCCGGACTTGGCGTCTCTCAAGGAAGCCGTGACTTCGCCCGCGTCGCTGCCGATCGATGAAACGATACCGAGGCCGGTGACTACTACTCTTCTCATGAAGGTGACCTTTTCTTAGAGCTTGCCGCAGATGGCGCGCGTGGCGCCCGTCTTGTTTAAAGACGTCAGGCGGTCTTTTCCTTAGACAGACCAACGCGAAGGTCCGTCGCTTGATAGATGGTTTCGCCATCGGCCTTCAGCCAGCCATCGGCGGTGCCGAGCACGAGCCGGCCACGCATCACGCGCTTGAAATCGATGCCATACTGCAAAAGCTTGGTTTCAGGACGAACCATGCCCTTGAATTTTACTTCGCCGGTGGAAAGCGCCATGCCACGGCCCGGTTCACCCAGCCAGCCGAGGAAGAAGCCCGTCAACTGCCACATGCCGTCAAGGCCGAGGCAGCCCGGCATGATCGGATTGCCCTGGAAATGGCACGGGAAATACCAGTCATCTGGCTTCACATCATATTCGGCACGGATGAAGCCCTTGTCGAACTCACCGCCGGTCTCGGAAATTTCAGTGATACGATGAACCATCAGCATTGGAGGCAGAGGAAGCTGTGCATTGCCGGGACCGAACAGTTCGCCGCGGCCACATGCCAGGATTTCCTCATAATTATAGCTGGATTGCCTCGTTGCCATTGCTTCCGTTTCCCATCTCATCGTGTTTATAGACTTCTGTAAAGCAAGTTAGGCTCAAAATGAAGCGCCACAAGGGCCGCATACACATTGGAGCAGACCAACTTGCCAGAGGCCTGTTCTCAATATGGCGCCCGCATACAGGAAGCGTAAGGACGGAACCAGAGGAAAATTGCAAAAACGGCCCTTTCGCCGGCAATAGGCGAGGCGTCTCCGCCGGAAACTATTGAAAGCCCTGCCCTTAAAAGATATATGCATCGTCAAGACGCACTTTATAACCGTTCTCAGGAACCCTGACCGATGGCATTTGACGCCACCCTGGACATTGGAACACGGCTACGCCGCTTCGGCCTGCGCCCGACACGCCAGCGCATTGCGCTTGGCGATCTTCTGTTCGCGAAGGGCGACCGCCACCTGACGGTAGAAGAACTGCATGACGAGGCGGTGACGGCCGGCGTGCCCGTTTCGCTCGCAACGGTCTACAATACTCTGCATCAATTCACCGAGGCTGGCCTGATCCGCGTGCTGGCCGTTGAGGGTGCGAAGACCTATTTCGACACCAATGTCTCCGATCACCATCACTTTTTCGTTGAAGGTGAGAACGAGGTTCTCGATATTCCAGTCAACAACCTGCAGATCGGCAATCTTCCCGAACCGCCGGCAGGCATGGAAATCGCCCATGTGGATGTCGTCATCCGTCTGCGGCGCAAAGAGCGCTGACACCGCATTGGTTTATCAAAAGGCACCGGAAGGTGCCTTTATCGTTTTCGGCCTCACATCACATCTTCCGGCGGACGGCCAGGGCGAGACCTGTAGGGCGGGAAGGTCCAGCCGAATATCAGTGCGCCGCTGCGAATGCCGAAAGCGGTGAGAACCCCCGCCGTCGACGAGACGATCAGTGGCGCGCCGAGGAAATGCACGCCGGTAAACACGCAGGCACCGGCCAGCGCGCAGCTGATATAGATTTCCGGGCGCAGAAGTACGGATGGTTCGCCGGCCAGAATGTCGCGAAGCACGCCGCCAAAGGTGGCGGTCATCGTTCCGGTGACAATGGCGACCGTGGGCGAACCCGTTGCCGCAAGCCCCTTCGCTGCCCCCATAACGCAATAGGCCGAAAGGCCGACGGCATCAAGCCAGATCAACAGGCGGTAGCGGGATTCGAAAAGGTGCGCGGTAAAATAGACAAGTGCCGCCACCCCGACGCAAACAAGAATATAGGTGGGGTTGACCACCCAGAAGACGGGCGCACGACCAAGCACCAGATCCCGCAGCGTGCCACCGCCGATACCGGTCGCTGCGGCGAAGAACATGAAGCCGATGAAATCCAGCTGCTTGCGCGAGGCGGCGAGCGCGCCTGTCGCTGCAAACACCGCGACACCCGCATAATCGAGGAAAGCCAGAAGTGACATGACGAGGCGCTCCTCATTTTCGCAGTGACGGTCAGTGTGACGCAAGCGCGGCGGGTTATAGACCTCGCCATCATCATGCTGCGCCATCCATAACGCAAATCCGGTAAAGGTGAAGTCGTTTTGCTTATGGACACCCCTGACGGCAGCGATCAGACCACGAAGGAAACGGCCTTGAAACGTCTCTTCTCATCCATGCTCTGCCTTCTGGCGCTTTTGAGCCTGATGACGCCAGCGCGCGCTCAACAGGAGTTGGTGAGCGATCCGGAAGTTTATGAGAAGGCTTTCTTCCAGAAGCAGTGCAAGGTCGCCGAGTTCGGACCGGACTATATCTCCCGCATCGATATCAACAATGACGGGCTGATGGATGCGGTCACCAATCGTGGGGGCCTGACCTGCGACGGTCACAAGAGCACCACCTGCAACGACGATGGCTGCCCTTATAATTTCTATGTGCAGGTGAAAGAGGGCGGCTACCTGCTGATCGCCACCGCAACCATCTATGGCTACGATTTCATCCAGCGCTTCGGCAACATGGTCTTCGTGCTGAAAATGCATCCGCGCTATTGCGAACGTACCGACAGCGCGCCTTGCGAAATGACGGTTCGCGTGCGCGGAACGGCCTTCGTCACGCTTTCCCGCAAGTAGGACATCATGCCCCCTTTGGGCCGCGTTTGATTGCGACGCGCTGGTTATAACGGGTTCTGAGCGAGCGCGGCATCAGCATGCTCGCAAGTGCCACCGCAAACACCGTGAGACTGACGACCAGCAGCGCACCGCCCGGAAAAAAGCTGGCAAGGATCGCTCCGGAGATTGCACCCGACACCATGCCAATCCACGGAACAAGCTGGATGGACCAATCGACCTTTCGCTCGCCTAAAATGAAGCGGCCAACGCCGCGACCGAAGCGCGAGAGAGCCCCCGTCACATAGGTCAGCCCGATCGGCAGACCCTCGATATGCTCGACCGCCGCATTGATCATGCCCATGGCAAAGACGATCAGGTAAAAGTCAAAAGGTCGAAGAGCAGATGTCTGCATCAGGGCGGCTAGTGCCAGCAGGATGGCAACCGAGCACAGCACGGTGAAGATGCGCCGTTGCGAGCTGTGGGCGACGATAATGCCCGCGGCGTTGCCGGCGACGAAGGTGATGATGGCGAGAAAGAGCTTCAGCGCGTGATCATACTGACCGGCCTCCAGCGAGATCGCCGCGCGGGTGGTGTTGCCCGTCATGAAGGACACGAAGTCTCCCGACATCATCAGCCCGATCGCATCCGTCATCCCTGCGACGAAGGAGATGGCCGCCACGAGCGCAAGCCCCATTCCGGTGCGCCTTGCCTTGATGATGTTACGGCGTCTTTGTCTGGTCATGGTGCCTCGGCGTGCAGAGACTTACAGCATCGGCCCGAAAATCGAACTCGATGTTCGGATAAACACGAAGCATAGCTTCAAAGAGTTGGGGTTGGCTAACAACGGAACAGAAAACCTACACAAAGGAGCTTTCCCGGATCGAGGGGGCGTCACACGACGCGGGAATGTTGAACGGGCGGCTGCATCAGCTCGATGGTGATACCGTCCGGACCGGAGATGTACGCGACCATTGTTCCGCTTCGGGGGCCGCCTGGTATAGGCTGCGGCGAACCCTTCACTGCCCACCCCGCCGTCTCAACCCGCGCGATCGCCGTGAGGATATCCGCAACCGTGATGGCGATGTGCGCGGCGCCGATCGCACCTGCGCTGCGAGGTGTCTGTCCCAGCCTACGGCCTGTCGAATATTCGAGGAGTTCGATAGGGTAGCCGTTTGGAGCCGTCACCAGCGCCATTCGGCAGCGCGGATCGTCAACCCCCGTGGCCTCCCGTAGGAACTCCCCACCCATCTCTCCTCGGCGAGCAAGCTCAAAACCCATCGCCTCTGTCCAAAACTGGATCGCCTCCTCCAACGAGGCGACCGAGAATCCCATATGGTCCACAGCGATCACGCCAGCATCTTCGGCCATTTTCAATCCTCTCATATCGACCAGCTACGTCTGTGCCCGAACTGACGAAGGCTTTGCGGCTTCACCCGCTCGGCTTATCACTACGATTGCGGCTACCGGTCACATATGGCCCAACAAACCCCGGTTCGATGTGACGCAGCAAGGCCAATCCTGAAAATCCCCAAACAACTATCAAATTTTATAAATACGGGTGCAGAAACCTATAGCCTACAAACTCATGCCGTCTAAGTTTACATGAACTGGAGAGTGGTCATGCTCGTAGGCTCCATGCGAGTTTTGACCGAAGAACAAAATCTCGACCTCCAACAGGACGGGTTGGAGCGCGGCGGCTGCGGGAAAATCTATGGTGACGTTTGCTCCGGCATCCATCCAGCCGCTTGTTAAGTCGCCTCTGATAAAAACCGTTTTCTTATCCTCGCCTTCTTGCTAGGCCACGACGACACGCAACGACGCATCGCGATTTCCCGAGAATCAACGCTGATTTCCGGGCCGGTGCTGCAGGCATGAAAGGTTTTTTGCATGAAACAGGCAATCATCGTGATGGGCGTCAGCGGCTGCGGCAAATCCACGGTCGGGGCTGAGCTGGCGGAAAAGCTTGGCATGCCATTTCAGGAAGGCGACAGGCTGCACCCCAAGGCCAATGTCGAGAAGATGAGCGCTGGCACGCCGCTTACCGACGAGGATCGCTGGCCCTGGCTCGATCTCGTGGGTGCTGAGCTTCGCCAGGGCTATGAGGCCGGTGGCGTTGTGATTTCATGCTCGGCCCTGAAGAAATCCTATCGCGATCGGCTGCGGACCGCCTGTGGCGGACCCTTGTCCTTTGTTTTTCTGGAAGGCAGCGTTGAGCTTTTGACGCGGCGCATGGGTGCACGCAAGGGCCATTTCATGCCGCTATCGCTGTTGAAGACACAGCTCGACACGCTGGAAGTGCCGACCGGCGAGCCAGGCGTCGTGACTGTCAACATAGATGCCACGCCGGACGAAATCGTCGAAAACGCGCTGAAAGGCTTGAAGGCCCTATAGGCCGAGCCTATCGCGCAGCCCGTACCACCACGCCCCCAGGACGGTGAGCGGCACGCGGAACGTCTTGCCGCCAGGAAACGGGAAGTTCGGCAACGACGACCAGACATCGAAGCGACCTGCCTGTCCGGACACGACTTCCGCCAGAATGCGGCCAAGCAATTGTGTGGTGGTGACACCGTGACCGCTGTCACCGTGGGAGAAATAGATGTTCTCCGACAGCCGCCCCATATGCGGAATGCGCGTCAGCGTCAGCGCGAAATTGCCGCTCCAGGCAAAGTCGATCTTGACGTCCTTCAACTGCGGAAAGGTTTTCAGCATGTTGGGACGGATAACGCTGGTCAGATCGGCCGGATCGCTGCCGCCATAACCAATGCCGCCGCCATAAAGCAGGCGGTTGTCGGAGGTGCGCCGATAATAGTCGAGAATGTAATTGGCATCTTCGACACAGTAGTTTGCCGGAAGCAAGCTTTCGATCAGGCCCGCATCAAGCGGTTCCGTCGCCATGACCTGGCTCGACACCGGCATCATGCGATCGCCGATTTCCGGTAAGAGCTTGCCAAGATAGGCATTGCCGCAGACCAGCACATATTTCGCCGTGACCTTACCATGCGCGGTTCTGACCGTCGGGCTCGTACCCTTCTCAACGCCGATGACCCTGGAATTTTCGAAGATTCGACCACCGAGTTTCTCGACAGCTGCCGCCTCCCCCAGCACATAATTCAACGGATGGATATGTCCGCCAAACCGGTCGATCATCCCGCCGGCATAACGATCGGACTTCACATAGTGGCCGACCTCTGCCTTGGAGATCATTTCCAACCCGGAATGGCCGTGCTTCTCCCAATGGGTCTTGTTGGCTTCCATTTCCTGGATCTGCTTTCGCGTGAAGGCGGCAAAGAAACCGCCATCCACCAGATCGCAGTCGATCCCGTATTTCGCCACACGCTCGCGAATGATCTGTCCGCCTTCAAGCGACATCTCGCCGAGCTTGACGGCCTTCTCCTGCCCATAGCGTCCGGCAATGGTTTCGAGATCGCGGCTATAGCCGTTGACGATCTGCCCGCCATTGCGCCCCGAGGCGCCAAAGCCGACGCGCGTGCCTTCCAGAACGATAACGGAGAAACCTTTTTCCGCAAGTTCCAGTGCGGCGGACATGCCGGTGAAACCTGCGCCGATCACGCAGATATCCGCATGCATCTCGCCCTCGAGCGTGGGGCGCACGCTCTTGTCATTGGCGGAGGCCGCATACCAGGAGGTCGTATGACCGGGATTGGGAAGCGCGGTTACGTGAGCCATGTTTCACACCGTCCTGATATAGGCGTCATATTCCACATCGGTGACGCGAAGCGAGAATTCGGAAATTTCCTGCTGCTTGCAGGCGGCATAGAGCGTTCTGTAGCGCTGACCGAGCGTGGCATAAGCGAAGCTCGAACGGGCAAAACGCTGGACCGCATAATCCCAGTTCGTCGGCAAGGGCTCGTGATTGATGGCGTGGCTATCGCCTGCAATCGCCCCTCCCGGCTGGCGCTTCTCCCGCATGCCGGAGAGCGCGGCATTCAGGATCATGGCAAGCACGAGGTAAGGGTTGGTATCGGCACCGGCCACACGATGCTCGATCCGGGTGGCAGGCTTGCTGGCGGTGATCACCCGCACGGCGGCCGAGCGGTTGTCGAAGCCCCATGAAGCGTAGGTCGGCGCATGTTCGCTGGGGCGCAGCCGCCGGTAGGAATTGGCGTGGGGCGCAAACACCGCCATGCTTTCTCCCATATTCTCCAGAAGACCGCCGACGCTGTGCATGAGCGCTTCCGAGGGCCCGTCCTCGCCCATGTAGATGTTTCGTCCATCCTTATCGAGGACGGAAAAATGCACGTGCATGCCATTGCCGGCCTGAGTGCCATAGGGCTTGGCCATGAAGGTGGCGTCCAGCCCGTGCTTGCGCGCCACCCCTTTGACGATGCGCTTGAGGAAAACGGCGAAATCCGCCGCACGCAGCGCATCCGGCACGTGGTTGAGGTTGATTTCATATTGCCCGGGCCCATTTTCCCGAAGCGTCGTATCGGCCAGCACATTCTGCGCGCGGCAGGCGGTGGCAATGTCGTGGAAGACGTCTTCGAAATCCTGAAGTTCGGAAATGGAGAGAACCTGCGTCTGACCCGTATGCCAGCGCCCTTCCCGGCTGTTGGGCGGGCGCACAGGATCAAGCGCGGAGCGGACCGGGTCGATCAGATAGAATTCAAGTTCGGTGGCAACGACAGGGGTCAAGCCACGCTTGGTAAAGCCAGATAGAACCTGTGCCAGAACATGCCTCGAATCCGCAAAGAAACCGGCACCATCCGGCTCGGTCATGGCCAGTAGCACCTGCGCCGTGGGCCGCCCAAGCCAGGTGACGCGCGACAGGGTTCCTGGCACGGCAACACACAAACCGTCAGGATCGCCGGTTCCTTCCGCCAGTCCGGCGGCGTTCACGTCTCGGCCCCAGATATCCAAGGCATAGACGGAACGGGGAACGGCCATGCCCTTTTCCAGCACGTCGAGCGCCCGCTCGCGCGGGATCCACTTGCCCCGCGGAATGCCATTGGCGTCAATGACGAAGGCTTCGAGAATTTCGATGTCGGGGTTTTGTTGGAAAAAGGTCTTTGCGTATTCGATATCAGCCATCATTCACCAGGATGTCGTTGCTCTTTCGATCGGCCGGAAAGGCTGACGCTAACGAAAGTCATCCTGCTGCTGGTAGATCATATATCGCGCCGTCATCGTGACTTTGTGCCCCGCTGCATACCCTTTTCCTCCCTGGCTTGCATGTTAAGCGGGCTTTTACAGGAAGGCCACCCCTAATCGGTGTGTCAGGGGTTGAACCGCTCCGCGGCGTAGGGTGCGATCGGGATGACGGGTGTTTCGCCAAGCATTGCTTCAGCCAAAATCCGCCCTGTGATCGGCCCCAGCGTCAGGCCATGATGGGCGTGACCGAAGGCAAACCACAGGCTTTTGTGGCGCGGCGCTTTGCCAATGACCGGCATCATATCCGGCGTGCAGGGACGTGCACCCATCCAGGGTTCGGCATCCAGCCTGCCACCCAGTGGAAAGATGGTGCGGGCCACGCGCTCCGCCCGATAAAGCTGGACAGGCGATTTCGGTGCATCGCGATCGGCAAATTCCGCACCCGTCGTCAGGCGGATGCCCTTCTTCATCGGTGCCAGGAAGTAACCGCGCTCGGCATCGATCAGCCAGTTGTTGAGCTTCGTTCCCTCCTGGGGTGCGTAGTGCATGTGGTAGCCGCGCTTCACTCCCATCAGGAAGCGATAGCCGAGCCGTGTCGTCACGGTATCGGACCACGGACCTAGGGCAACCACGACGCTCTCAGCCTCAATCAGGCCATTCTCCGTCTGGATTTTCCAGCCGGCCGGCGTCTGAGACAGAGCCGCCGCGTCGCCCTTGACGAAGGTACCGCCCAGACTTTCGAACAGGCGCAGATAGGCCATGGTGAGACCGTGCGGGTCGAGTACCGACCATGGATCGTCCCACTTCAGCCCGCCGACGAAATCGTGCGACAGATGTGGCTCTGCTTGCGCCAGTTCCTGCCGGGTCAGCTTGGTATGAGAAATACCGTGATCACGCGCGAGGCGCTCGGCAAAGGCGAAATCGTCGTCGCGCTTGGCCTCCGTTCGGTAAGCCTCCATCCAGCCATTCTTGACGATAAGATCGCCGGCCTTCGCTTCATCGATCAGGATCGAATGCTCGGTAACCGAATGTTCAATCAGCGGCGCGTAGGAACGGGATATCGCCGCGTGCCGTGCCGGTTGCGAATGATACCAGTAGCGCGCCAGAAACGGCGCGATCTTCGGCATAGCGGCCATGTGATAATGGGCGTCGATGCGGTTGTTGAGCGAGTAGCGCGCCAGCAGGCCGAGATCCTGAGGGAAGCCATAGGGCACGACGCCCTCGCGCTGAATGAGCCCGGCATTGCCGAAGGATGTTTCCTCACCAGGCCCGCGGCGATCGAGCAACACGACGGATTTTCCGCGTCTTGCCAGTTGAACCGCCACCGAGACCCCAATGATCCCGGCACCCAATACGATCACATCCGCTGCCATTCTCTTCTTCCTCTGCCGTCATCAGACGTTTGAGAAAGATGGCGCTCCCCATCATCGAACGCAACAGCAAAACCGCCTCGCCACAATTTGCGTGGAGGTCTTTACTCGCTCACGGCTGCGGTCTTGACCGCTTCGATATTGAAGGCAGCGGCCATCAGCGCACGGGTGTAATCTTCTTTCGGCGCCTCGAAGATAGACTTGGCGGGGCCGCTTTCGACGATCTTTCCGTGGCGCATGACGATCACCTCGTTGGCGAGCGCCTTCACCACCTTGAGGTCGTGGCTAATGAAGAGATAGGCGAGATCATGTTTGGACTGCAGATCGCGCAAGAGATCGACCACCTGCGCCTGCACGCTCATGTCCAGCGCCGATGTCGGCTCATCCAGCATGACAAAGCGCGGTTTCAGCACCATGGCGCGGGCAATGGCAATACGCTGCCGCTGGCCGCCGGAAAATTCATGCGGGTAGCGCCAGCGCGTGGCAGGATCGAGCCCCACTTCCTCCAGTGCGGTCGCGACGCGCCGGTCACGCTCCTCATAGGAGAGCGAGGTTTCATGCACCTTCAGACCTTCGGCAATGATGTCTCCGACCGACATGCGGGGGCTGAGAGAACCGTAGGGGTCCTGGAACACCACCTGAAGGCGGTTTCTCAGCGGCTTCATCATGGCATAGGAATAGGCGTCGATGGATTGGCCGATAAAGCTGATCCGGCCCTTCGAGGAAATCAGCCGCGATAGCGCCAGCCCCAGCGTCGTCTTGCCGGAGCCGGATTCGCCCACAACACCGACCGTCTGCCCCTCACGAAGAGTGATATCGATGCCATCGACCGCCTTGACGTGGTCCACGACCTTGCGCATCAGACCGGCCTTGATCGGGAACCAGACCTTGATGTCGGCACCCTGCATGACCACCGGCTTCTTATCGTCCGCAGGTGGCGGCTCGCCCTTCGGTTCAGCAGCCAGAAGATGGCGGGTATAGGCATGCTGGGGATTGGTGAAGACCTGCTCGACAGTGCCCGTCTCAACGATCTTGCCCTTTGTCATGACGCAGACACGATCGGCAAATTTGCGCACGATACCGAGATCGTGAGTGATGAACAGCATCGACATGTGATGCTGATTCTTCAGCCCGGCCAGCAGTTCGAGGATTTGCGCCTGCACCGTTACGTCAAGCGCCGTCGTCGGCTCGTCGGCAATCAAAAGCTTGGGGCGATTGGCGAGCGCCATGGCGATCATCACACGCTGACGCTGCCCGCCGGAAAGCTCGTGCGGAAAAGCCTTCAGCCGCTTTTCCGGATCGCGAATGCCAACCTGATTGAGCAGTTCCAGGATACGGGCACGTGCAGGCGCACCGGTGAGAGCCTGGTGCAGTTCCAGAATTTCACCGATCTGCCGCTCAATGCTGTGAAGCGGATTGAGCGAGGTCATCGGCTCCTGGAAGATCATGGTTATATCATTGCCGCGCACCGATCGCAGCTCGCGCATCGGCAGCGTCAGCAAATCCTTGCCCTCGAACAGGATTTGGCCCGATGGATGGCTTGCCGCGGGATAGGGCAAAAGCTTCAGGATGGAGTTGGCCGTCACCGATTTGCCAGAGCCGGATTCGCCAACCAGCGCCAGCACTTCGCCGGGCATGATGTCGAAGGAAACCCGGTCGACAGCGAGACTTTCCTTGCCGCCCTGATGGAAGGCGACGGAGAGGTCTCGGACGGAGAGGAGGGGTGCGGTCATTGTGCCTGCATTTGTTGGAGACATGGCCATCACCGGAATGTCTTGCGCGGATCGAAAGCATCGCGCACCGCTTCTCCGGTGAAGATCAGCAGCGAGAGCATGATTGACATGGTGAAGAAGGCTGTCAGCCCAAGCCACGGCGCCTGGAGATTGTTCTTGCCTTGGGCAATCAGTTCACCCAGCGATGGCGAGCCGGGCGGCATGCCGAAGCCGAGGAAGTCGAGCGATGTCAGCGTCGTGATCGAGCCGGACAGAATGAAAGGCAGGAAGGTGAGTGTTGCGACCATGGCGTTCGGCAGCAGGTGCCGGAGCATGATGGTGGCATTACCGACACCAAGTGCGCGTGCGGCATTCACATATTCGAAATTGCGCGCTCTCAGGAATTCGGCACGCACCACCCCGACGAAGCCGACCCAAGAGAACAACAACATGATGCCAAGCAGCACGAAGAAGCCGGGCGGCAGGATGGCTGCGATGATCAGCAGGATGTAGAGCACCGGCATGGACGACCATATCTCGATGAAGCGCTGCATCAGAAGATCGGTCCAGCCGCCGAAATAACCCTGGACCGCACCGGCTGTTACACCGACGATGGCCGAGCAGATGGTGAGTGCCAGGCCGAAAAGCACCGAGATGCGGAAGCCGTAGATAATACGCGCCGTGACGTCGCGCGCCTGGTTGTCTGTACCGAGCCAATTGAGATTGCCAAGCGTACAGCCGGGATCAGCCGCCCCTTGCGGATAGCCGGAGCAACGCTCCTCCTTGCTCATCAACCAGAAGGGTGGCGTGGGTGCTGAATGAGGAATATTGGAATTTACAGTCTGATAGGAATAGCGGATCGGCGGCCAGATCATCCAGCCATTGGCGTTGATCTCATCCTGAATATAGGAGGACTTATAATCGGTCTGAGCCAGGAAGCCGCCGAACTTTTCTTCGGGGTAATCCACCAGGACAGGAACGAGAAGTTCGCCCTTGTAGGACGCCAGGATCGGCTTGTCATTGGCGATGAACTCGGCGCAGAGGCTGAGGCCGAAAAGCGCCAGGAATATCCAGAAGGACCAGTAGCCGCGGCGGTTCGCCTTGAAGTTCTGCCAACGGCGAATGCTCGTCGGTGAGAAAAAAGGACGCTTCTGCGGTGGCATCGTATCGGTCACAGGCGTGGAGACAGTCATCACACGTCCCTCCGCTCGAAGTCGATGCGCGGATCGATCCAGGTATAGATCAGGTCGGAAATCAGACCAACGACGAGACCCATGAGCGAGAATATGAAGAGGGTGCCGAACACGATCGGATAATCACGATTGACGACGGACAAATAGCCAAGCCTGCCGAGGCCATCCAGCGAGAAGATGTTTTCGATCAACAGCGAGCCGGTGAAAAAGGCGGAGATGAAGGCACCGGGAAAACCGGCAATGACGATCAGCATGGCGTTGCGGAAGACGTGGCCGTAGAGAACTTTCCGCTCGGAAAGACCCTTGGCGCGCGCGGTGACCACATATTGCTTCTTGATTTCATCGATGAAGGAGTTCTTGGTCAAGAGTGTCGTGGTCGCGAAGGCGGAAAGCACAAGCGCTGTCAGCGGTAGCGTCAGGTGCCAGAAATAGTCGATGATCTTCTGCCACCATGTCAGTTCGGCAAAATTGTCCGAGGTAAGACCACGCAGCGGGAACCAGTCGAAGAAGGAACCGCCAGCGAACAGCACGATCAGCAAAATGCCAAAGAGGAAGCTGGGCACGGCATAACCGATAATGACGACGCCGGACGTCCAGACGTCGAATTTCGAGCCATCTTCCACTGCCTTCTTGATGCCGAGCGGAATGGAAATTGCGTAGGAAATGATCAGAATCCAGAAGCCGAGCGAAATCGACACCGGCATTTTGTCGATGATGAGATCGATGACTGAAGAGTTTCTGAAGAAGCTGTCGCCGAAGTCGAAGCGAATGTAGTTCCACATCATCTCCAGAAAGCGTGTGAGCGGCGGCTTGTCGAAACCGAACTGCTTTTCGAGCTTGGCGATCAGCTCCGGATCGAGGCCCTGAGCGCCGCGATATTTCGATCCGCTTTCATCCACACCACCGCCGCCCATGAGGTCGCCACCGCCGGACAGGCGATCGGCAGCGCTGTCCCCTGAACCGGACAGTTGGGCGATGACCTGTTCGACCGGGCCGCCGGGTGCAAACTGAATGACAAGAAAGGAAATACCCATGATGCCGATAATCGTCGGGATCATGAGCGCCAGACGCCGGAGAATATAGGCTCCCATTAGAGGTCACGCTCCAGGCAAGCGCGCTCGGCTGTCATCCTTACTGTCAAACCGTTTCCTTTCCCGGCGAGCGGCAGCTTTTGCCCGCCTAATGATTCGTCTTTAGTCATGTGAATCAAGGCTTGGCCTATAAAGCAAGACCAAGCTCATTTTGCCGCACTGGCCGACCACCAGGCGTCGGGGAAGCCGATACCGTAATAGGGCAGTTCCGTCGGGCGAACGATGGTGTTCCAGTAGGCAACCGTCATCTCGCCACGGTAGAATTGCGGGATGACGTAATTTCCGGCCAGCAGAACCCGATCCAGCGCCTTAACGGCAGCAACCTGGCCCTCACGGGTGGGAGCGAAGATGATCTTGCGGACGATCTTGTCGATCGCAGGATTGCTGATCCCAGCAAAGTTCTTCGAGCCTTGGCGGTTTGCGGCTGCAGAGCCCCAATAATCGGCCTGTTCATTGCCGGGATTGGAGGTCTGAGCCCAGAGATTGACGATCATGTCATAATCGAAGGCACGTGTGCGATTGGTATATTGCGATGAATCGACGTTTCGAACCGTCGCGTTGATGCCGATTTTCTTGAGGTTTTGTATGTAGGCCAGAACGACGCGCTCCATGGCGGGCGAATCGACGAGAATTTCGAAATCGAACGGTTGGCCCGTTCTTGCATTGACCATTCGGTTGCCCCGCAACTCGTAGCCTGCCTCCTTCATAAGCTTGACAGCTTCACGCAGATTGTCGCGCTGCTTGGCCGGATCGCCGCCAACGGGATTGCGATACTCGGTGGTAAAGACCTCCGGCGGCACCTCATCTTTCACTTCGGTCAGAATTTCCAACTCTTTGCCCTGAGGTAAACCGGATGAGGCAAGGTCGCTGCCCATGAAGAAGCTATTGATCCGCTGATACTGGCCGAAAAACAGTGTCTTGTTCATATCCTCAAAGTCATAGGCCAGGTTCAGCGCTTTGCGGACTCTCGGATCCTTGAACTTGTCGCGGCGTGCATTCGGCACGAAAGCCTGCATAATACCGACGGAGCGGTAGATATTGGGAAGTTCCTCGCGCTTGATCCGTCCGTCCTTGACGGCTGGAAAGTCATAGCCGGTTGCCCAGCGACCGGCAGAGTTTTCCTGCCAGAAATCGGTGTTGCCTGCTTTAAAGGCCTGAAACTCCACATCGCGATCGGTGTAGAAGGTGTAGCTGATCGTCTTGAAGTTGTTCATTCCGACATTGACGTTGAGGTTTTTGCCCCAATAATCGTCGCGCAACTCGTAAGTAATCGTGGAGCCCGGAGCCACCGAGGCAATCTTATAGGGGCCGGATCCCATGACTGGCTCCAACGTTCCGCGCGAAATGTCGCGTGGCTTTCCATCCGGACCGTTGGCCTCCCACCAGTGTTTGGGAACAACAAGCAACTGTCCGACGATCTGCGGGAGTTCGCGGTTGTTTTTCTCGTCGAAGGTAAAGGTCACCTCCCGATCGCCGGTCTTTTCGGCTTTGGTGACGTGCGTGTAGTAGGTTGCGAGCTGCGGATTGAGCTCTTTCGCTTTGTCAAAGCTGAAAACCACATCTTCTGGAGTCACGGGTTTTCCGTCGGCGAATTTGGCTTCGGCGCGCAATCTAAACGTCGCGCTGGACATATCAGCTGGATAGGTCAAGGCTTCCGCAAGAAGGCCGTAGGACGCCGAAAGCTCCTCTTCGGATGACCTCATCAGCGTATCGAAGACCGCGCCTAGACCTGTTGCGGCTTCTCCCTTGGCAAGAAGAGGGTTGAGCGTGTCGTAAGTGCCGGCTGTCGAAAGACGCAAGGCACCGCCCTTCGGTGCGTTCGGATTGACATAATCAAAGCGCTCGAAGCCCTTCGGGTGCTTCAACTCCCCGACGGTCGCAATGCCCACACGCCATTGCCCCTCCTCCTGCGCTTTTGCCACTGTCGAGGATGCCAAAAGCGACACTGCCATGCCTAAGAGCAGGAGGGATTTTGCGCTTGCCAAAGCCATGGGCGGATGTTCCTTTTTGATGCTTGTTGCGGCGAAGCATAAGCCAAACAATGTCAAAAAATAGAGGCGCCGGCTCACAAGCGGTTTATCCGCAAACATGCTTTCACCAAATTCGCGATCCAGCGTAATATCGGACCATAGAATCAACCGGATCGCAGGCGGCGACGAATGAGATTAAAGACAATGGCAGCGCGCAGGCTTTCGCTTATCGCTTTTTCGGTCGTCTCGATGATTGGCGCAGATCTCGCGCCAGCCTTTGCGCAAGACCAGCCGGCAAAGCAGGTTTTCGGCCATATCGATCTTCCCTCCGCCGGCCCCTCCAAGTCTTATGGCTCCTATGCAAAAGGATGCCAGTCCGGTGCGGTTGCCCTGCCGACGGAAGGCGAAGGTTTTCAGGCCATGCGCCTTTCACGCAACCGGCGCTGGGGCCAGCCACAACTCGTTTCCTTCATCGAACGTTTCGCGCAGGATTCGCAGAAAATCGGCTGGCCAGGCCTCCTGATTGGCGATATCTCCCAGCCGCGCGGCGGTCCCATGCTAACCGGTCACGCCTCGCATCAGATCGGGCTAGATGTCGATATCTGGTGGCGCAAGATGCCCGACCACATCATGAGCGCGCAGGAGCGTGAGGATACGCCCTTCATCTCGATGCTCGACAAGAGCAAGTTTCTGACCGTTGACGACCGCAAATGGTCTCCACTCAATGCACGGCTGGTGATGATGGCGGCGAGCTATCCACAGGTGGAGCGCATCTTCGTCAACCCGGCCATCAAGCAGAAGCTTTGCCAAAGCTGGACCGGCGACCGCACTTTCATGGGCAAGATCCGTCCGATTTACGGCCATGACGAGCATTTCCACGTCCGTCTGTCCTGCCCGGCCGGTGCGACAGACTGCAAGCCGCAGGCGGCAGTGGGTCGGGGCGATGGCTGCGACAAGTCGCTTGCCTGGTGGTTTACCAAGGAACCATGGGCGGCGCCGAAGAAGGATCCGAACGCCAAACCGCCGAAGCCGCCAAGACCGATGATGGTGTCGGACTTGCCAAAGGCCTGCGCCGCCATTGCGGTTGCGCCTTCCGCAGGAAGGTTACAGACTGCGGTACAAAGTGCTTACACCACCCCTGCGGCTCCGGCGGCAACCGCCCCCGTTTCCCCCTCGCCTGGCGGACCGGTTCCGCCGGCAGATGTTCCGCGCCCCTCCACACGCCCTTCCATGAATTGATCCCAAGAGGCCCGCTTTTCAAACTTGGAAGAGTTGATATAGAAGGCTTCAAATCGATTTAAAAAACGCGTGGAACGATGATGGATAGCAAACGCTGCGTGGCGCTGATCGCGCATGATCAGAAGAAGGACGACATGGCGGAGTTTGCCCGCGAGCATCAGGATGCGCTGTCGACCTTCCGCATTGTCGCCACGGGAACGACGGGTGGTCGTGTGCAGGATGCCTGTCCCAAGCTCGACGTGATCCGTCTGAAAAGCGGGCCTCTCGGCGGCGATCAGCAGATCGGCGCGATGATTGCGACCGGCGATGTCGACATGCTGATCTTCTTTGTCGATCCGCTGACCTCCATGCCGCATGATGTGGACGTGAAAGCCTTGACACGGCTGGCAACCGTCTACGACATACCGATGGCGCTCAACCGCGCGACGGCGGAGCGACTGATCGACTTTCACATCAACAGATAGGCGCTCTTTGATTCGGCGAGTTTTATCTTCAAAAATCAGGCGGCTTCAGGAGCAGTGATGCCCAATCAGAACGATCATCTTTCCTTTCCGATCCTCATTGGAGATATCGGCGGCACCAATGCCCGTTTCTGCATCCTGCCGGACGCCACATCTGAAGCCGCGCACCTGACCACCGTCAAAACCGCCGACTATCCCTCGATTGATGATGCCATCAAGATCGCGGTTTTGAGCAACAGGGCGATCAAACCGGTCTCGGCGCTCCTTGCCGTCGCCGGACCGATCGAGTCCGACGAGATACCGCTGACCAATTGCCACTGGATCGTCAAACCGAAGGAGATGCTGAGCAATCTCGGCTTGAGCGATGTCGTGGTCGTCAATGACTTCGAAGCGCAGGCTCTGGCGATTGCCGCACTTGACGACGACAATCGCGAGCGTATCGGACCAAACCGCCCGGACATGATGGCGTCGCGCGTGGTGCTAGGTCCTGGCACAGGACTCGGCGTGGGTGGTCTGGTTCATGCGCGAAACATGTGGTTTCCAGTGCCTGGTGAAGGTGGGCACGTCGATCTTGGGCCACGGACGGAACGGGATCATCAGATTTTTCCGCATCTCGAAGCAATTGAGGGCCGCATTTCTGGCGAGCAGATTCTGTGCGGACGCGGCCTCGTCAATCTCTACCGTGCCATCTGTGCGGCGGATGGCATCGCGCCAAGCTTTTCCGATCCGGCGGATGTCACCGCACATGGTCTTGGCGGATCGAATGCGCAGGCTGAGGAAACACTCTCGCTGTTCAGCACCTATCTCGGGCGCGTCGCCGGAGACATGGCGCTCGTCTTCATGGCGCGTGGCGGGGTCTATCTAGCCGGCGGCATTTCGCAAAAGATCATTCCGGCGCTGAAGCGTCCAGAATTTCGCGCAGGCTTTGAGGACAAGGCGCCGCACAGCGCACTGATGCGCTCCATTCCAACCTACGTCGTGACCCACCCGCAGGCGGCACTTGCCGGTCTGTCCACCTTCGCCAGAACACCTGAGAATTTCGGCGTGACGCTCGAAGGGCGCCGCTGGCAGAGGTGAGCTTCCAAGTTGAGGCTGGTCAAAGCCTGCCCTAATGGATATAGACGCCGCTTGAAAAGGCGGCGCAGCCGCCGGAACATCAAAAGGTGGATGAGCGATTGAAAACCGCCAAGTCACGGGGTCCTGTGGACACCGATACAATTGCTGCAGTTCTTAAGCGTGTCTTTGCCGAGAATGCGCGCGACCATATCAAGGGCTATGTATTGGTCGTCTTCTGCCTGCTCATCGTAGCAGGATCAACGGCGTTCACCGCCTGGATCATGGATTCCATTATCAACGAAGCCTTCGTCAACCGACGCGCTGATCTCGCATTTATGATCTGCGGTGCGATATTTATGGCTTTCTTCCTTCGGGGACTTGCGAGCTACTTCCAATCTGTCGCGCTTTCGAAAATTGGCAACAACATCGTTGCTCGCTATCAGAAGCGGCTCTACTCGCATTTGATGACTCTCTCGGTCGGTTATCTGAGCGAATCCCGTTCCGCGCATCTCGCAGCTCAGGTGAGCCAGAATATCGGCGGCATCCGCGACGTCATGAACTTGACCGTCACCTCCGTGGCCCGAGATCTCTTGACCTTCATTGCCTTAATCGGCGTGATGATTGTCAAGGACCCGTTCCTCTCGATCATCATCGTCTTCATCGTGCCGCCGCTGGTTCTCGGCCTTCGATACATCTCCAAAAGACTTCGAGAAACGACCAGAGAAGCCATCATCCTTGGAAGTCGTGTTCTCGGTTCCATGCAGGAAACGCTGCAAGGCATTGCGATTGTCAAGGCTTTCACGATGGAAAAGCCGCTTGAGGAGCGGGTCTTCGCGACGATCGATGCTTCCGAACGGCGTTCCAATCGTATCGCGCGGCTGTCCGAGCGAACTGCACCTCTGACTGAAACCATCGCCGGAATTGCCGTCTCAAGCGTGCTCGCCTATGCCGCTTACCGCGCGATCTATGACAACGTTCCCCCGGGCGCCTTCTTTGCTTTCGTGACCGCCCTCCTGCTCGCTTACGATCCCGCGCGCCGTCTTGCGCGTCTTCAGGTCTCGCTGGAACGTGCCGTGGTGAATGCGCGAATGATCTATGAGATCCTCGATATGGAGCCGGTTCAGCGCGAAAAGCCGAATGCGGTGCCTCTCAAGATCGAAAACGCGACCGTGGAACTTCGCAATGTCGTTTTCTCTTACAAGGATTCCGGTCCTATCCTCAAAGGCGTGAGCTTTGTTGCCGAAGGTGGAAAGACGACCGCCCTCGTCGGACCCTCTGGCGCCGGGAAATCCACGATCATCAACCTCGTGCCACGGTTTTACGATCCGACGGGCGGCGAGATCTTGATCGATGGGCAAAACATTGCAGACGTGACGACGCATTCGGTGCGTCTCAATCTCGCCTATGTCTCGCAGCAGCCCTATCTCTTCGAGGGCACGATCCGCGACAACATCCGCTACGGCCGTCCCGAAGCGACAGACGCAGAAATCGAGGAAGCGGCGAAGCTTGCTTTCGCCCATGACTTCATTCTGGCGCAGCCGCTGGGTTACGACACCCAGGTGGGTGAAAACGGCATGACCCTTTCAGGCGGACAGCGTCAGCGTCTTTCCATCGCACGCGCTCTGGTCCGCAATGCACCCATCCTGCTCCTTGATGAAGCGACGTCTGCGCTCGATACTGAGTCGGAGTCCGTTGTGCAAAAGGCGCTCGATACCGCCATGTCCGGACGCACGGTCATCGTCATTGCCCACCGTCTCTCGACCGTCGTCAAGGCAGACAAGATTGTGGTGATGAATGAGGGCCAGGTTGTCGAAGAAGGAACGCATGATACGCTTGCGCGACGGGAGGACGGTCTTTACGCTCGCCTCAACAATCTTCAGGCGACGGGCGTTCGCGGACTTTGAAAGCATAGGGTGGCGACATGAGCGGCAACGGCATAAAACTGGTGGTGGTTGGCGCTGCAGGCCGCATGGGACAGACCCTCATCCGTCTCATTCATGAAACGCCCGGCGTCCAACTCCATGCCGCAATCGAGCGGGAGGGGTCACCCTTCGTCGGGCGGGATGCAGGCGAGCTTGCGGGCCTCGGCCCCATCGGAATTCCCGTCACCAGCGATGCGCTTGCGGCTTTCGTCAACGCTGAAGGCGTGGTCGATTTTACCTCACCGGCAGCAAGTGTGATCTTCTCCGGTCTTGCCGCACAAGCGCGTATCGTCCACGTCATCGGCACCACCGGCTGCTCGGTCGAGGACGAGGAAAAGTTCAAGGCGGCTGCGCGTCATGCACGCGTCGTAAAGTCCGGCAATATGAGCCTTGGCGTCAATCTGCTTTCCGTTTTGACGCGCCAGGCGGCAAAAGCGCTCGGGCCGCAGCAGTGGGACATTGAGGTGCTGGAAATGCACCATAAGCACAAGGTGGACGCGCCATCCGGCACAGCCCTTCTGCTTGGCAAAGCGGCAGCACAGGGACGCAACATCGATCTTGCTGAAAACTCCGTCAGGGTGCGCGACGGGCATACCGGTGCACGCCAGGCGGGCACTATCGGCTTTGCAACGCTGCGCGGCGGCTCGGTGGTGGGCGATCACTCCGTGATCTTTGCTGGTGAGGGAGAACAACTGACCTTCTCGCACCATGCGGCGGATCGGAGCATTTTCGGGCGTGGCGCCATCGCCGCCGCACTTTGGGCTTTCGACAAGAAGCCCGGCTTCTATTCCATGCTGGACGTTCTCGGTCTGGCCGACAATTCATAATCAACCTGGAGAGTATTTATGAGCGGAACCCTCGTCCTCGTTCGTCACGGTCAAAGCGACTGGAACCTCAAGAACCTCTTCACCGGATGGCGCGACCCCGATCTGACGGAACTCGGCGTGCAGGAAGCCAATGCCGGCGGCAAGGCGCTTGCCGATTACGGTATCAAATTTGATGTGGCTTACACGTCTTCGCTGATCCGCGCGCAAAAAACCTGCCAGATCGTGCTCGACAATGTCGGCCAGTCGGGTCTGGAGACCATACGTGATGAGGCGCTTAACGAGCGTGACTATGGCGATCTTTCCGGCCTCAACAAGGATGACGCCCGCGAGAAGTGGGGTGAGGAGCAGGTGCATATCTGGCGCCGTTCCTACGACATCCCGCCGCCCGGCGGCGAAAGCCTGCGAGACACTGGTGCACGCGTCTGGCCCTACTATCTGACGGAAATCCTGCCGCGGGTTCTGCGTGGAGAGAAGGTTCTGGTTGCCGCCCATGGCAATTCGCTGCGTTCGCTGGTGATGGTGCTCGACAAGCTGAGCAAGGAAGAAATCCTGAAGCTCAATCTCGCGACCGGCGTGCCCATGGTCTACAAGCTGAATGCCGACTCCACCGTCGCGTCCAAGGACGTGCTGGGCGACATGTCTACTGCGCATTGACACGAACAAGGGCGGCCTTCCCATCTTTTGATCGAGGGCCGTCCGCTACATGCTGCTGAAGCATGGCAAGCCATCAGGTTGCGATACGGTTTTCGCCAGCTTTTCTCGCGTGTCACTGCCAATGCCCAAATGTCGGCCGGGCATCCTTTCACTCTGTTCCCTTCCAGATTGCGTCATGAAACTCAACATAGAACAGGCCGAAGACTTCGTTTCTTCCATCTTCGAGAAAAACGGCGTTCTGGCGTCAAGCGCGCGCTCCGTTGCTCGTGCACTTGTTGCCGCGGAGGCTTGTGGCCAAGGCGGCCACGGATTTCGGCGAATACCTGTCTATGTGGCTCAGCTTCATTCCGGCAAAGTGAATGGCAAAGCCGTGCCCACAGCCACAAAGGTGCGCCCTGCGGTGGTCTCGATCGACGCAGGACACGGCTATGCTTATCCGGCTATTGATCTTGCGATCCAGGAGCTAGAGCCGCTTGCACGTGAACAGGGCATCGCGCTCGCCGCGATCGGTCGGTCACATCATGCGGGTGTCATGGCTTTGACGGTCGAGCGTTTGGCAGAACAGGGTCTCGTTGCCTTCATGGTCGCCAATGCCCCCGCCTCCATGGCGCCATGGGGCGGAATCAGGCCGCTTTATGGGACGAACCCGATCGCCTTTGCCGCGCCGATGAAAGACGCCGACCCTCTGGTGATCGATCTGGCGCTTTCCAAGGTCGCGCGGGGCAAGATCATGGCCGCCCGCCAAAAAGGCGTCACTATTCCAGGTGATTGGGCTCTCGACGCTCAGGGCCGCCCGACCACCGATCCACATGAAGCGATCAACGGCACCATGGTGCCGGCCGGTGAGGCCAAGGGTGCGGCATTGGCGCTCATGGTCGAGATCATGGCGGCAGGCCTCACCGGAGGCAATTTCGGCTTCCAGGCCTCTTCTCTTCTGGACGATATGGGAACGGCGCCCTCTCTTGGGCACACGATCATTACGATCGATCCGACCATTGCCGGCAATGATGCTCTGGCGGAGAGGGTTTCGCAGATGGCCGCGGAAATCGAGTCTCAGGGCAATGCAAGGCTTCCAGGCCGCCGCAGCCAAGGCATTCGCAAGCAATCTCTGGACAATGGAATTACGATCGAAGACGACATCTTGCGTCAGATCGAAGCGCTTTAAGAACTGGCAAAAGGTGCGCGGCCTGTCAGGTCGAAGTCTCCTTGAACAACACATTCTGGTCTAGAAGATAACGGGAGAACAGCGGCAGGCTGGCGCCACCAATAGCGCGTGCCTGACTTCCGACCGCACCCTCCCTGATATCGGGTACGCCCACACCTTGAAGATCGTGCAGCATCAAAGCGTCGCGCGTTGCTTCAACGATGCGCGAGCGCACCCAGCCTGGGAAGCCGCCATCGATGATGACGGTGGAGAAATCAATGATCGACGCAGCGGCAATGACAGCCTGGGCAAGTGCGGCACCGGTATTGCGGATCCATACTTCCAGAGGTTCGCCGAAATCGATCCATTCATCGGGAGAAAACCACAGCGGCTTGGGGTCGATGCCTCTTTCACGCAGCATGTCTTCAAGCACGAAGATCGAGGCGATCTTCAGCAACTGCACCGTCTTGCCATCCCGACCCTGAACCGGCAGCGGACCGATCGCGCCTGCCGCGCCAGTCCGTCCTGAGAACAGGGCCGAATTCAGGACGACGCCGCCACCGATGAACGAGCCAATGAAGACGTAGAGAAAATCCGGATAGGCCTGGCCGTTGCCAAACACCAGCTCGGCGCCGCACGCGCTCGTCGCATCGTTCTGAAGAAAGACGGGATGGTCGACAGCATCGGCAATCTCCTGGCGAAGATCGACCTGTTTCCAACTGTCCATTTTGCCCTCGGGCGCACCAACCTCTTTCGCCCAACTCCAGAGTTCAAACGGCGCGGCGATCCCAATACCTGCGATCTTCTCGCGTTCTGACGGATTGAGCCTGCCCTCCAACTCGGCAATGCCTTCGGTGACGAAGGGCAAAATCCATTCCGGCATTGGGTATGGATACGTATTGCGCAATTGCATCCTGATTCGACCGACGAAATCCATCAGCACCAGATCGACGCTGCGGCGGCCGATCTTCACGCCGAAGGAGTAGACCGAATCTGGATTGAGCCGCATCGGCGTGGAGGGTTGCCCGACGCGCCCTCGAAGCACCTCGCCCCTGATCAGCAAGCCGTCCTTTTCCAGCGAACGCATAATGACGGAGACCGTCTGGGCTGACAATCCGCTGCGCCTGGCGATCTCGGCCTTCGACAAGGCATTGTGACGACGCACCAGAGAAAGCACCAGCCGTTCGTTGTAGGCGCGAACGCGGACCTGATTGGCACCGCCGCTCAAATCGGTCACCGTCGCAGGTGGCGTCTGCGACATCTCCACGGAACGCGACATCTTGTTTTCCTCCCGGCCGTTAATGGCAAGCGCCCCACGGCTTCATTCATCATGTCGGCTGCGACAAGTGTCCCG
Source organism: Agrobacterium sp. GW821-FHT02D03 (assembly GCF_059421725.1). Classification (NCBI taxonomy): domain Bacteria; kingdom Pseudomonadati; phylum Pseudomonadota; class Alphaproteobacteria; order Hyphomicrobiales; family Rhizobiaceae; genus Agrobacterium; species Agrobacterium sp. GW821-FHT02D03. Next base: position 38,940 of record NZ_JBWKVN010000001.1, read on the forward strand.
GTCTCCTCCCGTCCACTTTCGCAATCAAGGCTGAGAGAATGACAGATCGAATTAATAATTCAATTGGATTTATTTATTGACAGGCTGTTAATTTGATGGTTCCATCGCTTCCAGTGGCGCCTGATCTAGGAGGAGAAGGGCCGCAGACCAGTCATCCAAATGGCTGCTTGTTTCCACTGGGAGGATCATATGAAGACAACTGTTTCCGCCTTTTTGGGCGCGCTCGCGCTTGGCGTTTCTTTCGCTTCGGTTGCATCGGCCGCCGATACTTCGGCATGCCTTATCACCAAGACCGACACCAACCCCTTCTTCGTCAAGATGAAAGAAGGCGCGACCGCCAAGGCAAAGGAACTGGGCGTGACGCTCAAGTCTTACGCCGGTAAGGTCGATGGTGACTCCGAAAGCCAGGTTGCAGCCATCGAGTCCTGCATTGCCGATGGCGCCAAGGGCATTCTGATCACCGCTTCCGATACCAAGGGCATCGTTCCGACCATCAAGAAGGCGCGCGATGCAGGCCTCCTCGTCATCGCTCTCGACACCCCGCTTGACCCAATCAACTCTGCCGATGCAACATTTGCAACCGACAACCTCCTGGCCGGCAAGCTGATCGGTGAGTGGGCCAAGGGCACGATGGGCGACGGCGCGAAGGATGCCAAGGTCGGCTTCCTCGATCTAACGCCTGACCAGCCGAGCGTCGACGTTCTGCGCGACCAGGGCTTCATGATCGGCTTCGGTATCGATCCAAAGGACCCGAACAAGATCGGTGACGAAACCGATCCGCGCATCGTCGGCCACGACGTGACGAACGGCAATGAAGAAGGTGGCCGTAAGGCCATGGAAAACCTTCTGCAGAAAGACCCAGGCATCAACGTCATTCATACCATCAACGAACCGGCTGCTGTCGGCGCGTATCAGGCTCTCAAGGCTGTCGGCATGGAGAAGAACGTTCTGATCGTTTCCGTGGACGGCGGTTGCCCAGGCGTGAAGTCGGTTGAGGAAGGCGTCATCGGCGCGACCTCGCAGCAGTACCCGCTGATGATGGCAGCACTCGGCGTCGAGGCCATCAAGAAGTTCGCCGACACGGGTGAAAAGCCGAAGCCGACGGAAGGCAAGTCCTTCTTCGACACAGGCGTTTCTCTGGTCACCGACAAGCCGGTCAAGGGTGTTCCTTCGATCAGCGTCAAGGAAGGCCTGGCGAAGTGCTGGGGCTGATGCCCTCAATTGCCATCTGAAGATCATGGCCGGGATCAGTCCCGGCCAACTTCACTCAAAACCATTCGCTTTCGTAATACCCGGCTGACATTTCGGCGCCGCGCATAGATGTTTGGCGAGCGGGAGGAGGAAACATGAGCGGAATTCAAGAATTCGAACGCGTGCTGGACGGGAGCGACAAGAAAGTCGCCTCCTTCGATCAGCAGAGCGTTTCCGCGCTCAAACGCGCGCAGCATTTTCTACACTCGACACCGGCAGCCGTGCCACTCATCGTCCTGATCCTGTCGGTTGCGATCTTCGGCATGACGATCGGCGGACGGTTCTTTTCATCCTACACATTGACCCTGATCCTGCAGCAGATCGCCGTTGTCGGTATTCTGGGCTCGGCACAGACATTGATCATCCTGACGGCCGGTATCGATCTTTCAATCGGCGTGGTAATGGTCATTTCATCCGTCGTTATGGGCAATGTGGCGGTCACCTACGGGCTGCCGACCCCTATCGCCATTCTCGCAGGCTTCGTTGTCGGCGGACTTTGCGGCTTCTTCAACGGTTTCCTGGTGGCGGTGGTCAAACTCCCCCCCTTTATCGTGACGCTTGGTTCGTGGAATATCGTCATGGCGACGAATTTCATCTACTCGGCGAATGAAACGATCCGCGATGCCGACGTGCAGCAGACCGCACCGCTTCTGCAGCTCTTCGCCACCAACTTCCGTATCGGTTCTGCCATTTTTACCCTCGGCGTCATCGCAATGGTCGCGCTCGTCGCCGTGCTCTGGTACGTCCTGAACCAGACCGCCTGGGGACGCCACGTCTATGCCGTGGGCGACGATCCGGAAGCGGCAAAGCTTTCCGGCATCCAGACCCGTAAGGTTCTGCTCAGCGTCTACACCATCGCTGGCGTCATCGCAGCCTTCGCGGCCTGGGTCGCCATCGGCCGTAACGGTTCGATCTCACCCTCTGCCGCTGTGACCGACTACAATCTGCAGGCCATTACTGCGACCGTTATCGGCGGTATCTCGCTCTTCGGCGGACGTGGCTCCATTCTCGGAACGCTCTTCGGCGCCATGCTGGTCGGCGTGGTCTCCATGGGCCTCAACATGCTCGGTGCAGACCCGCAGTGGAAGGTTATGTTGACCGGCTGGCTAATCATCGCCGCCGTCGCAGTGGATCAATGGATCAGAAAGGCAGCCGTCTGATGGCCCAGGATATGAACAGACAACCCATTCTTTCAGGTCATAATCTCGTCAAGCGTTATGGCCGTGTGACGGCACTCGACAATGCCGACTTCGATCTCTACCCGGGCGAAATCCTGGCGGTGATCGGTGATAATGGTGCGGGCAAGTCCTCGCTCATCAAGGCCCTGTCGGGCGCGATCCGCCCGGATGAGGGCGAGATCCGACTGGAAGGCAAGCCGGTCCAGTTCAAGACACCGCTGGAAGCCCGCGATGCTGGCATCGAGACCGTGTACCAGAACCTTGCGCTGTCCCCTGCCCTGTCGATCACCGACAACATGTTTCTGGGACGCGAGCTGCGCAAGCCCGGCATTCTCGGCTCGGTGTTTCGCAAGCTCGATCATTCGGCGATGGACAAGTTCGCCCGCGAGAAGCTCTCAGAACTTGGTTTGATGACCATTCAGAACATCAACCAGGCGGTCGAGACGCTGTCCGGTGGCCAGCGGCAGGGCGTTGCGGTTGCCAGAGCGGCAGCCTTCGGTTCAAAGGTCGTCATTCTGGACGAACCGACAGCGGCACTTGGCGTCAAGGAGAGCCGTCGCGTTCTGGAACTCATCCAGGACGTACGCTCGCGCGGCATGCCAATCGTGCTCATCTCGCACAACATGCCGCATGTCTTCGAAGTGGCGGATCGCATTCACATCCATCGCCTCGGCAAACGTCTCTGCGTCATCAATCCAAAAGACTATACGATGTCGGACGCGGTGGCCTTCATGACGGGCGCAAAGGAGCCGCCACGCCAGGATATCGCCGCATGACACCGACGCTTGCGGCGTTGACGGACGATGTCCTTGCCCGTGCAGAGAAGTCCAACTCTCGTCGCTCCATGATTGCAATTGCCGGTCCTCCAGGGGCCGGCAAATCCACACTCGCCGATGCCCTGAGAGACAGCCTGATTGCCCGTGGCGAGACCGCCGAAGTCCTGCCCATGGACGGCTTTCATATGGACAACGGGATTTTGGAGAGCCGGGGCCTGATCGCCCGCAAAGGGGCACCGGAAACATTCGATGTCCGTGGCTTTATCGATATCGTCAAAGCCGTACGCCAGGGTAACGAAGAGGTACTCGTTCCTGTCTTCGACCGGTCGCGCGAGATCGCGATCGCATCCGCAAGAGCAGTTTCAGCAGATACACGCTTCATTCTTGCAGAGGGCAATTATCTGCTGCTGGATGAAGCACCCTGGGACCGGCTGAAAGACAGCTTCGACCTCACCATTTTCGTCGGCCCATCCTATCCGGTTCTCGAGCAGCGGCTTCGCGATCGCTGGATCGGCTATGGGCTGGACGAGCAAGCCATCCACGCCAAGCTTTACGAGAACGATCTGCCCAACGGCAAGCGCGTCGTCGAAAATTCACGACCGGCCGATATTCGTCTCGACACCTGGACCTGACGCCTCGTCACCTGTGTGCCCGGACAAGCGCTCAACCTTTGTCAGCGCGGATCAATCAACCTCAATTCGGATTGACGACTTTGCTTGCCAGTCTGAACGGGCTGGACACCGTGGCGCCGACAGCGTCAAGAACGAATGCGCCCGCGCGCGTCAGATCGTTGCCACCGCCGCGACGCTTTTCATCGAGCTTCGGCAACAATGCAGCAAGTGCGGCGTAGCGATCGTGGTTGAAGCCATCGGATGAATCGAGCTCCGAAATATCGACAAACTGAACGCCTTCGCGTTTCGCAGCCTTGCTGATTTCGGGATCTGTAACGTCCAGTGCGCCGACTCTGCTTCGTTCGCCCGCAAGTAGGGAAGCAGCCATCAGGGCGCGATCATCCTTCGACACCAATACGGTAAGCGGTGGATCGAGACGACCGACCACCTCGATCTGCTTTCGAAACACGTCGGTGTCGATGTCCGGCGCTGCGAGAATGACCTGGAGCTTGGCGATGACGTCGTTGCGGCCCTTCAGCCTGAGCTCTCTCAAGGCCTCCATGACCAGCCAAGCCCCCATGCTGTGACCGAAAACGATGACGTTCTTGCGGGGTGATTTTTGTGCGAGATCGATCAGGAGGTCCGCCAGCGCATCGCGAGAAAAGGTTGCCGCTTCCTTGTCGGCCAGATATCCTGTGACATCGGCCATGGACGGCCAGGAAAAAACCACCGGCACGCCATTGATGTCGGCGTCCGCCGCCATTTGCGCGGCACGGAACAGGGCCTCCTGATAGCTGTAATTGTAGCCGTGAACAAACAGGCCAACATCCTTTCCGGATGAAAGAATGCCGGAGAGATCGTGCTTGAATGCGTCTTTTGAGAGCATGTCCCGATCGGTCACGACGAAGTCTTTCTTGGCGTCCGGCTTACCCGAGGGCCACTCGATCTTGCCTTTCTTGTGATCCGGCGGGATGGAGATATCGAAGCGCGCATAGTTGGGCTGATCGGCACGCCCGGCACCGAATGCCAGTGTCTTGCCCGCTTCCTTCTCACGCGTACTGACGACGTAAGCGGCTATGCTCTTGCCCGCCGTCGCCCGCGTATTGACGGCCTGCAACACGTCGGCTCCCGGCCGTCCGGCGCAGGAACCGAGGAGGACGAGGGTGAGCAAAAGGGAAGTGACTCTGAGCATGCAATACCCGCTAAATTAGACAAGCACCGATAGCGGCAAAATCTGCGGCTGGCAATCGGATGAACGCAGACGTAAACGTAAGATTATTCGGCAAGGAAGACGCTGTCCATGACGCGGCTGTCAGCCTCGGTTTGAGAGAAAGTTCGTTTCGATTTGGGACGGGATGTTGTAGGTCGTAAGCCATGACGATTCTGGATATGGCATGACGGCCAAGGTTTTCCTCTCACGACTGAAGCTCACCGATTTCCGCAATTACGCGGAAGTGTCCTTGCGGCTGGATGAGCGCCATGTCGTGCTGACGGGCGATAATGGTTCCGGCAAGACGAACCTGCTGGAGGCCATCTCCTTCCTGTCGCCTGGCCGTGGTTTGCGCCGTGCGGTTCTTTCGGATGTCACCCGCGTGGGCGCAGAGGAAACAGGATTCTCGATCTTCGCCGACCTATCGGGTATGGATGGTGAGGTTGCGATCGGAACAGGCATCGATGGTGACGGCGATACGCCATCACGGCGCCTGCGGCTCAACGGTACGTCCGTCAAGTCCGTCGACGAATTGACCGATCACTTGCGGGTTCTTTGGCTGACACCGTCCATGGACGGGCTGTTCACGGGGTCGTCGTCTGATCGTCGCCGTTTCCTTGATCGCCTCGTTCTATCGCTCGACCCGTCGCACGGACGGCGTGCCAGCGATTTCGAAAAAGCGATGCGCCAGCGCAACCGCCTGCTTTCCGATGGTCGCCTCGATCCTGTTTGGCTCGACGGTATCGAGAAGCAGATGGCAGAGCTTGGTATTGCCATGGCTGTGGCTCGCCACGAGATGCTGGGTTTGCTGCGCGCACTGATCGAAAGCCGTTCCGGCGATACCAGCTTCCCAAAGGCTACGCTCACGCTGTCCGGCTTCCTCGACGATCAGTATCATCGACCGGCGGTCGATCTTGAGGATGAGTATTTCGCCACGCTCCGGGAAAGCCGTTATCGCGATGCGGGTGCCGGACGCACGCTCGAAGGCCCCCATCGCGCCGATCTTTTCGTCCGGCATGCGGAAAAGGATATGGACGCGGCACGCTGCTCCACCGGTGAGCAGAAAGCGCTCCTCGTCGGCCTTGTCCTTGCCCATGCGCAACTGACCGCCAATATGACCGGTTACGCGCCGATCCTGCTTCTGGACGAGATCGCCGCCCATCTGGATGAAGGCAGACGTGCCGCACTTTTCGACCTCATCCATGCGCTTGGCGGCCAGAGTTTCATGACCGGGACGGATGCATCGATGTTTGCAGCATTGCAGGATCGTGCGCAGTTTTTCACCGTGTCGCATGGCAGCGTGTCATGATAGGGCTTCTGCCCATTGAGGTAGCGGAGACAGGATCATGGATGCTCTTAGCCCCGAGGAAATAGAACGCTACAAGCGGCATATTCTCCTGCCCGAGATCGGCGGCATGGGCCAACAGCGGCTGAAGGCGGCCAAGGTGCTGGTGATCGGTGCCGGCGGTCTTGGTGCTCCGGTGCTCTATTATCTCGCTGCTGCAGGGGTCGGGACGCTCGGCATTATCGATGACGACATCGTCTCGCTATCGAACCTGCAAAGGCAGGTCATTCACGACACGGGCACGATCGGCGAGCAGAAAACGGAAAGCGCGCGTCGCAGCATCTCCCGGCTCAACCCGCATGTGCGCACGCTGCACTTCGAGGAGCGCTTCTCCACTGTCTGGGCGCATGATCATCTGAGTGCCTTCGATCTGGTGATCGACGGATCGGACAATTTCGACACGCGCTATGCCGCGGCAGATGCTGCGGAGGCGGCAAAGGTGCCGCTGGTCACAGGTGCTGTGGGCCGTTTCGATGGCTCGGTCACGGTTCTGAAGCCCTATGAGGAAGGTCCGGACGGCATGTTGCTGCCGCGCTACCGTGATCTCTTTCCGGCCCCGCCGCCGGAAGGCTTGATCCCATCCTGTGCCGAGACCGGCATTATCGGCGCGCTGACAGGTGTTATCGGCACGACCATGGCGATGGAGGCGATCAAGGTCATCACCGGCACCGGAGAGCCATTGGTCGGGCGGCTGTTGCTTTACGATGCGCTTGCCGCCCGCTTCGAGACCATTCGCTATAAGAGGCGCCAGACAGCATGATCACGATTGTTCAGATCGACGAAACCTTCGACCGCGTCGAGGAACTGTTGGCGCTGATCATGTCGTCATTCGCCTATATGGATGGCGTCATCGACCCGCCTTCCTCAGCATCGGCGCGCTGACAGGTGTTATCGGCACGACCATGGCGATGGAGGCGATCAAGGTCATCACCGGCACCGGAGAGCCATTGGTCGGGCGGCTGTTGCTTTACGATGCGCTTGCCGCCCGCTTCGAGACCATTCGCTATAAGAGGCGCCAGACAGCATGATCACGATTGTTCAGATCGACGAAACCTTCGACCGCGTCGAGGAACTGTTGGCGCTGATCATGTCGTCATTCGCCTATATGGATGGCGTCATCGACCCGCCTTCCTCAGCCCACCGTCTGACGCCAGACAATCTGCGTCAAAAGATCCGGGACGAGATTGCCTTTGTCGCGTTCGATGGCGGCGATATGCTCGGGTGTATTTTCTGCAAGCCGGAAGCCGCCTCGCTCTATGTCGGCAAGCTTGCCGTCTCACCTGCGGCGCAAGGCCGTGGTATCGGAAAAGCGTCGCTGAAGATAGCCGAAGAGACGGCGCACAGGCTGTCGCTCCCAAGCCTGCGGCTGGAGACCAGGATCGAACTCGTCAACAATCACCGGCAGTTTTCGTCCTGGGGCTTCGTCAAGACAGCTGAGAATTCGCATGCCGGATATGAGCGGGTCACCTCTATCGAAATGACGAAGCGTCTCACCCGTTAAGCCTGGCCAGTTAAGCCCTGCCCGGCAACACCCGGTTCGGCGGTCTGTGGCCGTCGTAAAAGGCGCGAATATTGATGATCACCTTGTCGCCCATATCGATGCGGCCTTCGATCGTGGCCGAACTCATATGGGGCAGAAGCACCACCCTGCCCTCTTTGGCGAGCTTGATGAGCTTTGGATTGACGGCTGGCTCGTTCTCGAACACATCGAGACCCGCGCCGGCGATCTTGCCCTGGCGCAGACACTCGATCATCGCCGCTTCGTCAATGATGTCGCCACGCGCCGTGTTGACGATGTAGCTCGTCGGCTGCATCAGCGCGAGACGCCGGGCCGAGATCAGGTGATAGGTGGCGGGCGTCGACGGGCAGTTCACCGAGACGATATCGACGCGTGCCAGCATCTGGTCGAGGCTGTCCCAATAGGTCGCCTCAAGTTCCGCTTCCGTGGCCGGACTGACGCGCTTGCGATTATGGTAATGGATCGACAGCCCAAAGGCTTTGGCGCGGCGGGCAACGGCGGTCCCAATGCGGCCCATGCCGACGATGCCGATGCGCTTGCCCGACAGACGGCGGCCGAGCATCCATGTCGGAGACCAGCCGCGCCAGTCTTCCGAGCCATTGGCAAGCACGCGCGTACCCTCGACAAGGCGGCGGGGAACGGCAAGCACCAGCGCCATCGTCATGTCGGCGCTGTCTTCGGTCAAAACATTCGGCGTGTTGGTCACGGTAATTCCCTTGCGTGCCGCCGCATCCACATCGATATGGTCGATGCCGTTGGAAAAACCTGCGATCAATTTCAGTTGAGGACCGGCTTGCTCGATCATCGACGCGGTGATGCGATCCGTTACAGTGGGCACCAGAACGTCGACGCGCTGCATGGCGGCCAGAAGCTCCGCCTCCGTGCGGGGTGCGTCTTCGATATTCAATTCAGCCTCGAACAGTTCGCGCATGCGGGTCTCGACCAGATCCGGCAGTTTTCGGGTCAAATAGACGGTCGGTCTCTTCTTGTTCGTCATTGTCTGCAGGCACCTTGTTCAGAGGTCGTTAACCAGAAAGAGCGATAATTTGTTCATCAAGGGCGTTTCTACCAGACCCACCGGCGAAGACAAACAAATCTCGCATGTTGCGTCTTCGGCGGCAGGACTGGGGCGCCCCTTAAACGTCATTCTCTTGTTTCACGGAAACGGTCAAACGACATGCGTAGCTTTGTCTCCATCCTCTGCATTGCATTGTCATTCGGTTTTCTTCATGCCGCTGCTACACCGGCTTTCGCACAAGGTGCCGCAAAGGGTGCCAGCGGACTGCCGCTGCCGCGCTTCGTCAGCCTGAAATCCAAGCGCGTCAATATGCGCATTGGACCGAGCACCGATTACGCCGTCTCCTGGATGTATATGAAATCCGGCATGCCGGTGGAAATCATCCAGGAATATGAAAACTGGCGCCGGATTCGCGATGCCGACGGCACCGAGGGGTGGGTAAACCAGGCGCTGCTTTCGGGTGAAAGAACTGCGGTGGCAGCACCGTGGATGCGCGGCAAGGGCAAGGAAGTGTTTGTCAACATGCGCCGCGAGCCACAGTCGAGTGCTTCGGTCGTGGCGAAGCTCGAGCCTGGCGTGCAGATCCGGATCGGCGAGTGCAATGGCGACTGGTGCAAGGCGGAAGCCGGTCAGGTGGGCGGCTGGGTGTCGCAGGGCGAAATCTGGGGTGCCTATCCCGGCGAAGCCTTCAAGTAATCAACACGAATGAAAGACCGTGCGCCCTTGAGGACGCACGGGGATGATTGGAAACGATCCTAGAGAAGACCGTGCTTCTCAGCCAGCGCCTTTAGCGACGACATCGGGCGCGGTCCGATCTGCTGAATGACGGCAGCGGCCGCAAGGCAGCCGAGCTTGCCGCTATCTTCCAGCGAGCGGCCCTGTGTATAGCCGAAGAGGAAGCCGGAGGCGAAGAGGTCGCCGGCACCCGTCGTGTCGACTACATCGAAAACCGGATAGGCATCGACCTTTACACGCTCCGTGCCGCGCACGATCATTGCACCTTCTTCGCTCATCGTCACGGCGGCTATCTTGCAGTCCTGAGCGATCCTGGTCAGCGCCAGATCGAAGTCTTCGGTTTCGTAGAGCGACAGCGCTTCCTGCTTGTTGGCGAAGACGATGTCGACAGTGCCCGAGCGCATCAGATCGAGGAACTCGTCGCGATAACGGCCGACACAGAAGCTGTCGGAGAGCGTCATGGAAACCTCGCGACCATTCTCGTGGGCGATGCGGGCGCAATCGCGGATCGCATCCTTGGCGCGTGGCGGATCCCAGAGATAGCCCTCGAAATAGGTGACCTTCGACTGGGCAACGACTTCCGGCTCGACGTCTTCCGGCCCAAGCTCGACGCAGGCACCGAGATAGGTATTCATGGAACGCTCACCATCTTCGGTGACGAAGATCATCGAGCGGGCGGTGGGCGGAAAGGTTCCGCGCGGCTTGGTCTCGAAATGGACGCCCTGGGCGCGGATATCGTGCTGGAAGATTTCGCCGAGCTGATCTTCGGCGACCTTGCCAAAATAGGCTGCCGGTGCACCGAAATTGGCAATGCCCGCTGCCGTATTGCCCGCACTTCCGCCCGACGCTTCCAGTGCCGGACCCATGAGCGAGTAGAGCAGTTCCGCGCGCTCCGCATCGATCAGGTTCATCGCGCCCTTGGTAATGGCGTTATCGATGAGGAAACTGTCATCGCAGCGCGAAATAATATCCACGATGGCGTTGCCAACGGTCAGTACGTCGAATTTTGTCATGAGCCTCTTGTCCGAGCCGCACCGACCCGGTGCGTTATCCGGAACTCGGTCTTAAAGATTTCTGCCGACAAGAAAAGAGAAAAGGCGACTTCGCCTGCCTGCACCTTCGGCAGACTGATCTTTGGCGTCATTTGCCTGTCATGAAGCACTGCTAGATCATCAGTCGTTCCCGGCACGGATGTACTGACGGGGACCACAGGCTGAAGCGGGGACGATCCCCGCTTTTTCTGTTTCTGGAAGATGGCTCCCGTTCCGGCTTCTTATAGAAAATGGTTTGAGACCCTTGGCCTTTCCTATACAGGGTAGTTCTTCCGCAGAACGCCGTGAAAGCCCGTCTCCATGTATGCTGTCGCCGTCAATGTCGCCCCGATCTTTCTGCTCATTCTGATCGGTTGGCTGACGGTAAAGGCGAGGCTGTTCAAGGCCGATGCGAGCGACGTGTTGAGTGACTTCGTCTTCAAGATTGCCGTACCGACGCTGATCTTTCGTACGCTGGCGGAAGCTGATTTTCATGGCGCTTCGCCCTTCAAGCTCTGGATCACTTATTTTACCGGGGTCGCGATCACCTGGGCTGCGGGTCAGATGGTGACGACCTATTTCTTCAAGCAGGATCTGCGCGTCAGCGTCATTGCCGGCATCTCATCGGCCTTTGCAAACAATATCTTCATCGGCTTGCCCCTCGTCAGCCGCTCCGTCGGCAATGACGGGATCGTGGCGATTTCCATTCTGCTCGCCATCCATCTTCCCATCATGATGATTGCCGGAACCATCCTGATGGAAAATGCAACGCATAAGGTGGTGGGCGGCGAAAGAAGAAGCACCCTGACCGTATTGAGACAGGTGGGCCGCAATCTGGCGACCAATCCGTTGGTGATCGCGCTCATTCTCGGGCTCTGCTTCAACATGATCGGCGCGCCGATGCCCGTCGTCTTCACAACGGTGATCGATCAGGTCGCCGCTATGGCGGGACCCGCGGCTTTGATTTCATTGGGGATGGCGCTGACCAAATATCCGGTGCGCGGAAACCTGCACATCGCCGCCACCGTCACCGCATTCAAACTCTTGCTTCTACCGGCCTGCGTCTGGGCGACGGCGCACCTGCTGGGCCTTAACCCCGCCTGGACATCGGCATTGGTGCTGACATCCTGCGTCCCGACCGGCATCAATTCTTGGCTGCTCGCCAACCGCTTCGGGATCGGACACAGTATCGCCGCCTCGACCATCAGCATATCGACGCTGTTCGGCGTGTTGACGGTATCGCTCTGGGCCTGGCTTCTGAGCTGAGGCTGCAGATGAACCGCAGCCTCTTTCTCATGAGTGATTACTTCTGGGCGCTGAGGATCTTGAAGCGCGCATTGCGGCAGACTTCCTCGCTCTTGCGGAACTCGCTGGCGAGCACCGGCTCGTAAGGCAGGCCGCGATTGGCCACCATCAGCAGCTTGCCGCCGCTGCGCAATGCTGTCGCTGCCGCCTTGATCATCGCCTGACCGAGAGCCGGTTCGGCGGCCTGGCCACCCGCATGGAATGGCGGGTTCATGATGATCAGATCGTATTTTTCCTTTGGCGGCTCGGCGGCCAGATCCTGCCAGAAGAAGCGTGCGGTCAATCGCGGGCAGTTTTCCAGTAGATTGGTCTTGGCAAATTCGAGCGCGTTGTAGTCGGCCTCGAAAAGATCGATGCGCGCCGTGCGCGGCGACTTCTCAGCCAGCATGACGGAGAGATAGCCCCATCCGGCGCCGAAGTCCGCCGCATTGCCATCAAAGTCCGTCGGCATGCGCGAGACGAGCAGTTCGGAGCCGTCATCCACGCGGTCATGGGAAAACATGCCGGGCATGGCGGTGAAGCGGTTGTCGATGGTGACCGGCTTCTGCTCCAGCTTCGTAACTGCAGTCGAGACATCGTCCGGCCTTGCAAACCAGATTGCGACGCCGTGATATTTCGGCGTGGATTCAGCCTCGATACCAAGCTTTGCCAGCGTCTTGCGCAGGGTGACGATGCCGTCCTCCTTGGCGCCTGCAGCCAAAATCAGGCCGCCGGCCTTCACCCTCTTCAAGGCTTCCGCCATGCGGTTTTCGTTTTCGCCGCGGTGCTTGCCGCACAGGATCATGGCGACGTCGTAGTCTTCGCCGGAGATTTCCGGCGTGACCTCGGAACCATGCGCCTGCAGCGCGCGATAGAGCGGCCGCAGGTTCTGAACCGCGACGATCTCAGCCTCGAAACCCTCCAGGCGAGGTGCACCTGCCTCCGCGCCCAGGAACAGTACGCGTTCACCGGCTTTCGGCGCTTGCAGCATGTCGGCAGCGAAGGGATGGAAAAGGGTTTTGACTGCGTCACGGCTCATCGGGAGCATCCTCAAGAACATGTGCCGGAAAAGCGCCAGGCGTCTTTGCGTCGGGACAATGTGTTCAACAACATTGGAGCAGCTTCACGTTCTAACCGGAACGGAGCCGCTCTGAAAATAGAAAAAAGGCGCGGGAGAGATCCCGCGCCCGATAGAAATAAGCGACAGCGCCTTACTCGGCAGCAGCGTCGCCTTCAGCCTTCTTCTCAGCAGCGATTTCCTTGCCGGTTGCCTGGTCGACGATCTTCATCGACAGGCGAACCTTGCCACGCTCGTCGAAGCCCATCAGCTTGACCCAGACCTTGTCGCCTTCCTTGACGACGTCGGAGGTCTTGGCAACGCGCTCGGAAGCGAGCTGCGAGATGTGAACGAGGCCGTCACGTGCGCCGAAGAAGTTGACGAATGCGCCGAAGTCAGCGGTCTTGACGACCGTGCCTTCGTAGATCTGGCCAACTTCAGGCTCTGCCACGATGGAGTGGATCCACTTGCGGGCCGCTTCGATTTCCTTGCCGGAAGAGGAAGCGATCTTGACGGTGCCGTCATCTTCGATGTTGATCTTCGCGCCGGTCTTTTCGACGATTTCGCGAATGACCTTGCCGCCGGAACCGATGACTTCACGGATCTTGTCGACCGGAATGTTCATGACTTCGATGCGCGGAGCGAATTCGCCGAGCTGACCACGGCTTTCGGTGATGGCATTGGCCATCTCGTTGAGGATGTGCTTGCGGCCACCCTGCGCCTGGTCAAGAGCGACCTTCATGATCTCTTCGGTGATACCGGCGATCTTGATGTCCATCTGCAGCGAGGTGATGCCATCTGCCGTACCGGCAACCTTGAAGTCCATGTCGCCGAGGTGATCTTCATCACCCAGGATGTCCGACAGAACGGCAAAGCGCTCGCCTTCCAGGATCAGGCCCATGGCGATACCGGCAACCGGCTTTGCCAGCGGAACGCCGGCATCCATCAGAGCAAGCGACGTGCCGCAGACGGTTGCCATGGAGGACGAACCGTTGGACTCGGTGATTTCCGATACGACGCGCAGCGTGTAGGGGAACTGCTCAGCAGAAGGCAGCATCGGACGGATTGCGCGCCAGGCGAGCTTGCCGTGACCGATTTCGCGACGGCCCGGGGAACCCATGCGGCCCGTTTCACCGACCGAGTAGGGCGGGAAGTTGTAGTGCAGCAGGAAGCGTTCCTTGTACATGCCGGTCAGGCTGTCGACATACTGCTCGTCTTCTCCGGTGCCGAGCGTGGCGACGACGATCGCCTGCGTTTCACCGCGGGTGAAGAGTGCCGAACCGTGGGTACGCGGCAGAAGGCCAACCTCCGAAACGATCGGGCGAACCGTGGAGAGATCGCGACCGTCAATACGGCTCTTGGTGTCGAGAATGTTCCAACGAACGATCTTGGCCTGCAGGTGCTTGAAGATCGCGCCGATTTCTTCCGCCGTGTACTTGGCTTCGCCATCTTCGGGCAGGAAGTGTGCCTTCACCTTCGCCTTGACGGCGTCGACGGCAGCATAACGAGCAGCCTTTTCGGTGATCTTGTAGGCATCGCGCAGTTCAGCTTCGGCAAGTCCAAGCATCTCGGTTTCGAGAGCGGAGAAATCTTCCGGCTCGAATTCGCGTGGTTCCTTGGCAGCCACTTCAGCGAGCTTGATGATCGCATCGATAACCGGCTGGAAGCCACGGTGGCCGAACATGACGGCGCCGAGCATGACGTCTTCGTTCAGTTCCTTGGCTTCAGACTCGACCATCAGGACGGCGTCCTGGGTACCGGCGACGACGAGGTCGAGAACGGACTCGTCCATCTCGTCGAGATGCGGGTTCAGAACATATTCGCCATTGATGTAACCGACGCGTGCGCCGCCGACCGGGCCCATGAAGGGAACGCCGGACAGCGTCAAAGCAGCAGAGGTTGCGATCATGGACAGGATGTCCGGGTTGTTTTCCAGATCGTGCTGGATAACGGTGACGACGACCTGGGTGTCGTTCTTGTAGCCTTCAGGGAAGAGCGGGCGGATCGGACGGTCGATCAGGCGGGAAACGAGGGTTTCGTTTTCGCTTGGACGGCCCTCGCGCTTGAAGTAGCCACCGGGGATCTTGCCGGCTGCGTAGGTCTTTTCCTGGTAGTTGACCGTCAGCGGGAAGAAGTCCTGACCCGGCTTCGGGGACTTTGCGGAAACGACGGTCGCGAGAACCATGGTTTCGCCGTAGGTTGCGATGACGGCGCCGTCAGCCTGGCGAGCAACCTTGCCCGTTTCCAGCTTCAGCGGGCGGCCTGCCCATTCGATTTCCACGGAATGTTGATTGAACATATCTTGTCCTTCTTGTCGCCGCGGCTCCACCATTGAAGCAGCGGCTGCGACACATCACGGGCAAGACAGCGGGAGGCTTTTTCCTGGTGCCACGGAAGGTGACACAAGCATCCTGCAATCCTGCCCCATGACAGGTCTTCGGTTGGTTCAGACGGTTCCGGCCCATCCGGTCCGTCTTGTTATCCGGGGCTGCCGGATGAAAAACCGGCGGGCACCTTCAAAGGAAACCCGCCGGTCAAGATGTTAGCGGCGAATGCCCAAGGTACCGATCAGCTTCGAGTAACGGCCTTCGTCCTTCTTCTTCAGATAGTCGAGAAGCGAACGGCGGCTGGAAACCAGCGTCAGAAGACCACGACGAGAGTGGTTGTCCTTCTTGTGGCCCTTGAAGTGTTCGGTCAGGTTGTTGATCCGCTCGGTCAGGATTGCGACCTGAACTTCAGGCGAACCGGTGTCGCCTTCCTTCGTTGCATATTCCTTGATGAGGGCGGCTTTGCGCTCTGCAGTAATCGACATCGTAAAATCCTTTCTATTTTAAGGAAAAATCGGTCGCCAAGGGCCGGGATGTCGTCCAGCGCTGGCCATTCAATAGCAAAGGCAATGCCTAGCTGGCGCTGCCTATAAACCAATTGGCGGCTAAAGGAAAGGGGCGATGGGGATCTGCGCTAAAGCGCCGTGCGTCCCAATGGACGCACAGAGGACGCTTTACCCTCTTGAATCTGCGCATCGTGCTTTCCGAAAATCGATTCCGGTTTTCGGACCGAGGCTGTAAACTCATGTCCACGCGTCGGTGAGGACAGCCGGACCGTTTAATGCCCGTCTCGCGAACGCACGCTTTCCGAAAGCCATTCAAGAAAATCATGGGCGGCTGGCGCCAGGGTTTCGAAACCGCGCACCACGATAAAGAAGGCGCCAAAGGGGAGCGTCTGCTGGAAGGGGCGAATGAGAAGCCCGGAGGCCAGATATTCCCTTGCGAAACGCTCCTCCAGAAGTGCGACGCCTTGCCCGCGCAAGGCGGCCTGAAGCGTCATGCCTTCGTCGGTATAGATTGGTCCACGTGGATACACGTCCGAGGAAACACCTGACCGCTCGAACCAGCTTCGCCACATGTCCCGGCTGTCTTCATATAGAAGCGGAAAGTCCAGAAGATCGACAGGCCGTTGCGGCACCGCCCTTCCCTCCAGCAGTCGCGGCGAGAGGCATGGAGACATCTGTACATCCATCAAATGCCGGCTCTCCGATCGGGGCCAGCTCGTTCTCGTCAGGCTGTGGCGGATGGCAACGACGTCTTCGTTGTGGCGAAACTCTGCAAGGCCGGACTCCGACTCTACCCGGACGTCGATATCGGGATGACCGCGTTGGAAGTCCGACAGATGCGGGGTGAGGAAGCAGGCAGCGAAAGACGGCTCGGCGTTGATGTTCACCGTGTCGCTGCCTTTGCCGCGCTCTACATCTGCAAGGCCATCGGACATCGCGTCGAACGAAGCCGTCACGACGTGGAGCAACTTTGCGCCTTCCTGCGTCAGCCTGACGGACCGATGACCCCGGTCGAAGAGCGGTCGATCAAGCAGCACTTCCAACTCCCGCACCTGACGGCTGATCGCGGCCTGCGAGATGCACAACTCTTCTGCAGCACGCGTGAAGCTCATGAGCCGCCCCGCTGCTTCAAAACTTCTGAGCGCTGTTAAAGGAAGGCGACTGCGCTTCATGCATAACCTCAAGTCATAGGACGCCGACGATAATCTCGTTTGAAGGCGCGACGCAACCCGCGTTTTATGCAGGTCGGATGAGCCGGCTCGATTGCGACCGGCGCGCTTTACAGCATCGGCCCGAAAATCGGGATCGATTTTCGGAAAGCACAATGCGTCGCGTCAAAAAGTAAAGCGGATTGAAACGAGAGGCATGGGCTTGGTCATACAATGACAGACCCGTGGAGGATGTGTCGTGCTTCGAAAAGTGATTGATATTCTACGGGATTTCTTGCGGCTCACCCTGTTTCAGCCGCATGAAAATGCCGACGACCAGCGCGGCCGTCGGCATGATGATTGAGCGTTCCTCAAGAGAGAGGGTGACGCCGATGTCCTGTCAACCGAAGACGCGCTTTGGGCGGAATTCGCCCTGGCCGATCTCGCCGATCGCCACCAGCCTGCCGCGCGCGGTGGCGTAGGCTTCCGATTCCTGTGTCGGTGCATCGCGTCCGCGCAGCAGGATGGGATTGCCCATCTTCAGACGGTGCGCCTGATCATCATTGATGATGAGATGCGGCAGTGACGAAAGTGCTTCGGACGTATCGATGAGATAAGCGTCAAGCGCGGCAAGGCGCTCGTCGCGGTCTTCGATCGTCTCCAGTTCAATGAGCTTTTCCAGTGGCACCATCGCATCTTCCGCGAAGGGTGCGACCATGGCGCGACGCAGTTCGGAAATGAAGCCGTAACAGCCAAGATCACGACCCATGTCGCGCGCCAGCGCGCGAACATAGGTGCCCTTGCCGCATTCCACTTCGAAATGTGCGGTGTTCTCATCCGGGGAGGCCAGCAACGTCAGGCGATGAACCTCGACTTCACGTGCCGGAATTTCGACGACTTCGCCCTCACGAGCCAGATCATAGGCGCGCTCGCCGGCAATCTTGATGGCGGAGAACTGTGGTGGCGTCTGCAGGATCGTGCCGGTATATTTCGGCAGCAGATCGCGAATATCCTGCTCGTTCGGGCGGTTGTCGGAGGCGTTGAGAACCTCGCCTTCCATATCGTCGGTGGTGCGTTCCTCACCCCAGCTGACGGTGAATTCATAGATCTTGCGGCCATCCATGACGTAAGGGACGGTCTTGGTGGCGTCGCCCAGCGCAATCGGAAGCATGCCCGAGGCAAGCGGGTCGAGCGTACCGGCGTGGCCAGCCTTCTGCGCGTTAAAAAGCCATTTGATCTTGGAGACGGCCTCGGTGGAGCCGAAATCGAACGGCTTGTCGAGGATGAGCCAGCCGGAAACCGGGCGACCCTTGGGTTTGCGTGGTTTGGACATTCTTCAGTTCTGTTCGTCGTCTTTTTCGTTGGAAGATCCAAGATCGCGCTGCACTTCGGGAGAGCGCAGCAGGGCGTCGATCTTCTGATAATTGTCGAAGCTGGTGTCATCGCGGAAGCGCACTTCCGGAACGTATTTCATCTGGCGCAGGTGTGGTCCGAGCCTGCCGCGGATGAACTTCGCATGCCGGTTCAAGGCATCGATGCTCTCGGTATGATCGGCAACGCCAAGCGGTGTTACATAGGCGGTCGCGATCTTGAGATCGGGAGACATGCGCACTTCCGAAATGGAAATGACCGTCTTCTCCAGAAGATCGTCACGCACTTCGCCGCGCTGCAGGATTTGCGTCAAAGCCGCACGAACCTGCTCGCCGACGCGCAGCATGCGTTGTGAAGGGGCTGATGAAGTTGCTTTTGCCATTGTTATTCTTGCCTCAGCAAATTGGAAGAAGATTGTCGGGCGGCTTTGCAGCTTCCCAATTTCTCATTCCAGCACTCTCGGCGGAAGGCCATGTTGGACCCTCTTGTCGGAGCATCTTAAAATTCAGCGAGCGCCGGTTAGCCAGCGCTCGCTCTTAAAATCATACAATCAGGCAGAGCGCTTAGAGCGTTCTGGTAATATGCTCCACGCGGAAGCACTCGATGGTGTCGCCAGCGCGAATGTCTTCGTAGTTCTCGAAGGCCATACCGCACTCCTGACCGACCGGCACTTCGCTGACTTCGTCCTTGAAGCGCTTGAGCGTCTTGAGCTTGCCTTCGTGGATGACGACATTGTCGCGAACCAGACGAACGCCTGCACCACGTTCCACCTTGCCTTCGACGACACGGCAACCGGCAACCTTGCCGACCTTGGTGATGTTGAAGACTTCGAGGATTTCGGCATTGCCGAGGAAGGTCTCGCGACGCTCCGGCGACAGAAGACCGGACATGGCTGCCTTCACGTCATCCACCAGATCGTAGATGATATTGTAGTAGCGGATCTCGATTCCTGCACGCTCAGACGCCGTACGGGCCTGCGCATTGGCACGGACGTTGAAGCCGATGATCGCGGCGTTGGACGCTTCTGCCAGAGAGACATCCGATTCCGTGATGGCACCAGCACCCGAATGGACGATGCGTGCGCGGACTTCGTCGGTGCCCAGCTTGTCGAGCGATGCGATGATCGCTTCGACGGAGCCCTGCACGTCGGCCTTGATGACCAGCGGGAACTCCTTCATGCCGGAGGTCTGTAGCTGGCTCATCATCTGCTCGAGAGAACCGCGCTGGCCTGTCTGGCGGGCAACGGCCTTGTCACGGGCAAGACGCTGACGATATTCGGAAATCTCGCGAGCGCGGCTTTCGCTTTCGACGACGGCGAAACGGTCACCGGCAGACGGCGTGCCGGACAGGCCGAGAATTTCGACCGGCATGGCAGGACCCGCTTCCTTGACGTGTTCGCCCTTGTCGTTGACGAGCGCACGGACACGGCCCCACTGATCACCGGCAACGATGATCTGGCCGGGCCTCAGCGTACCCTTCTGAACGAGAACGGTTGCAACCGCACCACGACCACGGTCGAGCTCGGCTTCGATAACCGTGCCCTCGGCCGTACGGGTCGGGTCTGCCTTCAGGTCGAGAATTTCGGACTGAAGAAGGATGGCTTCGAGCAGCTTGTCGAGACCGAGCTTCTTCTTGGCCGACACTTCCACGTCGAGCACTTCACCGCCCATGGATTCCACGAAAACTTCGTGCTGGAGCAGCTGCTGGCGAACCTTTTCAGGATTGGCCTCATGCTTGTCGATCTTGTTGATCGCCACGATGATCGGCACGCCGGCCGCCTTGGCGTGGTTGATCGATTCAATCGTCTGCGGCATCACGCTGTCGTCAGCCGCAACCACCAGGATGGCGATGTCGGTTGCCTGCGCACCACGGGCACGCATGGCCGTGAAGGCGGCGTGGCCGGGGGTGTCGATGAAGGTGATCTTCTGGCCGTTCTGTTCAACCTGATAGGCACCGATATGCTGAGTGATGCCACCGGCTTCACCAGCAACCACATTTGCCTGACGGATGGCGTCGAGCAGCGAGGTCTTGCCGTGGTCGACGTGACCCATGATGGTGACGACCGGAGGACGCGAAACCATGTCGCCAGCAACGTCAGCGACGTTGAAGATGCCTTCTTCAATATCGGATTCCGACACGCGCTTGACGGTGTGGCCGAATTCGCCGGCAATCAGTTCGGCCAGATCGGCGTCGATGACGTCGCCCGGCTTCATCATCTGGCCTTCCTTCATCAGGTACTTGATGACGTCCACCGCACGTTCGGACATGCGCTGCGACAGTTCCTGGATGGTGATGGTTTCCGGCAGGATGACTTCGCGGGTAATCTTCTCGCGCGTTTCCTGCATCTGGCTGCGACGGAACTTCTCCTGACGACGGCGCATGGAGGCCAGCGAACGGCCGCGCTGTGCACCCTCTTCGTCGAGGTTCGACGTAACCGTGAGCTTGCCGCGGCGACGCTCTTCTTCCGTCTTCAAACGGGCAGCAGGCTTTGCGGGTGCCGGCGCTGGCGCCTTGCCGCGCATCGGCATGCCGGTACGACGTGCACCACGATCGTCCTCATCATCCTTCTCGGTGCGGCGAACGCCCGGAACACCACGACCGGGCATTTCCGGTGCTGGCGCGGGTGCCGCTGCTACGGGCGACGGACGCGTGGACTGAGGACGAACGTCACGGCGCACTGGCTGTGCGGTCGTCGTTGTCGGTGCTGCCGGCTGTTCGGCTCTTGCAGGGGCTTCGTTTTCAGCAGCCTTTGCAGCCGCCGCTTCTTCGGCGGCGCGACGGACGGCTTCTTCCTTCTCGGCAACGAGGCGGCGTTCTTCCTCCACCTTGCGGCGGGCTTCGTCTTCGGCGCGCTGCTTGGCTTCGACAACGTCACGCGCCTGGGCTTCCATCAAAGCGCGGCGGCGCGCTTCCATTTCACCGGCCGAGAGATCATGCAGCACGTTGCCGCGCGGACGATCCTGCTGGCGTGGCTGAGCCGATGGCTGCGGACGCTGCTGGTTATGGTTCTGCTGTACACGAGGTGCGGGTTGCGTCTGCTGTGGGCGTGGCTGGGCTGGCGCGGCGGCCGGTGCTGCTGCGCGTGGCTGCTGCGCAACCGGTGCTGCGGCTGCGGCTGCACCAGCTTGCTTCTCGTCTTCAGGACGCATGGGGCGACGCTTGCGTGTCTCCACGACAACTGCGTTGGTGCGACCACGACCCATGTCCTGACGCACGGTACCCTGGTTCAACCCGCCCGGCTTGAGGGTGAGAGTCTTTTTAGGTTGTGCGTTGAGTGTCTTGTCGTCGTTGTTATCGGTCATTCCGTTCCCGTTCCTACAGACGAGAGCCGGATGACACCATCAGGCCCTGTCTTTCAATAGCTGCATCCGAACGCGGCGGCCGGTGTTGTCCGATAACCGCGTCATTGTCGTTCCGTCCGGGCAGCGCCAATGTCCGCTGGAGCTTTTTCGCCATGGCGATATCGCTCGAGCATCTTTGCGCGCTTCACTACACCTTCACCCGCCTGTCCTGCAAGCGCGCAGGCATGGATAAAAGCATTCTGGCCCATTAGTTCGTCCATTTCGGCCCCGGTGAAGAGCTTGAAGGACGGTATTTCGTCTGCACCCGTACCGAGTGCCCAGGCCTTGCGAGCCTGATCCAGTTTGCGGACGCCATCGGCGGCGGCATCGGTGGCGTGAAAGACGGCCAGCGCCTGTCCCGAACGGACGGCCGCATCGACCTTCATCGCGCCGCTGATGAACTGGCCCGCCTTGCGCGCCATGGTCATCATGCCCGTTACCTGCTGCGTCATCAGCCGGTCCAGCATCTCCAGGAGATCCGGCCCAGCCTTGACGTCCGTTTTCAAGGCGCGCGCAAAGAGCTTCTTTGCGATCGCCTTTTCCACCAGAGCGCGCTCGGCTGTTACCCAGCAACCGCGCCCCGGCAATTGGCATTTCAGGTCCGGCACGACACTGCCGTCCGGGCCTGCGACGAAGCGGATCAGCTCATCGGGCGATCCGCTCTGTCGTGTTACAATGCACATCCGTCCATTGACGTTGCCTTCTGCCAGATCCTCATCGGAGCCGGCATCGGGTTCATGCGCCTGCGATATCATTCCTCAACGGCGGTATCCGCCTCCTCGGCAGCCTGCTGTTCAGCAGCCAGTTCTTCCTCGGTGATCCAGCCAGCCAGAAGGCGGGCCTGCAGAACCATGTTCTCGGCTTCGACGCGCGATACGTCGAGCTTGGAGAAGATGCCGTCGAACTTCTTGGTTTCGCCATCCTTGCGCTCGGTCCAGCCGACGAGGTCATCGGCCGCACAGCCGGCAAAATCCTCGATCGTCTTGATGCCGTCTTCGCCGAGAGCCACCATCATCTGCGATGTCAGGCCGTCGATCTGGCGCAACTCGTCGGCAACGCCGAGTTCCTTGCGCTTGGCATCCATCTCCGCTTCGACGCGGTCGAGATACTCCTTGGCGCGCGTCTGGATTTCGACGGCGGTGTCTTCGTCAAAGCCGTCGATCGAGGAGATTTCATCCAGCTCGACATAGGCCAGTTCTTCGACTTGGGCGAAGCCTTCCGATGCCAGGACCTGGCCAACCATTTCGTCGACGTCGAGTGCTTCCATGAAGAGGTTGGTGCGCTCGTTGAATTCCTTCTGACGACGCTCGGACTCTTCCTGCTCCGTCATGATGTCGATATCCCAGCCGGTCAGCTGCGAGGCGAGGCGAACGTTCTGACCGCGGCGGCCAATCGCAAGCGACAGCTGCTCATCGGGAACGACCACTTCGATACGCTCGGACTCTTCATCCAGAACGACCTTTGCCACTTCCGCAGGCTGCAGAGCGTTGACGATGAAGCTTGCAGGCTCCTGGCTCCACGGAATGATGTCGATCTTTTCGCCCTGAAGCTCGCCGACAACGGCCTGAACGCGCGAACCGCGCATACCGACGCAGGCACCGACCGGATCGATCGAGCTGTCGTTGGAAATCACGGCGATCTTGGCGCGCGAACCCGGGTCACGGGCAACCGACTTGATCTGGATGATGCCGTCGTAGATTTCCGGCACTTCCATGGTGAAGAGCTTGACCATGAACTGCGGATGGGTACGCGACAGGAAAATCTGTGGGCCACGCTGTTCGCGACGAACGTCATAGACATAAGCGCGGACGCGATCGCCGTAGCGCAGGTTTTCGCGCGGGATCATTTCGTCACGGCGGATGATGCCTTCGCCGCGGCCGAGATCAACGATGACGTTGCCATATTCGACGCGCTTGACCGTACCGTTGATGATTTCGCCGATGCGATCCTTGAACTCGTCGAACTGGCGATCACGCTCGGCTTCACGCACCTTCTGGACGATGACCTGCTTGGCGGACTGGGCAGCGATACGGCCGAAATCCATGGGCGGCAGCGGATCGGCAATGAAGTCGCCGAGCTTGGCATCCGGGTTGCGGTCACGTGCCAGTTCCAGCGGGATCTGGGTCGAATAGTCTTCGGCCTTCTCGACCACTTCCAGAAGACGCTGAAGGCGGATTTCGCCGGTCTTGGAGTTGATGTCGGCGCGGATGTTCGTCTCGGAACCGTAACGCGAACGGGCGGCCTTCTGAATGGCATCGGCCATTGCGGCAAGCACGATCTCGCGGTCGATGACCTTTTCGCGCGCCACAGCATCGGCGATCTGCAGAAGCTCAAGCCGGTTAGCACTCACTGCCATTTTTTTGTCTCCGTAAGTCGCATGTTTGCGTGGGGTAAGGCCCCGAAGGACCCCTCAAAAATCAATCTTCGTCTGCTTCTTCGTTCTGATTGGCAGCAGCGGCCTTGGCCTGCTTGTCCGCCTTCAGCGCGTCGCGAATAAGGTCGTCGGTCAAAACCAGCTTGGCATCCGACAGCGTGTTGAACGGGATCGTCACCACAGGCTCTTCGCCATAACCGATCTGGTCGCGTTCAAGCTTGAAGCCGTCCGCATCGACTTCCGCGATCTTGCCGCGAAAGCGCTTGCGGTTGTCCACCAGGATCGAGGTCTCGACCTTGACGAGATGTCCCTGCCAGCGAACGAAATCGGACTTGCGAACCATCGGACGGTCGATGCCGGGCGAGGACACTTCCAGATGATACGCCTTTTCGACGGGATCTTCCACATCGAGAACCGGCGAAATGGCCATCGAGACGGCTTCGCAGTCCTGCACGGTCATGGTGCCGTCTTCACGTTCGGCCATGACCTGCAGTGTCGAGCCATTCTGGCTGGAAAGCCGGACCCTGACAAGCACGAAACCCATTCCGGTCAGAATCGGCTCGATGATTTCGGCGATCCGCTGGTCGATGCCTGTTTCGGTTATCAGTCTGGGTTCGGCTGCTGCCATTATGCTCTTCCGGTCTTCCTCAAGCGGAACATCTGCTCCGGTTTGACAATCCGCCTAACGAAAAAGAGCGGGGCCTTGGGGACCCCACTCTTCATCAGACGATCAAGAATTTGAACCGGGATATAAACCCTTCGGGCCGGAATTGCAAGGTTTGCGGCGCAAATCCGAATATTCGATTTTTTCCGCCACAATTTTACCTTTGCGGCGTTTGAATGGGTGGTGTCACCACCATCGACCTTTATAGTACTTTCTGCCTGAACAGCAGTTGAAATCAATTGGATCGCTCGTGCCCGACCGTCAATCGCCACTCGCGCCACTCCGGCATCCGACCTACAAGCGCATTTGGTTCGCCAGCATCGCGTCCAACTTCGGCGGACTGATCCAGGCCGTGGGTGCCGCATGGATGATGACTGCGCTTTCGACCTCGGAAAACATGATCGCGCTGGTGCAGGCCTCCACCTCGCTACCGATCATGCTGTTCTCGCTCATCTCTGGTGCGCTTGCCGACAGCTTCGACCGGCGCCGGATCATGCTTTCGGCACAGTTTCTGATGCTGATCGCCTCGATAATGCTGACGGTCTTCGCCTGGGCCGATCTTCTCACACCCTGGCTGCTCTTGTTCTTCACCTTCATGATCGGCTGCGGAACGGCGCTGAACAACCCGTCCTGGCAGGCATCGGTCGGCGAGATGGTCCCCCGGGAAGACCTGCCCGCGGCGGTGACGCTCAACAGTGTCGGCTTCAACATCACCCGCAGCGTCGGCCCCGCCATCGGCGGTGTGATCGTTGCGGCGGCGGGTGCTGCCGCAGCCTTCCTCGTCAATGCGCTCAGCTACTTCACGCTGATCTATGCGCTGTTCAAATGGCAGCCGCCGAAGAACAATTCCACTCTGCCGCGCGAGCAGCTCCTGGCCGCCATTTCCGCCGGCATGCGTTATGTGGCGATGTCGCCCAATATCGGCAAGGTGCTGGTGCGCGGCTTTCTCTTCGGCCTTTCGGCGAGTGCCATCCTAGCACTCATGCCGCTCGTGGCGCGCGATCTCGTCGAAGGCGGCCCGTTGACCTATGGTATCATGCTCGGTGCCTTCGGCGTCGGCGCGATTGGTGGCGCGCTGATCAGCGCGCGGCTGCGCGAGATGCTGAGCAGCGAATGGATCGTCCGCGTCGCCTTTCTCGGCTTCGCGCTGAGTGCCGGCGTGACGGCGATCAGCACCAACGCCATCGTCACCAGCATCTTCCTGACGATCTCGGGTGCAAGCTGGGTTCTGGCGCTATCGCTCTTCAACACGATCGTGCAGCTTTCGACCCCGCGCTGGGTGGTGGGTCGCGCACTCTCGCTCTACCAGACACTGACCTTTGGCGGCATCGCCGTCGGCAGTTGGCTCTGGGGTTCGCTTGCGGAAGATCATGGGCTCACCTTCTCGCTTCTCTGTTCCTGCGTGCTGATGCTGCTTGGTGTCGTCGTCGGCTTCAAGCTTACCATGCCGGCCTTCGCCTCGCTGAACCTCGATCCGCTGAACCGCTTCGTCGAGCCGCCGTTGCGACTGGATGTGAAGCCGCGCAGCGGCCCGATCGCGATCATGGTGGATTACGAGATCGACGATGCCGATCTACCAGAGTTCATGGCGATCATGGCCGAGCGCCGCCGCATCCGCATTCGGGATGGGGCGCGAAACTGGAGCCTGATGCGGGATCTGGAAAACCCGGATGTCTGGACGGAAATCTATCACGTGCCGACATGGGTGGAATATGTTCGCCACAACCACCGGCGAACCCAGGCCGATGCGGAAAGCTGGGATCGCATCCTGACGCTGCACAAGGGCAAGACCCGCCCGCGCGTCCACCGGATGATCGAACGGCAGGCCATCCCGCCGCAGGACGACATTTTCCACAAGGCCCATATCGATCCGCATTGAGACTCGCCTGCTTACGAAAATCTCGGAGTTGTCGGTGGATAATCCTGAAATCATCCTGAGAAGGGCCGATCGCTGGGAGTGCGGGCAAATCGCGAAAGTGTCACGAGCATCACGTCAACACTTTCTACCCTATCTTCCGGACCTCCACAGCATTGAGGAAGACGTCGCATATTTCAACAACGTCGTTCTCAGACAGAGCGAGGTGTGGTGCGCCGAGCAGCACAACACCCTGGTTGGCTTCTGCGCGTTTCGAGAGCGGTGGCTGGATCACCTCTATTGCCTGCCCAGATATGTCGGTCATGGAGCAGGGACCAAACTGCTCAACAAAGCAAAAGAAGGACAAGCGGAACTCAGTCTCTGGGTGTTTCAGCAAAACGAGCGCGCCATTCGTTTCTATGAACGGAATGGCTTCGTCAAAGTGAGCGAAACGGATGGCTCGGGCTGCGAGGAAAAGCTGCCGGACGCGCTGTATATGTGGCGACACGATAGGTCCGCCAACGACTTTTCGTCCTAACGCAGGCGACCCTTCAACGACGCGTCAGGGAAGCAGGTGGGCTTCAATCCGTTCTTGGCCTGCCAGTCGCCCAATGAACGGCGGGTCTTGAAGCCCGCGAGCCCATCCGCCTTGCCGACATCATAGCCTTTGGCGACCAGAGCCTTTTGCATGGCGAGCACGTCGGA
Source organism: Agrobacterium sp. GW821-FHT02D03 (assembly GCF_059421725.1). Taxonomy (NCBI): domain Bacteria; kingdom Pseudomonadati; phylum Pseudomonadota; class Alphaproteobacteria; order Hyphomicrobiales; family Rhizobiaceae; genus Agrobacterium; species Agrobacterium sp. GW821-FHT02D03. The sequence continues at coordinate 66,246 of NZ_JBWKVN010000001.1, forward strand.
GCGTAGCATGGAGCCGACATTGCCCCATTCCGCCTGGAACGGGCCTGCGCCATAGGCGATGCGGTCGGCGAGATTGCCGATGAAAAGCGCGTAGAGGTCTGAGTTGTTGTATTCCTTGATGACGTAGAAATTCGGCGTCACGACGAATTCCGGCCCGTGGCGACCGGCAGGCACCAGCATCATGCCGTCGGCGCTCAAGTCGTCGGACGGAAAACCTTTTCCAGAGACGCGAGTGATTCCCATCTTCGCCCATTGCGACACTGGCTTTGCCAGATCTGGGCCTTCCTGAGCGCAGGAAACATTGTCTGGTATGGAAACCTCAAAGCCCCAATCGCGATCTCTTTGCCAGCCGCGTTTGGATAGATAGTTGGCGATGGATGCCAGCGCGTCGGGTACCGAATTCCAGATATCGCGATGGCCGTCACCATCGAAATCGACCGCGTATTTCAGATAACTCGACGGCATGAATTGCGGCTGGCCGAGGGCTCCTGCCCATGAGCCCATCATCCGCGAGGGCGGCACGTCGCCGCTTTCGGCGATCTTCAGCGCGTCGATCAGCTCGGCGCGGAACATCTCCTTGCGGGTCGAGGCATAGGCCTTGGTGGCCAATACATCGATGACGGAATTTGGCAGCTTCGCGCGACCGAAACCGGACTCGCGGCCCCAGATTGCAACGACAATGTTGCCCGGAACGCCATAGGTGGCTTCGATGCGCTTGAGTGTTGCCGCGTGGGTGGCAGCGAGCGAGCGACCCGTTGCAGCCAGACCCTGCAGACGCTTCTCGGAAAAATATGCGCCGGGAGAAGAGAACTCGGCCTGGCTCTGAGCCTGCTCCTTCGGCGGCTTCTGCCCGGGCACCAGGACGTCCGGCAGCTTCCAGTTGATCGACAGGCCGGTGAGCGCTGCCTCGAGCGTTTTTTGCGACACGCCGGCTTTGCGCGCCTCCGGCCAGATTTCCCGCTTCAGCCAGGCATTGAACTCCGCGTCATATTTCGCGGCAGCAGCCCCCGTCGGAATAGCCTGCGCCGAGGCGGTGCCGGATGAAAGAAGAGAAATTGCGGCGGTAAGTGCAAGGCCGATGATGTGAGCGCGCATTCGGTCTCCTGATCTTTATGTGAGTTCAAATTGCCGTGCGGGCGCGAAGCGCCGCGGTCAACGTACCTTCGTCGAGATAGTCCAGCTCGCCGCCAACCGGCACGCCGTGGGCAAGGCGGGTGATCTTGACGCCGAGGTCGGTCAGACGGTCGGTGATGTAATGTGCGGTCGCCTGACCCTCGACGGTGGCGTTGACGGCGATGATCAGCTCGCGAATGCCGCCGACACTGACCCTGTCGATCAGGCCCTTGATGTTGAGATCTTCCGGGCCGACGCCATCCAGCGGCGAGAGCGTACCGCCCAACACGTGGTAGGCCGTGTTCATCGCCCCTGCCCGCTCCAGTGCCCAGAGATCGGACACGTCTTCCACCACGATGATCACCGCCTGGTCGCGCTGCACATCGGAGCAGACCGTGCAGGGATCGATCGTATCGACATTGCCGCAGCAGGAGCAGATCTTGACCTTGTGATAGGCTTCGTCCATGGCATGTCCAAGGGGACCCAGCAACTGCTCCTTCTTCTTGATGAGGTGCAGTGCCGCGCGGCGCGCAGAGCGGGGGCCAAGTCCCGGCACCTTTGCCAGAAGCTGGATCAGTTTTTCGATTTCAGGACCGGTGACTCGTTTTGCCATGGAGCGTTTCTACTGCATTAATCGTTGAACGGGAATCGCGAAGCGCGAAAGGCATCTCATGAAAATTCAGGCGATTTGTCGCGCGGATGCGCAAACGCTCCCCGGCAAGACATCCAAGACCGGCATCTTCAAACACGCGCTAAGTGGGCCTGTGATGGTCGATGTGCAAGGGATCGTTGGCGACGCCGTCTGTAACCGCAAGCATCACGGCGGGCCTGACCAGGCGATCTATGCCATGGGTTCGGGCGATCTCGACTTCTGGGCAAATGATCTCGGCCATGCCGTGGAGCCCGGATTCTTCGGCGAGAACCTGGTGATCGAAGGCATCGATAGTGCCACGCTCTGCGTCGGCGATCGGCTAGGGCTCCAACAGGTGACGCTGGAAGTCACCGCCGCGCGCATACCCTGCGCGACGCTCACAGCGCGCGTTGGCGACCCGCAATTTGCCCGGCGCTTTCGCGATGCCGGCCATCCCGGATTTTACTGCCGTGTGCTCCAATCAGGCATGATGGAAGCCGGAGAGAGCGTGACCTTCACACCCTATGACGGAACGAAACTTCCGATCCCGGTCATCCTACAGCGCTTTCGGCCCAACCGCCTGACGCAGGAAGAGCGTGCCGCTTTTCTCGACACGCCCCTTGCCAGCCGCTTTCGCGAGATGATCGCCTAAGTCTTATTGGCTTGCGTCGCCCAAGGCCGACGCAGGTTTTTAGAACGGGAACTTCATGCCGGGCGGGATCGGCAGGCCTGCAGTCAGCCCAGCCATCTTTTCCTGTGCCTGGGCTTCGCCCTTTTCCTTGGCATCCTTGTGGGCCGCCACGATCAGGTCTTCGAGGATTTCGACCTCGTCTTCCTTGAAGAGCGACGGATCGATCTTCAAGCCGCGCATCTCGCCCTTGCCATTGAGGGTCACAGTGACGAGACCACCACCGGACGTGCCATGGACTTCGAGTGCGGCAATTTCTTCCTGCACCTTCTCCATCTTGGCCTGCATTTCCTTGACCTTGCCCATCATGCCCATAATGTCACGCATGGCTGAAACTCCTGTCTTTTGTTGTTGGGGCGGATGATCCGAACACAGTTGGCATCGTCACCTTCGCCGCTTTGTTCAAAACTCGATATCGTCGCCGGGAAGAATGTCGCCTTCGCTGGATTCAGCCACGGAAGGCGGCGCGGTATCTTCGATCTCTTCCTGCGCGGGGGCGCGAATGCGCACATCGGTGATCTTCGCGCCGGGAAACTGCGCGAGGATTGCCGCAACATCCGGATCCTGCCGCGCATCGACCAAGCGAGCATTACGCGCATTGCCTTCCGCTTCCACGAGCGTCGGCTCGCCCTCGTCCTTGCTGAGGCTGACGATCCAGTGGATGCCCGTCCATTCCTTCAGCTTGACGCCAAGTTCGCCGGGGAGCGAGCCCGGTGCACCTTCGCCAAGGCGCATGTCGAGACGGCCGGGCTCGATCTTCACCAGCCGCACGAAGTTGCGAACCTTGGCGCGCATGACGGGATCGCGATTTTTCTGCGCCAGATCGGCGATGTCCTGCACCGATGTGACCGGCACCTTGGGCTCCGGACGCTCTTCGGTACGAGGCGCTGCAACCTGCATGTCCTGCGGGCGGCTGTCGGGCACGGCGCGCAGCATGGCTGTCGGCTGGGATGCGGATTGCATCTGAGGCGATGTCTGCGCCGAAGCAACAGCCTGCGCCGTGCCATAGGCGCGTGCGCCGCCGCCACCATTACCATTACCGCCACCACCGGCGGGACCGCCGTTTGGCATGGCGCCTGCACCGTGTGAAAGCTCTTCCAAACGGCGGGCCGCGTCTTCCGGCGCCGGCAGATTGGCGGCATGCGATAGGCGGATCAATACCATTTCGGCAGCACCGGCAGGGCGCGAGGCATTCTCCGCCTCCGGAATCCCCTTCAGCAACATCTGCCAGATGCGCGACAGCGTGGAGACGGCGACACTTTCGGCAAATTCGGCACCGCGAACCCGCTCGACCTCCGATAGCGACGGGTCTTCCCCCGCATCCGGCACATATTTCATGCGCGTCACGAGATGGGTGAAATCGGCCAGATCGTTCAGGACGACCACGGGGCTTGCGCCCGCTTCATACTGCGCGTTGAATTCGGAGAGCGCGGATGCCACATCGCCCTTGATGATGTGCTGGAAGAGATCGACGATGCGGGCGCGATCGGCAAGACCGAGCATGCCACGCACCGCATCGGCCTCCACGCGGCCGCTGCCATGGGCGATCGCCTGATCGAGCAGCGAAAGACCGTCACGCGCCGAACCTTCGGCTGCACGCGCAATCATCGACAGCGCCTGCGGTTCGGCCTCGAAACCTTCCTTGGATGCGATCGCCGTGAACAGTCCCACAAGGTCGGCGGCGCTGATGCGGCGAAGATCGAAACGCTGGCAACGCGACAGAACAGTGATCGGAACCTTGCGGATTTCGGTGGTGGCGAAGATGAACTTCACATGCTCCGGCGGCTCTTCGAGCGTCTTCAACAGGCCGTTGAACGCCTGCGTCGAGAGCATGTGCACTTCGTCGATGATATAGACTTTGTAGCGCGCAGAGACCGGGCGATAACGCACCTGCTCGATGATCTCGCGAATATCGTCGATACCCGTATGCGAGGCGGCGTCCATCTCGATCACGTCGACATGGCGACCTTCCATGATCGCCTGGCAATGCTCGCCGGGGATGCGCAGATCGATGGTGGGCTTGTCGATTTCGGGCGTCTTGTAGTTCAAAGCCCGCGCCAGAATGCGGGCGGTGGTGGTCTTGCCGACACCGCGCACACCGGTCAGCATATAGGCCTGGGCGATACGGCCGGTTTCGAACGCATTGGTCAGCGTGCGAACCATCGGCTCCTGCCCGACCATCAGATCGGAGAAATCCTTGGGGCGGTATTTGCGCGCCAAAACCCGGTAACCTGTACCCTGCTCTTTTGTCTGGGGCATATTGGTTCCGGTGTCGCTCATCGCCTCGCCAGTTTTCGAAGTGGGGCCCGCTTCAGGCTCAACTGGCCCGGCGAAGCAGAGCGTGTCTTAAAAAGAAGGGTGGGAGGCTGGCACGGCGACCCGTGCCTGGCTCGTTAGGGCTGCTTCCTTCCGGACCTGACCCGGTTGGCGAGTGGCTCGTCCACCACCAACCTCCCGGCGCCACATATCGGCAATAATAGAAGCAAATGCAAGTCAGGCCTTGAAAAAACTGCTATCTCTGTGAAAACAGTTCGTTATTAAGCGCGAACTGCGGCGCAAGACCGCGGACCATTTTAGGGAGGATGCCTTGGGCCCATTCCACCTGGACGAAAGACTGGCGCGCGACAGCGTCCTGATTACCACGCTTGGCCTTTGCCAGTTGCGGCTGCAGAACGATTGCCGCTGGCCCTGGGTGGTGCTGGTCCCTCAACGCAACGATGTCAGCGAATTGTTCGACCTGACCCCGCTCGATCAGGCCGTACTGACCTTTGAGACCAACCTTGTCGCTTCGGCACTGAAGGATCTGACGGGCGCTGTCAAAATCAATGTCGGTGCGCTTGGCAACATCGTCCGCCAACTCCATGTGCATATCATTGCCCGCAACGAAGGCGATCCGTGTTGGCCTGGGCCGATCTGGGGACAGGGGACCCCAGTCCCTTACGCCGAACACGACAAACAGGATTTCATAAAGAAACTGGCTGGCGCACTCTGATGACTTCAAATTGCATTTTCGATACCACCTCGCCACACCCCGAACCTTCCGCTCTGACGGCCTTTGCGCAAAACGATCTTGACCGCCTTGCCGAAAATCGCAACGAGACCTGTGTGGCCGATGCCTTGAAGGTGGAAGGCACCCATCTTCTGGCCTTTGCCGGCAACAAGCTGATCCTCAAGCATGACGATCAGGTTCTCGATCCCCTGTTTGCCGCCTATGAGCTGGCGGAGCTCGATCCCGATTTCGATCAGGCGATTTTGCTGGGCTACAGAGAAAATGGCGAACCGCGGGTCGCCGTTCCGGTCAAGATTGCCGAAGAGGCGCTTGCCGGCCACTATAAGGCAGCGGATGCGCGCACGCTCTATCGCGACCAGTTGATCGGCGAGGAACTGCTGGGCGAAGTGGCGCAGGCGGTCAGCCTTGTGAACTGGAACGCCGACAACAAATTCTGCGGTCGCTGCGGCGACCAGATGGAGCTTCGGATCGGTGGCTATAAGCGCATCTGTTCCGGCTGCGGCCACACGATCTTTCCACGCACCGATCCCGTCGTCATCATGCTGACGGTCGATCTGGAGCGGGACCTTTGCCTGCTCGGTCGCGGCGCACATTTTCCGCCGGGCATGTATTCCTGCCTCGCGGGCTTCGTCGAGCCTGGCGAGACGATCGAAAACGCCGTGCGTCGCGAGACGCGGGAAGAATCCGCCATTGAGGTTGGGCGTGTTCGCTACCATGCCTCACAGCCATGGCCGATGCCCCACACGCTAATGATCGGCTGCTTTGCCGAAGCGCTGTCCTTCGACATCAGCCGCGACGATGCGGAGCTGGAGGATTGCCGCTGGTTTACCCGTGAGGAGGTCGCGGAACTCCTGCAGATGACGGGCGCCAATGGCCAGTTGCCGCCACCGAAAGGTGCCATAGCCCATCGCCTGATGCGCGACTGGATCGAGTGGGACGGCGCGGCTTAAGCCCTCCCCGCCCGACCATAAGAGGATTGCAGTCTGTTCAAGAATCGCCGCTGGTCTGACATTTGCAGGCGCCAACGGCATTCTTGGATTGACTGTTAGACGGTGTTGAAATTGCCGCGCATGGCGTGGCCCTTATAGACACCGAGAATGCGGACCTTCTCGGAGAAGAATTTCAGCTCTTCCAGCGCATGCCGGACCGGCTCATCCTCAGGATGGCCTTCGATATCGGCGTAAAACTGCGTCGCAACGAACTTGCCGCCGATCTGGTAGCTTTCGAGCTTCGTCATGTTGATGCCGTTGGTGGCAAAGCCGCCCATGGCCTTGTAGAGCGCCGCCGGAATATTGCGGACATTGAAGACGAAGGTGGTGACGATCACATCCTGCGGCGTCATGCGCTTCACCCATTGCTCATCGCGCGACAAGACCACGAATCGGGTGACGTTGTTTTCAGAGTCCTCGACATTCTCAGCAAGAATATCCAGTCCGTAAAGATACGAGGCCAAGCGGGGTGCAAGGGCTGCCATGCTGCGATCGCCCTTTTCCGACACCAGCTTTGCAGCGCCGGCGGTATCGCCTGCCACAACCGCCTTCCAGCCGTTGGAGCGGATGATCTTGCGGCACTGGCCGAGGGCGTGGATATGGCTGTGGACCGTCTTGATCTCATCCTTCTGCACACCGGGCAGCACCATCAGCTGGAAGCGGATCGGCATGAAATATTCGCCGATGATGTGCAGGCGCGATTCCGGAAGCAGGTGATGAATATCGGCCACGCGTCCGGCCAGCGTGTTTTCGATCGGGATCATCGCCAGATCGGCGTCGCCATTTTCCAGCGCGTTGAACGCATCTTCGAAGGTCGGGCACGGCAGCGGGTCCATATTTGGAAAGACATCGCGAGAGGCCATGTCTGAATTTGCGCCATATTCGCCCTGGAAGGCAATGCGATTGCTGCTGGTCATGGTGCGATCTTCAATTCTGTCTGTTGGCAAGGATCTTGCGGGCGGTCTCAAGCTGCGGCTGGGTATCGACGCCAAGCGGAATGGAGCGCACGATCTCCGCATCGATCCGCATGCCTGCTTCCAGTGCGCGTAGCTGTTCGAGGCTCTCGCGCAGCTCAAGCACGGATGGCTTCAGCGACACGAATTTCTCCAGCGCGGCGCGGCGATAGGTGTAGAGCCCGATGTGATGGTAGAGCGGTCCGTTGCCATATGGCGCCGTCGCGCGCGTAAAATAGAGCGCACGAAGACGGGTTTGCGAAAGCGGGCTGCCGACGATCTTGACGATGCTCGGATTGGTTTTTTCGTCCTCGTCGGTGATCGGCACGGTCAGGGTGGCGATATCGACCTCAGGATTTTCCATCGGCAGCAGCGAGGCGCGAATCGTTTCCGGCTCGATGGTCGGAAGATCGCCTTGAACATTGATAACGAATTCGGCGCGGCCCTCCGGATCGGCCTTTTGCAAGGCTTCGTAGATGCGGTCGGAGCCGGATTGGTGATCGTTCCGGGTCATGATGACATCGAAACCGGCCGACTTGACCGCGTCGAAAACGCGCTCGTCATCCACCGCGACAACGATGCGTTCGGCGCCTGCTTCGCGGGCGCGCAAGGCAACCTGAACGATCATCGGCTTGCCATTAATGTCGGCCAAAGGCTTGCCCGGAAGGCGGGTCGAGGCCATTCGTGCGGGAATAAGCACGATAGCTTTTTCGAAATTTCGATTATTCATCCGACACCCTTCAAATTCCGCCGGAAAAGTGGCAATACGTCACGGGGGCGGAGAGCATATTCAAGTTGCGCAGGCTGTGCAAAAGCCATAGCTTTCACGCAATTTCAAGATGCCCGTTTCATGCAAACGGTTGTGAGGGAGCGCAAATCAATGAATTCACGGGTTAATATGGCGGTCGGTGCGTTTCTTGGCACGATCTTCGTCCTTATGACGGTATCGATAGCCTCGGACGCAATTTTCCATTCCGCTGCCCCGGAAAAGGAAGGCTATACGATCGTTGCAGAGACATCCGGTGCAGGCGAGGCCGCCGGAGGCGAAGCCGAGGCGCCTGCAACACCGATTGCCAAGCTTCTTGCAACTGCCGATGCCGCCAAGGGCGAAACCGTGTTCAAGAAATGCACGAGCTGTCACACCGGGGACAAGGGCGGCCCCAATAAAGTCGGCCCTAACCTCTTCGACGTGGTCAACCGCCCGATCGCCAGCCACGCAGGCTTCAGCTATTCCGCTGGCATGAAGGATTTCTCCAAGGGTAGCTCCGAGAAGTGGGACTACGATCACTTGAGCTACTTCATCGAAGCACCGAAAAAGCACGTTCCTGGCACGGCCATGGGCTTTGCAGGCATCAAGAAGGAAACAGAGCGCGCCGATCTGATCGCCTATTTGCGCACGCTTTCCGACAATCCGGCCCCGCTGCCGGATCCGAATGCACCTGCGGCACCGATGCCGACGAACTGATCAGACTAGAGCGCCGTGCGTCCTATTGGACGCACAAAGGACGCTCTATCTTCTTTGATCTACGCATCGTGCTTTCCGAAAATCGATTCCGATTTTCGGGCCGATGCTGTAAAATTTCAAAAGCCCGGGCGACCGGGCTTTTTTGTGCCTTCCGAAAGCGGCGCAATCATGCGGCCGCCTTGTTGGGCTTCCTGGCCGTCTCGCTATAGGCCTCATGTTCCACCGTGTGGCGGCGTGAGAACAGCCTGCCAAGAGCTTGGCCCGCACGCTCCATCTCGACGAAAATCACCGGCGTGATGAAGAGAGTAAGGACCTGCGACACCAGCAGACCACCGACCACCGCGACACCCAAAGGCTGGCGAAGTTCGGAACTGGCACCGGAGCCAAGCGCGATCGGCAACGCGCCGAGAAGCGCGCAGAAGGTCGTCATCATGATCGGGCGGAAACGGCGCACGCAGGCCTCGTGGATGGCGACGGCTGCCGCCTCTCCCTTGCTGCGCATATTGTCGACCGCCACGTCGATCATCATGATCGCATTCTTCTTGACGATGCCGATCAGCATCAGAAGGCCGATCAGGGCGATGATGGAAAAGTCCATGCCCATGATTTTAAGCGCTAAAAGTGCACCGAAGGCGGCCGCCGGCAGGCCTGACAGAATGGTGAGCGGATGGATGAAGCTTTCATAGAGAACACCCAGCACCACGTAGATGGTCAGCACCGCGGCCAATATCAGCAGACCGGTATTGCCCTGTGACTGCTGGAAGATCGCTGCCGTGCCGCCATAGGTGGTGAAGACATCGTTGGGAAGGCCGATCTGCGCCTTGACCTGATCGATGCGCTGCATGGCCTGGCTGAGCGAGACACCATCCGGCAGATTGAAGGAGATGGTGGTCGAGACCAGCTGTCCCGTCTGGTTGATGGCGACCGGCGCCGGCTTGCTCTCCACCGAGGCAAAGTTCGACAGCGGCACCAGCGTGTTGGTCTTGGTGGAAAGAATATTGATGTCGCGCAGGGAGTCTGCGGTCCAGGGCTTGGAGCGATCGAACTCGACGATCACATTATAGCTGTTGCCCGTCGATTGGATCTGGGCGGCGTCATAGCCGCCAAAAGACATTTCCAACGTCTTGCGCAGCTGATCATTGGTAATGCCGTAGGCTGCCGCCTTCTCGGAATTAATCACGATGGTTGCGGCAATCGCGCCATTCTGCGCGTCAGATGCGACGGACGTGAATGTTGGGTCCTTGCGCATCTCGTCCATCAGCTTGCCCGACCAAAGGCTTGTGGCATCGGCGCTCAAGCCCTGCACGACGAGCTGATATTGCGAAGCCGAACTGCGTCCACCAAAGCGGAGGCTCTGCTGCGGCGTGATGTAGGTTCTGATACCGGGAATCTTCGCGGTTGCCTTGGTCAGCTCAGCCAGTGTCTGCTGGAGCGGTTCTCGATCCGCTTTCGGCTTCAACTGCACGAACATGGAGCCGTTGTTCAGCGGGCTGCGCGAACCGCCGCCGACGATGGAGGTGACATGCAGGACGGCGGGGTTGGTGCGTATCGCTGCCGCCACCTGGTTTTGCAGGTCACTCATGTCCGTATAGGAAATGTCCTCACGCGCACGGGTCGAGACCGACAGCTGACCAATGTCTTCCTGCGGGAAGAAGCTGGATGGCAGGGTCCAGAACAGCAGGCCGGATGCTGCGACCGAGCCCAGGAAGCACAAAAGAACAAAGCCGCGATGGCGCAGGCACCATCCGACGGCGCGGTCGTAAACGCCGAGCGTCCGGTCAAAACCGGCATCGAACCAGCGAATGATCGCCGGCGGTCTGGAGGAATGAGACGACAGGCGCGAAGCGAGCATCGGCGTCACCGTCAGGGACACGAGCGCCGATGCCAGGATGGCGAGCGTCACCACCATGCCGAATTCGTTGAACAGACGGCCAACCACACCACCCATCAGAAGAATAGGGATGAAGACGGCAACGAGCGATATCGACATGGACAGAATCGTGGAACTGACTTCCGCCGCACCTTTGAGTGCGGCCTCACGCATGGGCAGCCCCTCTTCATGCAGGCGCAGAATATTCTCCAGCATGACGATGGCATCATCCACCACGAGACCGACTGAGAGCGTCAGCCCCAAAAGCGAGATGTTGTCGATGCTGTATCCCAGGACATACATCGCGCCGAAGGCGGCGATCAAAGACAGGGGAACGGCAAGACCAGGAATGACGGTCGCGGTCAGGTGTCCGGTGAAGAGATAGATGACCAGAACAACGAGCGCGATGGTCAGGAACAGCGTGAACTGAACATCCGAAACGGCGTCCTTGATCGCAACGGACGTGTCGTTCATGACATGGATGTTGATCGAGGGTGGCAATTGTTCGCGAAGCGCCGGCAACTTGTCCTGAATGGCTTTCACCACATCGACCGTATTGGCATCCGACTGGCGCTGGACTGCGAGAATGATGGCGGGTTCGCCGTCGAACCAGCTGCCGGCATCCGGATTGTCCACGCCATCCTGCACATTGGCGACATCACCCAGATGGATCGGCGCACCGTTTGCGGTGGCGACGACCAGCGTCTTGAACTCGTCTGCATTGGTTCTTTGCGTGTCGGCATCGATCGTCAGGCGCTGGCTCTTGTTTTCAAGCGCGCCGACCGGAACTTGGTTGTTCGCCTGAGCAATGGCTGTCGTGACCGTATCGACGCCAAGATTTCGGGCCTGAAGTTTGGAGGGCTGAAGACCCACCCGCACCGCATAGGTTTTGGGACCGAAGATGTTGACCTGCGCCACGCCGGAAATGGTAGAGAGCAGCGGCGAGATGATGTTCTCAGCAATATCGTCCACCTTGCTTGCCGGCATTTCCTTGCTGTTGACAGCCAGCAACAGGACCGGCGCGTCCGCCGGGTTGCTTTTACGATAGCTCGGGGCGGTGGTCATGTTGCTCGGCAACTGTCGTTGCGCGCGCGAAATGGCCGCTTGCACATCCGCTGCAGCCGCATCGATATCGCGGTTCAGATCGAACTGGATGGCAATGGAGGTGTTGCCGAGCGTGTTGGTGGCGCTGATTTCACTGATGCCGGGAATGGTCTCAAACTGCTTGACGAGCGGTGTCGTCACCGAGGTCGCCATGGTTTCCGGCGAGGCGCCGGAGAGCGTAGCCGTGACACTGATCGTTGGAGAATCGACTCTTGGAAGTGCTGCCACAGGCAGGAGCCTGTAGCCGGCAAAGCCAGCGAGCGTCAGCCCGATCGCAAGAAGGATGGTCGCGACGGGGCGATTGATGCAAAAACGTGCGATCACTGGGCAATCTCCGTGGCGGGCGCGTTCTGTGCAACTTTGTTTGGCTGACCGGCGGCAGCTTCCGGCGTATCGACGACCGTCTGACCATCCGTCAGTTCAGATTGTCCTTCGACGATGATGCGCTGTCCGGCAGAGAGGCCGCTGGCGATCGCCGTCATATTGCCGTTCGAGCGGATGACATCGACAGGCGTCATGTGAACATGGTGGCTGTCATCCACGGTATAGACGAACTGCCCGTTCGGTCCTGCCCTCAGCGCCACTGTCGGCACAACGATCTGCTTCTGATCCGACTGGAAGTGAACGACGACATCGGCGGACTGACCGGGCCACACGAGGCCCTTGTCGTTCTTGAACGCGGCCTTGACCAGCACCGTACCCGATGCCTGGTCGACCGTGTTGTCGAAATAGGCAAGCTTTCCCTGGATCGGCGTTCCGCCGGTTGCCACCGGGTCGATATCGACCGTCGCGCCGTTTTTCAACCCTTCACGCAGCTGCTCCAGATAGCGCTGGGGCAGCCGAAACTGCATGTAAATCGGATCGTAGCGGGTGATACTGACAATCGTCACACCGGCACTGAGATAGGCGCCAGGGCTAATGGTGATGATGCCGAGGCGACCATTATAGGGCGCGCGGATTTCGGTGTCCTGAAGGGTTGCCTCATCGGACTGCAATGTTGCCTTGTCGGCATCGATCTTGGCGGCGGCCATGTCGCGGGCTGCGCGGGCCTGATCCAGCACCTGTTGGGACTCCGCACTCTGTTTGGCAAGAGCGGTCGCGCGATCGAATGCCGCCTGTGCCTGTGCCAGACTGGCCTGATCGGACGCAATGTTGGCCTTGTCCTTGGCAACGGCAGCGCTCGCAAAGCGATCATCCATCTTGATGATGAGATCGCCCGCCTTGACCTCCTGGCCACTCGTGGCAGCCACAGACGCGACCGTACCCGCTTCACGCGGGGCGATGTTGGTGGCATCCGCAGCAACAGCCCAGCCGGTCGCTTCCACATCCATAGGCAAGGCCGCTTCTTCGACGGTGACTGTCGAAACTGCAGGCGGACCACCATTGCGCCGCCCGCCGCCCTGGCCCTTCGCCCGGTCGTGACCGCCGCCATCCTGGGCGGCGGCCTTGTCTCCCCCGGCCTTTCCATCAGCAGAAGCCGTGTGCGTCACGGCCCCTTGCGAAGCGACGAAAGGCAACGATTTGATATAGGGGATCTCGTCACGAAACGGCCAAGCCGCAACAGCGACGACAACCAGTATGCTGAAGAGTATCCAGATTTTTTTCATGCGGGGGGTCCGACTTGATGGAGAAAGCCGCGATACGCCCACCGTATCGTTGAGACCTTCCAGTCTCAGGAAACATCCTTATCACGCCAAAATCACCTTAAGTTTTGGTAACATGGACAAGTTTTAATTTTGGAAGGGGTGCGCGGAGCGCAAAGCAACGACAAGAAGAGCCACGCAATGCGCGAGATCTTTCGAAATCCAAAAATATTGTGAGAATTTATAAGCGCGAAATGGCGGACAGGGTGGGATTCGAACCCACGGTACGCTTTCACGCACACACGCGTTCCAGGCGTGCGCCTTAAACCACTCGGCCACCTGTCCTTCTTTACAATCTGCATGTTTGGGAAATGCAAATCACTGGAACGGCGCGATATATACCGATGAATTCGCGGCGATCAACCCGATTCTGACAGTTTTTTTAAATGTCTGTGAAAAGGCTGTTCATGAGGAGATTGCAAAGCGCTGCTTCGGACTTTATCCAGAACCAGGAGAAGGTCGCCTTGGGCGACTGTCCTGTTGAGTAAGCCGCCGGGGAGTCCTGCCATGAAAGCCTTGTTCCGGTTTCTTAGCTTTCTGCTTCTTCTGTGCGCAATTGGCGTTGGCGTCTTCGATTCCATCCGCTCGGTTTCCACATCCTCCGTCGATCTCTTGAGCTTTCGCGAAGGCTGGGCGGAAGTTTTTCCTTCCTCGCTTGCCATGGCAGAAAGCGTGACGGCACACTATATTCACCCGGAAGCGTGGCGCTGGATCGAAAACGGCTTGAATGCCGTTCCTGCCTTCGCGGTTCTTCTTGGGCTTTCGCTGCTTTTCTGGATGGCAGGCTACCGAAAGCCAAGACCGCTCGGTCGTTTTGCGGCCTGACGATACCAGCATCCCACACTGCATGAGAGCGGAACGCGGCGCCGATCGCCGCAGGGAGACTGCAATGTTTGGATTCGATACCCTTTCAAAAAAGACAGTGATGCCGACCGCAGAGACCGCAATCCCCGGCCGGGATGAGGCGGTGGTTGTGCCGGAACACCATTTCGTCAATGGAAGAAGCCTGAAAGGCCCCTACCCCGACGGGTTTGAAACGATCTATCTCGGAATGGGCTGCTTCTGGGGTGCCGAACGGTTGTTCTGGAAGACGCCGGGCGTCTACGTCACTGCGGTTGGCTACTCCGGTGGAATGACCCGTAACCCGCACTACCAGGAAACCACGACAGGGCTGACCGGCCATGCCGAGGTGGTCAAGGTGGTCTATGACCCGTCACAGGTGACGCTGGCGCAACTCCTGAAGATCTTCTTTGAAGAACATGATCCGACCCAGGGCATGCGTCAGGGGAATGATGTCGGCACGACCTATCGCTCGGTGATCTATACGACCAATGATGCGCAACTCGCCGAAGCCAAGGCCGCCCGCGATGCCTTCCAGCAAGCGCTGGAAACGGCGGGTCACCGTCCGAAGATCACCACCGAGATCGAGCCGCTCGATATCTTCTATTATGCCGAGGACTACCATCAGCAATATCTTGCCAAGAACCCGGGCGGCTATTGCGGGTTGAGGGGAACCGGCGTGACCTGCAACATCGCCTAGTTGTATGGCAACTGCCCGGTGGAAGAGTTTAAAAAACCACCAGAAAAGAGGTTTTCCACCGGGCAAAAAAAACGGGTGAATTTTTCTCGCAGCCGTGCAAGGATGCTCCTCACGCTCAGCCCACAAGGCTGGCTTTTCCGCAGAACATGCCCAGCATAAGGGCTTGCGGGAGGACCCTTTTTAATAAAATTAAACTGCAACAACAGGGCTGCAAAATGAAAAAATCCCTTCTGACGCTTTTCGCGCTTGCTGCGATGTCGGCTTCCGCCTTGGCCGCGGATATCAAGCCTGCACTGGTCTACGGAACGGGCGGCAAGTTCGACAAGTCGTTCAACGAAGCTGCTGCAACGGGTGCTGAGAAGTTCAAGTCTGAAACCGGCATCGAGTTCCGCGATTTCGAGCCGACCAGCGACACGCAGGGTGAACAGGCGATCCGCAACTTCGCAAGCCGCGGCTTCAATCCGGTGGTTGCAGTGTCCTTTGCCTGGACCTCCGCGATGGAGAAAGTGGCTAAAGAATTTCCCGACACCAAGTTCGTGATCGTCGACTCCGTCGTCGACCTGCCGAATGTGCGCTCGGTCGTCTACAAGGAAGAAGAAGGCTCCTACCTCGTGGGTCTGCTCGCCGGCATGGCGTCCAAGACCGGCAAGGTCGGCTTCATCGGCGGCATGGACATTCCGTTGATCCGCAAATTCGCCTGCGGCTACGCCCAGGGCGCCAAGGCTGCCAATAACAAGATCGAAGTCTTCCAGAACATGACCGGCACGACGGGTGCGGCCTGGAACGACCCGGTGCGTGGCGGTGAACTCACCAAGAACCAGATCGACCAGGGCGCGGACGTGATCTACGCGGCAGCCGGTGCGACGGGTCTCGGCGTTCTGCAGACGGCAGCCGACAACAAGAAGTACTCGATCGGCGTCGATTCCAACCAGAACCACCTGCATCCGGGCTCGGTTCTGACATCGATGGTCAAGCGCGTCGATCTCGCCGTCTATAACGCGTTCAAGGACGTCAAAGACGACAAGTTCACCGCTGGCGTAAACGCGCTCGGCGTCAAGGAAGATGGCGTGGCTTATGCTGTCGATGACAACAACAAGGCTCTGATCACGCCTGAAATGGCGGCAGCTGCCGACAAGGCGAAAGCAGACATCATCTCCGGCGCCGTCAAAGTTCACGACTACATGTCGGACAATTCCTGCCCGAAATGATATGAAATTTGACGGGGGCGCATGATGTTTTTCATCTTGCGCCCTTTTCATATCCAGCCTTCGGAGAGGTTTTGGTTTGAGTATGAACCCTGCAATCGAGCTCGTGGGCATCGACAAGTCGTTCGGTGCCGTTCACGCCAATAAAAATATCAATCTGACCGTTGCCAAGGGGACGATCCACGGCATCATCGGGGAAAACGGTGCCGGCAAGTCGACCCTGATGTCGATCCTTTATGGCTTCTATCAGGCCGATTCCGGTGAAATCCGGGTCAACGGCAACCCCGTTACCATCAAGGACAGCCAGGCTGCCATCGACGCCGGTATCGGCATGGTGCACCAGCACTTCATGCTGGTCGAAAATTTTTCCGTGCTGGAAAATGTCATGCTCGGTGCGGAGGGCGGCGCTCTTCTGTCCAAGGGCACGGCTGCCACCCGCAAGGAATTGAAGCGCCTTGAGGATGAGTATGGCCTCGAGGTCAATCCGGATGCGATCATCGAGGATCTGCCGGTCGGACTGCAGCAGCGCGTGGAAATCCTGAAAGCCATGTATCGCGGCGCGGAAATCCTGATCCTCGACGAACCCACCGGCGTCTTGACGCCTGCCGAAGCCGATCACCTGTTCAAGATTCTGAGCGTGTTGCGCGACCAGGGCAAGACGGTCATCCTCATCACCCACAAGCTGCGCGAAATCATGGCGATTACCGACGAGGTCTCCGTCATGCGCCGCGGAGAGATGGTGGCGACGCGCAAGACGTCGGAGACGACGGTGGAAGAACTGGCCGAGTTGATGGTCGGTCGCCGTGTTCTGCTGCGCGTCGAAAAGGGTGAGGCCAAGCCTGGCGAGGTTCTTTTTTCGGTTCGTAACCTGACGGTGAAGGACAGCCGTGGCGTGACCATGGTGGACAATGTTTCCTTCGACGTGCGCGCCGGCGAAATCGTCGGCATTGCGGGCGTTGCCGGAAACGGTCAGTCCGAACTCCTGGAAGCCATTGCCGGAATTCGCAAGCCGCATTCGGGTGAAATCCTGATCGGTGGCAAGCAGGTGGACAAGGTCGATCCGGCCATCTTGCGCCAACTGGGTCTGGCCCATATCCCGGAAGACCGCCACCATATGGGCCTGATCTTGAAGTTCGAGGAATATGAGAATTCGATCCTCGGCTATCATCGTGACGAACGCTATGGAAAAGGTCCGTTTCTCGATCCCGAAGCCATTCGCAAGGATGCGGTGGAAAAGATCGAGAAATACGATATCCGCCCGCCAAATGCCCGACTAAAAACTGCCAATTTCTCCGGTGGCAACCAGCAGAAGATCGTCGTTGCGCGCGAAATCGAGCGCGACCCGAGCATGCTGATCATTGGCCAGCCAACGCGCGGCGTCGATATCGGGGCGATCGAGTTCATTCACCGCCGCATCATCGACATGCGCGATGCGGGCAAGGCCATCCTTCTCGTCTCCGTTGAACTGGATGAAATCCGCTCGCTCTCGGACCGCATTCTGGTTATGTTCGCCGGCCGGGTCGTTGGAGAAAAGACGGCGGAAGCCGAAGAACAGACGCTGGGCCTGATGATGGCCGGCATTGCCGCATAAGGCCACACACATGAGTACAGCTTCCGTTCCCCTGCCCGGTTGGATCACATACGGCCTTCTGCCGTTTCTGAACATCCTGACGGCCTTCTTCATCTCAGGCCTCGTCGTCTGGTCGATCGGCGAAGATCCCTTCGCAGCCCTTCGTCTCTTGATCGAGGGCGCGCTCGGTCGTGGTGACGCCATTGGGTTTACCCTGTTCTATACGACGAGCTTCATCTTCACCGGGCTTTCCGTCGCCGTCGCCTTCCATGCCGGGCTTTTCAATATCGGCTCGGAAGGTCAGGCCTATATTGGTGGTCTGGGTGCGGCACTCGTGGCGCTCACGCTCGACCGTTACGTTCCCTGGTATGTGACGATGCCTTTTGCGGTGATCGGTGCCGCTGTCTTCGGCGCGGCCTGGGCGTTCATTCCCGGCTGGCTGCAGGCCAAGCGTGGCAGCCACATCGTCATCACCACGATCATGTTCAACTTCATTGCCGCGGCATTGATGGTCTATCTGCTCGTCAACGTGCTGATCGTTCCGGGCAAGATGGCACCGGAAACCCGCACATTCCTGCCCGGCGGACAGTTGCCGAAGCTCGACTGGTTGATGGCATTGTTCGGCCTCAAGCTTGGCCCC
The DNA here is from genome assembly GCF_059421725.1 of Agrobacterium sp. GW821-FHT02D03. Lineage (NCBI taxonomy): Bacteria > Pseudomonadati > Pseudomonadota > Alphaproteobacteria > Hyphomicrobiales > Rhizobiaceae > Agrobacterium > Agrobacterium sp. GW821-FHT02D03. Next base: position 84,667 of record NZ_JBWKVN010000001.1, read on the forward strand.
GCGCCCTTCAATGTGTCCTTCATCATCGCGCTCGTCATGGCGTTTCTGGTGTGGGTGCTGATCTGGCGCACCAAGCTTGGCTATGAAATGCGCGCTCTCGGTTTCAGCCCGCAAGCGGCTATCTATGCCGGTATGCCCTACTCGCGCACGGTCATCATCACCATGCTGATCTCCGGCGGTTTGGCCGGCATGATGGCATTGAACCCGGTCATGGGCGCGTCAGCCCGTCTTCAGGTGGAGTTCGTCGCAGGTGCAGGCTTCGTCGGGATTGCCGTCTCGCTGATGGGCAGAAGCCATCCACTCGGCATCGTCTTTGCGGCGCTGCTCTTCGGTATCCTCTATCAAGGCGGCGCGGATCTCTCATTTGAGATGCCCAACATCACCCGTGAGATGATCGTCGTCATCCAGGGTCTGGTGATCCTGTTTGCCGGTGCCCTTGAATTTATGTATCGCCCCGCGCTTGTGCGCATCTACCAGAATTTCGTGAAGAGGTAAGGCCATGGAAAGCTTCGACATGCTGGTCAGCATTCTCGGTTCGACCGTCCGCCTGACCATTCCGCTTCTGTTTACCGCCCTTGCGGGGCTATTCTCCGAACGCGCCGGCGTGTTCGATATCGGCCTGGAAGGCAAGATGCTGGCCGCCGCCTTCGCATCCGCCTGCGTTGCCTATCTGACCAAAGACCCCTGGGCTGGCCTTGCTGCCGGTATCGGTATCTCGATCTTCTTCTCGCTGGTGCATGGCTTTGCCGTCATCACCAATCGCGGCAACCAGATCGTCTCCGGCGTGGCGCTGAACTTCGTCGCCGCCGGCCTCACGGTCGTTCTGGGTCAAGCCTGGTTCGGCCAGGGCGGACGCACGCCGCAGATCACCGGCGAGGGCCGTTTCACGCCGATCATTCTGCCGGGTGTAGACATGATGCGTGACGTGCCCTTCATCGGCCCTCTCTACGCCAATGTCATTTCCGGCAACAACATTCTGACCTATCTTGCCTTTCTGGCCGTGCCGATTTCCTGGTGGGTGCTTTACCGCACGCGCTTCGGCCTTCGCCTGCGCGCTGTCGGTGAGAACCCGGGTGCCGTGGATACGGCTGGCATTTCGGTCGCATGGATGCGCTTCCGCGCCGTCATCGTTGCCGGTTTCCTGTGCGGCTTCGCCGGTACCTATCTTGCCGTTGCGCAATCGGCGGCCTTCATTGCCAACATGTCTGCCGGCAAGGGCTATATTGCACTTGCCGCTCTGATCTTCGCCAAGTGGAAGCCGGTCCCGGTCATGTTTGCCTGCCTTCTCTTCGGCTTCCTCGATGCGATGGCGAACTTCATGCAGGGCAAGGCGATCCCCGGCATCGGCGAAGTGCCGGTGCAGATCTTCCAGGCGCTGCCCTATATCCTCACCTGCATTCTGCTCGCCGGTTTCATCGGCGTCGCCAAGCCGCCGAAGGCCGGTGGTGTTGCCTACTCCAAGGAGCGTTGATCGATGCTGAACGAACCGACGACCCACGCGCTCTTCGAAGCCGCCCGTGAGGCCATGGGCTTTGCACATGCGCCCTACTCGAAGTTCCCGGTGGGCGCTGCGATCCGTGCCGAAGACGGCAAAGTCTACAAGGGCGCCAATATCGAAAACCTGTCCTTCCCGCAGGGCTGGTGCGCGGAGCCTTCCGCCATCAGCGCCATGGTGATGGGCGGCGCCAAGCAGATCAAGGAGATCGCGGTCATCGCAGAAAAGCTGGCGCTCTGCCCGCCTTGCGGCGGCTGCCGCCAGAAGATTGCAGAGTTCGCAAGCGCTGAAACGAAGGTCTATCTCTGTGACGAGAGCGGCGTGCAGAAGGTGATGACCATGGACGAACTTCTGCCCTTCAGCTTCAAGACCGAGTTGTAAGATGGATCACGCGATCATCGACGTTTTGGTGGAACGGCTGAATGGGCTTGTTCCCCGCACAGCCATCGTGCTCGGCTCCGGCCTCGGCGTGCTGGTGGATGAGGTGGTGGACCCGATCCGCATTCCCTATTCGGATATTCCAGGCTTTCCGGAAAGTGCCGTCTCCGGCCATGCTGGCGAAGTGGTGGCCGGGTATCTGGGCGGCCAGCCGGTCATCATGCTGTCCGGCCGTGTGCATTACTACGAAAAGGGCGATGCCTCGGCAATGCGCCCTGCGATCGAGGCGCTTGCGGGTATCGGCGTACAGTCGCTGATCCTCACCAATTCGGCAGGCTCGGTTCGCCAGGACATGCCGCCCGGATCGGTGATGCAGATTACCGACCACATCAACTATTCCGGCATGAACCCGCTGATCGGCGAGGAGAGCGACAGGCGTTTCGTTGGCATGACCAGCGCTTACGATGCGGATCTGACGCTTGCCATGCGCAATGCGGCGATCCGTGCGACCGTGCCGCTGTTTTCCGGCGTCTATATGTGGTTTTCCGGCCCAAGCTTTGAAACACCGGCGGAAATTCGCATGGCGCGCACGCTCGGTGCCGATGCTGTGGGCATGTCCACAGTACCGGAAGTGATCCTTGCGCGCTTTTTCGGGATGCGCGTTGCCGCAGCTTCCGTTATTACCAATTACGGTGCCGGCATGACCGGTGCCGAACTGAGCCATGACGAGACAAAGGACATGGCTCCGATCGGCGGTAAACGTCTTGCCGCTGTTTTAACGGAAATGATTTCGGGAGGAAACTAAGCATGGAACTTCAGCGCCCGCGCGAAGCAGCCAGTCTCGCTTTGTCCTTGCTGGACCTGACCAATCTGAAAGAGGATTGCACGCCCGAGCAAATCGCCAGCCTCTGCCAGAGAGCGCACACGCAGTTCGGCAATACGGCTGCCATCTGCATCTGGCCGCGTTTTGTCGCGCAGGCGCGTGCGGCCTTCGGCAACAACCACTCGATCCGCATCGCCACCGTTGTCAACTTTCCATCGGGCGACCTCGATGTCGCGACCGTTGTTGGTGAAACCGAGCGCGCTATCCGCGATGGCGCCGACGAAATCGATCTCGTCATCCCCTATCGCAAATTCATCGCAGGCGATGAAGCATCGGTCGCAGAGATGGTCGCGGCCGTTCGCAAGGCCTGCCCAGAACCGATACTGCTGAAAGTCATCCTCGAAACGGGCGAGTTGAAAGACAAGACGCTGATCCGCCGTGGCAGCGAAATTGCCATTGCCGAAGGGGCTGACTTCATCAAGACCTCCACCGGCAAGGTCGCGGTCAATGCGACGCTGGAAGCGGCCGACATCATGTTGCAGGCCATCCGCGACAGCAGGAAGAAGGTCGGCTTCAAGCCCGCGGGCGGGATCGGCACAGTTGCCGATGCGACGCTTTACCTGCGTCTGGCGGAAACCATCATGCAGCCCAATTGGGCCATGCCCTCCACCTTCCGCTTCGGAGCCTCCAGCCTGCTGGATGACGTCTTGACCGTTCTGGCGGGTGGCGAGCCGGCCAAAGCCGCCAGCGGATATTGATCTGCCATGCTTCCGCAGGAAATCATCCGCCGCAAGCGTGATGGCGAGGCACTGGCCGCAACGGATATTGCGGCCTTCATCGCGGCACTCTCCGACGGTTCGATTTCCGAAGGTCAGGCGGCGGCTTTTGCCATGACCGTGTACTTTCGCGGCATGACGCGCGAGGAGACGGTGGCGCTCACACTCGCCATGCGTGACAGCGGCGATGTGCTCTCCTGGGCCGATGTGGGCAAGCCGATCTCCGACAAGCATTCGACCGGCGGTGTCGGCGACAATGTCTCGCTGATGCTCGCACCGATCGTTGCGGCCTGTGGACTGGCAGTCCCGATGATATCCGGTCGTGGTCTTGGCCATACCGGCGGGACACTGGACAAGCTTGAAGCCATCCCCGGCTATGATGTGATGCCGAACGAGGCGCTGTTTCGGCGCACGGTCAAGGATGTGGGCTGCGCCATCATCGGCCAGACGGGCGATCTCGCGCCTGCGGACAAGCGGCTTTATGCCATCCGCGACGTGACGGCGACGGTGGATTCCATACCGCTGATTACCGCCTCCATTTTGTCGAAGAAGCTCGCAGCGGGTCTTGAGACACTGGTGCTTGACGTCAAATTCGGTAGCGGCGCCTTCATGCTGACTGCCGAGGAAGCCGAACTGCTTGCTGCGGCCCTGGTGCAGGTCGCCAATGGTGCGGGCGTAAAAACGTCGGCGTTGATCACCGACATGAACGAGCCTCTCGCGGATGCGGCTGGTAATGCGCTCGAAATCGTCCACTGCCTGGATTTCCTGCAGGGTCGAAAAGGCGGCACGCGCATCGAGATGCTGGTGCTTGCTTTTGCGTCAGAGATGTTGGTGCAGGGCGGTGTGGTATCGACGCTGACCGATGCCGAGGCGATGGCGCGCGAGGCGCTCTCTTCCGGTCGCGCCGTGGAGTGCTTTGGGCATATGGTCAGCGCACTCGGCGGCCCCACCGACTTCATCGACCGGCCTCAACATTATCTGAAAGCCGCACCGCACGTCGTACCCGTTACAGCCCAGGCAGGTGGATGGCTTGCATCCTGCCAGGCGCGGGATGTGGGCATGGCGGTTGTCGAACTTTGCGGGGGGCGCCGCCGCCCCAGTGACCGGATCGACCACCGCGTCGGTCTGTCGGACATACTGCCGCTCGGCACGAAGGTCGAGGAAGGCCAGCCGATTGCCATGGTGCATGCGGCAAGCCGTGAAGACGCAGATCGTATCGCCGCATCCGTGCGAAGCTATTACGCAATCTCGGACGCACCCATTGCGTCCGCGCCCGTTATCGTCAAGCGTCTGTCCTGAGAGAGCGGCATTCAATGCCGCCGCTCATTTGTCGTCTCTTACAGGCCGAGCCCTTCGAACAGCGCGGTGGAAAGATACCGTTCCGCGAAGGACGGAATAATCACCACGATGGTCTTGCCAGCATTCTCCTCCCGCGCACCGACCTTGATGGCGGCAGCAAGCGCCGCGCCTGAGGAAATACCGACCGGAACGCCTTCCAGCCGTGCCGCGAGGCGTGCGGTCTCGAAAGCATCGTCGTTGCTGACGGTGACGATCTCGTCGTAGATCTTGGTATCGAGAATGCTCGGCGCAAAACCCGCACCGATGCCCTGGATCTTGTGCGGACCGGGCGTGCCGCCAGACAGAACCGGACTGTCTGTGGGCTCGACGGCCACGACCTTGATATCTGGCTTGCGGCCCTTCAGCACCTGACCGACGCCGGTGATCGTCCCACCCGTGCCGATGCCGGACACAAAGATATCGACCGAGCCATTGGTGTCGTTCCAGATTTCCTCTGCCGTCGTCTTGCGGTGGATTTCCGGATTGGCGGGGTTTTCGAACTGCTGCGGGATGATGGCGTCGGGCAGCGTTTCTGCCAGTTCATGCGCCTTGGCAATCGCACCCTTCATGCCCTTCGGGCCTTCGGTCAGAACCAGCTCGGCACCGAGAAGCGCCAGCATCTTGCGGCGCTCGACCGACATGGTCTCTGGCATGGTGAGGATCAGCTTATAGCCCTTGGCGGCAGCGGCGAAGGCCAGCGCAATGCCGGTATTGCCCGAGGTCGGCTCGACAAGCGTCGTCTTGCCGGGGGCGATCTTTCCTTGCGCTTCCAGCGACTCGATCATCGCCACGCCGATGCGATCCTTGACGGAGGCGATGGGGTTGAAGAATTCGAGCTTTGCCAGAAGCGTCGCGTGCACACCCTTTTCCTTCGCCAGCTTGTCCAGACGCACCAGCGGCGTGTCGCCTATCGTTTCGGTGATCGAGGAATAGATGCGTCCGCGTCCGGGTTTCTTCGCTTCCGACATGCCTGCTCTCCTGCCTTATGTCCTCATGCAATCGCGCGCAGGATAGGGCGATACTGGCAGGGAAGCCAGAGAACAAACGTGCTTATAGGGCGAGGTGCCTGGGATAGATCACCAATCTCAGGGCCTGATGTAGAAGACCGTTCTCAACTGGCGCGTGTTGCGATCATCGCCGCGGTTCCCGCCAGGATGCCTGCTGCGGTGCGGTTGAGGATCGTCAAGGCACTTGGGCGCTTCAGCAATGCGCGGGCTTTGGAGGCCAGCAGAATATAGGGCAGCAATACCGCCATCAGAACGGTAAAGGTCAAGCCGATCAGAAGCGCATATTCGGGAAGGCCGATCCCGCGGATGTCGATCAGGGTCGGTACGAGCGCGACATAGAACAACATGGTCTTGGGATTGCCGAGCGTGATGAACAGACCGGACAGGAAGGACATGCCGATGCTGGTGCTTTTCTTCGCCTGCAAGTCCTGCGGCAGAAGCCCGGCGGTCCAAAGCTTCCAGGCGATGTAAAGCAGATAGGCGGCACCGGCGAATTTCAGCACCATGAAGGCTTCCTGAAAGGTCTGTGCGACGAAGGCAAGACCGAGGATGACCGCCGTCAGATAGACCATATCTCCCAGCACCAGACCAAGCCCCATGAAGAAGGTCTCGCGGAAACCCGAACCCAACGCGCGCGCAACGATCGCCGTCATTCCCGGGCCTGGAATGGCTGCAGCGATGAACAGGGCCATGGCATAGGCAAGGATGGTGGTGATGGTCATGGACATGTCCCCCTCGTCAGTCCGTCGAGACATACTCCAGAATTTGCCGCCTCACAACGTCGTGATGACTAGACACCGGTCGAGCCGAAGCCGCCCGCACCGCGCGTCGTCTCCGTGAACTCGCTGACCTCAGTAACCGTCACCTGCGTTACCGGCGCAATCACCATCTGGGCGATGCGCATGCCACGCTCGATAATGAAATCCGCCTGCCCGAGATTGGCGAGAATGACCTTCACCTCGCCGCGATAGTCGCTATCCACGGTGCCCGGCGAATTGAGGCAGGTGATGCCGTTCTTGATCGCAAGGCCGGAGCGTGGACGGATCTGCGCCTCATAGCCAAAGGGGACTTCGAAGATGAAACCGGTCGGCACCAGTGCTCGCTCACCGGGGCGGAGCGTCATCGTCTCGCCAGCCTCGACGGCAGCGCGAAGATCCATACCGGCGGCGCCTGTCGTCTCGTAGGACGGTAGCTCGATGCCTTCACCATTGGGAAGACGGATGAGTTTCAGGGCGGGAGATGGGGCGCTTTGCGTGTTCATGCGGCATTAGTTTGCGCTCGCGGGGTCAAGGTCAATTGCAAAAGCGGGCTCGAAACGCTAGATAGCCCGCAATTCCACAGGATTTGTTAGATGGCCGAAACACTTGCCGAGGCGGTCTCCCGCCGCCGCACCTTTGCTATTATCGCGCACCCGGATGCGGGTAAGACGACGCTGACCGAGAAGCTCTTGCTGTTCGGCGGAGCGATCCAGCTTGCCGGTGAGGTGAAGGCCAAGAAGGATCGCATCCAGACCCGTTCGGACTGGATGAAGATCGAGCGCGAGCGCGGCATCTCCGTCGTGACCTCGGTCATGACCTTCGAATATAACGACCGCGTCTTCAACATTCTCGATACGCCCGGTCACGAGGACTTCGCCGACGACACCTACCGTACGCTGACGGCCGTGGACGCTGCCATCATGGTCATCGATGCCGCCAAGGGTATCGAGCCGCGCACGCTGAAGCTTTTCGAAGTCTGCCGCATGCGCGACATTCCGATCATCACCTTCATCAACAAGATGGACCGTGAAAGCCGAGACGCCTTCGAGATTCTCGATGAGGTGGAAGAAAAGCTGGCGCTCGACACCGCACCGATCACCTGGCCGGTCGGGCGTTCGAAGACCTTCTGCGGTGCTTACAATCTCGCCGAAAACACCTTCCGCGGCAACGACACACAGATCGATGGTCTGCCGGTCAACGGTCCGCAGGCGGTTGCCGACAGGCTGCCTGAAAACGAGCGGGATGCCTTTATCGAAGAAACGGAACTGGCCATGGAAGCCTGCCGTCCCTTCGACCGTCAGGCGTTTCTCGAAGGCCACATGACACCGGTCTTCTTCGGCTCGGCGCTTCGCAACTTCGGTGTGCGCGATCTGATCAATGCGCTTGGCGATTTTGCTCCGCCGCCGCGCGATCAGGTGGCCGATACCCGCCTCGTCCACGCGGCGGAAGAAAAGATGACGGCCTTCGTCTTCAAGATCCAGGCCAATATGGACCCCAACCACCGCGACCGCATTGCCTTCGCCCGCATCTGCTCCGGCAAGCTGGAGCGCGGCATGAAGGCGCGCCTTGCACGCACCGGCAAACAGATGGGCCTCACCGCGCCGCAATTCTTCTTTGCCTCGCAACGCCAGCTGGCAGACACGGCCTATGCCGGTGACGTGGTGGGTATTCCCAACCACGGCACGTTGCGCATCGGCGATACGCTGACCGAAGGCGAGAACCTGGTCTTCCAGGGCGTGCCGAACTTCTCGCCGGAAATTCTGCGCCGTGTACGGCTTGAGGATGCGATGAAGGCGAAGAAGCTGAAGGAAGCGCTGCAGCAGATGGCCGAAGAAGGCGTCGTGCAGCTGTTTTCGCCCGAAGACGGTTCGCCAGCCATCGTCGGCGTTGTCGGCGCACTGCAGCTCGACGTGTTGAAGGAACGACTGATGGGCGAATACGGTCTGCCGGTCTCCTTCGAAATGTCGCGCTTCTCCATCTGCCGCTGGATTTCTTCCGACCAACCCGCGGAATTCGAGAAGTTTCTCAACGTCAAGCGCGGCGATATTGCCCGCGACCTCGACGGCGATCCGGTGTTTCTGGCGCAAGATGCGTTCTCGCTGCGTTACGAAGCGGAGCGCTTCCCGGCGATCAAGATGGTCGCCATCAAGGAATATCACGTCGCCAAGGCGGCGTGATTGCACTTTGCTTACCAACGGCTTCGAGCGCCATGCGTCTTCAAACGCATGACCCTCTCGCTCCCTTGAATAGACGCATCGTGCTTATCCGAAAATCGATTTCGATTTTCGGGCCGATGCTGTAGTTTCCCGTTCCAACGGGAAACTGGTCTTTGCGCATGGCTCTGTCGAACAAGCATATTCTGCTCATCATTTCCGGCGGCATTGCCGCCTATAAGAGCCTCGATCTCATCCGCCGGCTGAAAGAGCGCGGCGCGAAGGTGACGCCGGTGATGACCAGGGGCGCGCAGGAGTTCGTCACGCCGCTTGCCGTCGGGGCGCTTTCCGCCACGCATGTGTTCACTGAGCTTTTCTCCCGACAGGACGAGCAGGATGTCGGCCATATTCGGCTGGCACGCGATTGCGATCTTGTTCTGGTGGCACCCGCGACAGCCGATCTTCTGGCGAAGATGGCAAACGGGCTGGCGGACGATCTGGCCTCCACCGTTTTGCTGGCGACCGACCGACCTGTTCTGGTCGCGCCGGCAATGAACCCGAAAATGTGGGAAGCCAACCCTACCAAGCGCAACATTGCGACGCTGAAGAGCGACGGCATCGCCTTTATCGGTCCGATGGCAGGCGAGATGGCGGAAAAGGGCGAGGCTGGTGTGGGTCGGATGGCCGAGGCCCTGCAGATCGCCGAAGCCGTCGAGCACCTGATGGACGATGCGGCGAAGCCGCTGAAGGGCAAGACAGCCATCGTCACCTCCGGTCCCACGCGCGAGCCAATCGATCCCGTGCGATATATCGCCAACCGTTCATCCGGCCAGCAGGGTCACGCTATTGCTGCCGCCCTCGCTAAGCTTGGCGCGGAGGTGACGCTCGTCTCCGGTCCTGTGACGATCCCTGATCCGACTGGCGTGACGACCATTCATGTAGAGCGCGCCGAGGAAATGCGCGATGCCGTGCTCCGCAAGCTGCCGTCCGACATCGCCGTCTTCGTCGCTGCGGTGGCGGATTGGCGCGTCGCGAGTTCTTCGGAGCAAAAAATCAAGAAGCAGCCGGGTGACGCGCCGCCGGCGCTGCAACTGACCGAGAACCCCGATATCCTCAAAACCGTCGGCCACCACGAAAAACGCCCTCGCCTTGTCATCGGCTTTGCGGCGGAAACGCAGAATGTCGAGGACAATGGACGCGCCAAGCTTCAACGCAAGGGCGCCGACATGATCGTCGCCAATGATGTTTCAGCAGAGACCGGCATCATGGGGGGAGCACGCAACCAGGTGAAGATCATCTCTCAAACCGGTGTCGATGCCTGGCCGGACCTGTCCAAGACCGAGGTTGCCGAAAGGCTGGCGGCATTGATCGCAGAGAGATTGACATGAGCCTCTTCGACCGCAAGACTTTCGACGCGACACTTGGTGTCTGGCCGGGCGTGAGCTTCGTCGATCAGTGGGATTCGCATGTCGCCAAGGTCGGCGCCAAGGTGTTTGCGGTGCTCGGCGAACGGGACGACTGGCGGCTTGTCGTCAAATGCTCGGAAGAAAGCTTCGAGATCTTGACGTCGCTGGAAGGCATTGCCCAGGCACCCTATCTCGCCAAGCGCAAATGGGTGTCGATCAGCGATCATTCCCCGCTGGAAGGCGAAGAGCTTGAGCACTATCTGCGCCGCTCCTACGAACTCGTGGCGGCAGGGCTGACAAAGAAGCTGCGGGCAGAACTCGGAATCGTGCTGGATACGTAAGTCAGGCTCGGCCAATCCCTGCTGCGGCGTCATCCTCGCCCTTAAGGCGAGGATCCACGGCCACAAGCGCGGCTCTCAGCCCTTACGCACCGACCTGCGCAATCCAGTCATTGAGATTGTAGTAATTGGTCACGCGCGCGACCTTGCCATCCTTCAACTCGAAGAAGGCACCAGCCGGCAGAACATAGGTCTGGCCGTTTGCTTCGGGCAGACCTTCATCGGTCGCCAGGTACTCGCCATTGACCACGAATTCGGCAGAGGCGCGCTTGCCGTCTTCGCTGGCCATGATCACCATGTCGGTGAGGTTTTCCTTGTAGCAGCGGTTCATGTGCTGCATGAACGTGGCGAACACCTGCTTGCCGACCTGCCGCTCGCCCTGATTGATGTCATGCACCACATCATCGGTCAGGAGAGCAAGGAAGGCATCCATATCCTGGCGGTTGAAGGCATCGTAATAGGCGCGGATGGTTTCAATGGCGGACATGATCGGTCTCCCTCGAGGCTTGCACAGCATTTCCATGACGGTATAACCAAGGAAAATGCAGGTGAACATGCCCATGACCGTCGAAATCCGTTCCCTTTCCGGCATTGATGCCGCACCGTTCTTCGATGATCTGTCTCGGTTGCGCATCACCATCTTTCGCGCCTTCCCCTATCTTTACGACGGATCCTTCGATTACGAGCACACCTATCTTTCGACCTATGCGAAGGCTGAGGGTGCGGTGTTCGTGCTCGCGATGGATGGCGAAAAGATCGTAGGCATGTCGACGGGCATGCCGATGATTGCGGAAACGAATGAGGTGAAGGCACCTTTCCTGGCTGCCGGTCATGACCTCGAGAAAATCTTCTATTTCGGCGAAAGCGTGCTCATGCCCGAATACCGCGGCCATGGCCTAGGCGTGCGTTTCTTCGAGGAGCGCGAAGCGCATGCAAAACGCCTCGGCGGTTTCGAGTGGTGCACCTTCTGCGCAGTCGAACGCCCGACCGACCATCACCGCCAGCCTGCCGATTATGTGCCGTTGAACGACTTCTGGGCAAAGCGTGGCTATACCCATCACCCGGAGCTTCGAACCGCCTTCACATGGCAGGACCTGGATGAAGATGCAGAGAGCCCTAAAACTCTCTCCTTCTGGATGAAGAGGATTGCCGCATGACCAGGCTTGCCGCCTGCCAATATGCGATCGAGCTGATCGAGACCTGGGAGGACTATGCCAAGCATCTCGCTGCAATCGTAGCCGAGGCGAAGGCGAAAGGCGCGGAACTGCTTCTGCTGCCGGAATATTCCGCCATGGCGCTGACCGGGCAATTGCCGCCGGATGTACGCTCCGATCTGCACGGCTCGATCGAGGCGATGCAAAGCCTGATCCCCTCCTGGGTGGAGCTCTGCGAAGAACTGGCGCGGGAACATCAGATCCTGTTCCAGCCCGGCAGCGCGCCGGTGAAAGATGCCGATGGCAAGTTCCGCAATCGTGCCTGGCTGTTTGGTCCCGAAGGGCTGATCGGCTATCAGGACAAGCAGATCATGACGCGTTTCGAGCGCGAGCAATGGTTCATCGATGCGGGCATGGACGGTCTGAAAGCCTTCGATACCCCTATCGGCAAGCTCGGCATTTTGATCTGTTATGACAACGAATTCCCGATACTGGGTCGAAGGCTGGCGGAGATGGGCGTGGAACTGGTGCTGGCGCCGAGCTGCACGGACACACTGGCTGGCTCCTACCGGGTGCGGATCGGCGCACAGGCGCGCGCCCTGGAAAATCAGTTTGCCGTGCTCTCCTCCCCCACGGCCGGAGACGCGCCATGGTCGCCAGCGGTCGATGAAAATCGTGGACGTGCCGCCCTTTACGTTCCGTCCGACTACGGCATGCCGGCCAATGGCATCGTGGCGGAAAGCGAAAACGATGCGGTGAGTGAGAGCACGCTGCTGATCGTCGATATCGATCTCGCCGATGTAGCGCGTTTGCGCACACAAGGACAGGTCGCGACGCGGCGGGACTGGAGCGAGCAGTTCCCCGGCTGAAAAGCCGATTTCGCCGCCGCTTGCCGCCATAGAACAGCTTCCATTTGCCCGCGAAACCCTCTATAGCGCGGGGCATGAGCACCAATTCGACCCGTACGCCCCTCGACCATATCCGCAACTTCTCCATCGTCGCCCATATCGACCATGGCAAATCCACCCTTGCCGACCGGTTGATCCAGTCGACGGGCGGTCTTGCCGAGCGCGATATGTCCGAGCAGGTGCTGGACAATATGGATATCGAGCGTGAGCGCGGCATCACCATCAAGGCCCAGACCGTGCGCCTGCATTACAAGGCGAATAACGGCGAAATCTACGTGCTGAACCTCATCGACACGCCCGGCCATGTCGACTTCGCCTATGAAGTATCGCGGTCGCTATCGGCCTGCGAAGGCTCGCTTCTGGTGGTGGATGCCTCGCAGGGCGTGGAAGCGCAGACGCTTGCCAACGTCTATCAGGCGATCGACAACAATCACGAAATCGTCACTGTGCTCAACAAGATCGACCTCCCTGCTGCAGAGCCCGATCGCATCAAGGAACAGATCGAGGAAGTCATCGGCATCGATGCTTCCGAAGCCGTGATGATTTCGGCCAAGACCGGTCTTGGCATTCCCGATGTTCTGGAAGCCATCGTTCACAAGCTGCCAGCGCCCAAGAGCGAAGCTGGTGAAAAGGGCGCGCTTAAGGCGCTGCTCGTCGATAGCTGGTACGACACCTATCTCGGCGTCATGGTTCTGGTGCGCATCATCGATGGCGTGCTGACCAAGGGCCAGCAGATCCGCATGATGGGCTCTGGCGCCAAGTACACGATCGAGCGCGTCGGCGTTCTGACGCCGAAGATGCTTACCGTGGACAGCCTCGGACCTGGCGAAATCGGCTTTATCACCGCCTCGATCAAGGAAGTGGCCGACACGCGCGTCGGTGACACGATTACCGATGACAAGCGCCCGACGGAAAAGGCCCTGCCCGGTTTCAAGCCGGCCCAGCCGGTGGTGTTCTGCGGTCTCTTCCCGGTCGATGCGGCAGACTTCGAAGATCTGCGCGCCGCCGTCGGCAAGCTTCGCCTGAATGATGCGTCCTTCTCTTTCGAAATGGAAAGCTCCGCAGCCCTCGGCTTCGGCTTCCGTTGTGGCTTCCTTGGCCTTCTGCATCTGGAAATCATCCAGGAGCGTCTGGAGCGCGAGTTCAATCTCGACCTCGTCGCCACTGCCCCTTCGGTCGTCTACGAGATGACCCTGACGGATGGCACCGAGAAGGAACTTCACAACCCGGCGGACATGCCGGATGTGGTGAAGATCAAAGATATTCGCGAGCCCTGGATCAAGGCGACGATCATGACGCCGGATGAATATCTCGGTGGCATTTTGAAGCTTTGCCAGGACCGTCGCGGCATCCAGACGGAGCTGACCTATGTCGGCAACCGCGCCATGATCACCTATGAGCTGCCGCTCAACGAAGTGGTGTTCGACTTTTACGACCGCCTGAAGTCGATCTCCAAGGGCTATGCCTCCTTCGACTACAACATCATCGATTACCGCGAGGGCGATCTGGTGAAGATGTCGATCCTCGTCAATGGCGATCCGGTCGATGCGCTTTCAATGCTGGTTCACCGCTCGGCGGCGGACCGTCGCGGGCGCGGCATGTGCGAAAAGCTGAAGGAACTCATTCCGCCGCACATGTTCCAGATCCCGATCCAGGCCGCCATCGGCGGCAAGGTCATCGCGCGCGAAACCGTTCGCGCCCTGCGCAAGGACGTGACAGCCAAGTGCTACGGAGGCGACGCCACCCGCAAGCGCAAGCTGCTGGACAAGCAGAAGGAAGGCAAGAAGCGCATGCGCCAGTTTGGCAAGGTGGAGATCCCTCAGGAAGCCTTCATTGCCGCGCTGAAGATGAACGACGAATAAGCGCGTCATCGTTTCTGTTTAAAAAATCCCGGCTCATGGTCGGGATTTTTTTGTTTCATCGATCGCTATAGATCGGGAAACATCAGCGAACGGTGTGCCGCGGTGCCAGCCATTGCCCCGTCCCCAACCGCAAGTGCGACCGAACCGGCTGGGCGAGCGATGTCGCCGCAGGCGAAGACACCGCGCGTCGTTGTCTGCTTCATCGCATTGGTGCGAATGGTCATGCCCATCGGCGTTTCCTCAAAAGAGCAACCCAATGGCTCAATCCAGGATGCGGAGATCCGGAGCGTCGGTTGAGTGAAAAGCCCGTCCATTGCAAGCCTTCGTCCGTCGGTGAGAACAACATCCGCCTTACCGCCGATCTCCTGGATCGAACCCTCTTCCACCCTTGTGCCGCGCGCGGCCAGTTGGGCGCGCTGCTCCTGATCCGGCACGAATGCGCCATCGGTGAAGAGGGTCGTCGTCCCCCAATCGGGCAGCATCAATCCGTGATGAATGGCGAGCGCGGATGCAGCGATGACGCCGATCCGACCCTGGTTCAGCTCATAACCATGGCAATAGGGGCAATGAAATACGCTCTGCCCCCAGCGTTCATGCAAACCCGGTATTGGTGGCAAATCATCCGTGACACCTGCGGCGATGACGAGCCTTCGACCCGTCTTCCGCTCTCCTCCGTCAATCTCGACCTTGAAAGCATCGAAGGCGCCGCTGACATGTGCTGCAAGACCGTCGATCCAGTCGATCGTCTCATAGGCCTCAATCTGGCGACGGGCCTCGGCAATGATCTCCCCTGGCGCTTTTCCATCCTGACCGAGGAAGCCATGCGAGTGGCTGGCAAAGCGGTTGCGGCGCTTGCCCGCATCGATGACGAGAACGCGTCGGCGCGCCCGCCCAAGCTGGAGCGCGGCGGAAAGGCCCGCATAACTTCCTCCGATAATGATGACATCATAGGTCATGGCATGGACTCCCTCTCTAAAACAGTTTCGTAACTTATATTGTTACGTGAAATGGGGAGTCAATATCATGTAACTCTGATTGTTACGTTTTTATTTGAGTGATACGGTTCGGGATGGAGATCCGATGAGACAAGATACCCGCCTATCACGAGTGCTGCATGTGCTGATCCATATGGAAAAGCATGAGAAACCAGCGACATCCGACGCAATCGCTGCCATGTTGCAGACCAACCCGGTGGTCGTCCGGCGCACCATGGCGGGCCTGCGTGATGCTGGCTATGTCACGTCGGAAAAAGGCCATGGCGGCGGCTGGGTTCTGGCGCGACCGCTCGCGGAGATCACGCTTCTCGATATCCACAAAGCGCTCGGAAACCCCGAAATGTTTTCGATCGGCCTTTCGGGGGACAATCCGGCCTGCGTCATAGAACAGTCGGTCAACGTCGCACTGGCGGATGCCATGACAGAAGCGCAAGCGCTCTTGCTCGACCGTTTTGGTAAGATCACGCTTGCCGATCTCGCCCGTGAATCCTTCAACCGATGGGCTCAGTCGGGTCACAAGCCGTCGGCGATGGAGGACTTCTAACAAAGAAAAGCCGCCTGCCTATCGGCAAGCGGCTCTCTCGAGTTACGTCAGTGACGATTACGGCTGTGTCGACGTGCCGTTGGTGTTCGGCGAAGCCGGAGCAGCGCCATTCGCTGGCGGCGTTGCTGGAGCCGTTGGCGTCATCGGTGCCGGGGCTGGTGCCTGATCGCTGACAGCTGGCGGCGTCGTGGACGACGTCGTGGTCGGGTCTGTGGTGGACGGGCTGCTCATCTGCATCCAGATGAAACCGCCGACGAGCAGAACGACGATAATGGCTGCCCACGGTGCCCAGACAGCGGACTTGCGATGGGTTTCGGGCGTTGTGCGCAGTTCAGGGCGGTCCGGACGAAGGTTCGGGTCGCGGGGCAGATTTGGGTCAAAAGTCATGGTGTTTTCTCCTCTTCCAATGCGAAGAAAATGCACGTCTGCGTGAATGGTTCCTAAAATGCCAAAAAACGTAACAGTCAGCGCCTCGCCAGCTTGATAGCTCTCTCGATAATATTAGCGAATTGCGGGTGATCGCACTGCGACACATTAAAGCGCATGAAGCTTGAGGCCGTGTCCAACTGGCTGAACACATTGCCGGGTGCAAGGACCATATTCTCGGCAAGCGCGTGGCGCGCCACGTCGGCAGCATCCACCCCTGAAGGAAGCCGGCACCAGAGGAATATGCCCGCCTGCGGCTCTATCCATGGCTCGATGCCCAGCTGTCGCAAGCTCGATATCAGGCTCGCTCTCGCTTTTGAAAGCCTCGCCTTCAACGCTTCCATATGCCGGCGGTAGCTTCCGTCTTTCAAGACTTCCAGCACCAGAGCCTCGGACATCTGGCTGCCGGCGAAATTGGAGGCGATCTTCATGTCGACCAACGGGTCCAGCCATTCCTTGCGCGTGACGACGTAGCCGCATCGGGCCGAGGCCGAGAGAGCCTTTGAGAAGCTTCCGATCTGGATGACGCGGTTCAGCGCATCGAAGGCGGCAAGGCGCGGCGCTTTGGTGATCTCGAAGTCGGCAAAAATATCGTCTTCGATAATCGTCAGGCCCGCACGCTCCGACAGCATCAGTAGACGATGGGCGTTGACGGGAGAGAGAACGGCACCGGTCGGGTTGTGGATCGCCGAATTGGTGATGTAGAGCCTTGGACGATGCTCTTCCAACGCCTGCTCGAACAGGGTGACATCTGGCCCATCTGCCGTGTAGGGCACCCCGATCACCTTGACCCGGTGGGCGCGCAGCAGGGCATGGAAATTGAAGTAGCATGGGTCGTCGACCAACACGGTTTGGCCGGGCTCCAACAGGAAGCGGCAGACCATGTCGATCGCCTGTGTTCCGGAATCCACCAGCAGGATTTGATCGGCCCCGACGACCAGACCGGATTCGGCCATTCGCCGCGCCAGAAGCTGGCGCAGCGGAAGCAGCCCGAGCGGCGTCCCGTAATCCGTCAGAACGTCGGTATTGGCGCGCGAGAGCGTGCGGAGCGCCTTGCGCAACGCTTCTTCCGGCATCCATGAGGGCGGCAGCCATCCGCAGCCGGGCATGGCAAAACCCAGTCCGCCTTCCAGTGCCAGTCGGGATACCCAGAAGGGATCGACTTGTCTGTCGAGCTTCGGCCCGATCTCCGCAAGCGAAAGCGGCGCCAGTTGACTGGCCACATAAAAGCCGGATCCCGGACGTGAGCGGATGGCCCCCTCCGCGACCAGCCTCTCATAGGCTTCCACCACGGTGGAAGTGGAGACGGTGAGGCCTTTTGCCAGCGCTCTGACGGAGGGAAGTTTCGCGCCCGGCGTCAATAGGCGCGCGGCGATGCGGCGACGGATTTCCCCCATCACCGCATCGATACGGGGCGATGCACTCTCCACTCGCCTTGGCGCCAGATCCATCTGTCCTGCTCATCCAACCATAACAGTTTTGCCGAACTGTATGTGACTGTTTCTGGCGGCGCCAGGGATTTCGCGACATAGAGCTCAAAAAGGAGTGACGACATGAACAAGGTGTCGAGCGGCTGGTTGAGCGGCTTTATCGGAGTATTGATTTTCAGCGGATCGCTGCCAGCCACACGCCTTGCGGTGACGGGTTTCGATCCCCTCTTCCTGACACTCGCTCGCGCCAGTATCGCCGGGCTGCTGGGGGCGGCACTTCTTCTTGCTTTTCGCCAGGCAAGGCCGGCGCGAAACGACCTGGTATCGCTCACGATCGTTTCACTCGGCGTTGTCGTCGGCTTTCCGCTTTTAACCGCGCTTGCGCTGAAGCACGTCACGTCTGCCCACTCGATTGTGTTTATCGGCCTTCTTCCCCTCGCTACCGCGATCTTTGCGGTGCTGCGTGGCGGTGAGCGGCCCCGCCTGGCCTTCTGGCTGTTCTCCTGCCTTGGCAGCCTGCTGGTTGCGGGCTTCGCTCTCAGCCTCAATGGCGAGGGAAATCTGACCGGCGACCTGCTGATGGTCGCAGCGGTTCTTGTTTGTGGCTTGGGTTATGCGGAAGGTGCCGCGCTTTCGCGCCGGCTTGGTGGCTGGCAGGTAATTTCCTGGGCGCTGGTCATTTCATTGCCGGTCATGTTGCCGCTGGCGCTTTTCTCCATGCCCTCCACATGGAGCGGCATTGCCGCAACGGCCTGGGGCGGATTGGCTTATGTCTCGCTTTTCAGCATGCTGATCGGCTTCATCTTCTGGTATCGCGGATTGGCGCTCGGCGGGATCGCAGCCGTCGGTCAACTCCAACTGCTGCAACCCTTTTTCGGGCTGTTGTTGGCTGCCACATTGCTCGGCGAGCCCGTTAGCCTCGCCATGCTGGCAGTCACGCTCGGCGTGGTCGCCTGCGTGGCGGGCGCGCGGAAGTTTGCGAAATAGACAGGAGGATCAACCGTTACCGCCGCGACCGATCCAGCGGTGCCAGTCCTCTTCTCTGCCGTTGAAGACATTGAGATCGATCTTGCCTTCGACGCCATGCGAAAGTCCGGAACCGGAATATTGCCAGAACAGCCACTTGCGGTCCGGATAGACGCGCGACGGATGCTGGGCCACTGCACGCAGCCAGAAGGGGTAGTCGCGCAGCTCGCCGGACAGGTGGTCCTTGTAGAAATCCGGTGCGGTATAGATGATCGGGCGCTTGCCGTAATGGCGCTCGAGCCTGTCCATGAAGACCTGCATCTTTTCCAGCACCTGGGCGCGGGAAAGACGCATCTTGCAGGAGGATTCGCCGTTATATTCGACGTCGATCACCGGCGGCAGCGCGTCGGGATCCCTCGGCACGTTGCGAATGAACCAGTCCGCCTGATGGCTTGCCGGACGGCACCAATAGAAGAAGTGATAAGCGCCGCGGCGAACACCCGCCGCCTTTGCGCGCTCCCAATTCGTCCGGAACATCGGGTCCAGATGGTCACCGCCATCGGTTGCCTTGATGAAGGCGAAGTTGGCGCCGCGCGTTCTCAAGCGCTCCCAGTCGATATTGGCCTGCCAGCGCGAGACATCGACGCCGTGAACTTCAAAATGTTTCGGCTGAACCCTGCCGAAATTGATCGGCTTGGCGTCGGAAAACGCCGGACGAAATACGCGCGAGCGCGCGGACGATCCCGCACTCATGGCAACGCTGCCAGCCATCGCCAGTTGGACCGGCCTATCCTGAGGAAGATTGACGCGGGCTTGCGGAACGACGGGAGGTGCTATGATCGGTTCTGGCCGCTGCTGCGTCGACATCTGCTTGTCAACGGCCGCGAAAGCGGGCGAGCCCGCCGGCATCGGTCCGCCCCATGCCAGGACTTCCTGATGCTGCTTGGTGTTGAGAGCCACTCTCTGATCGCTCTGTCCCACGCTGGCCTGCGGAACGGGGGCGGAAGGCGTAACGGAATTCGTCACCTCCTTCGAAGGCAGACCCGCCACCAAGGCGTCCGGCCCGGAATTGGAGGTACAGCCCGTGAGAGATAGGCAGGCGAGAACAAAAGCTGGCACTGTCGATCGACGCATGTGAACCCGTACGCAAAACAAAATCGGGACATGCGCAACTGCCGCCGGTCCTGATAACCAAAAGGTATGACTAACGGGAAATTATCAAAAAAGACTGAATCCAATCTTTACGACAGGACGAGGCTTATGCGGGTAAAAAGGGGCATGTCTCAACTTTGCGTGAGGAGCCGGTAGGTTTAAAGGATGACAGCCGGTTCCGCTACCGTCAGTTGCCCATCAGAATATCGAGAAGCGTCGTCTGCTTTGGCCCGTTCTGTCGCGGTGGTGCGCCTCCGCCGATATCCGCAGGCGGTACCGGTCCACCTGATTGCTGAGGCGGATAGGCTTGCTGCGGATACTCCGACGGTGGTGCTGGCACCGTGCCTGCGGTTTGCTCCGCACCCACGGGTGCGGGCGGATAATCCGTCGGTGTTGGGGCAGAGCCGCCGCCCAGCGCATTGGAGATGATATCGCCGATCGTCGCTGGAGCCTGCGGGCTTTGCGCCATGGGTTGGCCGATTTCCTGCCCGCCATAGGCACCCAGTCCGAAAAGCGGTGATGGCGACAGGCCACTATGGGCTGCCGTCATGAATTCCTTCCACGCCTTGGCCGGCAAGCCGCCGCCCGTCACCTTCTTCATCGACGTGCCGTCATCATTGCCGAACCAGACACCGGTGGTCAGCTGGCTGGTGTAGCCGACGAAAAGCGCATCCCGGAAAGACTGCGTCGTGCCGGATTTGCCGGCCGCCTGCCAACCTTTGAGACGCGCAGCCCTGCCGGTGCCCTCATTGATGACGCCCGTCAGCATGCCGTTCATCGTCGCGGCGATGCCCTCATCCAGAACGCGGGGCGGATTGTCGTATTTATTCTCGTATAGAACCTTGCCGTCGGCATCGGTGATGCGCTTGACGATATGGGGCGTTGCTTTGAAACCGCCATTCATCATCGGCGCATAGGCCGAGGTCAGCTCCAGCAACGACACTTCGGACGTGCCGAGCGCAATCGAGGCATTGGCCTGAAGGTCGGATTCAATGCCCATCCGGTGCGCTACCTGCGTAACCTTGTTGGGACCGACTTCCATGACGAGTTGGGCGGCAATCGTGTTTAGCGAATTGGCGATTGCGGTGGCAAGCGTCACTTCGCCGCGATATTTCTGATCGTAATTTTCCGGCGTCCAGTTGCCGATCCGGACCGGCGCATCGTTACGCACCGAGTTAGGCGTCAAGCCGGATTCGAGAGCGGCAATATAAACGAAGGGCTTGAAGGCGGAGCCCGGCTGGCGCTTCGCCTTGGTGGCGCGGTTGAACTGGCTTTCGGCATAGTCGGCACCGCCGACGACGGCGCGGACAGCACCCGAGCCGTCCATCGATACGAGCGCGGCCTGTGACGCTCCGAGCTTCTTGCCTTCGCTCTTCAGCACGTCGTTGAGCGCCTTCTCGGCATCCTTCTCAAGATTGAGGTCGATCGTGGTGTCGATCGTCAGATCCTGCTTAACGTCGCCGATCAGGCTTTTGACCTCATCCATGACCATATCGGCCGCGTAGTGCTCCGCACCCGACCAGAAGCGCTTCGCCTTGGTGGGCGGCTGGGACATGGCGGTCTTGATCTCGTCTTCCGAGATGAAGCCGACATCACGCATGGACTGCAGTACCACCTGCGCACGCTCTTCTGCCGCTTGCGGGTCACGCGCTGGAGACAGACGCGATGGCGCTTTCAAGAGCCCTGCCAGCATTGCGGCTTCACCAAGGTTCACGTCACGTGCCGACTTGTTGAAGTATCGACGCGAGGCGGCCTCGACGCCATAGGCGTTCGAACCGAAATAGACGCGGTTCAGATACATCGCGAGGATCTGGTCCTTGGTGTATTTCTGCTCCAGCCAGATGGCGAGCAGCGCTTCCTGGATCTTGCGCTCCAGCGTCTGCTCCGGAGAGAGGAACAGGTTCTTGGCCAATTGCTGCGTCAGGGTCGAGCCGCCCTGAACTGTGCGACCATGCAGAAGATTGGTGACCACAGCGCGCCCGAGGCCCAACGGATCGACGCCGAAATGGGAGTAGAAACGCCGATCCTCGATGGCAATCACCGCCTGCGGGATATAGGGAGACATGTCCTCAAGCGACAAAGCCTCACCGCCCGTCGTGCCTCTATTGGCCAGAACCGTGCCATCGACGGCGACGATCTTCAGGTTCGGCGGACGTTCGGGAATGGCCCATGTGCTGGCGCTCGGCATGCGCGCGCCATAATAGATGACGACGCCAGCCACCGCGATGCCGCCCCATATGCCAAGCACGATGCACCAGTAGAAAATCCTGCGGAAAAAGCCGGTAATGCCGCCGCGCTCGCGCGCCTCACGTCTTGATTTCGATTTCGAAGGCTTGCTTCCGCGCTTTTTCGGCGGCGGTGCATCGGAAGGACCAGACTTCCGGCCACCACCATTGGTGCCGGCAACGCGATCACTGGCATCAAGACGCAGGTCGTCGCCGGAATCGTGAAAATCCCCAAAAGAAGGTTCAACTCTCTGGCGTGATTTTCCACTACCTGCCATCTGTCAGAAACTGCTCCGTGATCATGATGCCGCGACGGACATGCTGTCATTCAACACATGTCCCGTTGAAGCTTAAATGCGGCGATTTAAGGTGGCGTTAAGGCGCAGAGCCCCTCACATTGGCGTCACCGCGCCCCGCCTTACTGGCAGACGTCGACCCATTCGGCCTTTGTCAATTGCACCAGCCGCTCGGGCGAGATGCGCACAGCGGCATTGATGGCACCCGCCGCAGGAACGACCTCGGCGTAATTCTTCAGCGACACATCGCAATAGACCGGTAGATCGTATGGCAGGCCAAAAGGGCAGACGCCACCAACGGGATGGCTCGTCACCTCAACCACCTCTTCGGCACCCAGCATGCGCGGCTTTGCAGCAAATCGATCCCGGAATTTGCGATTGTCGAGCCGCTTCATGCCAGCCGTCACCACCAGCAGAATGGTATCACCCGCCTTGAGGCAAATGGTCTTGGCAATCTGATCGGGATCGACGCCATGCGCTTCGGCTGCCAGCGCCACTGTCGCGGAACTGGTCTCGGTCTCCAGTACCTTGATCTCTGGGGCATGGGTTGCGAAAAAATCTTGGACGGAACGAAGGCTCATGCGCAATCTTTAGGCGCACTTGGTGCTGAAGGCAATGGGATGGACCATAGCTATGCATCTTACGCAATGCTGCGCTGCAATGATATGTCTGTTCTCGAACGGGAACTCCTGTATCTTACAAGCATCGAAGCGACGCACTCCTCCTCCCAGCGTCGCCCGATTGGACTGACAGCACTCCTCCTCCCAGTTGTCAGTCAGTTTTAAAAACCCGGCGCACCTCCTCCCGCGCCGGGTTTTTTATTGCCTGAATGGCAACCTCCCTCACGCACACCATCATTCGACGCGCCGGAATTTCGTCTTGAAGAGCGCGATTTTGTCCTTGCGCGTTCAGAGTGCTGCCGAAGGCTCTACTGAAAATCGTCCGTGAGATTTGTCGCAAAACCATGCTTGAGGGAAACTTGACTTATTTGCTTCCTCGCCCTACTTCTCTCGCATCGATATTTGTTTGACGACCAGAGCTTCGGCGTTCCAAAAACGCACAGACGATCTTTCTTTCCTTCAAATTCGACCAACACCGCGCTGATTCTCAGCGCAAAAGTAATATGCCAACGGAAGGAACTCGTTATGGCTACTGGTACAGTTAAGTGGTTCAACGCAACCAAGGGCTACGGCTTCATTCAGCCTGATGACGGCGCACAGGACGTGTTCGTACACATCTCTGCAGTCGAGCGCGCTGGCATGAGCGGTCTCAAGGACGGTCAGAAGATCTCCTACGAACTCGTTCAGGACCGTCGTTCTGGCAAGATGTCTGCCGACAGCATCGTTGCTGCCTAATTACGGTTTGGCTGGTTCGTCCAGCCTGTCAGTTGAAAAGCCGGGACCTCGCGTTCCGGCTTTTTGTTTTTAACTCGCCGCTGCGATTAATCTCCGGCTGGCCTTGTAAAAGACATGATGCGCACCGATATAGGGTTCATCAGTGTTACAGCAGTTCCCGATGAGGCTTTGATGAGCCGCCGCGTTGTACCCTTGTTAATGAAAAATTAACCTAGGCGCGCAATGATGAAAGGGAAGACATGAGCGACAGCCAAAAAGCTGGCGCCGTGCTGAGACACATACCGTTTTGCACTTTGACCACGGATGTACTGGCACTGATCGCACAAACGGGAATGAAAGGTCGGGCTTGCCCGGCCTTTTTGTTTTTTGGGGCTTCGGCTCCCGTGGAGCGGTGCCGCTGACGCGCGGCACTGCCTTTTCCCAAACTCGATTACCTCGCGCTCAACGCCGACAGAACTCGCACCCAAGAGCGCGTGCCCTTGTGGAAGGACTTCAACTCGTACTTCTCATTGGGCGAGTGAATGCGGTCGTCGGTGAGGCCGAAGCCAATCATTAGCGAATCCATGCCAAGCATCTTCTGGAAGTCGCCGACAATCGGGATCGACCCGCCCATGCCGATGACCACGGCGGGCTTTGCCCATTCATCCGAAAGCGCCGACTTTGCCTTGGTCAAGGCCGGCGAATCATAGGACAGATGGATGGCCGGTGAGCCGCCATGCTCGTGGAACTCGACCGAGCAATCCGCCGGAATCTTTGAGCGTACATAGGCGCGGAAGCTTTCGCGGATCGCAGCCGGGTCCTGGCGGCCGACGAGGCGGAAGGAGACCTTTGCAGAGGCTTTGGCGGCGATAACGGTCTTGAAGCCCTCGCCAGTGTAACCGCCGGTGATGCCGTTGACTTCCGCCGTCGGGCGGGCCCAGGTCAGTTCGAGGACGGAGCGTCCTTTCTCACCTGCTGGAATGGACAGACCGACTTCGCCGAGGAAAGATTCTGCTGTGCGGCCGAGATTATCCCAGGATGCCTTGATGTTGGCGGGTGTTTCCTCAACGCCATCATAGAAGCCGGGTAAGGTCACGCGTCCCGTCTCATCATGCAGACCGGCGAGAATATCGGTCAGAATATGGATCGGGTTGGCGGCAGCACCACCGAAGAGGCCGGAATGCAGATCGCGATCGGCAGCGGTGATGACGATTTCCTCACCGACGAGGCCGCGCAGTGCCGCGGCAATCGCGGGCGTCTGGTGATCCCACATGCTGGTGTCGCAGACCAGAGCGTAATCGGCTTTCAACTCACTCGAGTTTGCGTCCAGGAATGGCTTGAGCGACGGCGAACCGGATTCCTCTTCGCCTTCGAAGAGGATGGTGACGCGGATCGGCAGCGATCCGCTGACCTGCTTGTAGGCCCGGCACGCCTCGACGAAGGTCATCAACTGGCCCTTGTCATCCGACGTTCCACGGCCCGAAATCACCTGTCGACCCTCGCCGATATCTTTCAGCTTGGCATCGAAGGGATCGTCCTGCCACAGATCGATCGGATCGACAGGCTGGACGTCGTAATGGCCGTAAAACAGCACATGCGGCGCGTCGGCGGTTGCGCCATCATGATGCGCGACCACCATGGGGTGACCGGCGGTATCGCGGATCGACGCGTCGAAACCGATGCTCGTCAGATCGCGCACCAGCCATTCGGCGGCCTTGCGGCATTCCGCCTTATAGGCCGGATCGGTGGAAATCGACTTGATGCGGACGAGTTCGAAAAGTCTCTCAAGGCTGGAGGGAAGATTGTCGTCAACCGCCGAGAGAACGGGGGAAATATCTGTCATTGCATGATCCTGTCATGTCTGGCCTGTCATGTGTGGAGCGCCAGTCATCATTTCACTGAGCAAGGCGGGTTCCACCTCTTTAAATCTCCGCAAAGGCGTGACGACGACCGCTGTGGTCATCGCGCCAATGCGCTAGATGGCAGGACGATAGAGCAAATATGAGACGGTTTCGAGCCCGGAAAACTTACTTTTCCGATTTAGCCAAGCTGATGGCGCGGCTCATATATTCCAGCAGCAATTGCCGCTCGAACTTCAACAGATCCTTGAGAAGCGCCTCTTCCGTTTCTTTCGATGCAGCAATGGCGGCCTCTTCAAGCGCGGCACCTTTTTCCGTCAATGTGATGATCTGCGAACGGCGATCTGTCGGGTGAGGTTGGCGCTCTATGAGCCCGTCACGCGCCATGCGCGCCAGCGTGTTGGCAAGTGTCGCCTGTTCGATATCGACCCTGTCGAGCAATTGACGCTGCGTCAGCCCATCTTCCTGCCAGAGCTCCAGCAGGACAGGAAATTGGCCGGGCGAGAAGCCGAGGGCACCGGCACGCTTCAGCAGAGCCTGGGAAAAACCCTTGGCCAGTTGCGCCGCGAGATAGGCTGCAGAGTCCTGTCGAGAAAATCCCATCGGGCACATCGTCCGGATCATTTACATATCGTGCGATGTAGACGGTCATGCTTTCCCGAAGCATGCGGGTCGGCCCATTTGCACAAAAGAAAACCGCCATGACCGGGAGGGGACGGTCATGGCGGTATATTGAGGGACAAAGGCCCGGAGAGGGGGAAAGGCCTTTGCCCGGTCTGACGCGGCGGGGGACGAGCCAGCTATCAGACTACGGCGTGATCAGTCGCCGTCCTCTAAGAAATGAGGCCGCAAATGCGGCTTTTCAAGGGAGCATCGAATTACAAATCGGTAACGTTCCGGTGAGATTATTTGGCGTTATTTTGACGCTTCTGTCGGAGCCAAGCTGCGGCTGTCAGCGTTCCGCCTGTCAGCGCCGCGATCCAAACAAAATCCATCCCCATGCGGCCCGCAGCGCTGTTTGCGTGCGCCGCGACGATGACGACAAAGGCGGCGAGCAGTGCTGCATCCGAGAACTGAAATCTCGCAACCGCCTTGAGATCCGCATCCTCTAGGGAGTTATCCTGGAAGTGCGCCCGAAGCCCTTTTGTCGCAAGAAGGTAGAGGGGAACGATGGCTATCTTTGCCACGGTCACCGCAGCTTGATCGCCGAGGTACCAGGACGTCGCAGCCACACCTGCCATCAGGGTGATCGAAACGAGCCACGCTGTTGAGGTCGGCGTCGTGCGCATGAAGAACCTCGCGAGACCATGGAAGAAACTTGCTGGGTACTTGAGGGCAGCGATAGACCTTTCTGCCGTGTCGCGCTATCCATGCTTCCCATGAAAAAAGGCGATCATCTCTTCCTCGTGGACGGCTCCGGTTTCATTTTCCGCGCCTTCCATGCCATCCCTCCACTCAACCGCAAATCCGATGGATTGCCGGTCAATGCCGTGTCCGGCTTCTGCAACATGCTGTGGAAGCTGTTGAAGGATGCGCGCAATACCGATGTGGGGGTGACGCCAACGCATTTCGCGGTGATCTTCGACTATTCGTCCAAGACCTTCCGCAACGAGCTCTACGACCTCTACAAGGCCAATCGCTCGGCGCCGCCGGAAGATCTCGTCCCGCAATTCGGCCTGATCCGCCACGCGACCCGCGCCTTCAACCTGCCCTGCATCGAGACCGAAGGCTTCGAGGCCGACGACATCATCGCCACCTATGCCCGCCAGGCGGAAGCAATCGGTGCAGATGTCACCATCATCTCCTCCGATAAGGATCTGATGCAGCTCGTCACGCCCAATGTGCATATGTACGACGCGATGAAGGACAAGCAGATCGGCGTGCCGGACGTCATCGAAAAATGGGGTGTACCGCCGGAAAAGATGATCGACCTGCAGGCGATGACCGGCGATTCCACCGACAATATCCCGGGCATTCCCGGTATCGGTCCGAAGACGGCGGCGCAGCTGCTGGAGGAATATGGCGACCTCGATACGCTGTTGGAGCGCGCAGGCGAAATCAAGCAGCAGAAGCGCCGGGAAAACATCATTGCCAATGCCGAACTGGCGCGCCTCTCCCGCCAGCTCGTTTCGCTCCGCACCGATGTGCCGCTGGAGCTTGCGCTGGATGCGCTGACACTTGAAGTCCAGGACGGACCGAAGCTGATTGCCTTCCTGAAAGCGATGGAATTTACCACGCTCACCCGCCGCGTCGCAGAGGCGACCGGTGCGGATGCGTCTGCCATCGAACCCGCCCATGTTCCGGTCGAGCGTGGCGTAGACGCCCACGGGCCCGATCTCGATGCCGGCACCGATACGGGAAGCGATGCTCCATCCGTTGCGCTTGGCGAAGCGTCGGTGGCGGATGTCGGTACCGTGCTGTCCAAGACGGAAGGCGACACGCCGCAGGAGCTTGCCTCCGCGCGCGAGACGATCTTTGCCGCCGCCAAGATCGATACGACCGCTTACCAGACGATCCGCTCAATCGAGGAACTGGATCGCTGGGTCGCCATGGCGCGCGAGACCGGCGTCGTCGCCTTCGATACCGAGACAACCTCGCTCGACCCGATGACGGCAGAGCTTGTCGGCTTCTCGCTTGCGATTGCCGACAACAGCAAGAATGCCAGCGGCTCGGACATCATCGCAGCCTATGTACCACTCACCCACAAGACCGGCTCTGGCGGCGATCTCTTCAGCGACGGCATCAAGCTGGCGCCGGACCAGATTCCCTTCGATCTTGCGCTTTCGCGACTGAAAGACCTGCTGGAAGACCCGGCTGTTTTGAAAGTGGCGCAGAACCTCAAATACGATTATCTGCTGGTCAAGCGCCTCGGCATCGTGATGCAGAGCTATGACGACACGATGCTGCTTTCCTACGTGCTGGAAGCCGGCAAAGGCGCGCATGGTATGGATGCGCTTTCCGAGCGCTGGCTTGGCCACAAGCCGATCGCCTACAAGGATGTTGCAGGCTCCGGGAAGTCCGGCGTGACCTTCGACTTCGTCGATATCGACAAGGCAACGGCTTACGCTGCCGAAGATGCCGATGTGACGCTGCGCCTGTGGATGGTGCTGAAACCCCGCCTCGTCGCCGACCGTCTGACCACCGTCTATGAGCGACTGGAACGACCACTGGTGCCGGTACTCGCCCATATGGAAGAGCGCGGCATATCCGTCGACCGGCAAATCCTGTCGCGGCTTTCCGGCGAGCTGGCGCAGAAGGCTGCCGCCTTCGAGGACGAGATTTACGAACTGGCCGGCGAAAAATTCAACATCGGCTCGCCCAAGCAGCTGGGCGATATCCTGTTCGGCAAGATGGGGCTGCCTGGCGGTTCCAAGACGAAGACCGGACAGTGGTCAACCTCCGCCTCCGTGTTGGAAGACCTTGCCGCCGAAGGCATGGAGCTGCCGCGCAAGATCGTTGACTGGCGCCAGCTGACCAAGCTGAAATCCACCTATACGGATGCGCTCCCCGGCTATATCCATGCCGACACCAAGCGCGTCCACACCTCCTATTCGCTGGCATCGACCACGACGGGTCGTCTTTCCTCGTCGGAACCGAACCTTCAGAACATTCCGGTGCGAACGGCGGAAGGCCGCAAGATCAGAACGGCCTTCATTTCCACGCCCGGCAACAAGCTTCTTTCGGCCGACTACAGCCAGATCGAATTGCGTGTGCTGGCGCATGTCGCCGATATCCCGCAGTTGAGAAATGCCTTTGAAAACGGCATCGATATTCATGCGATGACAGCATCGGAGATGTTCGGTGTGCCGGTGGAAGGCATGCCATCGGAAGTGCGTCGCCGCGCCAAGGCGATCAATTTCGGCATCATCTACGGCATTTCGTCTTTCGGTCTTGCCAATCAGCTCAGCATCGGCCGCTCTGAAGCGGGTGAGTACATCAAGAAATACTTCGAGCGCTTCCCCGGCATTCGCGACTATATGGAAAATACCAAGGCCTATGCCCGCGAGCATGGCTATGTCGAGACCATCTTCGGCCGCCGCATTCACTACCCTGAAATCAAGTCGTCCAACCCGTCGGTAAGGGCGTTCAACGAGCGCGCGGCAATCAATGCGCCGATCCAGGGGTCTGCGGCCGATATCATCCGTCGGGCGATGATCCGCATGGAACCGGCACTCGAGCAGGCGAAACTTTCCGCCCGCATGCTGCTTCAGGTGCATGACGAACTGATTTTTGAGGTCGAAGACAGCGAAATCGAAAAGACGCTGCCTGTGGTCGTCTCCATCATGGAAAACGCTGCCATGCCGGCCATCGACATGAGGGTGCCGCTGCAGGTGGATGCCCGGGCCGCCAGCAACTGGGACGAGGCTCACTAAAGCGCCGTGCGTCCTATTATGGGACGCACAAAAGACGCTTTACCTGTTTGAATCGACGCAACGTGCTTTCCGAAAATCGGGTCCGATTTTCGGGCCGATGCTGTAACATTTCGAATGTCATGTGCCTGTCGCCCATGAGGCGTAGGGGAAGGCTTCTATCAAGGAGCCCTCCCATGCACGCCCCGTTCGTTTCGCCACAACTTTCCGCCTTCTCGACCACCCATCACACTGCACCACCCCGACATCTGGGAACGCGCTATTCTCCCGAGGGAGAATTTCTGCCTGAGCCGGGCAACACGGTCGTCTGCCATCTGGTCGAAGGTTCGCCGTCTCAACAGGCGATCATTGCCGCCCTTCAGCGGCTTCTCGATATGCCCGAGTCTTCGACCCACCTCGCCTTCACACCCGTCTCCAGCCTGCACATGACGGTGTTTCAGGGCATCATCGAGCATCGCCGCGCTTGGCCTTACTGGCCGAAGGAGATGCCGGAAGACAGCACGATCGACGCGATGACGGCGTTTTACCGTGAGCGCCTCGCAGAATTTCTTAAGCTGCCAGCCTTCAATATGCAGGCAACATCGGTCACGCCGCTCGGCCTGATCCTGAAAGGGGTAACCGAGGTGGATGACAGGATCATCGCTGCATGGCGTGACGCCTTTGCCGAGGCCTTCGGTTATCGTCATCCCGATCACGAGACTTACGAATTCCACATTACATTTGCCTATGCCCGCCGTTGGTTCGAGCCGGAGTGCCTGCCACGCTGGCAGGCGATGCTGGATGACTGCCTTGAAAAATTGCGTGCGTCAGCGCCGGTCATCGAAATGCGCCCGCCAGCCTTCTGTGCATTTGCCGACATGAACCACTTTGAGGAGTTGCTTGTCTTCGATCCCATCTGATATGGATGGGTCGGACGGATGCCGATTTTCGATTGCGTCGGTATCTCGCGAAAAAATGTGCGTCGGGGCTGGTCAAAGCCCCGCAGGGCATGTATAAGCGCGCCAAATTTCCGATATCGAGACATGCGACATTCGGCCTATGGTTCTGGCCGGTTCCCGTGTTTCGCCGCTTCAGTGGAGTAACACAAATGGCAGTTCCTAAAAGAAAAACGAGCCCGTCCAAGCGCGGTATGCGCCGTTCGGCAGACGCCCTCAAGGCAGCAACCTACGTCGAAGACAAGAACTCCGGCGAACTGCGTCGCCCGCACCACATCGACCTGAAGACAGGCATGTATCGCGGCCGTCAGGTTCTGACGCCGAAGGAAAGCGCATAATCAGCGCTTCTTGATGCGATTGCATGACGAACGAGCCGGCCTTTGGGTCGGCTTTTTTGTTGCCTTCTCCTGCCGTCGCAATGCCGCTTGGAAAAAAACGAACCCGCACATACTATCCTCAGCAGGAGGACGGTTTTTTTACAGCATGTCGCGCAAAAGTGGTCACCGGTTTTGCGGCAACGACACGCGACAGAAAAAACCGTCAGGTGGAGGGGTTCGAGTGAGATATCGGTGGGTTGGCATCCTTTTGCTTTGCCTTGGTCTGTGCGGCTTTGCCTTCACCAAGGGACGGGAACTGCTGGCAGAGAGTTATCTCAACGAGGCTGCCGAACAGGGTGGAACGACGTTACGGCTCGCGGTCTCTGCCCTTGGCGGGCATCTGAGCCGCTACGAGCCCCTTCCCGCACTGATGGCCGACCACGACGATATCGAGGAGCTGGTTGCCCATCCGGAGGATCAGCGTCTCAGGCAGCGCGCCAACATCTATCTGAAGTCGATCAACGACCTACTGAAGTCCTCTGACATCTACATCATGACGCTGGACGGCGAAACGATCGCAGCCAGCAACTATGATGGCCCGGCAAGCTTCATCGGACAGAATTTCAGCTATCGCCCGTATTTCCAGGATGCCGCCAAGGGCCTGCAGTCGCGCTTCTTCGCGCTGGGGACAACCTCACACAAGCGCGGCTATTATTTCGCCTCTCCCATCCTGTTCAACGACGTCATCAAAGGCGTCATCGTCTTCAAGGTGGATATTGAAGGCATCGAGGCCTCCTTCGGCACCGGCGAAAATCGCATCGTCGTCACCGATCCGGAAGGCATCATCTTCATGACCGGTGTGCCGCAATGGCTCTATTCGGCGGTCCTGCCGCTGACGCCCGATAGAATTGCCAGGACGGAAGCCTCGCGCCGCTATGCGGATGCCAAGCTCAGCCAGTTGCCGGTCACCGAAGGCATCTTCGGCAGTCATCGGTTGATGACGATCCGTGAAGGGCAGCAGGACAGGGAATATCTCGTCCTTTCGCAACCCATGCCGGAAGCGGGCTGGACGGTGAATGTGCTGATGGATACTGGCTCGGTGCGCACGCAGGTGCAGACGACGATGCTGGCAGCCCTGCTCTGCTTTGGCCTGGCAGGCGCACTTCTGGCGGCCATGCTGCAAAGACGCAGGCGCCTGCAGGACCGCCTGGTGCATCAGGCGGAAGCCCAGGCAGAGCTGGAGCGGCGGGTGGAGGAACGCACCGCAGACCTGGCGCGGGTGAACCGCGACATCAAGCGGGAGATTGCCGAACGCCGCCAGACGGAAAAGCAGCTGCGTAAAACCCAGAAGGATCTGATCCAGGCGGGCAAGCTTGCAGCCCTTGGCCAGATGTCGGCCGCCCTTTCCCACGAGTTCAACCAGCCGCTCGCCGCTGCCAAGACCTATGCCGAAAGTGCCTCTCTGCTGATCGAACGCGGGCGCGTGGAGGAGGCGAACTCCAATCTCTCCCGCATCTCCGCCCTGATCGACAGAATGGCTTCGATCAGCAGGCATCTTCGCAACTTCGCCCGCAAGCCCAATGAGCATGTCGGCCCTGTTCCGCTCGACACGGTGGTGGCCGATACGCTCGAAATCGTCAGCGCAAGGCTGAAAGCGGCGGATGCGCAATTGCATGTGGCGCTTGGACCGGAGACGCTTTTTGTCAAGGCCGGACCGGTGCGTCTGCAGCAGGTGCTCGTCAACATCATCTCCAATGCCGCGGATGCGGTAGAGGGGCTGGACGACCGGCGTATCGATCTCACTGCACAAAAGAGCGACAACAAGGTGATCGTTTCGGTGCGCGATCGTGGCCCCGGCGTGCCGCCCGCGATCATGGAGCGCATCTTCGACCCGTTCTTTTCGACGAAAGGCGTCGGCAAGGGCCTGGGTCTTGGCTTGTCGATCTCCTATAATATCGTCAAGGATTTTGGCGGGCGGCTTGTCGTCACCAATCTGGAGGACGGCGGCGCGCGATTCGATATTGAACTCGACGCCGAAACACCGATGGAGATTGCCGCGGAATGAGCGTGTCCCGCGTATTGCTGATCGATGACGAAGAGGATTTGCGCCTTTCCACAGCCCAGGCGCTGGAGCTTGCAGGCCTCGATGTCGTCACCATCGACAATGCCGACCATGTCTTCGAACTGATCGGCTACAGTTTCGATGGCGTGATCGTCAGCGATATCCGCATGCCCGGCATCGACGGCATGAGCCTGCTGCAGAAGGTGCGGGAACTGGACGCGGAAATTCCAGTGATTCTCGTGACCGGCCATGGCGATGTGCAGCTTGCGGTCAGTGCCATGCGCAACGGTGCTTACGACTTTATCGAAAAACCATTCAGCATCCAGTATCTCGCCGGCATCATCAAACGCGCCATGGATCGGCGTTCTCTGGTGCTGGAAAATCGGCGCCTGCGCGCGGTTGCCGGAAAACGTGACGATCTGGAAACGCGCCTGCCAGGCCGCACGCAGGTGATGGTCGATCTGCGCTACCGTATCCGTGCCATAGGAGCCGCGGATGCCGATACGCTGATCATCGGCGATACGGGAGCCGGCAAGGAAGTGGTGGCGCGGGCGCTGCATGATGTGAGCGCGCGCGCCGACCGTCCCTTCGTCGCCATCAATTGCGCCGCCCTTCCCCAGCATCTGATCGAGAGCGAACTCTTCGGCCACGAGGCAGGGGCCTTTCCAGGGGCACTGAGGGCACGCTACGGCAAGTTCGAGCATGCGCGCGGTGGAACCATCCTGCTCGACGAGATCGGCTCCATGCCGCCCGATATGCAGGGCAAGCTGCTGCGCGTGCTTCAGGAGCGCACCATCACGCGGCTTGGCTCCAACGAGACCGTGGAACTCGATGTCCGCTTCATTGCCACCAGCAAGACGGACCTGGCGCATGAGGCCCTTGCCGGTCGCTTCCGCCAGGATCTCCTCTATCGTCTGAACGTCGCCACGATCCATGTCCCGTCGCTTGCGCAACGGCAAAGCGATATTCCCCTGCTTTTCCTGCATCTCGTAAGAGAAGCAGCAGCGCGCTATGGCCGCGACGACATGGAGGTGCCATCCAGCATCATTTCATCGCTGGCGATGCGCGAGTGGCCCGGCAATGTGCGTGAGCTGAGAAACGAGGCAGACCGGTTCGTTCTTGGACTGGACGGTCGTTCCGGCGAAGGGCCGCAAAGCGATCCGCTTGCTGGTCATGGCCTCTCCGCCAAGGTGGCAGAGTTTGAAAAAGGCATCATCGCAAGAACAATCGCGAGCCATAAAGGCAATCTGAAAGCCGTCTATGAGACGCTCGGAATATCGCGCAAGACGCTCTATGAAAAGATGCAAAAATACGCACTAACAAAGCATGCCCTCATCGATGAAGACATGACAAGCTCCTGAGTTCTGTTCGTCATTATTATCATGGGTAGGAATCCACCCACGCCACGACGGCGATGTTTCGGATTCCACCCATTCGGGCCGTTAGCCGACGCTCTTTTAACGATTTGTTTTCTTCCCTCGATTGCGTGACGCGCGATCTCGATTGCAAATGATCTCACCCCGGCGAGCGCAGAGGAGTGCGTCTCGTCGCTGAGGCCATATTCATCGGGAGGAAAAGATGAAACTTCTGAAATCCGTCACGGGTGCAGTCGCTGCCGCCGCCGTATCGCTCTTTGCGCTTTCTGCAGCCGCACAGGATTATCCTGGCCGTAACATCACCATGGTCGTGCCGTTCTCCGCAGGCGGTCCAACGGACACCGTGGCACGCCTCGTTGCTGAATCCATGTCCAAGGATCTCGGCCAGCAGATCATCGTCGAGAACGTCGGCGGCGCTGGCGGCACGCTCGGTGCAGGTCGCGTGGCATCTGCCGATCCGGATGGTTACACCATCCTTCTGCATCACATCGGCATGGCCACCAGCGATACTCTCTACCGCAAGCTGGCCTACAAGACGCTCGACGCCTTCGACTATGTGGGCCTCGTGACCGAAGTTCCGATGACCATCCTGTCGCGCAAGAATCTTGAAACCAACGACCTCAAGGGCCTGATCGACTACGCCAAGGCGAACAAGGACAAGGTGACGGTAGCCAATGCCGGCATCGGCGCTGCCTCTCACCTGTGCGGCATGCTGTTCATGAGCGCCATCGAAACGCCGCTCGTCACCGTTCCCTACAAGGGAACGGGTCCTGCCATGACCGACCTTCTGGGCGGCCAGGTCGACATCATGTGCGACCAGACCACCAACACCACCAAGCAGATCCAGGGCGGCACCGTGAAGGCTTACGCGGTCACCACGCCTCAGCGTCTGAGCGTCCTGCCGAACGTGCCGACCGCAACGGAAGCTGGCCTGCCCAACTTCGAAGTTGGTATCTGGCACGGCATCTACACACCCAAGGGCACGCCTGCGGCTGTGAATGAGCGTTTGTCCAAGGCGCTTCAGGTGGCCCTGAAGGACCAGAACGTTGCTGCACGCTTTGCCGAACTCGGCACCACGCCTTCGCCAGAAGCAGATGCGACGCCAGCCGCGCTCAAGGCCAAGCTTGAA
The DNA here is from genome assembly GCF_059421725.1 of Agrobacterium sp. GW821-FHT02D03. Lineage (NCBI taxonomy): Bacteria > Pseudomonadati > Pseudomonadota > Alphaproteobacteria > Hyphomicrobiales > Rhizobiaceae > Agrobacterium > Agrobacterium sp. GW821-FHT02D03. Next base: position 120,479 of record NZ_JBWKVN010000001.1, read on the forward strand.
AGCGAAATTGCTCGCTGGAAGCCTGTGATCGAATCTGCCGGCCAATACGCCGACTAATCCTGCTTCAGGCCGGGGATGACGCATGTCGTCCCCGGCTTCGCCTTGCAGACGACAGTTATCCTTGAAGACCTTACATCGAACTCTACAGACATTGGGCCAAAGGCGGCACCGATGCACAGGCGGGGACGACCATGAAATCAGTTAGTTTCGATGCCACAGAAGCCATCTGCGGCGCAATTTTCATCTGCCTCGGCATCTTATTTGCCTGGCAAGCCTATGATCTGGATCTGGGAACGACATTCCGCATGGGGCCGGGCTATTTTCCGCTCGTCCTGTCCTTGATCCTCATATTGCTCGGCGGCGTCATTTTTCTTCGCGCCGGCAAGGTTGCAAACGAGCCGATGACCTCCATCGCGTGGCGGGGCATCTTCTTCATCCTTCCGGCGCCGATCTTCTTCGGCCTGACGGTGCGTGGACTGGGCTTCGTGCCATCGCTGTTTCTCAGTGCGCTAATCGCCTCCTTTGCATCGCACAAGATGAAACCAATGATGGCCGTGCTTTTGTCGGCTGCCATCACGGTGTTTTCGGTTCTCGTCTTCAATTACGGTCTCGGCCTGCCTTTCCAGCGCTTTGGCCCCTGGCTCAACTTCTGAGGTCGCGTCATGGAACTCTTCGATAATCTGGCGCTCGGCTTTTATACGGCCTCCACGCTTCACAATCTGTTCTTCTGCCTGATCGGCGTGCTTCTAGGAACACTGATCGGTGTTCTGCCGGGTATCGGTGCTACGGCCACCATTGCCATGCTGTTGCCGATCACCTTCCAGTTGGAGCCCGTCTCCTCGCTGATCATGCTGGCCGGCATTTATTACGGTGCGCAATATGGCGGCTCGACCACGGCGATCCTGATCAACATGCCGGGCGAGTCCTCATCCGCCGTGACGGCCATCGACGGTTACCAGATGGCGCGCAAGGGCAAGGCGGGGGCGGCTCTCGCAATCGCTGCCATCGGTTCTTTCTTTGCCGGCACTGTTGCGACCTTCCTCGTAGCGGTCTTCGCTCCGCCACTGACGTCGATTGCTCTTGAGTTCGGCGCGGCGGAATATTTCTCACTGATGGTCGTCGGTCTCGTCTCATCCATCGCACTGGCACATGGCTCCATCGTCAAGGCGCTCGCCATGGTCGTGCTCGGCCTGCTGCTGGGTCTCGTCGGTACCGACATCTATAGCGGCACGCCGCGCTTCACGCTCGGCATTCGCGAATATGCTGATGGCCTGAACTTCGTTGCCGTTGCCGTCGGTGTTTTCGGTATCGCCGAAATCCTGCGCAATCTGGAAGACGAGCGCACCCGTACCGTGCTGATGGCCAAGGTTTCCGGCCTTCTGCCGACCAAGGACGACTTCAAGAAGATGGTGGGGCCGGTCCTGCGCGGTACGGCGATCGGCTCGGCACTCGGCATCCTGCCGGGCGGCGGTGCCATCCTCGCGGCCTTTGCTTCCTACACAGTGGAAAAGCGCGTCTCTAAGAACCCGGAAGAATTTGGCCATGGCGCGATCGCCGGCGTGGCCGGTCCGGAATCGGCCAACAATGCCGGTGCTCAGACCTCCTTCATCCCGCTTCTGACCCTTGGAATTCCAGCCAATCCGGTCATGGCGCTGATGGTGGGCGCAATGATCATCCAGGGTATAGTGCCCGGTCCGAATGTTGCGACCGAGCAGCCGGCGCTCTTCTGGGGTATCATCGCCTCCATGTGGATCGGTAACCTGATGCTGGTGGTGTTGAACCTGCCGCTCATCGGGCTCTGGGTGAAGCTTCTGACGATCCCTTACTACGTGCTCTTCCCGATCATCATGGCCTTCTGCGCCATCGGGGTTTACAGCGTCAACTCCAACGTCTTCGATCTCTATGCCGTCGCCTTCTTCGGCTTCATCGGTTACGCCTTGGTGAAACTGCGCTGCGAACCGGCACCGCTGCTGCTCGGCTTCGTGCTGGGGCCGCTCCTCGAAGAGAACCTGCGCCGCGCCATGATCCTGTCGCGTGGCGATCCGAGCACCTTCGTCACCCGGCCGATCAGCGCTACGCTGCTTCTGATCGCCGTGCTGGTTCTCGTTGTCGTCTTCCTGCCAAGCGTCAAGAAGAAACGCGAAGAGGTTTTCCAGGACGAAGGCTGACACAGCCTCACGATTTTCATGACACCATCAAAGGCCGGCACCACGTGTCCGGCCTTTGTCTTGTTTATGCTTTATAAAACTGCGAAAGCAGCGTGAGTGATAACGGAGGTCTTCATGGCAGATCACAACGAAGCGCGGATCGTCGCTTTGGAAGAGACGGTGGCATATCAGGCCAAGACGATCGAGGAGCTGTCCGATCAGTTGGCTGAGCAGTGGAAGGTCGTCGAGCAGACCCGTGCGAAGCTCGATCGTCTCACCGAGCGGTTCTTGAGCCTTGAGGAGCAGTCGCTCGACGCGCCAGCCATAACCAAGCCGCCGCATTACTGATAGCCTCGGTGCGCGCCAGCGCAGACCAAGATATTGAGGAGCTGAGATGACAGAAATCGCGATACCGACGCCAGCCGCCGAGGTCCTGTCCTTCTGGAACGAGGCAGGCCCGGAAAAATGGTTTGAGAAGAACGCCCATTTCGACAGTTCCTTCCACGCCCGCTTTCACGATCTGCACTTCACGGCGGCCAGTCAGGAATTGACCGACTGGCTGAATGCGCCGGAGAGCAGCCTCGCCCTCCTCCTTCTGCTCGACCAGTTTCCCCGCAACTGTTTCCGCGGCACGGCGCATATGTATGCGACAGATCCACTGGCGCTTCATTATGCCCGCGACGCCATTTCGCGCGGTCATGATGAGACAATCGATCCCGAACTGCGGATTTTCTTCTACCTGCCCTTCATGCATTCGGAAGAGCTGGCCGATCAGGAGCTTTGCTGCGAGCTTTGCGAGCCTCTGGGCGAACGATACCTGCCTTTCGCGATCGAGCATCGCGATATCGTCGCGCGCTTCGGTCGCTTCCCGCACCGCAACGACATCCTGCTTCGCGAGACGACGGTAGAAGAGCGCGCCTTCCTTGCCGAAGGCGGGTTTGCAGGCTGACCAATAAAAACGCCGCCAATCCAGATGGATGGCGGCGTTGGAAGACTCGTGAGCTGAAGGCGGCGTCAGCCGTCAAAAAATTCCTTCATCCGAGCAAAGAAGCCCGTCGATTCCGGATTGTTGTCCTTCGATGAGATATCCTCGAACTCCTGCAAGAGTTCGCGCTGACGCTTGGTCAGCTTCTGTGGCGTCTCGATCTGGATCTGGATATAGAGATCACCCGTCTGCGCCGAGCGCAGAACCGGCATGCCCTTACCCTTCAATCGGAACTGCTTGCCTGGCTGCGTGCCTTCCGGCACGGTGACGCGCGACTTCGTTCCGTCCAGCGTCGTGACATCGAAGGTGCCACCGAGCGCCGCCGTCGTCATCGAGATCGGCACTGCGCAATAGAGATCTGCGCCATCGCGCTGGAAGAATTCGTGCGGACGCACCGACAGGAAGATGTAGAGGTCTCCCGAAGGACCGCCCCGCATGCCAGCTTCGCCCTCGCCCTGCAGACGAATACGCGTTCCGTCCTCGATACCGGCCGGGATATTGACAGACAGCGACCGCTCTTCCGTTACACGGCCCTGGCCGTGGCACTTGGTGCAGGGATCGGTAATCGTCTGGCCGCGGCCATGGCAGGTCGGGCAGGTCCGTTCGACCGAGAAGAAGCCTTGCGCGGCACGCACGCGTCCCGAACCCTGGCAGGTGCCGCAGGTCTTGGGGCTCGTACCCGGCTTTGCGCCGGAACCGGAACAGACATCGCAGGTTATGGATGTCGGCACCCGGATCTGCGCCGTCTTGCCGGTGAAGGCTTCTTCCAGCGAGATTTCCATATTGTAGCGGAGATCGGCACCGCGTTCGCGACCGCCCGACGACCGGCGCGCACGACCGCCACCCATCATCTCGCCAAATATGTCTTCGAAGATGTCGGAGAAACCGCCGCTGGCAAAACCACCGCCGCCGCCACCGCCACCCATGCCACCATGCTCGAAAGCTGCGTGGCCAAAGCGATCGTAAGCCGCGCGCTTCTGTGGGTCCTTCAGTGTTTCGTAGGCTTCGTTGATTTCCTTGAATTTCTTCTCGGATTCAGCGTCATCGGGATTCTTGTCCGGATGATACTTCATCGCAAGTTTGCGGAAGGCGCTCTTCAGCTCCTTTTCATCGGCGGATCTGCTCACGCCCAATGTCTCGTAAAAGTCTGCTTTCGCCATGAAGATAACACACCCCGAAATGGATTTCCGGCTGCACGAGGCAGCCGGAGTCAGTCTCATTTACCCAAGTTCAAGAGCAAGAACCACACTTAAGCGGACTTCTTGTCGTCCTTGATTTCCTCATAGTCGGCGTCGACCACACCATCGTCCTTGCCGCCTGCGCCGCCTTCACCGGCTTCCGCCTGCTGGGCTTCGTAGATGGCCTGACCGAGCTTCATGGACACTTCCATGAGGGTCTGGGTCTTCGCCTGGATGTCGTCTGCATCCGGCTCGGATGCTTCAACAGCCGTCTTGAGGGCAGCGATGGCATCTTCAATTGCCTTGCGGTCAGTTTCGGAAACCTTGTCACCATACTCCTGAACCGACTTCTCGGTGGAGTGGATCAGGCTTTCCGCCTGGTTCTTGGCTTCTACGCCCGCACGACGCTTCTTGTCGGCTTCAGCATTGGCTTCCGCATCCTTGACCATCTTCTCGATGTCGGCGTCGGAGAGACCACCGGAGGCCTGGATACGGATCTGCTGTTCCTTGCCGGTGCCCTTGTCCTTGGCCGAAACCTGGACAATGCCGTTCGCATCGATATCGAAGGTCACTTCGATCTGCGGAACGCCACGGGGAGATGGCGGCAGGCCAACGAGGTCGAACTGGCCGAGCAGCTTGTTGTCGGCTGCCATTTCGCGCTCACCCTGCGAGACGCGGATGGTCACGGCAGACTGGTTGTCTTCGGCGGTCGAGAAGGTCTGGCTCTTCTTCGTCGGGATCGTCGTGTTACGGTCGATCAGACGAGTGAAGACGCCGCCCAGCGTTTCGATGCCGAGAGACAGCGGGGTTACGTCGAGAAGCAGAACGTCCTTGACGTCGCCCTGCAGAACGCCTGCCTGGATGGCAGCGCCCATGGCAACCACTTCGTCCGGGTTGACGCCCTTGTGGGGTTCCTTGCCGAACAGCTGCTTGACGACTTCCTGAACCTTCGGCATGCGGCTCATACCACCGACCAGAACGACTTCGTCGATCTCGGAAGCGGACACGCCTGCATCCTTAAGAGCTGCCTTGCACGGTGCGACAGTGCGCTGAACCAGGTCATCGACCAGGCTTTCGAACTTGGCGCGGGTCAGCTTCAGCGTCAGGTGCTTCGGACCGGAAGCATCTGCCGTGATAAAGGGCAGGTTGATTTCGGTCTGCTGCGAAGACGACAGCTCGATCTTTGCCTTCTCGGCAGCTTCCTTGAGGCGCTGCAGAGCCAGCTTGTCGGACTTCAGGTCGATGCCGTTGTCCTTCTTGAATTCGGCTGCGAGGTACTCAACCAGACGCATGTCGAAGTCTTCACCGCCAAGGAAGGTATCACCATTGGTGGACTTCACTTCGAAGACGCCATCGCCGATTTCCAGGATGGAGATATCGAAGGTGCCACCACCAAGGTCGTACACGGCAATCGTCTTTCCTTCCTTCTTGTCGAGACCATAGGCAAGCGCAGCAGCTGTCGGCTCGTTGATGATGCGCAGCACATCAAGACCAGCGATGCGGCCTGCATCCTTGGTTGCCTGACGCTGGGCGTCGTTGAAGTATGCCGGAACGGTGATGACGGCCTTTTCGACCTTTTCACCGAGGTAGGATTCAGCGGTTTCCTTCATCTTCTGAAGGATCATCGCGGAGATCTGCGACGGGGAATAACCCTTGCCCTGCGCCTGTACCCAAGCGTCGCCATTGTCACCCTTGACGATGTCGAAGGGGACCAGACCCTTGTCCTTCTCAACGGTCGGATCGTCGTAACGACGGCCGATGAGGCGCTTTACCGCAAACAGGGTATTGGTCGGGTTGGTGACGGCCTGGCGCTTTGCAGGCTGACCGACCAGACGCTCGCCATCATCGCTGAACGCGACCATGGAAGGGGTGGTGCGCGCGCCTTCCGCGTTTTCGATTACTTTGATGTCCTTGCCGTCCATCACTGCGACGCAGGAATTGGTCGTGCCAAGGTCAATGCCGATTACTTTTGCCATTTTCTTCTCTCCTTGAAGCGAGTCATCGGAACCCCGGGAGGCATTCCACTGACGACTCCTTGACTTGGATGGTCTTGCCTTTTTGTCAGCATTTCTGCTGGTATGCGGCGTATATAAGGAGCGAATTTTCTTGCTGCAAGGCGAATGGCGTCAGCGAAGGCAGCAAAAAGAAAGATTTGCTGAACTTCTTCATCAAGCTTCTAAAGCTGGTGTGACAGGCGTACGATCCACACAAGGGATCGTGCTATAGCAGTCGGACAGCCCTTAAGCCTGAGGCTTGATCAGGCTCTTGACCCTTTGGGCGAAAACATCGAGCTGGAAGGGCTTGGTCATCACGTGCATGCCATGCTCCAGATGGCCGTGGTTCAACACCGCATTCTCCGCATAGCCGGTGATGAACAGCACTTCCAGATCCGGCCGGTTGGTGCGCGCGGCATCCGCCAGCTGTCGGCCATTCATGCCTCCAGGCAAGCCGACATCAGTGATCAACAGGCTGATTTGCCTATTGGAATTGAGGAGACGCAGGGCAGATGGCGCGTCTTCCGCTTCGATGACGGAGTAGCCCAAATCCTGAAGCTCCTCGACAGCAAGCATTCTGACGAGAGGCTCGTCATCCACCACCAGGATCGTCTCGTCACCATCCGCCCGCGGCGCATCGATGCTGGCCTCCGCTTCCGGATCGGCCGTATCGATGGAGCCGGAATAGCGCGGCAGATAGATGCAAATCATCGTGCCTTTGCCGAGTTCGGAATAGATGCGCGCAGCACCGCCCGACTGACCGGCAAAACCATAGACCATCGAGAGGCCAAGCCCCGTGCCCTGACCGATCGGCTTGGTGGTGAAGAACGGATCGAAGGCACGCTCGATAATGTCCTGCGACATGCCCGTTCCGGTGTCCGAGACGCAAAGTGACACGTACTGTCCCGGCTCCAGCCCGCGCATCCGGGCCGCGCGCTCGTCCATCCAGCGATTTCCGGTTTCGATCGTCAGCTTGCCGCCATTCGGCATGGCGTCGCGCGCATTGATGCAGAGATTGAGAAGCGCATTTTCGAGCTGGCTGGTATCCACGAATGTCGGCCAGAGACCGGCCGCCCCCACCGTCTCTACTTTGATTTCCGGCCCGACGCTGCGGATCACCAAGTCCAGCATGCTATCGACCAGCGTGTTGATGTTGAGCGGTTTCGGATCGAGCGTCTGGCGGCGCGAGAAGGCGAGCAATCGTTGGGTCAGTGCGGAGGCCCGTTTGGTGGCGCCCATGGCACCATTGATATAACGTGACAGGTCCCCAACCCGACCCTGTGCAAGCCGGGTGTTCATCATCTCCAGGCTGCCACTGATGCCAGCCAGGATGTTATTGAAATCATGGGCCAATCCGCCGGTTAGCTGGCCGACGGCTTCCATCTTCTGGGCTTGGCGCAGAGCTTCTTCCGCCACCATCAGCTCGGCGGTGCGCTCCTCGACCTGCTGCTCCAAAGTGACGTTCAGCTTTTCCAGGGCGAGCTCCGCCCGTCTGCGCGCGGTAATATCCTGAAAAAGAACGGCGACCTGGCGCCGCTCCTTCGGCTCGATGCGAACGGCCGCAAGCTCGAGATAGCGGCCTGTGGCCACCAGCTCCTGCTGAAAGCGAATGGGTTTGCCTGTTTTGAGAACCGCACCATAGCGCGCGATCCAGGCATCGGCCTCGTCCGGCACCATCTCGCGCAGCTTCTGGCCAACCACATTCGGGATCCCTGCGTGACGGGCATAGGCATCGTTTGCCTGGATATGCACATAGTCGCTATCCGGCCCATGCGGCCCATCCATAAACTCGATGATACAGAAGCCCTCATCAATGGCATCGAAGAGGCCTTTGTAGAGGTCTTCGCTTTCGCGTCTCGCCCGTTCGGAGAGCGTGCGTTCCGTGACGTCCGAGCCTTCGACGAAAATGGCGCAGACGTCTCCCTTCTGATCGCGGATCGGCTGATAGAGGAAGTCGAGATAGCATTCTCTGCCGGGTCCACCCTCTTCCGTCTGAATGACGAAGAGCGCGCCGAGAGCCTTATAGGGTGTGCCCGTCCGGTAAACGTCGTCGAGAATGTTGACGAAGCCTTGCGCAGCCGCGTCAGGAAGCGCTTCGGCCACCGTTCGCCCTAGAATATCGTGCCGTCCAACTAGGTTCAAATAGCTTGGATTGGCAAGCTCGAAGCGGTGGTCCGGTCCGCGCAAAAGCGCGATGAAGGTCGGCGCCTGTTCGAAAAGCTGGGTCAGAATCGGACCGATATTGCCGGTATCGCTAGTCACAGTCATAGCCATTACGGAGTCGTTGTTGCGGGCATGATCAGGTTCGGTGGCACAATCAGAGTGTCTTTGCCGCTGATCATGGCATCCAGATATTCGAGCGCGTTCTGTAAGCCATTGACCGTATAGGGTTTTTCAATAGCACCGACAGCACCGGCAAAATCCGGCGGGATGCGTTTCACATTGCCGCTGACAAACACGTAAGGGATGTCTTTGCTGGCAAGAAACCGCCCGACATCCACCCCGGTCGGCCCGTCAAGAAGATGAATATCAACAAAGGCGAAGTCCGCACTTTCCTTCTCGATCAAGGTCATGGCCGACGCGCTATCGGCTGCGACACCGATGACGGTATGTCCGGCGGCCTCGACTTCGCTTTCCAGTTCAAGCGCCAGGAGTGCCTCATCCTCCACGATGATAATGCGCAAATTCATGATTCCTTTTCATGTCCCACCAGCAGCGTCACGCTGACGATCGTCTGCCGGCCATTTTGTTCTCGTTTGATTTCCGCACTGACTTGGCGTGCGCATGTTTCCAGCAACATCTGACTGAAACGCTGTTCTTCCTCATCGACCTCGACCGGATCGGTCTTGTCGGCCACCTGAATGAGGAAATGCCCGTTCAGCCTCTTCACTGTTACCTTGATGTCGCCGCCTCCATCACCCAGCCCGCGCCTGACGGCATCGCCCACCAACTCGTTGACGATGAGCGACAAAGGTGATGCCTTGTCTGCAGGCACATAAACCGGGGATAGATCCAGCGTGACATTGATATCGGTGCGTTTCAGCTGGCTTGTCAGGTTGACGACGAGATCTTCGGCGAAATCGGCAACATCGAAGCGAGCGATATTGTCGAACGTGAACAGCTTGCGATGAACGGTGCTGAGGGCCTCAATGCGGTTCAGCACCGATTTCAGCGTCGCGCTCGCCGTCTCGTTCTCCGTCATCCGCTCCTGAAGCTTCACGATCGACGCCATCGTCATCAGGTTGTTCTTGACGCGGTGATCGACCTCGTGGACCAGCATTGTCTTCGCGTCGAGCGCATCGCGAAGATCCTTGGTGCGGCGACTGACTTCCTCTTCGGCAAGGTTACGGGCTTCGGCGAGCTCTGCTTCTTTGTCCTTGATGCGGGTGAAATCGAGCTGCGAGGCGAAATAGTAGATCACCTCTCCCTTATCATCCCAGACGGGGCTGACGAAGAGAGCATTCCAGAACTGCGTTCCGTCTTTTCGATAGTTCAATATGTCGACGGAGACCGAGGTTTGCGCACTGATGGCGTCGCGGATTTTGGCGACCGCCTGGGGATCGGTCCTCTCGCCCTGGAGAAGGCGACAGTTGCGGCCGATCAACTCATCGCTGCTATAGCCTGTGAGGTCGTTGAAGGCCTTGTTGCAGAAAATGATCGGATTGTCGTCCTGCTTCGGATTGGTGATGATCATCGGCATGCGGGTCGCCTTGAACGCTGCCGCAAAAGGGTCTTCCGATGCATGATCGGCAAGCAAACGCTCACCGGCTCTACGCGCTTCCAGAGGCAGCAAATAATCGACCATGAATTTTTCCGCACTTCACCCCATGCGTAATCCCCTTGCGGCAGGAAAGTTCCCGGCTGAAGATTATTTTCACCGCCTCGTCGTGTGCTCGTTGGACGACCGAATTTTGCGTGGAGGCGAGCTGCTAATACGCAGTGTCGCCTCCACATTGTCTCCGCCTCAAAAGACTTTCCGCAGCTTGGCATCAATGGAGTGCCTGTTGCCGCCTCTGACCGCAAAGAACAGAAAAATCGCCGACCAGAGAATGGACTTCTCTGCCCCGCCGAGCCCTTCCGACTTGACGATCCAATGGAAATAAACCGTCACCATCAAGACGATGAAGGCGGCGAAAGCCGCAGGACGCGTGAGGAGCCCGACTGCGACAAGAATGCCGCCAAAAAATTCCGTTGCCGCCAGTAGCGGCGACCAGAAGACGCCGGGATAAAAACCCAGGCTTTCCACCATGCCGACGGCGCCGAAGGGATTGGTGATTTTGCCGAAGCCATGCGTAACAAGAAGCACGCCGGCGACGATACGCAGAACCGTTTCCACAAGTTCATAGGTGCCGTTATAGACCGGCGCGACAGCCGGGACGATCAATCGTTCACGAGAAAGCTCATTATGTGGCACAAGAATACTCCGTTGATTGCAATTCCTGACCATCTGCAACAAGCTGCCGTTCGCGCAAGTTGCGCTCGTTCAAAACATGACAAACTAAGTAATATTTCCGTGAGTTTATATGAGGACGGCTGAGATGGAAGGCACTGTAAAACCCCGCGTTTCGATCACCTACTGCACACAGTGCAACTGGCTGCTACGTTCTGCTTGGATGGCGCAAGAGCTGCTCAGCACCTTCTCGGACAGTCTCGCAGAGGTCGCGCTGGTTCCGGCCACGGGCGGCCGCTTTGAAATTACCGTGGATGGGGCACTGTTGTGGGAGCGGAAACGCGATGGCGGTTTTCCGGGGCCCAAGGAGTTGAAACAGCGCATGCGCGACATGATCGATCCGGACCGGAATCTCGGCCATCTTGACCGGCAGAAGAACGACGGGCTGGATACGTAATACTACAAGCACGTCGGATGGCCGCTATCAGGAATCAGCGCGTGGACGGCGGATCATAGAAGGCCCAGTATTTGATTGCTCGACTGACATTCCAGTGTCCACCTCAAGCCCAGCGACGATGTTTTTCGATGAAAAAACAAGGATCGTCACAAAACTTCAAAATCCCTGTTGACACCAGCCGCCTGCCCCCGTACATGGCTCCTCGTCGCCCAGATGGCGGAATTGGTAGACGCGCCAGCTTCAGGTGCTGGTACTCGCAAGGGTGTGGAGGTTCGAGTCCTCTTCTGGGCACCATTCCTTATTTGATCCTAGCCAGATCAATCACTTAGCTAAAAAATGGAAATTGCGATCTCCCCTTAGGGGGCGATGCTCTTATCGTTCGGATTGCCGACCCTCACTCACGAATTGGGTGTCGATAAGCGTTGTGCGAGGCAGAGGCTCTTCGCATGCGAGCGCGCTTCTACGCACGGATTAATGGCCGTGTTCTTGCTGCGAAACTTCTGTTTCAACAAAAGGGGAAGTCGTTTTTGAGTGCAGTGCGTGTGGCGTCCAAACGCCAAAGTCAGCAGATGTGTTCAGCAAACGCGGGCTGAACGAAGAACACCCTGAAGCGAGTAATGCTGGCATACGCGATTTTAGTTCTGCGCGTGCTCTTCACAGGAGGGAGAGCAGGACAGAACGCTTCGTGAGGTCTGGCGATAGACTCTGACCGTGTTGCCTTCATCGATCGACACCAGAACACGTTCATCGACGATTGCGTTTCCCTCGGCATCCAGCAGCACAAGATTGGTGGTGCCGAAACTGCGTCCGGTCAGCACGATCGTCGTTGCATCGGCAACGGTCGCATCTGCGACTTTGGAATTACCGACAATGACTTTGCTCACTGCGCGGTCAAGTTTCAACACACGCGCCTGATTCATCGAGACGCGGAGCATCTCATCATCCGCAGAGAGCGCAAAAGCAGGCGCAAAACCTAAGACCGCTGCAGCAATTGCAAATCTTTTGATGGTGGAAGACAGCATGAGCGGAACAGACCTTTGGTTATGCTTGGCGCATTTCATCGTCACCACCATGAACGGGAATGGTGAATGAAGACTTAAACGGCGCTCCAAAATGAGAAAGTGCCGCGCGATCAAATACAATCCGACTTGGCTCCAGCCTGTAGCATAACCGCACAATACCAGCGATGTTGCGATGAATTTCCTGCAAGATAGGCTCGCACTATCCTATACTCTTCAGACGTTCTCTCCATCAAACGTATTTTATCTTTTAATATTTGGCTTTGTTTACCAAACGTTCGACATTACTCATTTAACGTTACGTTAAGCCCGTTCTTTAAACGCTTGGCAATCGACATTTTGTAGGTTTGCCTCAACCGAACAACGGGAAACAGTTGTCGGCGTGCTGACCAACAACGAATTAGGAGAATCCGCATGACCAATATTTTCGCTCGGTTCCTGAAGGACGAGTCCGGCGCCACTGCCATTGAGTATGGCCTGATCGCGGCGCTGATCTCTGTCGCTATCATCGGCGGTGCAGGCGTCATAGGCAGCAAGCTAAAGTTGACCTTCGACCGCGTAGGCACCGAGTTGACGAATTCTAAAGCCGCTACTGGTGGCTGACACGCGGCTGCGACCGGTTTTCTCTATGCATTAGAAAGTGCCGTCCTCTGGGCGGCATTCTTCTTAAATGAGAGTCATCTGATAAACTAGGGGTGAGACATGATCATAGCTTCCATCTTTCTTGTCGTCCCGCTGTGCCTCGCGTTTGCGGCGCTCACTGATCTTTTTTCGATGACGATCCCTAATCGAGTCTCGGTCATTCTCTTAGGTGCCTTTTTTGTAATAGGACCCTTGTCGGGTATGGATTTGCAGGTTCTCGCACTAAGTATCGCAGCGGGGGCGGCCGTTTTCCTAACTTGTTTCATCCTGTTCGCATTCAACACGATGGGAGGTGGAGATGCCAAGCTTCTCACCTCGTGCGCCGTCTGGTTTGGCTTCAATCAATCTTTAATCGAGTTTTTGGTCGCAGTTGCACTCATCGGAGGAATGTTGACGCTTTGCATAGTAATTTTACGATCGCGCTCCGAAGAGATTATGGCAACGGGGCTTCCAATTCCGCACTCATTGTTGGTCGCCAAAAAGGTGCCGTATGGTATCGCGATTGCAATCGCGGGTTTGCTCACCTACCCCGAAGCCCCTATTGTACAGGCCGCGATGCGCGCTGCGCTCTAAATTAACACGCCAAAAGTGCTATTTAAACTTGCTAATACAGCACATTAATTTCTGATTAACCCAAAACAATCACTTCTTATTAACCATAATTACACGAATGGCAGGCCATCTTCTGGGCAGAGATTCTACTCCAAAGGCCCAGCATGAAGTCCTCACGTGTCGTTATCCTCTCCGTTGCCGTTGTGGCTGCTGGTCTTGCTGGCCTGCTGGCCATGCAGATTTCTGCGCCGCAAGCGGTGGTGGAAAAGGCAGAAGCCATTATCCAGAAAGAGCCGACCGTCAGGGTTCTGGTCTCGGCCGTTAATTTGCCCGTGGGTAGCAGACTCGACGCAAGTTCCGTGCGCTGGGCGCGATGGCCGCAAGGCAGCATCAACGACAGTTATGTCACCGAGGAAAAACGACCTGATGCGATCGCCGAACTGACGGGCGCGATTGTTCGCCTCCCGCTTTTCGAAGGAGAGCCCCTTCGCTCCGAAAAGGTCGTCGATTCCAGTACGCGCATCATGTCGTCGCTTCTGCCCGCCGGAAAGCGGGCTGTTTCCACCGAAATATCGGTTGCCACCGGTGCCGGCGGCTTCGTTCTTCCCAATGACCGCGTCGATGTCATCATGGTGCGCAAAAATGAGGGCGGCGGCTTCTTGACCGAAAACGTCCTCAACAATGTCCGCGTTCTGGCGATCGACCAGCAGATCAAGGAAGGGCCTGACGGTACGCCGTCCGTCATTGGCGCAACCGCGACACTGGAACTGACGCCCGAGCAGGCCAAGATTATTACCGTCGCGCACCAGATGGCGGACCGTCTGACCTTGTCGCTCCGCTCCGTTGCGGATGTGCAGGATAGCGATACGGCATCTGCAGATTATCTACTCAGCGGCGAATCCGGCAGACCGGCGATCCAGATCATCAAGTCTGGCTCGATCGTGCGAGAAAATGAGGGAGCCGCACAATGAGCAAGACGAACTCGATCCGACATAGCCTGAAGGCGACGCTCATTGGAGGCATCGCCTTCAGCATTGGCTTTGCAGGCGTTCCCGGTGCATCCCACTTTGGGATCGGCACCATTGATGCGCTGGCCCAAAGTGCCAGCATTCTTCGGATTTCTGAAAGTGGCACGGGCGTGCGCAAGCGCGTGAAGCTTGGTCTGAACAAGGCCCTCGTTGTGGATCTTCCGCAGGATGCCCACGATATTCTCGTTGCCGATCCGAGCATGGCAGATGCGGTGACACGCACGTCGCGCCGTATCTATCTCTTCGGCAAGTCGGTCGGGCAGACCAACATCTTCATCTTCGGCGCCCGTGGCGAAGAGATCGTCAGCCTTGATCTTGAGGTCGAGCGCGATATCACCGGTCTTGAGGCCAATCTACGCCGCTTCATCCCGGATTCGGATATTCGGGTCGAGATCGTATCGGACAACATTGTTCTCTCGGGCAGTGTCCGTACCCCTCAGGATTCCGCACGTGCAGTGCAACTTGCCACAGCCTTCCTTCAGGGCGGTGAAGCCACAACCCGCAACATCACGGCGACCAGCGAAAGCAACGGCGATGGTGCCGTGGCGATCTTTGCGGAAAACCGCCAGAAGTCGTCTATCGTCAATATGCTGACGATCGAAGGCGAAGATCAGGTGACCTTGAAGGTGACGGTCGCCGAAGTCAGTCGCCAGGTTCTCAAGCAGCTCGGCTTCAACGGTTCCATAAGCGGCTCGGGCTCGGACTTCGGTGGAGCGGTCTCGTTCTCCAATCCCGCCAACCTGGGTAACGCGCTGGCGATTGGAGGCTCTGGCAATATCGGAGGCGCCATCGGCAAGGTCGCTCTGTCCAGCTATTTTAACGCCATGGAACAGGCAGGCGTCATGCGCACGCTCGCTGAACCGAGCCTGACTGCGATTTCCGGCGAGCAGGCAAAGTTCTATGTCGGCGGCGACTTCCGCCTTGCCGGCGTTCAGAACGTCACTTTCGACGACAATAATGTGCCGACGGTAACGCGCCAGACCGATACGGTTGAATATGGCATCGAGTTGAATTTCCGGCCGGTCGTGCTGTCTCCCGGCCGCATCAGCCTGAAAATCGAGACCAACGTGTCCGAGCCGACCTATGAAGGCAACGTCGTCTCAGGCAACGGCAACACGAGCCGCGTTCCTGGCAGCACCTATCTGTCGATCCGCAAACGCGAAGCATCAACAAGTGTTGAGTTGCCCTCGGGTGGCTCGATCGTGATTGCCGGTCTGGTGCAGGACAATGTCCGCCAGGCTATGTCAGGCCTCCCAGGTGCGTCCAAGGTCCCAATTCTCGGCACGCTGTTCCGCAGCAAGGATTTCATTCGCAACGAGACCGAACTCGTCATCATCGCCACGCCCTATCTCGTTCGGCCCGTGGCACGTAATCAGATCGCACGACCGGATGACAACTTCAGCCCGGAAAACGACTCAGCGACGTTTTTCATGAACCGGGTGAACAAGGTCTACGGCAACAACAGGCAGCAGGTTCAGGCACAGCCATATCAGGGCTCGGTAGGATTTATCTACAAATGACGAAAACGCACCCTATAACGAATTCTGTTTCTTATCTGCGCCTCTCTAACCTCGTCTGCGTGCTCGCTGCGGTCGCTGCCCTGCAGGGATGTGCCCGCGACCCACAGACGACGGGCGCCATTCCAGACGACTATCGCACGCGCCACCCGATCACCCTGTCCGAAGCGCAGCACTCTCTGGATATTCCAGTCTCTCCGGCAGACAACAGGCTGCCCGGGGCTATGGCCGAAAATGTGAAGGGCTTCGTCCAGAACTATGTGGCGAGCTCCACGAGCATCGTTCAAATGCAGGTGCCCACGGGCTCGGCCAATGCAGCGTCCGCGTCCATCATCAAGCGTCAAATCCGATCGATCCTGACCTCTTCCGGCATTCCAGCAGGCAAGATCGCCGAGGTTCCTTATGGTGCTTCGCCCTACGGCGATGCGGCACCCATACGGCTTTCCTATGTCGCCGTCACCGCCATGACGGGTCAGTGCGGCCAGTGGCCCGAAGACTTGAACAGCAACACCTCGTCCAACAAGAATTGGTACAATTTCGGCTGCGCTTCCCAGAACAATCTGGCGGCACAGATCGCCAACCCCATGGATCTCGTCGGCCCCCGCGGCATGAGCCCGATCGACGCTGAACGGCGATCGGTCGTACTCGGCAAGTATCGCGCCGGTAAGAACACAGCCACCACGAACGACTAAGACGCGCCTCCCAGCTTGAGCGACAGGATCTGATATGAACCCGGTGAACTACGATATTCGGCACAATAACGCAGATGTGCCAGTCGCCGAAGAGACGCTCCGCCCGGGCGAGCTGGAGAGTGTGCGTCCTTTGCCACGCATCTCGATCCACGCCTTCTGTGAAAGCGAGGCTATGCAGCGGACGATGGAGCGGCTGGCAGCCGACCGGCGGATGAACAAGGTCAGCATGCGAGTGACCAATGGCGAGATCGAAGCGGCTGCGAGAACGTTTTCGTCCACGGCTACACCCAATCTCGTCATCCTCGAAACCCATCGCGATCCATCGACGCTACTGAGCGATCTCGCACCTCTGGCAGAGGTGTGCGATCCATCGACGCGCGTCATCATCATCGGGCGTCACAACGATATCGCGCTCTACCGCGACCTGATGCGCAATGGTATTTCCGAGTACCTCGTTTCACCGATCAAAGCGTCGGACCTGATGGCGTCGATCTCCGCGATCTTCGTCGATCCGGAGGCTGAGCCGCTTGGGCGGAGCATTGCCTTCATCGGCGCCAAGGGCGGCGTCGGTTCTTCCACCATCGCGCATAATTGTGCCTTCGGAATATCGAGCCTGTTTTCCACAGAGACGATTCTTGCAGACCTGGATCTGCCCTTCGGGACGGTCAATATCGACTTCGATCAGGATCCTGCACAGGGAATTGCCGAGGCAGTCTTCGCGCCGGATCGGCTCGACGAGGTTTTTCTTGATCGGCTGCTGACCAAATGTTCCGAAAACCTGTCCATTCTGGCCGCGCCTTCGCTTCTCGACCGTGCATATGATTTCGATAGAGCGGCCTTCCAGCCACTTTTGGAGCTCCTGCAACGCAGCGCACCGGTTGCGGTGCTGGACGTACCACATGTCTGGTCGGACTGGACGCAGGCCGTTCTGGCAGAGGTCGATGAGGTGGTCATCACCGCAGTTCCGGACCTGGCAAATCTAAGAAACACCAAGAACCTTCTCGATGCATTGAAGAAGCTGCGACCGAACGACAAGGCGCCGCATTTGGTTCTGAACCAGGTGGGTATGGCGAAGCGTCCTGAGATCGATCCTACCGACTTCTTCGAGCCGCTGGAAATAGAGCCGCTTGCCATCATCCCCTTCGATGTTCAGCTCTTCGGTGCTGCCTCTAACAGCGGGCGCATGATCAGTGAGATAGACGCCAAATCGCCGGTTGCGGAAACCTTCTCCCAGCTTTCGCACGTGCTTACGGGCCGATCGTCGGCCCGCAAAGCGAAACGACCGGGGCTCGGCAAGTTCATGGAAATCCTGAAACGCAAATAAAACGTGGATTGGTCCACGAGACGACAGACCGGAAGACAAGAGATGTTTGGAAAACGTGGCGGCGAAGGCTTCGGACGAAGCGCAAACAGTGGACGGCCTGCTTTGCCGGCTGCCCATCCGGCTGTCATGACTGCGCCGCCTGTGATGGACGAACCCCGTCCATCACAGGCTATCGTGATGCAGCCACCGGCGCCTAAGCCTTCTGCGGTTCAAAAGGACACAGGCAGCCAGGCCCGCAAGCGTGTGCGCACCGAGGACTATTACCAGACGAAGGCTCAGGTCTTCTCCGCCTTGATCGACACCATCGATCTGTCCCAGCTTTCAAAGCTCGACGGGGAGAGCGCGCGCGAAGAAATCCGCGATATCGTCAACGATATCATCACCATCAAAAACTTCGCGATGTCCATCTCCGAGCAGGAAGAACTGCTGGAAGATATCTGCAACGACGTCCTGGGTTATGGTCCGCTGGAGCCGCTTCTGGCGCGTGACGACATTGCCGATATCATGGTCAATGGTGCCGGGCAGACCTTCATCGAAGTCAACGGCAAGACGATCGAATCCGATATCCGCTTCCGCGACAATGCCCAGCTGCTTTCGATCTGCCAACGCATCGTCAGTCAGGTTGGCCGCCGCGTCGATGAATCAAGCCCGATCTGCGATGCGCGCCTCCCGGATGGCTCGCGCGTCAACGTGATCGCGCCGCCACTCTCTATCGATGGGCCAGCGCTGACGATCCGTAAGTTCAAGAAGGACAAGCTGACGCTTGACCAGTTGGTGCGTTTCGGCGCGATCACGCCGGAGGGCGCTGTCCTTCTGCAGATCATCGGCCGCGTCCGCTGCAATGTCGTCATCTCCGGCGGTACCGGCTCAGGTAAGACGACCCTTCTCAACTGCCTGACGAGCTATATCGACCGCGATGAACGCGTGATCACCTGCGAGGACACCGCCGAGCTTCAGCTTCAGCAGCCGCACGTTGTGCGCCTTGAAACCCGCCCGCCGAATATCGAAGGCGAAGGCGAGATCACCATGCGTGACCTGATCAAGAACTGCCTGCGTATGCGGCCGGAACGTATCATCGTCGGCGAAGTCCGTGGACCGGAGGTCTTCGACCTTCTGCAGGCCATGAATACCGGTCACGACGGCTCGATGGGTACCATCCATGCCAATACGCCCCGCGAGTGCCTGAGCCGTATGGAATCGATGATTGCCATGGGCGGCTATACGCTACCGGCAAAAACCGTGCGTGAAATCATCGCGTCATCCGTCGACGTCATCATCCAGGCCGCGCGTCTTCGCGACGGCTCCAGACGCATTACCCAGGTGACGGAAGTCGTCGGCATGGAAGGTGATGTGATCATCACGCAGGACCTCTTCAAATATGAGATCGAGGGGGAGGACTCCAACGGACGCTTGATCGGTCGCCATGTTTCGAGCGGCATCACCAAGCCGCACTTCCACGATCGGGTTCGATATTACAACGAGGAACAGCGCCTTGCTGCGGCCTTGGAGGCGATGGAGCGCAACAGCCAATGACCATGACAATGCTGCTTCTCATCGTTCTCGTCGCCATTTCGGCTGGCTCGCTCGCCTATGTTTTCCTTTTTCCGCAAATCGAGACGGAGAAAAAAACTGCGACCCGCGTCAACCGTGTGAAGGCGGCTGAAACAGACCGCATCAACATGAAAGCCGCGCGTGATCGCCTTCAGGAAACCACCAAGCGTCGCAAGTCGACTCAGGACATGCTGAAGGAGCTGGAAAAAAAACAGAGCGAGAAGGCCAAAAAGCGCAACAATGCAAGCGTGAAGAGCCTCATTCTTCAGGCCAATCTATCGATCTCACCCTCCAGACTCTATCTCATCAGCGCCGGTCTTTCTGTGTTCGCGGCACTGGTTGCTCTTCTTTACGACATGCCGCTTCTCGTGGCGCTCGGCATCGGCTTTATTGGCATCCTCGGTGCCCCGCGTTGGGTTTTACGGTTTCTTGTGAAACGTCGTCAGACCAAGTTTCTCGAGGAGTTTCCGAATGCGCTCGACGTGATGTGCCGCTCGATCCGATCCGGCCTTCCACTCAACGAAGCGGTACGGCTCATCGCCTCCGACGGTCAGGAGCCTGTGAAGACGGAGTTCCGACGCGTCGTCGATTCCCAGCAGGTCGGCATGTCGCTACCTGAAGCCATCGAGCGCATGACGCTGACAATGCCTCTGCCGGAGGTGAGTTTCTTCGGAATCGTCATTGCAATGCAGGCACAGGCCGGCGGCAATCTGTCCGAAACGCTCGGCAACCTTTCAAAGGTGCTGCGCGATCGGCGCAAGATGAAGGCCAAGGTCAGCGCGTTGTCAATGGAGGCGAAGGCCTCTGCCGTGATCATCGGAGCCCTGCCCTTCATCGTAGCGTTCCTGGTCTATCTTACTTCCCCAGACTATCTGATGGTGCTGTTCACCGACCAGCGAGGGCACCTCATTCTTGGCTGCTCTGCGGTGTGGATGTCGATCGGCATCATCATCATGCGCAACATGATCAACTTCGAGATTTGAGGCCGTTCCATGTTTGATCATATCATGTCCAGCCTTCTCAACCTGCATTTGATCATCGGTGCTCTTGTTGCCTTTGCAGCTTTCTCCACCGTCTATACATTGGCTATGCCCTATCTGAACCGCGCGGACCTCAACCGACGGACGAAAGCGGTATCGACGGAACGCGAGCGCATTCGCGTGCGCGAACGTGAGCGGACGGATGGTGGGAACAAGGCCGGCAAAGCAAGCCTTCGAGCCACGCAGAGTAAATCCGCCACGAAGATCGTGGAGCGCTTCAACCTGCGTGAGGCGCTGGTGGATGCCAATACGATGAACAAGCTGAAGGCAGCAGGTTTTCGCTCTCAGAACGCGCTGAATACGTTTCTGGCGGCACGTTTCATTCTGCCCTTCATCTTTCTGATCCTCGCAGCGTTCTGGGTCTACGGCCTGAACAACCTTGCCAATTACAGCTTTTTTGTCCGTCTCATGGCTGTCCTGTTGTTCGGCTATCTCGGATTTTACGCGCCGAATATCTATATCTCGAACCGCATCACCAAGCGCCAAAAATCGATCAAGCGGAGCTGGCCGGATGCGCTGGACCTGATGCTCATCTGCGTCGAATCCGGGACCACCATGGAAATCGCCATGCGCCGCGTGGCAGATGAAATGACGGAGCAGTCTCCAGAGCTTGCGGAAGAAATGGTGCTGACGGTGGCAGAGCTGTCCTTTCTACAGGATCGCCGCGTCGCGCTGGAGAATCTTGGATTGCGCACCCAGTTGGACGGCGTGAAGAACGTCGTTCAGGCGCTCATCCAGGCGGAACGCTACGGTACGCCGCTCTCCCAGGCTTTGCGTGTTCTGGCGCAAGAGGGTCGTGACGAGCGCATGAACGAGGCCGAGAAGAAGGCAGCAGCCTTGCCGCCCAAGCTCACCGTGCCGATGATCCTGTTTTTCCTGCCGGTGCTGGTTGCAGTGATTCTCGGCCCCGCCGGTATTCGCGTTGCCGACTCGTTCTGATGACGTTGCCGGCAGCGCCAGCCGTGCCGTTCCAGACCGATGATGATGGGTCGCGATGCTGAGGAATACAGCGCCGCCATTGCTGAAGGGATCTATAAGGGTGGGCGCTTAACGGACTTCCGTCTTCTTGTTCTTGTCGGCCAGCTGCGACCAGGCATTTTGCTGAGACAGCATGCCGCGCAGATAGGTGAGGTTGGCCTGCGCCTGCTGAGGAGAGAGTTCCTGCGTGGCGATCTTCTGCGCTTCCTCAAAACGTCCCTGAAGGCCTACGACCAACGCCAGGTTTTGGCGAATACGGCTATCGGCACCGGGCTGCCCGGCGGCACTGCGCAGATAGGTCTCTGCGGTGCGCGGATCGTTTTGCAGAACGTAGGACATTCCAAGATTTGAGAGGATGCTCGGGTCGTTGGGTTTCAAGTCAAGCGCCTGACGATACTTCGTCCGGGCTTCATTCGAACGGCCCAACTGATCCAGAACCGCACCTTCCGCGGAATAAAGGCGCCAATCCGGTCTATCGGGGGTTTGCGCGCGCTGGATGGTGTTGAGCGCCTGTTCCAGCTGGCCAGCGGCAGCCTGGGACTTGCCGTAGGCCGCCAGAACCTCACGGTCTGCTGGATAGGCGATCGCCACTTGCTGCATGACGGCAAGCGCCTGTGCGTTCTTGCCCGTCATCATCAAGATGTTGGCGTAGTTGAGCCCGGTGTTGCGATCCTTGGGATTGCGGGCATAGGATGCACCAACCGAGGCTTCCGCCTGACGCAACTGATCCATGTTCATCTGATCATAGGAATGCGAGACGGCAGGAGAAATCGATCCCGTCGACATGCGGTCCGGACGGTTCGTGGAGCAGGCCGCAAGGCCAAGCGCCAGAACAGCGGCACAGGCACCCCGAAGGAGGATGCGCTTGTTGGCATGATGTGAGGAAATCGCAATCATGATATCGCCCCGGCCCTGTGATCGGATATTTCATCGAAGCAGCGTGCACCACGCAACTTTCGCTCCAGCAATAATCTGTTAACCCTAACAGAGTGTTAATTTGCCCGCCTCAGCCGTTTACGAAAGCAGACAATGGTCCCTTATCAATTCATCGAGCGCGCCACTCCCTTCAGTTCGAAACCTGGGGAAACACTTCCCGTTTTTGCGGTTACGCCCGCCCATATCGACCAGGGTGCCATCGATCCCATCGCTCTCGACTGGGCGAAGAAGGCAGGCTTTAAAGCAGAAGCGGGAGCCATCCTGTTGATTCCTTCTGCGGAAGGCGCTCTGGGCGGCGCGTTGCTTGGGCTCGGGACCAACCCTTCGGAGCTTCCTTTCATCGCCGGAAAACTGGCGCGCGAGCTTCCCGAAGGCGACTGGCATATCGAGACGGCACCGCTCACCGTCAATCGGCTGGCACTTGGCTTCGGTCTCGGCGCCTATCGCTTCGACAAGTATCGTGCCGCCAAAAGCACAGGCCCGAAACTTCTCATCCCCCGCGATGCCGAAGATGCGGAGATCAAGCGCGTGCTGGCCGGTGTCTTCCTGGCGCGCGATCTGATCAACGTTCCTACCAACGACATGGGGCCGGACGAACTCGAGATCGCTTTTCGCAGTCTGGCCGCCCACTACAAGGCGCAGGTTTCCGTCATCACCGGCGACGATCTCTTGAAGGAGAACTTTCCGCTTGTGCATGCGGTTGGCCGAGCCAGTGCCAGCGCGCCGCGTCTGCTGGAAATGTCATGGGGCAAGAAAGGTCACCCGCGCCTGACGCTCGTCGGCAAGGGTGTTTGCTTCGACACAGGTGGGCTCGATATCAAACCCTCCTCCTCCATGGCGCTGATGAAGAAGGATATGGGCGGTGCGGCTAACGTGCTTGGTCTCGCGCTAATGATCATGGATGCCCGGCTGCCCATCGATCTGCGCGTCCTCGTTCCGGCGGTTGAAAACTCCATCTCCGCCAATGCCTTCCGCCCTGGCGACATTTACAAGAGCCGCAAGGGTCTGACCGTCCAGATCGACAATACCGATGCCGAGGGTCGACTGATTCTCGCCGATGCGCTGGCCTATGCCGACGAAGACGCGCCCGACCTGATGATCGATATGGCGACACTGACGGGGGCTGCGCGCGTCGCCCTCGGACCTGACGTCCCGCCCTTCTACACGGATGATGAAGACCTAGCGCACAGCATCGCAGAGGCCAGCATCGATACGGACGATCCGCTGTGGCGGCTACCGCTTCATATGGGGTACGATAAGGACATTCGCTCCCGCGCCGCCGACCTTACAAATGCGCCGTCCGGCGGCATGGCCGGATCGATCACCGCAGCGCTCTTCCTCAGGCGCTTCGTCACGGCCACGAAGAAGTGGGTGCATTTCGATATTTACGGATGGTCGCTGAGCGAGCGTCCGCACACCTCGGTGGGTGGCGAGGCACAGGCGATCCGCGCTCTGTTCCACTACATCTCCCGCAGCTTTGCGAAGAAATAAGCGGACGCATTTTCATCCTCGCCGCTCAAGGCGAGGATGACCGGGCCGTGTGAATTTGCGGTTCTTGAAGACGCTTACACCAGGACCTTCTGGTCCTTACGGTCTTCCTGGCCGAAGAACTTCAGATAGCGTTGCACCTCGTCTGCCTCGCCGGTCGCCTTTTGCGGATTGTCGGAAAGCTTGACCGCGGGGCGGCCATTGGCGTCGCTGACCTTGCAGACGACCGAGATCGGCTTCAAGCCTTCGATGGTTTTCGGCGCGCAGCCGGCAAAATCATTGGTGAGGTTGGTGCCCCAGCCGAAGCTCATGCGCGCACGGCCTTCGAAATGCTTATAGGTGTCGATAATGGCATCGACATCCAGCCCGTCGGAGAAGATGAGAAGCTTCTTCTTCGGGTCGCGGCCCATCTTCTTCCACCACTCGATGATCTTTTCACCGCCTTCGATCGGCGGCGCGCTATCCGGTCTGAAGCCTGTCCAATCCGCCACCCATTCCGGTGCATTGCGCAGGAAGGCCGCCGTGCCGAAGGCATCTGGCAGGACGATCAAAAGATTGCCGCCATAGAGCCGATTCCAGTCCTTCATCACCTGATAGGGTGCTGCGGCCAGGTCCTCGTCGTTCTGTGCCAGAGCGGCGACGACCATCGGCAGCTCGTGCGCATTGGTGCCGACGGCTTCGAGATCGGAATCCATCGCCAGCAATACATTGCTCGTTCCGGTAAAGGCCGGGCCGATGCCTTCCTTCAGCGCTTCGACGCACCAGCGCTGCCACAGGAAGCTGTGGCGGCGGCGCGTGCCGAAATCTGAGATACGCAGACCAGGAAGTTCGCGCAATCGCTCCACCTTTGCCCACATCTTGGCCTTTGCACGTGCATAAAGCACGTCCAGGGTGAAATAGCCGAGCGAACGCATGGCGCTTCTCGAACGCAATTCATTGACGATGGCGAGCGCCGGGATTTCCCATAGCGTGGTATCCATCCAGCGGCCATGGAAATTCAGCTCGTATTGGCCGTCGCGCTTGAAGAGCTCATATTCGGGCAATTGATAGCTGGAGAGCCAGGAAAGAAACTCGGGCTCGAAAATCTGCGAGCGCCCGTAGAAGGTGTTACCGGCAAGCCAGATACTTTCCTTCTTCGTCAGTCGAAGACTGCGCGCATGATCGAGCTGCTCACGCAGTTCGACCTCGTCGATTTCCTCTGCGAGCCGAACAGTCTTCGTCCGGTTGATCAGGGAGAAAGTCGCGTTGACGTCCGGATAGAGCTTCCAGATCATCTGCAACATCAACAGCTTGTAGAAATCCGTGTCGATCAGGCTACGGATGATGGGATCAAGCTTCCAGGTGTGGTTGTGAACACGGGTCGCTATGTCTGTCTTCGTCATTGCTGCTGCTATCCCCCGCGCCAGACCCTTGCATGAGGCAGGTCCGGCATCGCCGCGCATTTCTAAAGGTCATGGACCTTGTGGGTCAAAGACTTATCTGAAAAGCGCATGGCAAGTCCAGACCGGTTGATGCAGGTACGGTACGCGCGAAAGCCGAAGCAATTTAGAAGTCGGTGGCAGGTGGATTGATGCCCGGATACCAGTCCTTCGATGTCGGCACTCTTGTGCCAAAGAAAGACGTGCCTGACGAGCCGGAACAGCGATAGCCTTGAACAGGCAGGCCATCGCTGCCGAAAAGATCGCGATACGGGCCGTTCGGGTTGCTGGATTCAACAACAGTCGAATGGCAGCGATAGCGCTCCTGCGGCTGCAGCGTCTTCGGGTCCTTCACGCCAGGCAGATTGGCATAGGCGTCGGGGGCGGGCAGATAACCGTCCTTATAGACGATCTGGGCCATGCCTGCCTGGGGCACTGCAAAGGCGACAAGGCACACAGTCAGACCGGCAAGAGCACGTTTCAGGCTTCTCATCATATCGCATCCCAAAGCAAGATGACGTTCATATAAGCAGAGCCAACGTGATCCGCAGGATGCCTTTCAAAACGTTTTCGTGAGCAATCACGGACGGCGATAGGCTGTCGGCCTATCATAGAGCCAGCCAATCCGCTCAATGGCCTCGTCCAGATTTTCGCGTGCGACATTCATCGTATGGCCGTTGGCGTGCAGCAGCGTTTTCTCGTCCTCCATGATGCCCACATGGCCTTTCCAGAAGACAAGGTCGCCGCGGCGCAAGGCGTCGCGCTCGATTTCGGTTCCGAGAGACTTCACCTGCATATCCGTATCGCGCAGCGCAAATTTGCCGGTCATGGCCATCGACAACTGAACGAGGCCGGAGCAATCGATGCCGAAGCCGGAGCGGCCGCCCCAGAGATAGGGTGTTTCCAGAAAGCGCAGCGCGACCGCGACGTAGTCGCTCGAAATCTGCTGGTCGACGGGCAGACAATGGGAGGCAATCACCCCCTCGCCTTTTGCCGTCATCAGGTATCGCGTTCCGCGCGTCTCCTCCTCGCCGACGAATGTCAGGCGGCTGCCCATGGAAAGGGCTGCAACCGGTGGCTTTCTAAGTTCAGCAGCAGGATAGAGAAAGGTGCGGGGAGCGATGACGATATGGGTTGTCGCCTCCACAGCGCCCACCGCAGCATCTGGAACGTAACCGACATAACCATCAACCTCAGCCTGCACAAAGGCCCAACCGTCGGCACTATCGAAGACGCGGATCGGCTCGCCGAGCAGCAGTTCGGTATCGATGCCAGAGGCAATGTCCGGCTTCGGGCGAAGTCCGATAACGGGAAGGGCGACCTGGGCGGGTTCGCCAGTGATGAAACGCTGTGCCTCGACCCTGCCTTTAAGTTTCGCATCTGCGATATCGGCGCGGAAGACGTTCAGTCGGCGGTCAAGCGTTTCGGCAGATGTCATGGTCGTTCGGTCCTGGTTTTCGAAAGGTTTATCTGACGTTCATCGAACGGCAATGCGGCAACTTTCGAGCATTAAGCTTTTCGTGCTCCATCAATAATCAGATCGCCGAATTTTTCCAGATAAAGCGCGCCGGCGACCGTGCGTTTGATCACCACATTGCGGCGGTCCTTCGCATCGCGCTCACGATCGACAAGACCCATCGCGCCCATGCTGTCGAGTGCCCGCGTGATCACAGGCTTGGTGACGCCAAGTATACTCGCCAAGCCGCGCACGGTGTGCGGCGGTGGCACCAGATAGATCTGGAGAAGAATCGCCGTCTGTCTCAGTGTCAGATCAGGCGCATTGTCTTCCACCTGCGCCAACGCAACGCGGTGCCACAAGCCGAGCGCCTGGCTTGGCGACAATTCCACTGGCACGTTCGATCTCTCCGTCCTTTGAACAATCGCGCACATCATCGCGCCAAGCGGTGAATAAAAACAAAACCGCCGCCATCGAAGTTTTCTCTTCGAAATGGCGGCGGTCTGTCTCTGCTCTTTTTGAGCTTCCGTGTCCCCTCTGGACTTGGGAACTTAAGATGCAGGAAGCGTGCCAACCTGCCATTTCGACAGTTTGGCTTCTCCGCACCCTCGATTCGCATCGATTGCGAGGGGTCACGGGCGATTTTTTAAGCGCCGCGCAAAATTAAGGTGCAGCGACCCTCTGCCCTTGGAGTCAGAGGGTCTTGCGCTCGTCAGACTTTGGCACCATGCGCGGCACCAGCTTCGCGGGCTTTTTCCTGCCTGTTGTAGCGGATCGAAGACCAGAGCGCGATGCCGATGAGGGTCGCGCCGCCAAGACCGGTGATGACTTCCGGAATGTGGACGAGGCTCTGAGTGTACATGATCACCGAGAGGATCAGGATCGCGTAGAACGCGCCGTGCTCAAGGTAGCGATATTCCGCGAGCGTTCCCTTTTCCACCAGCATGATGGTCATGGAGCGCACATACATGGCGCCGATGCCGAGGCCGATGGCGATGATGAAAAGGTTCGACGTCAGAGCGAAAGCGCCGATGACACCATCGAAAGAGAAGCTGGCATCCAGAACTTCGAGGTACAGGAATGCGCCGAAGCCACCCTTCGCCGCGCCTTCCAGCATCTGCTGGCTGCGATCGAGAATGCCGCCAAGCACTTCCACCAGAAGGAAGGTCAAGAGGCCCCAGATCGCGGAGGTGAAGAAGACATTGGCTGCTTCCGGTCCGAGATCAGGGTTGGTGCTGTTGCTGATGATGCGCGTGAAGATCAGCATGATGATCAGGACGAAGGCGATCTCGATGCCCTTGATCGAGGAATAGGTCGCAATCTTTTCCTCGAACCAGCGGACCCAGTGAACGTCCTTCTCGTGATCGAAGAAGAAGCTGAGGCCCACCATCATCAGGAAGGTGCCGCCAAAAGCCGCGATCGGCAGATGCGCGTCATGCATGATCTGGGCGTAACGATCCGGCTCGGTCGCGGCCATCACCATGGCCGTCCACGGGCCGACATTGGCGGCAATGACGACGATCAGAAGCGGGAAGACGATACGCATGCCGAAGACGGCGATCAGAATGCCCCAGGTGAGGAAGCGATGCTGCCATTCCGGCGTCATGTCTTTCAGCTTGTTGGCATTGACGATAGCGTTGTCGAAGGAGAGCGAGATTTCCAGCACGGCCAGCACCGCGCAGATGAAGAAGATCGTGGCTGTGCCACTCACGGTGCCGGTCATTTCCCAGCCGAGATAGCCGCCGAGAAGCAGGCCGACGACCGTAACGATAAAGGCCCATTTGAAATAGGAGAGCGTGGATTGCGTGGTGGGGGTCATGACAAAGCTCCCGCAAAATTTGGAGAGCGGGAGATGTGCATGGCGTCGCGCGCCAGCACCGAATGCATGGTTGAGTTGTTCATGGGTGTTCATCCGCCGGCGTCATAAGCAGGCGGTACCGACATCGCGAGAGCGCCGTAAAACTCTCGCCAGAGGGGCCCGGCACCAAGGTTTCATCCTGCCCGATGTCAGGGGCAGCATGTCACTCTAGTCTCTCAACTTCGTGATTTCGTCAAGGTCAAAGTTGTTTTTTGGCTGCACGTCGGCCTCTCCGCGGCTCGATGACCCCTACTTTACATCTTTCAGGTTGTATCAGGGCGCCAGGCCATCGTTACGGTGCGATTAAGGATCAGACCAGATCTTCGATAGGCTGCACAGCCGTCTTTGCCTGTTTGCGCTTCACGGCATTCTCGCGGAAGAAGATGTAAAGCCCCGAGAGAACGATCAATCCGGCGCCAATGACTATGCTGAGCTGCGGCACATCGCCGAAGATCAGCCAGCCGAAGATGACGGCCCAGAGCAGCAAGGTGTATTGCAAAGGTGCGACTGTCGCCGCGTCGGCAAGTTTGAGAGCGCGATTGACCAGCACATGTGCGGTCATCGCGACGATTCCGAGAAGGGCAAGCAGCGACAGATCGAAGCCCGATTGTATCGGAATCCATCCGGACGGCGTGACGAGAATGGCAACAACACCCGCAAGCCCTGCCCCGATGATCTGCCAGAAGGCCAGCACGGTATCGGGCGTGTTGCGCAGCTGCCGGCCGGACAGCATCATGAAGGCGAATGCAGCGCTGCCAAGGATGGAAAAGAAGGCGGCGCTGGTCAAAGAGGCCGAGCTTGGTTTCAACGCGATCAGGACACCGACAAACCCGATGCCAATCGCTGTCCACCGTCTCCAGCCGACTTTCTCACCCAGAAGGAAGGGTGACAATGCGGCCACATAGATAGGTGCAGCCAGCCAATAGGTCATGACGTCAGCCAGCGGAAGCGCTGCTACGGCGAAGTAAAAGCAGAAGAGTTCCGCGGTGGAAAAAAAGACACGCGCGACCTGCAGACCGGGGCGCTCGACATTCACCAGTTTCGGCAGTCCTGCCTTCCAGACGATCGGCAACAGGATAATGACGGCCGCGATGCTACGCACGGCGATGACCTGACCGAGGCTGTAGGTGGAGACGAGGAACTTGCCCATCGCATCGTTGAGCGCGAAGAGCAGCATGCCGAAAAGCATGACCGCGACGCCGAGACCCGTCGGCGAAAGCTGGCGAAGAAAATGTGGCATGTGTCTGAACTCCCTGACCGCAATGACTCGGCGAGCTTGTTCTCCGAGTCAAGGTCGTCCGGCGCCTATATTAGCTTCATCTATTCGCGTCAGACGGACAAAAGTTGCCGCATCGTGTGCTGGAAGCGACCTGCAATTTCATCGCGTCGGATATGCGCGCCGTCGCGCACCACAGGCTTGCCGCCGATCCACACGTCACGCGGCTTGACGAGACTCCCAAAAATCCAGCCATCGAGAATATCGTCGCCTTGCAGATAGGGAGCCGCGTCCACGTTCAAGGATGAGAAATCCGCGGGATTGCCTGCGGCGATCCCGGCCTTGACACCCAAAGCCTTCGCGCCGCCCGTCGAAGCGCCATCGAACAGGGTGCGGCCAGTCGAGCCATTGGCCGGGGCGATAACGTTGCGCGCGCGGTGCGAAAGGCGTTGAGAATATTCGAGTTGACGCAGCTCTTCACCGACACCGATCAGCACATTGCTGTCCGAGCCGATGCCGAAGGTGCCGCCATGTTTAAGGAATTCAACGGCGGAAAAGGTGCCATCCCCGAGATTGGCTTCCGTGATCGGGCACAGACCGGCAATTGCACCCTTTTTGGCCACGCCCTTCGTTTCGGCGTCCGTCATATGCGTTGCGTGGATGAGGCACCAGCGATCCGTAACCTCCGCATTCTCCAGCAGCCATTCCACCGGACGCCTGCCGGACCAGGCGATGCAGTCTTCGACCTCTTTCACCTGCTCGGCAATGTGAATGTGAAGCGGCCCATCGGGCGCCAGTTGCGCGGCAAAGCTCAGCTCTTCCGGCGTTACAGCGCGCAGGCTATGGGGAGCAACGCCGACGACGCTTGCGGGCAAAGCTGAAACCGCCTTGCGGCAACCCTCCAGCAGGAGGGCGAAACTGTCGGTCGAGTTAATAAAGCGGCGCTGGCCATCCACAGGCTGTTGCCCGCCAAAACCGGAATGGGCGTAGAGGACTGGCAGCAATGTCAGAGAAATGCCGGTTTGCGAGGCTGCGGCAGCGATGCGTTCGGCCAGCTCCGCAATGTTGGCATAATGAGCGCCATCCTTGTCGTGATGGAGATAATGAAACTCACCCACACGACCAAAACCGGCCTCCAGCATTTCCATGTAAAGCTGGGCTGCCACCGCCTCCACCTGCTCCGGCGTCATCGACAGGGCGAAGCGGTACATCAGCGTGCGCCAGCTCCAGAAACTGTCTTCAGTCGCACCGCGCCGTTCCACCATCCCAGCCATGGCGCGTTGAAAGGCGTGGCTGTGAAGGTTCGGCATGGCAGGCACGAGCACCGCGTGACGCTCGTCACCGGCGCCCGCTTCCACGCCCTGCGTGACCGACAAGATCTTACCATCTGCGATCTCGAGGCGAACATTGGTCGCCCAACCTGTCGGCAACAAAGCGGTTTCAGCATGGATGAACATGTCGGCTCCTCAATTTCCTCGAACAGGCTCTTGCCTCTACCTCCATTATGTATATACATATTGATCAGAAGGGAAGGAAAAACTGATGACAAACCGGAATTCCACCTCAGCCGACAACGGCATTTCGCTCTGGCGAAACGCCCGCCTTGCGACGCTCGATCCTTCCCGTGACGGGCTTGGCATTATCGAGGGCGGTGCCATTGCCGTCAAAGACGGACGGATCGTGTTTGTCGGTCCAGAGTCCAAGCTCCCTGCAAACTTGATCGCCGAGGCAGAGACCATCGATTGCGAAGGCCGCTGGATCACGCCCGGAATGATCGATTGCCATACACATCTGGTCTTTGGCGGCAACCGCGCCATGGAATTCGAGATGCGTCTGAATGGCGCAAGCTATGAAGAGATCGCCAAGGCTGGTGGCGGCATCGTCTCTTCCGTGCGCGATACCCGCACGAGGAGCGAAGACGAACTGGTTGCGGAAGCCCTTCCACGCCTCGACACGCTGCTTGCCGAAGGTGTTTCCACCATCGAGATCAAATCTGGCTACGGGCTGGATATCGACACCGAATTGAAGATGCTGCGCGTTGCGCGCAGGCTCGAAACTTTGCGTCCGGTTCGTGTGCTGACCAGCTACCTCGCCGCCCATGCGACGCCCGCCGAATATAAAGGGCGGAATGCGGATTACATAGCCGACGTTGTATTGCCTGGTATGGAACGTGCTCATCACGAAGAGCTGGTTGATGCGGTCGATGGGTTTTGCGAAGGCATCGCTTTTTCTGTCGATGAGATGCGCACCGTTTTCGACAAGGCCAAAGCGCTCGGCCTGCCAATCAAGCTTCACGCAGAACAGCTATCCAATCTTCACGGCGCAGAGCTGGCCGCCTCTTATGGCGCACTTTCCGCCGACCATCTGGAATATCTGGATGAGGCTGGTGCAAAGGCCCTCGCCACATCCGGCACGGTTGCCGTTCTTCTGCCCGGCGCTTTCTATGCGCTGCGCGAAACAAAGCTTCCGCCGATGCAGGCTCTGCGCGATGCGGGCGCGGACATCGCGCTTGCGACAGATTGCAATCCCGGCACCTCGCCGCTGACATCTCTGTTGCTCACCATGAATATGGGAGCGACACTCTTTCGCATGACGGTGGATGAGTGCCTGACTGCCACGACCCGCAACGCTGCCAAGGCTCTCGGTATTCTCGCCGAGACCGGCACGCTGGAAGTTGGCAAATCTGCCGATCTCGCCATCTGGAATATCGAGCGTCCGGCGGAGCTCGTCTATCGCATCGGCTTCAATCCGCTTCACGCACGCATCTTCAAGGGACGGACGATCTGAACCATGACCATCACTCTTCATCCGGGCGCAGTGCCACTTGCCGATCTCGCGACAATCTATTGGGAGAATGGCGCTGCCAAGCTCCATCCCTCCTTCAATACCGGTATCGAGAAGGCTGCGAAGCGGATCGCTGATATCGCCGCTGGCAACGCGCCGGTCTATGGCATCAATACCGGCTTCGGCAAACTGGCCTCGATCAAGATCGATGCCGCCGATGTCGCGACCCTTCAGCGCAACCTAATCCTTTCCCATTGCTGCGGTGTCGGCGCGCCCCTGCCGGAAAATGTCGTGCGGCTGATCATGGCGCTGAAGCTGATTTCGCTTGGGCGCGGTGCGTCCGGCGTGCGGCTGGAGCTGGTGCGGCTGATCGAGGCGATGCTGGACAAGGGCGTCATCCCGCTGATCCCGGAGAAGGGCTCGGTCGGCGCATCGGGCGATCTCGCGCCGCTTGCGCATATGGCCGCAGTGATGATGGGCGAAGGCGAAGCCTTCTTTGGCGGCGAGCAGATGGCTGCCCGCGACGCGCTGGCAAAGGCCGGGCTGATGCCCGTGGTTCTAGCGGCCAAGGAAGGTCTGGCGCTGATCAACGGCACGCAGACATCGACCGCTCTGGCGCTCGCCGGCCTCTTCCGCGCCCATCGCGCGGCACAGGCAGCTCTCATCACCGGCGCGCTTTCCACCGATGCGGCGATGGGATCTTCGGCACCTTTCCATCCGGATATCCATACGCTTCGCGGCCACAAGGGCCAGATCGACGCCGGTGCGGCCCTTCGGCAGTTGCTGGAAGGATCGGAAATCCGCGTCAGCCATATTGAAGGCGACGAGCGGGTTCAGGACCCCTATTGCATCCGCTGCCAGCCGCAGGTGGACGGCGCATGCCTCGATCTTCTGCGACAGGTCGCGAAGACGCTGGAAATCGAGGCAAATGCGGTGACGGACAATCCGCTGGTTCTTTCCGATAACTCGGTTGTCTCCGGTGGCAATTTCCACGCAGAGCCCGTGGCCTTTGCCGCGGACCAGACCGCCCTTGCGATCTGCGAAATCGGTGCGATTGCCCAGCGTCGCATCGCGCTTCTGGTCGATCCGGCCCTCTCCTATGGCCTGCCGGCTTTCCTCTCCAAGAAGCCCGGCCTGAACTCCGGCCTGATGATCGCCGAAGTGACGTCGGCTGCGCTGATGAGCGAGAACAAGCAGATGTCGCACCCGGCATCCGTCGATTCCACGCCGACTTCCGCCAACCAGGAAGACCATGTGTCCATGGCCTGCAACGGCGCGCGTCGCCTGCTGCCCATGACGGAAAACCTCTTCGCCATCCTTGGCATCGAGGCGCTGTCTGCCGTGCAGGGCGTCGAGCTTCGCGGTCCATTGAAGACGAGTCCTGAGCTGCAGAAGGCCATGTCTGTTCTGCGCGCAGAAATTCCCTCGCTTGAAGAGGACCGCTACATGGCGCCCGATCTCAAGGCTGCATCCGACCTGATTGCAACAGGCGCCTTGGTCGATGCGATTTCAGATGGCATTCTGCCGAAGCTGGAGGCCTAAGATGTCAGTCGTCGATATCCGCCAGGGTCGATCGCCCATCATTCTCGGCCTGCCACACACCGGCACGGACGTTCCACCAGATATTTGGGAGCGGCTGAACGACAATGGCCAGTTGCTGGCAGACACGGACTGGCACATTCAAGAGCTTTATGCCGGTCTGCTCTCCGACGCGACGACGGTGCGCGCCACCTTCCATCGCTACGTGATCGACGCCAATCGCGATCCTTCCGGCACCAGCCTTTATCCAGGCCAGAACACGACTGGCCTGGTGCCCGAAACGGATTTCGATGGCGAGGCGATCTGGAAAGAGGGTGAGGCGCCGACGGAAGAGGATATCGCTTACCGGCTGCAGCATTTCCATGCGCCTTATCATGCAGCGCTTGCAGCCGAGATCGACCGTGTGAAGGCGATCCATGGCGTGGCGATCCTCTATGATTGCCACTCCATCCGCTCGCATATTCCCTTCCTCTTCGAAGGAAAGCTGCCGGATTTCAACATCGGCACGGAT
Source organism: Agrobacterium sp. GW821-FHT02D03 (assembly GCF_059421725.1). Taxonomy (NCBI): domain Bacteria; kingdom Pseudomonadati; phylum Pseudomonadota; class Alphaproteobacteria; order Hyphomicrobiales; family Rhizobiaceae; genus Agrobacterium; species Agrobacterium sp. GW821-FHT02D03. The sequence continues at coordinate 155,179 of NZ_JBWKVN010000001.1, forward strand.
ATGGGCAAGACTTGCGACCCGGCGGTGGAGGCCATTGCCGTCGATGTGACCTCTACGGCTGAAGGCTATACGTCCATTCTCAATGGCCGCTTCAAGGGCGGCTGGACGACGCGCCACTACGGCCAGCCGAACAAGGGCGTACATGCGATCCAGATGGAACTTGCACAATGCACGCATCTCAAAACCGAGACGCCGCCCTTTGCCTATGATGACGACAAGGCCGCGAAACTCCGCACCCATCTCAAAACCATTCTGACGCGCATGGAAGATTTTGCGCTCGCTCTCAGACCATAAAGGGGAAAGATCATGACAAACCCGCGTCATAACGAACGAGAAGTCCGCGCACCGCAGGGTCCAGAACTCAACGCCAAGAGCTGGATGACCGAAGCGCCGCTGCGCATGCTGATGAACAACCTGGACCCGGATGTCGCGGAGCGCCCGCATGAACTGGTGGTCTATGGCGGTATCGGCCGCGCCGCGCGCACCTGGGAGGATTTCGACCGGATCGTCGCCACGCTGAAGGACCTCAACGAAGATGAGACGCTGCTGGTACAATCCGGCAAGCCCGTCGGCGTGTTTCGCACCCACAAGGACGCGCCGCGCGTGCTGATCGCGAACTCCAACCTCGTTCCGCATTGGGCGACGTGGGAGCATTTCAACGAACTGGACCGCAAGGGCCTTGCCATGTACGGCCAGATGACCGCAGGGTCGTGGATTTATATCGGCACGCAGGGTATCGTTCAGGGCACCTACGAAACCTTCGTGGAAGCTGGGCGCCAGCATTTCGGCGGCAACCTCACAGGCAAGTGGATCCTGACCGGTGGCCTCGGTGGCATGGGTGGCGCACAGCCGCTCGCAGCCGTGATGGCTGGCGCCTGCTGCCTGGCTGTCGAATGCGACGAGACCCGCGTCGATTTCCGCCTGCGCACCCGCTACCTCGATGCCAAGGCGCACACGCTGGATGAGGCGCTTGCGCTGATCGACCAGTGGACCAAGGCGGGCGAAGCGAAGTCCGTTGGCCTGATCGGCAACGCCGCCGATATCTTCCCGGAACTCGTCAAGCGGATGAAGGCGGGTGGTGCACGCCCTGATATCGTCACCGACCAGACGTCCGCGCATGATCCGATCCATGGCTATCTGCCTTCCGGCTGGAGCGTCGCCGAATGGCGCGCCAAGCAGGAGAGCGACCCGAAGGCGGTGGAGGCTGCTGCCCGCGCCTCGATGAAGACGCAGGTTCAGGCCATGGTGGATTTCTGGAACGCCGGTGTTCCAACGCTCGACTACGGCAACAATATCCGCCAGGTCGCCAAGGAAGAAGGTTTCGAAAACGCCTTCGCCTTCCCCGGCTTCGTGCCTGCCTATATCCGCCCGCTCTTTTGCCGCGGCATCGGGCCGTTCCGTTGGGCTGCCCTTTCGGGTGATCCGGAAGACATCTACAAGACCGACGCCAAGGTGAAGGAACTGCTGCCGGACAACAAGCATCTGCACAACTGGCTGGACATGGCGCGTGAGCGCATTGCCTTCCAGGGTCTGCCGGCGCGTATCTGCTGGGTTGGCCTCGGCGATCGTCATCGCCTGGCGCTTGCCTTCAACGACATGGTCAAGAGCGGCGAGTTGAAGGCCCCTGTCGTGATCGGCCGCGATCACCTCGATTCCGGCTCGGTCGCCTCACCCAACCGCGAAACCGAAGCGATGAAGGACGGCTCGGACGCTGTTTCCGACTGGCCGCTGTTGAACGCGCTGCTCAACACCGCATCGGGCGCCACCTGGGTGTCGCTGCACCATGGCGGCGGCGTCGGCATGGGCTTTTCCCAGCATTCGGGTGTCGTCATCTGCGCCGACGGCACGGATGATGCCGCGCGCCGTCTGGAGCGCGTGCTGTGGAACGACCCGGCGACGGGCGTGATGCGCCATGCGGATGCCGGTTACGACATCGCGCTCGATTGCGCCAAGGAGAAGGGCCTTCGCCTGCCCGGCATTCTGGGTAACTGAGCGATGAGGCGGCTCAGCGCCTGCGACTACAAGCGCATGCCGTGGAAGAACGGAAAGGGAGAGACGGTGGAAATCGCCGTCTTTCCTCCCGGCGCATCCATGGATGCGTTCGAGTGGCGGATCAGCATGGCGAGTGTGGCCAATGACGGCGCTTTCTCGCTCTTTCCGGAGATCGATCGAACGCTATCGATTCTGTCGGGACACGGCATGTCGCTCACCATCGATGCTGCGGCACCGGTTCTTTTGGCGATGGGAAGCGATCCGCTTCGTTTTGCCGCCGATGTCCCTGTCGACGCAACGCTTGTGGATGGTGCGATCACCGATCTCAACGTCATGACTCGTCGCGGGCGGTTTGCACATAGCGTTGAGCGGAAGACTGGCCCGTTCTCGATCAGTGGCTGCGAGAGCGGAGAGACAGTTTATCTTCTGGCGACGGGTCCGGTGACGCTGACCAGTGCATGCGAGACGGCGGAACTTGAGGCGTTGGATTGCGTCCTTGTTGACGCGAATGTCAGTGTTACGGCTGAGAATATCGTCTGCTATGAAATACGACTTCAAGGGGCTGCTTAGCGCTCGACTAAGAGATGAACTCAAGCGACGCTCTGCTTGAAGATGACGGCCAACTTCCCTCTTAGCCGTCATCCTCGGTCTTGAGCCTAAGGATCTATAAGCCATTAACGCCGTTGGGAAAAATGGATACTCGGGTCAAGCCCGAGGATGACCCGAGGGAGAGTTTGGGGCCACCAAAAGAAAGGCCCCGCGCAAACGGGGCCTCCATCTTTCAAACTTTAATCCGTATCACTTCATCGTCGGCATAACGAATTCAGCACCCGACTTGATGCCGGACGGCCAGCGGGCGGTGATCGTCTTGGTCTTGGTCCAGAACTTGATCGAATCCGTGCCGTGCTGGTTGAGGTCGCCAAAGCTCGAGGCCTTCCAGCCGCCGAAGGAGTGATAGGCGAGCGGAACCGGGATCGGAACGTTGACGCCGATCATGCCGATATTGATGCGGGAAGCAAAGTCGCGAGCGGCATCGCCGTCGCGGGTGAAGATGGCGACACCGTTGCCATATTCATGCTTCATCGGCAGGTCGAGCGCTTCTTCATAGTTCTGGGCGCGGACGACGGAGAGAACCGGTCCGAAGATTTCCTGCTTGTAGATATCCATGTCAGGCGTGACGTGGTCGAACAGGCAGCCGCCGACGAAGTAACCGTCCTCATAGCCCTGCAGCTTGAAATCGCGACCATCGACCAGAAGCTTGGCGCCCTGCTCGACACCGCTGTCGATCAGACCCTTGACGCGCGCCTGGGCTTCCTTGGTGATGAGCGGACCCATGTCGGCCTTGTCGTCGGTGTAGGGACCGATTTTCAGAGCTTCAATTTGCGGAATGAGCTTTTCGACGAGACGATTGGCGGTCTCTTCACCGACCGGCACGGCAACCGAGACGGCCATGCAGCGTTCGCCAGCCGAACCGTAACCGGCACCCATCAGCGCGTTGACGGCCTGATCGAGATCGGCATCCGGCATGATGATCATGTGGTTCTTCGCGCCGCCGAAGCACTGGGCGCGCTTGCCGTTCATGGCAGCGGTTCCATAGACATAACGGGCAATCGGCGTGGAGCCGACGAAGGAGACAGCGCCGACATCCGGGTTGGTCAAAAGACCATCAACCGCGCTTTTGTCACCATTGATGACGTTGAGAATGCCGGAGGGCAGACCTGCTTCGATCATCAATTCTGCGAGACGGATCGGCAAGGAAGGATCACGCTCGGATGGCTTGAGGATGAAGGCGTTGCCGCAGGCAATTGCCGGGGCGAACATCCACATGGGGATCATGGCAGGGAAGTTAAACGGCGTGATGCCCGCACCAATGCCGACCGGCTGGCGGATGGAATACATGTCGATCGCCGGGCCTGCACCTTCGGTGAACTCGCCCTTGGCGAGATGCGGAATGCCGCAGACGAACTCGCAGACTTCAAGGCCGCGAATGATATCGCCCTTGGAATCTTCGACCGTCTTGCCGTGCTCGCTGGAGAGCAACACCGCCAGCTCATCCATGTTCTTGTTGAGGAGTTCGACGAATTTGAAGAAGACGCGGGCGCGACGCTGCGGGTTGGTCGCTGCCCATTTCGGCTGCGCGGCCTTGGCGCTCTGCACCGCGGCGAGGATTTCCGCATCGCTTGCCAGCGCCACGGTCGCCTGCACTTCGCCGGTTGCCGGGTTGAAGACGTTCGACGTGCGGCCGCTCGTGCCCGCCACGCGCTTGCCGTCAATGAAATGGCCGATCTCGTTCATGGTGTCCTCCTGGGATTTTCGTTGCCGCACCTTCGCGCTTTAATTTGCACAAATCAATGACCGGGAGTAATCATCCGTTGTGCGTAGATTAAAGTCCTAACCCATGATGGGCGATCGATGTCCGGGGTTTTTTGCAAAGCGGAGGCGAAGTGCGATGGATAACAAGCGCATTGTGAGGATGGCGGAGCTCGAAATCGATCCTGTCCATCTTGATGATTACCGCCGTCTCTTGATTGAGGAGATCGAGGCTTCGGTGCGACTTGAAGAGGGCGTCCTCGCTCTCAACGCCATCGCCTTGAAGGATGCCCCGGAGACAATCCGCATTCTCGAAGTCTACCGCGACGTCCAGGCCTATGAGGCGCACTTACAGACGCCGCATTTTCTCAAATACAAGCGCGAAACCCAGATGATGGTCCGGTCGCTGAGCCTGATCGATGTCGAGCCTGTGGCGATGGTGAGCAAATGAACTGGGATGATGTGCGCCTGTTTCTGGCGGTCGCCCGGACAGGCCAGATCCTTGCCGCCTCACGACGGCTTGGTCTCAATCACGCAACCCTGTCGAGGCGCCTGACCTTGCTGGAAACTGCCTTGGAGACGAGGCTCTTTGTCCGCCGCACCAATGGCTGCGAATTGACAGAAGAAGGGGCACGGTTTCTCATCTCCGCAGAGCGCATGGAAGCTGAAATGCTTTCCGCTCAGGCTGTTCTGGGCCAAGGCCTCTCAGCGATCAGCGGTACGGTCAGGATCGGAGCTCCGGATGGCTTTGGCGTCTCGTTTCTCGCGCCGCGTCTCGGTGCATTGACGGCGGCGCATCCGGAATTACGGATCGAGTTGGTGCCTGTGCCGCGGTCTTTCTCGCTTTCCCACCGCGAGGCCGACATTGCCATTACAATCGAACGGCCCGAGCAAGGGCGGCTGGTGTTTTCAAAGCTGACCGATTACTCACTCGGCCTCTATGCGTCGAAAACCTATCTCGAACAAAATCCGGCACCCCAATCTGTCGAGGATTTGAGGCAGCATCGGCGGATTGGATATGTCGAAGATCTGATCTTTTCGCCATCGCTCAATTTTACCGCAGAAATCATGCGCGACTGGGACGCGACATTTGCGGTTTCCAGCGCGATCGGTCAAACCGAGGCGGTGCGTTCCGGCGCAGGGATTTGCATTCTGCATGACTACATTGCCCGCAACGATCCGAGCCTTGTGCGGTTGCTTCCCGAGATTTCCATCCGGCGATCCTACTGGACGGCCTATCACGAGAATGCCCGGCAACTCGCCCGCGTGAGGACGGTCGTGCAGTTTTTGCAGGATATCGTTGCGAAAGAACGTCGCAGCTTCTTGTAAGCGAACCGGTTAGCGAGCCGACAGGCAATGCTGAAGCAGAGCCAGCAAGGCCGATCCGGCCTCTTCAATCTCGCCACTATTGTCGATGTTCGTCACATCGAAACTGTCGCAGATGGCATCGACCTTACGATCGAGCCGACCCATGATTTCCACCATGCTCTCGCGCCCGCGATTTGCCAGCCTCTCCGAAAGAATCTCCGGCCGGGCCGTAACCACGACCACCTTCAATGACGGGAAAGCACTTCTGAAATGCGGCAGCGCCGAACGCGAGCCGTTGGCCACCGCCACACCACCCGTCTTCAGATACTCTTTCACCGATGCGGGAATGCCGTAATGCAGGCCATGGGCACTCCATGACACACAAAATTCGCCGGCTACCTTTTTCCGCTGGAACGCTTCTTCGGTGCAGCCCTGGTGATTTTCACCACCAGCATCGCTGTCTCTGGTGATGACACGGCGGACGAAATGCACATCGGGATTATCCCGCAGGTGGTCTGCGGCATAATCGATGAGCGTATCCTTGCCGGCGCCACTCGGGCCGACGACGACGATCATCGTTCCGAGCAGGTTGGGGCCTGGTGACGGTGAGTCAGACGATGCGAGGCTCATGCGACACGTTTTCCCTGTCGCCAGACGCTCCGCACCACCGGCACGCCGCTTTCGCGGCGGACGCGCACGAGGTCTGCACGCAGTCCTGCCGCAATGGAGCCGCGATCCGTCAGGCCAACGGTCTTTGCCGGCGTTGCCGTCACCATCGCAAGCGCCTTGGGAAGGGTGATGCCTTCCACCTGATCGGCCAGCAGGAAGGGGGCGTAGAGCAGGCTAAAAGGCACGTAATCCGACGACAGTACATCGAGAACGCCTAGTTCGGCGAGATCGCGCGCAGCAATATTGCCGGAATGGGATTTGCCGCGAACAATGTTCGGCGCGCCCATCAGCACACTCATGCCAGCGGTATGAGAGGCCTGGGCAGCCTCGACACTCGTTGGAAATTCGGCAAGCCGCACACCGTGGCCAATGGCTTCTTCGACATGGGCTTCCGTCGCGTCGTCATGGCTGGCCACCGTGATGCCGCGTTCGGCGCAGCGGGCCGACAGATAATCGCGGTGCTTGCCGGAGAATTTTTCCGACGCAGAGACGCGTCGATCAACAAAAGCCTTGAAGGCTTCGTCACTCAAGCCGCGCTTTTTCTGGTAGAACATGACGTACTGATCCATGGTCTGGAACTGACGCTGGCCCGGGGAATGGTCCATCAGCGAGATCAGCCGCACATGCGGATCGTTTTCAAAGTCTTCGAAATGCTCCAGCACGTCGGCGGAGGCAACTTCGCAGCGTAGATGCAGCAGGTGGTCGGAGCGAAGGCGATCTTCACCCTTCGCCTTTTCGATGGCATCGGCCATGTCACGCATTTCGCCGCGCGCAAAGCCGCCATCCTCATCCGAGCCAAGACGCAGGCAATCGAAGACGGTGGTGATGCCGGAGGACGCGACCTGCGCATCATGCGCCTGAATGGCGGCGATCTTGTCCCAGGTTACACCGGGGCGGGGCGAATAATGCTGCTCCAGGTGGTCGGTGTGCAATTCGACGAGGCCGGGGATCAGATAGTCGCCTTCGAAATCTTCGCCGGCTCTTGATGAACCCTCACTGATATCGGCAATTACGCCATCGCGGATCAGGACGGAGCCTTGTACGACATCGTCGGACAGCACGATGCGCGCATTGGATAGGACATGTTCAGCCATTTCGGACATCTTTCGTATTGGGAGCAGCCAGTGGCTGCCAGCTATGAACGGTAAAGGCTTCGCCCCGCTCCTTTTCGACGAAAAGGCCAAGGCCGGAGATCGTCAGCGGGCGATGGATGAAGCCGGCAAATGTCTTGGTGAGGATATCCGCCATCTCGTCGCTGCGTCCGTCACTCACCGGCCCGGTCAAGGTCATGTGGAAGCGGAAATCGTCCATGACGTAGGGATAGCCGAAGCGATGCAGGTTGGCGCGCTGGCTTTCGCTCAGCGTCTCGGGTTTTCGACGGGCAATGTCGCGCTCGGAGAGGGGCGCGCGGAAGGGTTCGAAGTGCTCGACCACATCGGCGGCAAAATCCTGAAGCGGCTGGTGGCGTGTCGCAGGCACCAGAGCGAAGAAGGGCCCGAGCGATCCGACAACGACTTCTGGAATGTCGAAGGCGGTGCGTGAGGAGGCAAAGGCCGAAAATGCCTCGATCAGTTGCTCTTCGCTTTTGTCGGGGGCAAGCTCGAAGGGCGCTTTCAGCGTGGCGTGGAAGCCGTAGCGTCGCGGATCTTCCGTCACATCGGCGAAGCTAACGTAATCGTCAAAGACCTCTTCGGAAAAGGCGTGGCGCCCCAGCCACCGCGACGCTGTCTCAGTCAGCGGATCAGTGGCGGAAGGCGAAAAATAGAGAGCGTAGCGCACGATGTCGCACTTTCAAACGTCATGAAAACAGCGGAAGCGTCATTTGAGACGACTCGTCTCTACCCCGCAAGGTCAGAAGTGCGAGGTAGACCTTTTCCATGACAGAATGATGATATCACCCGACAAATTTGCCGGATATGAACGTCGAGTTTAAAGCGTGTCGCGATCTTTCAGATTCGCTCCTTACGCTTTAAGTCCTTGTTTTGTCGCATGTCGTTATCGCAAAACCGGTGACCACTTTTGCGCGACATGCTTTAGTGATGGGGTTTCCCGATAAGGCGGAAGCGGATCGCGTTCGACATATTGTCAAAAAGGAAGACGACGATGAGGATCAACAGCACCATATAGGCGACCTTGTCCCAATCTTGATTGGTGCGCATGGCTTCCAGAAGTTTGAGGCCGATACCGCCGGCACCGACCGCGCCGATAATGGTGGCGGAGCGGGTGTTGCTTTCCCAGAAATAGAGCGACTGCGAGATGAAAACCGGAAGCACCTGCGGAATGACACCATAGCGATTGACGATCATGGGCGACGCACCGACAGACTTCACGCCCTCGCGCTGCTTGTCATCGACATTTTCCAGCGCCTCGGCATAGACCTTTCCAAGCGCGCCGGTATCGGTGAAGAAGATCGCGGCGATGCCGGGGATCGGTCCGGGGCCGAAGCTGCGGGTAAAGAACAGCGCCCAGATCAGCATATCGATGGAGCGCAGGAAATCGAACGCGCGCTTCATGCCCCAGTTTGCCGCCCTGTTGGCGGTGATGTTGCGCGCGGCGATGAAGGCAAGCGGGAACGCAACGAGCGTGCCGAGCAGCGTGCCGAGAAACGCCATGACCAGCGTCTGCAGCAGTTTGGACAAGATATCCTCATGTTGCCAGACGTCGTTCCCCAGGAAGTCATCGACCATTTTGTCAATATTGGACTGTGCTGGATCGATGCGGGGCTGCCAAAGGGCGAGCGACGCGAGCTCCCCCCAGCTTTTGCCCCAGAACTGCGAACGTGTATCGAAGAAGAAATTGGCCCAACCCAGGAAACGGCGCTGGACGTAAAGTTGCGAGGTACGGATCTCCGCCTGTCCGGCAAAACCATATTCGACCACGACCTTGTTCTCATCCTGGCGGATCTGAGACGGCGCGCCGGCGGGCGCAGTGACGCGGTCTGCGCCGATCGTCACCGGATAGAGCTTGCCGTCGATATAGACGTTCGCCTGCGTCGGCGTGACATCGATACGGTTCTGCCCACCGCCATAGATCACGCTATAGCCGCCATCCGGAAGAGGCTGAAGCCAGCTGATATGGGCATTGGCCGGATATTGACCGCGGCTCGTCCACTGCGGAACCACCTTGCCATCTTCAAAGCGAAGTCGCGGCTGAGCGCGCCAGGAATACCAGTCCTGAATATAGCTCGACGCGCGCTCCCAGCGGCCATTCATCAAGGCCGGGCCGATATTGAAGGCGAAGAAGCAGATGACGAGATAGACGAAGACCGCGACGAGGCCGAGGAACAATCCGTACCGGCGCAGGAAGCTCTGCTGGAAGACCTGCGGATATTGCGAAAGAAGGCGTTCGCGATCCGCACCATTGATGACAAAGCTCGTGGACATCAGGCCGCTCCCCGTCCGAATTCAAAGGATTGATGGCCGATCAGTCTGCGGCGCAGCCAGCCGGAAAACTGGTCGACGGCGATGATGGTGACCAGCAGCATGATGATGATGGCATAGGTCTTGGCGGCGTGATCGTTGCCGATCGCCAGGCGAAAGACCTCGCCGATACCGCCGCCGCCAACAGCACCGATGATGGTGGAGGCGCGCACATTGATTTCGGCGCGCAGCAGCGCATAGGAGACGAAATTCGGCAGAACCTGCGGCACGATGGCAAAGCGCACCCGCTCCAGCCAGTTGGCACCCGATGCCCGCAACCCTTCATCCGGCTTCATATCGGCATTCTCGACGACTTCGAAGAACAGTTTTCCGAGCGCGCCAACGGTATGAATGGTGATGGCGACGATGGCAGCAATGGGCCCGAGCGAAAGGATAGCGGTCAGCAATCCGGCGATGACGATTTCCGGAAAGGCGCGCATGACTTCCAGCATGCGTCGGACGGCGAAACGCACGGCACCGGCGCCGACGAGATTGGTGGAGGCAAAGAAGCACAGCGCGAAAGCGAAGGCCGTGCCGATCAGCGTCGAAACCAGCGCAATGTTCAGGGTGATGATCAGCTGATAGAAGAAATGCGGAATATAAAAGCCGTCGCCGATATAGACCCGCTCCGAGACATAGTCGTATTTCAGCGAGCCGTCGGCATAGGGTGACGGCAGATCGAACATGGCGCGAACGACTTCCATCGGGCTGTTCGGCAGGAAAGTCTTCATAAAATCGAAGAAATAGGGCAGCCGCTCGAAGAACTTGCCGGAATTGGCGCTGTTGGCGAAATCGAGCGAGGCAAAGAGCAGCGCAAGAAAGACGACGATGGCGATGCCGGTGTAGATACGTCGCGTGACCAGCTGTTGCTGGTAGTGCTGCATGACCTTTTTCGAGGCCTCGCCGAACGTATCTGGGGTGATTGGCGTGCTAGCCATGTCTTTTGCGTCCTTACCGGAGCCATGCGGGTGACGATGGATTCACCGATGCTCTCATTCACCGTTTCAGCGGCACCCCTTTGGAAGCGTGACGGCGTTCCCGGGTGCGCTTTAAAAAAACGGCGGCGTCTTTCTGACGCCGCCGTCTCATGCCTTTGCTGGCAATCAGCCGCCGATCACGGCCTTACGGGCATCAACGATCGTCTGGTAGAAGGACGGATCGACCTTGATGTATTCCTTGTTCTTGCCCTGGGTGAAGCCCTGGAAGCAGGCCAGATCCTTTTTCGGCAGGTCGAGGAAGAAAGCTTCGATCTTTTCCTTCATCGGCTCGCCGACCTTGTTGGCAACCATCAGCGGACCGTTCGGGATCAGCGGCGACTTCCAGACTTCGACGAGATCGTCCATGTCGAGATTGCCCTTGGCGACCATCTGGTGGAGGTTGCCGGAGCTGTAGCCTTCTTCCCACTTGCCAACGCCGGAGCCGAAGGTGGTGCCGACATCGAACTTCTTGTCGAGAACGGCGAGAACGAGGTTCTCATGGCCGCCGCCGAAGCCGGTTTCAGAGAAGTATTCCTTGACCGGCTTGCCGGTTTCCTTTGGCAGGGCGACGTTCGGGATGAGATAGCCGGAAGTGGAGTCCGGATCGGCAAAGCCGAGCTTCTTGCCCTTGGCGTCTGCCAGCGTCTTGATGCCGGAGTCCTTGCGGGCAACCATGATGGTGTAATAGCCGCTGGAGCCGTCAGCGCCGGTGTATGTCAGGATCGGATCGACAGCCTTCGGGTCCTGAATAGCGATCTTGGCGTAGGAGGACGCGCCCATGGAAGCAATGTCGATGGTGCCGCCCAGCAGACCCTGGATAACGCCGTTATAGTCCGGCGATGGGAAGAGCTGAACCTGCTCAACACCAGTGGCAGCCTTCAGGCCATCGGCAATGCACTGCGCGTTGCGCAGCTGGTCGTTGGAGTTTTCGCCGCCATCGAGGCCGATGCGCAGAACCTTGACGTCCTGAGCGAGAGCCGAACCGGCCAGAAGGCCAAGTGCAACCGCCGAAAGAAGAGCTTTCTTCAACATGGATTTATCTCCGTTTTTCCGGCGAGCCGGAGTTTGACACGATATGGAATGTGATATTGGCCCCTGACGCGGGCGGATCGATGCTGTGCAGTCCTTACAGTCCAGCCATGGAAAGCGGCTTGGGAGCAGAAGCTTCAGGACCGGCAGATGGGTGTTGGGCGCGCGCGGTAAGCTCCGCACCTTCAATGGTGATGCTGGTCGACGTCATGGTTTCGTCGATGCCGGCACCATGAGAATCAGTACCGTAGATTTCCTTGACCGCGCGGGCATCGAGTTCGGCGGGCGTGCCGTCGAAGACGACGCGACCGGCCGCCATGCCGATGATGCGCTCACAATAATTGCGGGCCGTATCGAGCGTGTGCAGGTTGGTGATGACGGTGATGCCTTCGCGCTCATTGATGTCGCGCAGCGCATCCATGACGATTTTTGCGTTGAGCGGGTCAAGCGAGGCAATGGGCTCATCGGCAAGCAGCATGCGCGGCGACTGCATCAGTGCACGTGCGATCGCCACACGCTGCTGCTGGCCACCCGACAGCGTGCCGGCCGGCTGCATGGCCACGTGTTCGATCCCCAGGCGCTCCAGTGCTGAAATCGCCATCAGACGCTCTTCGGTGGTGAAGATGCTGAGCAGGCTCAAGACAGTGGAGCGGTGGTCGAGGCGACCGAGCATGACGTTGGTCAGCACGTCGAGACGCGGCACGAGATTGAATTGCTGGAAGATCATGGCGCAATCGCGCTGCCAGTGGCGAAGCGCAGCGCCGCGGAGCGAGGAAACCTCAAGATCGCCAAAATGAATGGAGCCGGATGTGGGATCGACCAGGCGGTTGATCATGCGCAGCAGGGTGGATTTTCCTGCACCCGAACGTCCGATGACGCCGACCATCTGGCCCTGGGGGATGTCGAGCGTCACGCTGTCGACGGCGGTCGATTTGCCGAAGCGGCGCGTTACCTGCTTGAGGTGAAAAGTCATAGGCCAAATCCAGTCTCGTTATTTCGGATTCGGCCTATCAGGGGTGCGTGAAGCGCGAATGTCAGTTTGATGAAGAAATTATTACAAGGCTGACGTCACGGGAGATGGTGTTCGTTTACCCGTCATACTTGGCAAGAAACGCTTCCGCTTCGAGCGAACGGAAATCATCGAGGGCAGCGCGAAGCCTCGCGTGATCCCAATCCCACCAGGCCAGCCGGTCCATGCGCTCGCCGATCTCTTCCGGGAAACGGCGTCGGATGAGTTTGGCTGGCACACCGCCGACGATGGTGTAGGGCGCAACATCCTTCGAGACCACGGCACCGGCACCGACGACGGCGCCATTGCCGATGGTGACGCCGGGCAGGATGGTCGCGCCGTGTCCGATCCAGACATCATGGCCGATGACAACTCGTCTGGCGCGTCTTGCGGCGAAGAACTCCGTCTCGTCCTCAGCATCGTCCCAATAGTTATGGGCGCGGTAGGTGAAGTGGTGCAGCGTCGCGCGCGACATGGGATGGTTGGTTGCGTTGATGCGCACCGAGGCGGCGATGTTGACGAACTTGCCAATCGTCGCGCACCAGACGGCACCGTCCTGCATGATGTAGGAGTAGTCGTCCATCTCCACTTCTTCGATGCGGCAGCGCTCCGAGACTTCGATGTAACGGCCGAGCTTGGAGTTGACGACGCGGGCGCTTTCGTGAATGGCCGGTTCCAGGCCAACTTTGACACTCATGCTGCGATCTTTCTGGGTGAGAACTGCGAGACATCGAGGATGCGGTCGGCCACGGCTTCACGCACTTCCTCATCGTGAAAAATGCCAAGAAGGGCTGTTCCTTCGACTTTCTTTTGCCGGATCATCTCCACCACCACCTTGCGGTTGGCCGCGTCGAGCGACGCCGTCGGTTCGTCCAAAAGCAGGATGGCATGGTCGGTGATGAAGCCGCGCGCAATGTTGACGCGCTGCTGTTCGCCGCCGGAGAAGGTCGCGGGTGGCAGGGACCACAATTCCCGTGGCAGATTGAGTTTGGACAGCAACTCCCCTGCCCGTTCGCGTGCCTCTTCGACCGGAACTTTTCGCGCAAGCAGCGGCTCCGCCACCACATCGATTGCAGCAACGCGCGGGACGGTGCGCAGGAACTGGCTGACATAGCCAAGGCTGCGGTGACGGACCTCCAGCACGGTGCGGGGTGCGGCACTGCCGATATCGACCATCTGTCCCTCATGCTTGATGAGGATCTGGCCGCTATCGATGGCGTAGTTGCCATAGAGCATCTTGAGGATGGAGCTTTTGCCGATCCCCGAAGGCCCGCCAAGCACGACGCATTCGCCCGCCTGGACGGAGAAGTTCACATTGCGCACGACGGGCAGTTCGATCCCGTCACGCAGATGCATGGTGAAGCTTTTGAAGACTTCCGAAACAATGAGGGGGGTCGGCATGTCACACCTGCAGGATCGAGGAAACGAGAAGCTGGGTATAGGGCTCGCGCGGGTCGTCCAGCACGCGGTCGGTCAAGCCATGCTCGATGACGTTGCCACCCTTCATCACCATCATGCGGTGCGACAGGAGCCGTGCGACAGCAAGGTCATGGGTGACGACGATGACGGAGAGGCCGAGATCGTTGACGAGGCCGCGAACGAGATCGAGAAGCCTTGCCTGCACCGAGACATCCAGACCGCCGGTCGGCTCGTCCATGAAGACGAGACGCGGTGAGGTGACGAGGTTGCGGGCGATCTGCAGGCGCTGGCGCATGCCGCCGGAAAAGGCGCGCGGCTGGTCATCGATGCGATCGGTGCCGATCTCCACCCGCTCCAGCCATTCGCTGGCGGTGTTGCGGATATTGCCATAATGCCGGTTGCCGACTGCCATCAGCCGTTCGCCGACATTAGCGCCGGCAGATACCGTCATGCGCAGACCGTCAGCCGGATTCTGGTGAACGAAGCCCCAATCGGTGCGCATGAGGAAACGGCGTTCCGCCTCGCCCATATGGTAGAGATCGCGCAGAGACCCGTCGCGCATGCGATACTCGACGCTGCCGGTGGTCGGCATCAGCCGGGTGGAAATGCAGTTCAGCAGCGTGGTCTTGCCGGAACCGGATTCGCCGACGATCGCCAGAACTTCTCCCGGCCAGAGATCGAAGGAGACGTTGCGGCAACCGGCGCGGTCGCCGTAATATTTGGAAACGTCGCGGACTTTCAAAAGCGGCTGGTCGCTCATTCTGCGGTCTCCTTCACATCGGCCAGCAGATGGCCGCGATGGCCATGTTCACGCCGATCTTCGCAATGGTCGGTATCGGAGCAGACGAACATGCGCCCGCCCCGATCATCCAGGATGACTTCATCGAGATAGACATGGTCCGCACCACACAGCGCACAGGGCTTGTCGAAAGTCTGAATCTCGAAGGGATGGTCGTCGAAATCGAGGCTGACGACTTCGGTGTAAGGCGGCACGGCATAGATGCGCTTTTCACGCCCGGCACCGAAGAGCTGCAAGGCTTCCGACATATGCATTTTCGGATTGTCGAACTTGGGTGTCGGCGACGGGTCCATGACGTATCGGCCTGCGACCTTCACCGGATAGGCGTAGGTTTTGGAAATACGGCCGTTATGGGCAATGTCCTCATAGAGGCGCACATGCATCAGGCCATATTCTTCCAGCGCGTGCATGACGCGGGTCTCGGTCTCGCGCGGCTCGAGGAAGCGCAAAGGCTCAGGAATCGGCACCTGGTAGACGAGCACCTGACCTTCCGTCAGCGTTTCTTCCGGAACGCGGTGACGGGTTTGGATGACGGTGGCTTCCTTGGTATGCGTGGTGACGGCGACATTGGCGACCTTTTGGAAGAAGGCGCGGATGGAGACGGCATTGGTTGTATCATCCGCCCCCTGGTCGATGACCTTCAGCACATCATGCGGTCCGAGGATTGAGGCTGTCACCTGCACGCCGCCCGTTCCCCAGCCGTAGGGCATGGGCATCTCACGCGAGGCAAACGGCACCTGGTAGCCGGGTATGGCAATGGCCTTCAGAATAGCGCGGCGGATCATCCGCTTGGTCTGTTCGTCAAGATAGGCGAAATTGTACGTAGCGAGACCTTCATCCGCGAAGGTTTCTTCAAATGAAACTTCTTCAAGCATCGTGCGTTGTCCTTCCGTAAGTCACAACGGATGTCAGGAGTAAATGATCATGGAGATCGGAATTCTCATTGCGCTGTTCTTCACTGTATTTGCAGCATCCAGCGTGTTTTGCGCATACTGGTTCAACGAGCAGCGCTGAAACCAAGTCTTTATTCGGCAGCATCGTTCAACCAACTTTCATCTGATCTTTGCGCAGCCTCGAAATCGGCGCGCATCTTTCTGACGAGACCAAGTTCAGCCTGGAAGTCGACATAGTGCGGGAGTTTCAGATGCTCCACGAAACCTGTCGACTGAACATTGTCCGCATGCGAAATCACAAATTCTTCGTCCTGAGCCGGTGCGGTTCTGTCCTCACCGAACTCGTCCGCGCGTAATGCCCGGTCGACCAGCGACATCGCCATGGCTTTGCGTTCGCTTTGCCCGAAGACGAGCCCGTAGCCGCGGGTGAATTGCGGCGGCGCCTTGGCCGAACCCTTGAACTGGTTGACCATCTGGCACTCGGTCACCTGAATGTCGCCGATGGAGACGGCAAAGCCGAGTTCGGGAATATCGAGTTCGACCTCCACCTCGCCGATTCTCACTTCACCGACAAAGGGATGGTTGCGGCCGTAGCCGCGCTGCGTCGAATAGGCCAACGCCAGGAGAAAACCCTCATCGCCCCGGGCGAGCGACTGCAGCCGCAAATCGCGTGCCATGGGAAATTCCATCGGTTCACGCGTCAGGTCGCCGGGAATATGATCTTCCGGCATATCACCATCACTTTCGATCAGGCCTTCTTCCGCCAGAATTTCCGAAACGCGCATGATGTGTTCGGCTTCTGAATCGCGCAGGACTGGCTCCTCCACCTCTCCGTCTTCGAGAAGCGAAGGATCGAGCAGGCGGTGGGTGTAGTCGAAGGTCGGGCCCAGCAACTGTCCGCCGGGCAGATCCTTGTAGGTCGCCGACACGCGGCGCTCGACCAGCATCTCGCCCGTTTCCACCGGGTTGGAATAGCCGAAACGTGGCAGTGTCGTGCGATAGGCGCGCAGCAGGAAGATCGCCTCGATCATGTCCCCACGCGATTGCTTGACGGCGAGAGCTGCAAGCGAGCGATCATGAAGCGAGGCTTCGGCCATCACCCGGTCGACGGCCAGGCCAAGCTGTTCGACGATCTGGCCGATCGTCATGGCCGGCAGGTTGCGGTCTCCACGACGACGATCGGCCAGCAGGCGGTGTGCATTGGCAATGGCGGTTTCTCCGCCCTTTACGGCAACATACATGGCTCAGGCCTCCGTCTTTATACGGGTGGAGCGCGGCAGGCAGATGAAGTGGCTGCCGCAGGTGAGGATGACATCGACGCCGCGGGGGAAGACCGCGCGGTTCTCACTCCAAAGCCGCACGAAGATGTCGGGCAGGCCTGAAGGGCGGATGATCTCGCTCTCGCGGATGCCGGGGCCGGAAAGACGCAGGGCTGGGCCGCCAGTCAAATCCGGCACTTCGATGATGACGGTTGCGGAGCGATCGGGATATTCTTGGCTACCCTGAGCGAAGAGATCGAAGGAGGACAGCGTGCTTCCGGCATCCAGAACCGCAAAACGGGCGTCAGCCTTGGTGGGCGCCATCTGCGCTCCGGTATGGAAGCTCAGCCAGCTTGGCACAACCGACTTCGAAAAGGCGCCGTTCATCCACACGGGCGTTTCGTAATCGCAAAGGGTGAGAAGAATGCCGCCGGCGGCCTTGCCGAGAGGGCTTGGCGGCTGGATCGGCAGATCGAACGACTGCAGCTTTCCCGGCCGCGCCATGCCGTCCATCGCAGCCTTGAAGATATGCTGGGAATCGAAGACCGGATCGGAAAAGCCGCCGGTTACGATGTTTGCTTTGGCGGACATTAGTCGTCTCCCCGTACCATGGTGAAGAAATCGACGCGGGTTGCGGCGGTTTGCTGAATGGCGTTGGTCTTGCGTTTTTCAAGACGAGACGCGACCACCGAGAGGACTTCGCGCTCAACGAGAGGACGGGTCGTCTCTTCCTGCCAAAGCGCATCGGCGATTGCCGCGTACCACGCCTGCTTGCGGCTGGTGCCGAGCGCATGGGCATGGCCGATCGTGCCGGAGGCAAGCTTGACGGTGGCGCGTGTCACTGTCGCCTCTCCGAGATTGAAGGGCGAACCGCCGCCGCCGATCTTTCCGCGCACCATGACGAGCCCGGTTTCCGGTCCACGCACCTTTTCGACTTGCGGCTTGGTATCCAGAGCGCTCCAGCAATTGAGAAGCTCTTCAACCGTCGCACGGGCCAGCAGCCCTGCGGCCCGCTTTCTCGCCTCTTGAATTTCGGTCGGTTCGTTCATTTTATCCTCAAACGTCTATTGATATAGACAACCATACAAGATAGCTTAGATGTAAGCCTCCAGCATGACAAGCGTGTGACATGACCCTGACGAACAATATGCGAAAGAAGAATGGCGTGGCGCTTTGGCGCCAGATCGCCGACCGGATCAGAACGGCGATTGCTGCGGGCGACTATGACGGCACCGGCATGTTACCGTCTGAAATGGTGCTGGCCGAACGCTTTGGCGTCAATCGTCATACCGTCAGAGGCGCCATCGCAGCGCTTGCGGATGAAGGCATCGTTCAGGCGCTGCAAGGCCGCGGGACAATCATCACCCGAAAAGATCGCCTGAATTTCCCGATCTCGAAGCGAACGCGTTTTACCACTGGTCTTGGCGATCAGGCACGGGAGATGGAAGGGCTGCTCCTGGCGAATTCCCTCGAGGGAGCGACGACAGCTCTTGCCAAGAAGCTGAATGTTGCGCCGGGTACGCCACTGATCCGGCTGGAGTTGCTGCGAAAGGTCGATCAGAAGCCAGTGTCGCGCTCGACATCCTGGTTTCCGGCTGAGCGCTTCGGCGGCATCGCCACTGACTATGAAGACACGGGCTCAATTACAGAGGCGCTGAAGCGATCCGGCGTGGCCGACTACGTCCGGGCGTCAACAACAGTCTCTGCCCGGCATGCGGAGGCCGACGATCTGGCCGATCTCGAATTGTCGCCGGGCGCCATTCTTCTCGTCTCCGATTCCTTGAATGTCGACATGGACGGCCAGCCGATCCAGTTCGGCACCAGCCGCTTTCCGGCGGATGTGGTGCAATTCACCGTAGAGAATTGAGGAATCGCATGTCAGTTCACCTCAATTCTTAGTGGTAGTTTGACAAATGGGTCCGCGCCAGACGGCGGCGGCGGGACCGACACACGCCCGACAGCCGCAATTATTTTCTTATCCCATTCAGGATTGCCCGTAGACGGAGAAAGTCTCGCCTGTTGTAGAGAGCCGTCCGACGCAGCGGTGAAAGAGACGGAGAAATCAACAATCATTTTTTTGCCTCGGGGGTTCATTCGTTTCACACTACGTGCAACAGCGCTATGCACCCTCGATTTCCAGTCAGCGGGAGACATGGAAGACGATGCAGAGCCCGCGCTGTTGCGAGACGCCGCCGTTCTGTCCGACTGTGTTGCCTCAGCCTTGGCGATATCGCGGCGCTGCGATTGCTGTGGCGCCGGCGTGGGCTTTTGTACTCGCTTCTTTTCCGGCTCTTTTTCCTTCTCCACCTTCTTCTGTACTGGTGACGGAGGCGGAGGACGAAGCACCGGAAGCGGAACCTCGACATTTTCGAGTTCCGCCACCTGCTGCTGTTTGATGGGATCGACTTCCTGCACCGGTTCTGGAGGCGCGGGCTCCTCCACAGGCTGCTGCACCACCTCTGGCGGCACTTCGGGGGTAGGCTCGGGCTCCACTGGCGGCTCTTCAACGACAGGCTCTGGAACCGGCTCCGGCGGAGGTTCTACGGGCGGCGGTTCTTCGACAGGCTGGGTGACGTTGCTTTTGACCTCTTCCGTCTCGACCTCGTCATTGGCTTCGACCGTTTCTTCGGTATTGACGGCCTCCGGCAGGGCCGCAAGCTCAATCATGATCGCCGCCTGAGGTGCGTTATCGCCCTGCTCTTCCGGCTTTTCCTGCATCAGATAATAGGCACCTGCGGCATGCACCGAGATCATCACCAGTGCCGCGACGGACCAGAGCGCGATCTCTCCCAAGCGGGATTGTCTGGAGCGAGGGTAGACGGGGTCCGTCACTGCGTCCCTCCATTTGGGGCAAGTGAAGGCTGGTTGGAGTTGGGAACCGGTGCGCCTGCTGGCGCAGAGCCTGCAGTCCCTTCCAGCCCGACAAGCGCGATCTTGAGATAGCCGCTATCACGCAGGAGGTTCATGATTTCCATGAAATGACCGTAGTCGACGGCCTTGTCGGCACGCAGGAAGATGCGCGTGTCCTTCTTGCCGCCCGTCTTGGCGTCCAGGCTGGAAGCTAGGGCTTCACGCGCCACCGCATCATTGCCGATATTGAGCGAGAGGTCGTCTTTCACCGTCAGATACAGCGGCTCATCGGGGCGCTCGGCCGGTTTTGCTGTCGAAGCCGGAAGGTCGACATTGACATCCACGGTCGCAAGCGGTGCCGCCACCATGAAGATGATGAGCAGCACCAGCATCACGTCGATGAACGGCGTGACGTTGATCTCGTGGTTTTCGGGAAGGTCGTCCCCGTGGCTTTCTCGAATACCGCCTGCCATGATCTTATCGTCCTACCAGGGAGACCTGGGGCTTGCTGGCGCTGCCCGGGGGGATGCGGCGGAAATCGAGATCGCGGCTGACCAGGCGCTCGACGCCGGCGGCAACATCGGCCAGCAGATGACGATAGCCGGTAATGGAACGGGCAAAGACGTTGTAGATCACCACCGCAGGAATGGCGGCCACCAGGCCGATTGCCGTTGCCAGCAAGGCTTCGGCGATGCCGGGTGCCACAATCGCAAGGTTCGTCGTCTGCGATTCGGAAATGCCGATAAAGGCGTTCATGATGCCCCAGACCGTGCCGAAGAGGCCGACGAAGGGCGACACGGAGCCGATGGAGGCCAGCACGCCTGTGCCGCGCGACATGCGGCGTCCTGCATGGGTTTCGATACGCGACAGGATGGAGGAGACGCGTTCCTTGATACCGCCGCCATCGGTATGAGCCACAACAGCGTCGGAAAGCTGCATCTCATAGGAGGCCATGCGCAACATCAAGGCGGCGGGACCGCCCTTCTTCTCGACCGCCTCTGTGGCTTCCGCCAGCGTTTTCGCCTTGTGAACGATTTTCAGCGTCGAGCCTGCCCGCACCCGCGCGGCGGCAAGCTCGATCGATTTCGCCAGCCAGACCGTCCAGGTGATGAGCGAGGCCAGAGCAAGGCCGATCATGACGCTTTTGACGACCCAATCGGCCGCCATGAACATGCCCCAGGGAGAGAGGTTGTGCGGAATATCGGACCGTTCATCGGCACTGACCTCCACCGCAGAAGGAGCCTCGCCAGATGGCGTTGGCTGTGCTGCGGGTGGCTCCGCTGATGCAGGTGCCTGTGCGTCCGACGGTTGAGCCGGAGCTTGCGTGGCCGGAGCAGTCGCTGCGGGCGGTTGCTGATTCTGTGGTGCAGCCTGCTGCGCCTGTGGCGTCTGCGAGGGCTGAGTGGGGGCGGATGGGGCGGAATTCGTAGCCGGCGAAGGAACCTGCTCTGTCTGAGTGGTGGCAGGCATGTTCTCTGAGGGCGCCGCCGTCTGGGCAACCGCCTGCACGGAGGAGGCGCTGATCAAAACGGTCACCGCCAGCGCCATGGGTCGGCAGCGCGTCCAGGATGCCACGACAGGATTGGACGAAGAAATCGAGAGTATGGAGGTCATCAGATGGTCCCGGGTTTTCTGTACTGCACGACGACCAGACGCATCGGCATAGCCCTCACCCGCACCAAGGTAACGGACATGCAAGCCCGCTCCGCTATAAGTGGAGTAAGATTAGCCACTAATACATTGGAGAAACCGGAGCTGTAAACTCATCTTTTACAAAAACGTGCGTGATGAAGCGATGTTTCTGCATGTCCTTTCGCGCACCATCACTGCTGTTGCATCGGCAGGAATTGCGCCACGAGCTCATGACGCTCGCCTGGATAGGTCACCGTGACATGGGTGACATAGACTTGACCATGCCAAGTCCGTCTCTCAACGACGAGGCAAGCAGTGCCAACAGGAATGGCCAGCGCATCTGCGATCCGGCGGTCGGCGGAGATGGCGCGGATGCGGTGCTCGGCAGCGCTCCAGGGGACCATCTGCAAAAGCCATGACCCCGGACCCACCGAGGAGAAATCCGCATCTTTTGCCTCGGGCACGGCGGACACGTTGACGATGCGATCCTCAAGACAAAACGGGAT
Organism: Agrobacterium sp. GW821-FHT02D03; assembly: GCF_059421725.1. Taxonomy (NCBI): domain Bacteria; kingdom Pseudomonadati; phylum Pseudomonadota; class Alphaproteobacteria; order Hyphomicrobiales; family Rhizobiaceae; genus Agrobacterium; species Agrobacterium sp. GW821-FHT02D03. The sequence goes on from NZ_JBWKVN010000001.1 coordinate 177,250, forward strand.
GTCGCCGGTGAAGTGCCGGCAGGTCAGCGAGAGAATGCTGGCCCCCGCCTTTACCTCCAGGGCGGCACGATCCTGTGCTGTCGCCTTGCGCAGCTCGCGATGATCCAGATGATAACCGTAGGTCAGGCCCATCTGCTGAACTTCGCGCTGGATATCGTGGATTTCCAGAACGGCGGATTGGGCGTGCGGCCGTGTAACGAAGCTGCCGGAGCGACGGCGGCGCTCGATCAGGCCCTTCTTGACCAGTTCGGTCAGCGCCTTGTTCACCGTCATGCGCGAACAGTCATATTCCTTCGTCAGCTCATGCTCGAAGGGAATACGATAGCCGGGGGGCCATTCGCCCGACAGAATCCGGCCTTCCACGTCGCTCATGATACGCTCGTGTAAGGACCTTTCCTGCGGTGCCGGCGCTTCAGCCATGGTTTTCGTTCCGTTTACGGCATCGGCTCAAAAATCGGCATCGATTTTCGGAAAAGCACGATGCGTATATTCAAAAAGATAAAGCGTCCCTTGTGCGTCCAACAGGACGCACAGTGCTTTAACAGCCCGCCTGATATCACCGTCGCCACGGCTTAGCCATGGGTGGCTGCCACAATAGCCTCACCGCGGATTTCCTCTGTCAGCCGCGCACGCAGTTCCGAGAATTCAGGGCTTGCCTTGACGGTGTAATGACGCGGATGCGGAAGATCGACCGGGGTGATCGACTTGATGCGACCGGGACGCGCCGACATCGTGACCACACGGTTGGCCATGAAGACCGCTTCCTCGATATCATGCGTCACGAAGATCACCGTCTTCTGCTCCCGCTCCCAGATGCCCAGCAGCAGTTCCTGCATGAGGCCGCGCGTCTGGTTGTCCAGCGCGCCGAAGGGTTCATCGAGCAGCAGAATGCGCGGACCATTGGCCAGCGCTCTGGCAATCGCCGTTCTCTGCTGCATGCCGCCGGACAGTTGTTTCGGCCAGTGGTTCTCGAAGCCTCTCAAGCCCACCTTGTCGATGTAGCTATCGACGATCTCCCACTTTTCCTTCTCCGCCACCCCACGTTCGCGCAGGCCAAAGGCCACGTTTTCGCGGATAGTGAGCCAGGGAAACAGCGTGTAGGACTGGAAGACCATACCGCGATCGGCACCCGGTCCCTTCACCTCCTGGCCAGCCAGCAGAACCTTGCCGGTTGTCGGGCGATCGAGGCCGGCGATGATACGAAGCAGCGTCGACTTTCCGCAGCCGGATGGCCCGAGAATGGTGACGAAGTCGTTCCTGGGAATTTCGAGATCCGTCGGCTGCAGGGCAAGTGTCGGCGTGCCGCCACGCACGCCCGGAAAGGTGCGGCTCACGCCCTGGATGACGAGTTCATTCATCAGGCAAGCCTCCAGGCGAACAGTTTGCGATTGAGAGACTTGAAGGCAAAGTCCGAGATAAGTCCGATGACACCGATGACGATGATGCCGAAGATGATCTGGCCGGTCGCCATCAGCGCTTGGCTGTTGATGATCATATAGCCGATGCCGGACGACGCGCCGATCAATTCCGCAACGATAACGTAGGTCCAGGCCCAGCCGAGAACGAGCCGTAGAATCTCGGCAATATCCGGTGCATTGGCGGGAATGAGAACCCGGCGCACAACGCCGCGATCCTTGGCACCGAGCGTATAGGCAGCCTCGACGAGATCACGCCTCGTTGCGGCAACGGCGACGGCGACCATGAGGATGATCTGGAACACTGCGCCGATGAAAATCACCAGCAGCTTTTGCATTTCGCCGATGCCGGCCCACAGGATCAGCAGCGGTACGAAAGCCGAAGCGGGAAGATAACGGGCAAAGGAGACGAAAGGTTCGAGCAACGCTTCGATCGGTTTGTAAGCACCCATGGCGATGCCCAGCGGTACGGCGATGATCGAAGCCAGGACGAAGCCGCCCACCACGCGCCAGATGGTCATGCCGATATCATAGGCGAAGCCTTGCGCGGTGATCAGATAGATCCCGTCATTCAGCATGGTGATGGGGTCTGCGAGGAAGGTCGGCGAAACGAACCCACCCAATGTCGCGATACCCCAGGCGAGGAAGAACAGCACGAAGAACAGGATGCCGAGCGCAATCCGCGTGCTGTGTCTGATAGGCTGTAATGGCTGCATGTCCATCCCGACAGTCATGAGGCGGCGCGCGGCGGCAAGCCGCGCCCGATGTGATTAGGTGATGGCCGATTACTTGATGAAGGAGGTATCGGCGAGCGTCGAAAGATCGGGCTTCGACTTGATGACGCCGATTTCAAGAAGCAGATCGGCAGCCTTCTCCGAGAAGGTCTTGAACTCGCCTTCGAAGAACGTCTGGTTGGCTGCCTTGTCCTGCCATTCGAGGAACTTGGCGGAGTTGCCGAAGGCCTCGCCCGACTGCTTCACATCCGCGCCCATCGTGGCGTAAGCCTTTTCAGGATCGGCCTTGATGGCATCGAGCGCTTCGAAATAGCTTGTCGCCAATGCCTTTGCCGCGTCCGGATGGGCTTTCAGGAACTCCGGCGTGCAGCCGAAGGTGTCCATGACGGCCGGATAATCCAGCGTGGTGGCGATGATCTTACCCTTGTCGGGTGCGGCACGAACCGTCGAGAGATAGGGCTCATAGGTCATGGCGGCATCGTTCTGGCCGGCGACAAAGGCCTGTGCTGCCGGGCCGGGCTCAATGTTCACGACCTTGACGTCCTTCAGCGTCAGGCCGTTTTCCTTGAGTATCCAGGCGAGGAAGAAGTATGGCGAGGTGCCAGGGGCCGATGCGGCGATGGTTTTGCCCTTCAGGTCGGAAATCTTGGCGATGTCATTGCGAACCGCCATGCCATCCGCGCCATGTGACTTGTCCATCTGGAAGATCTGCGTGGATTTCACGCCATTGGCGTTCCATGCCACCCAGGTTTCGACGGTGGTCGCCGCGCATTGGATATCGCCGGACGCCAGCGCCAGATGGCGGCTTGCCTGCGGGATTTTCTTGATATCGACCTTGAGGCCGTTCTTTTCGAAAATACCCGTTTCCTTGGCGAGCGTCAGCGGCGCAAAGCCGGTCCAGCCGGACATGCCGATGGTGACGGACGTTTCAGCATGGGCCGCGGTGGCAAAAAGCGCGGCGGCGAAAAGGGTGAAACCCAGTGTCTTTCTCATGATCGATCCCCTGTTGCTTTATTTTTGAGCGGCGATTTTCTCCGCTTCTTTAGAGGGCATTAATTCATAAGGAAAATAATTTGTCTAGACAAAATGCGCTATCGACCGGCACGATGTGCGGCCTTTGCTTCCAGCATCGAAAACACACTGTGGATCAAAACGGCAAGTGCCGCCACGATCAAACCGCCCTGCAGGATGAAGGCAAGATTGTTGGATTGCAGGCCGGCAATGATGACCTCGCCCAGCGTGCGTGCTGCCACGGTCGAGCCGATCGTCGCGGTTGAGAGGCTGATGACGGCGGATAGGCGAATGCCGGCGAGGATCGCGGGCATGGCAAGCGGGATATCGATCTTCCACAGCCTTTGCCACCCGGTCATGCCCGCACCGCGCGCTGCTTCGGTGATTGATGCCGGAACTGTGGTCAGGCCCGTAAGGGTGTTTTCGAAGACGGGAAGCAAGGCATAGAGAAACAGCGCCACCAGTGTTGGCTTCTGACCGAACCCCATGATCGGCACCGAAAGTGCCAGAACGGCAACGGGCGGAAATGTCTGGCCGATATTGACGATGCTGCGCGACAGCGGCAGGAATTCACGACCAAACGGACGGCTGACAAGAATGGCAAGTGTCGCGGCCACCAGTGTGGCAGCAGCCGTTGCCATCCCCACGATTGCCATATGGGACAGCGTCAGGGACAGAAGATTGGCCTGCTGGTAGATAGCGGGTGCATTGGTCTGGACAAGCGATGAGAAGATCGGGGCGAAAGCGCCTGGTGTCGCCAAAAAGACGACAAGCAGCAGCGTGAGCCCCAACAGGAGCAAAGGTCCGAGCAGCGCTTTTGGGTGCGCGCGCGTCATGAACGACCCGCAGCTTGCTGAAGCAAAGTTTCGCGCCGGATGCGGCCGATCTTCTGCCCGTTGGTGCCGACAACCGGGAGACTGTCTCGTCCCGCCCAGAGCATGGCGGACAGTGCATCGCGTTGGCTGAGGCTGCCGGTAAGCGGTTCGCCTTCCGCCTCTCCGGGTTCAACGATCTCGGAGACGGTTGCCACGGAAAGCAGCCGCAACGGCCTTTCCCGCTCGCCGATCAGCGTTCTGACAAAAGGCGTTGCCGGGTTGAGGACGAGCTCCGCCGGTGGTCCATATTGCACGAGCTTTCCCTTATCCATGACGGCAATCCGATCTGCCAGGAAGAAGGCCTCATCCATATCATGGGTGACGAGCACGACGGTGACACCGAGTTTGTTCTGGATCGCGAGAAGATCTTCCTGCGCCTTGGCGCGGATGATCGGGTCGAGCGCGCCGAAGGGCTCGTCCATCAAAAGAATGTTCGGTTCGGCTGCCAGCGCGCGCGCCACGCCGACGCGCTGCTGCTGACCGCCCGAGAGTTCGCTTGGGAAGCGGTCGGCATAAAGCTTTGGGTCAAGTTGAAAGAGGGTAAGCAGTTCGTGGACTTTCGCCGAGACCCGCTGCCGATCCCAGCCCAGCAGTTCCGGCACGGTCGCAATGTTCTGCCCCACTGTCCGATGCGGAAAAAGCCCATGTCCCTGAATGGCATAACCGATGCTGCGACGAAGCTCGAAGCCTGGCAGATCCAGAACATTGCGCCCATCAATACGAATAAGGCCCGAGGTCGGCTCGACGAGACGATTGATCATGCGCAGAAGCGTCGTCTTGCCCGAGCCGGATGTGCCGACGATTACGGTAACACTTTGGGGTTGGACAGCGAGGCTCACATTATCGACCACCGTCGCTTCGCCATATCGTTTGGTGAGGCCTTCAATTTCGATCATGTGGCTTTTCCTCGTGACAGGAGCTTGCTGTCGATCAGAGCATCCAGCAGAATTGCAGCAGCAAATCCCAGAATGACGGTCGGGATGGTTCCGAGAAGGACGAGGTCCATGGCCGTTTGGCCAATCCCCTGGAAGACGAAGACGCCGAAGCCCCCGCCGCCGATGAGCGCCGCGATCGTTGCAAGCCCGATGTTCTGCACCATCACGATGCGGAGGCCGGTCAAGATGATGGGAAGTGCCAGCGGAAACTCGACCTTGAACAGGCTTTGCCGGCCCGTCATGCCGATACCGCGCGCCGCATCACGCACGGCAGGCGAAACGCCTGCGAGCCCGACGACCGTATTGGAAACGATCGGGAGCAGGGAATAAAGAAACAGTGCAACGAAGGCCGGCGCGGCGCCGATGCCGCGGATACCGATCTGCGAGGCGCCCGGGACATGGGTGCCGATCCAGCCCAGCGGCGCAATCAGGAGGCCGAAGAGCGCGATGGATGGGATCGTCTGGATGATGTTGAGGCTGTTCAGCAAGGCGGCGCGGATGCGCTCCACCTTGAAACAGAGCACTCCCAGAGGAATGCCGGCCAGCATGGCCGCGAAGACGGAGCCCAAGGCCAGTTGAAGGTGGCGCTGCGCTTCCGTCCAGAAGATGTCGGAGCGGCTCTGATACTCCTTCATGATCGAGAGATCCTTCCACAGGCCAGAGAGCAGGAAGGCGCTGAGGAGAAGCAGTGACACAGCCAAAAGGATGAGACGTGTCAGAGGCTTTGGATTAAGCCTCGCGATCGCATCCGTCGCCAGGACCACCAGTCCCGCGAGCAAAAGCCAGAAACCACTGGCCGCCGACACGCGGGCATAGGTGTTTTCAGGCGGAATGAGAGACGACGCCGAAAGGCCGACCGCAACGGCCAGCGCGACCAGTGCCGCAAAAGCCGTTGCTAAGCGGACCTTTGTGTTGGCGACGAACAGCGCCACCGCCGCGGCAAGAATGATGATGCCGATCAAGCCGTAACCGACAGAGGTCGGCATGCTGTCCAGCAGAAAGCGGCCTTCCCCTTGCACGATACGGTTTGCGCGGAAGCTGACGAAGGGCGGAACGAGTGCAGCATAGAGGAGCAGGCCGCAGATCAGCACGCCGACCTTGTCGACATGTCGTGTGACAGTCTGCGGCTTTGAAATGGCGCTCTCGCTCTGCAACGACACCTCTTACTTCACGAAGCCGTTCTTGGTGAGAAAATCGAGCGCGACGGCCTTGGCCTGTTCCCCGCCCACCTGCACACGGCCATTCAGCTCCTGCAGTGTCGTAAGATCGAGCTTTTCGAAGACCGGCTTCAGGACCTTTTCGATGTCAGGATGCTTCTTCAGCACCTCTTCGCGGATGATGGGCGCAGGCTGATAGACCGGCTGCACATTCTTGTCATCCGTGAGAACGACGAGGCCGGACGGCGCAATGCCGCCATCGGTGCCATAGACCATGGCAGCGTTGGCATTGTTGGTCTGGTTGGCGGCCGCAGCAATCGTCGCTGCCGTATCGCCGCCCGAAAGCGTGATCAACTGCTCCGGCTTCAGCGTGAAGCCGTAGGTCTTCTGGAAGGCGGGCAGAGCTGCCGCCGAATTGACGAATTCAGAAGATGCAGCAAGGACGATCTGGCCGCCGCCGGCAACATATTTGCCGAGATCGCTCAGTGTCTTGAGATTGTTCTTGTCCGCCACATCCTTGCGAACCGCGATACCCCAGGTGTTGTTGGCCGGAGAAGGCGACAGCCAGACGATCTTGTTGGTGTCGTAATCCAGCGTCTTGGCTTCTTCATAGGCCTTGGCGGCATCCTTCCAGAGAGGATCGTCCGCCTTTTCGAAGAAGAAGGCGGCGTTGCCGGTATATTCCGGATAGATATCGATTTCGCCTGCGATGATCGCCTTGCGCACGACGGGCGTCGCACCCAGCTGGATGCGGTCGGTGGTGGCAATATTGTTGACGTTCAAAACCGACTGGATGATGTTGCCGAGAACGCTGCCTTCAGTGTCGATCTTGGATGAGACGACGACCTGCGCTTGGGCAATGGAGGCATAAAGAGCAAGCGCAAATCCAGCGCCGGCCAGCTTCATCAGACGGTTCATGGGCAATCTCCACTCGGAACGGTTACGCGGGCAGGACAATGCCTCGTCTTTCTGACCAATACGAATGAGCGACTGTCCTCGGTTCAGCACGAAGTAACGAGGCAGGCGGCAAAAAAGTTGCAGCGAAAAATGCGGGGACAGGAAAATCCGCAGTTTCGTGCTTGACGGTCAACGCCCGCGCGCTTGTTTACCGATCACGAAAGGCATGAGCACCGAGAGAAACAGCAGGCGCAGGACGTGATGTGAACCGACATAGGCCGTATCCGCATGCATCATCACCGCCATGGCTGCCATCGTCTCGAGCCCACCGGGCGCAAATGCAATCATCACGGCGTTGAGCGGAACACCCGTCAGACTGGAAACGAGCACGGCAATCGAGCAGGCAAGGACGACGACCGCGACTGTGACGACGGCACCAGCCAAAAACGCTTTCCTCATATCCTTCAACGAGGAGCGCGAAAAGCGCGTGCCGATCAGGCTTCCAAGGACGATATAGGTGGGGATGGCAAGCCAGTCCGGCACTCCACCGCTGGAGAAGCCCGTGACGTGTGAGCCGATGGAAACGGCAACACCACCGAGAAGCAGCGCTGCCGGAAAGCGCCAGCGCATGAAGACAAGACCGACCGCCAGCGAGGCAAGCAGGGTCAATCCGAGTTCCAGCGCTGGCATGGGCGGCGGCAGGATGGAGGGTTCGACACTGACGAGATCGAGATATTTCACGATCAGCGGCACGGTGAGCGTCAGTGCCAGAACGCGCACACTCTGGATCACGCTGACAGTTGCAAGATCGCTCTTGGTCTCTGCCGTCAGGCTGATGATGTAGCTGAGGTGGCCCGGAGACGCACCGAGCATCGCCGTCGTGTGGTCGTAACGGAAGATGAAGCGCAGGATCCAATAGGCTGCATAAAGAAGCACCACCACCGTCAACAGCACAGCAACAAAGCTCAAGGGCCAGGTTTTGGCCGCTTCAAAGACGTTCGGGGTGATGTTGGTTCCCATCGATACGCCGACGATGACGAAAGTGGCGCTGCGAAGATTCTTTGGCACCGAAAGCGTCAGGCCGAGAAGGCTTGCGCCGGTGACGGCGAGTGCCGGGCCGCAGAGAAAGGGGGCCGGGAGGCCAACCAACACGCCGAATAGCGCGCCAAGACTGCCGATGAAGACGGTCAAGGCAAGGCGAGAAAGCTCGGATATGGAGATCATGGCACCGGTGAGAATCAAAACGCAAACAGGAGACGCCCACTTGCGCCGTCATCGCCGCTGAAATCAAGCTCTTCCAAAAGAAAAGCCCGCCGGCAATCTTGCGGACGGGCTTTTGGAAAAGTCTCGATGCGATGATCAGGCCGCTGCGACCGGCGTCGGATGCACGCGGGGCGCCAGCTGATCGAGACCGAGCAGGAAGTTGATCTGCGGGCGGGCCTTGACGAGATCGTCGATCGAATATTCGGTCAGAACGTCGAAGAACGCGTTCAGCGCCTTGCGAAGTGCAGAATTAAGGCCGCAGCTATCGACAAGCGGACATTCGACAGCGCCGTCCTCGAAACATTCCGCCATGGCAAAGCTGTCTTCGGTGACTTTGACCACGTCGAACAGGCTGATCTTGTCGGCCGGTTTCCCAAGCTTGACGCCGCCATTGCGGCCGCGCACGGTTTCAACGAGGCCGGCCTTGGTGAGCGGCTGAAGAATCTTGAAGAGGAAAAGCTCCGACACGCCGTAAGCCTTGGCGATCTCAGGGATGCGGCTCAGATTGCCATCATTGGCGGCGCAATACATCAACATGCGGACTGCATAGTTGGTCTGTTTGGTCAAACGCATGCTGATCTCCTGATCGGTAATGTGGAGTTATATAGTTTGTTTTTCAGTTTAGAACAATTCCAGACATGAAAAAAACTTCCTTACCCGTTCGATCTCCGGCGGTTGACCGTTGACCGGCCCGCCGATTCATGAACAAAGAACTCCACTATTCAATCCTATTGCATCGGCCCGAAAATCGGAACCGATTTTCGATAGGCACGATGCGTAGATTCAACGGGAATCGCGCGTCCTTTGTGCGTCCAAGAATGAACGCACGGCGCGCTAAGGGAGACCTGTGGCATGGCAAGATTGAAAACCAGCTTTCTGACGCTCGGCACGGTGGTATCTATCGCCTGTAGCAGCACGTCATCTGCCTTTGCCGGTGGTGAGGTTAATGTCTACTCCTACCGCCAGCCTGAATTGATCCAGCCGCTACTCGACGTCTTCACCAGGGAAACTGGGATCGAGACAAATGTTCTCTTCCTGGACAAGGGCCTAGTCGAACGGATTCAGGCCGAGGGCGTCAATTCTCCCGCCGATATTCTGCTGACTGTCGATATCGCCCGGCTGGTCGAGGCGAAGGAGGGTGGTGTCACGCAGCCGGTGCTCAACGACCCGATCATCGAAAAGGATATTCCGGCCAATCTTCGCGACCCGGAAGGCGAGTGGTTTGGACTGACAACCCGTGGACGCGTCGTGTACGCCTCAAAGGAGCGCGTGTCTCAGCAGTCGATCACCTATGAGGAACTTGCCGATCCGAAGTGGAAGGGCAAGATCTGCATCCGCGATGGGCAGCATTCCTACAACATCGCGCTCTTTGCCTCGATGATTGCTCATCATGGCCTCGACTACACGCGCACCTGGCTGACGGGCCTTAAAAACAATCTGGCGCGTAAGCCGGACGGCACGGATCGCAGCCAGGCGAAATCCATCTATTCCGGCGAGTGCGATATTGCACTGGGCAATACCTATTATGTCGGCTTGATGCTGACCAATGAGCAGGAACCGGAAGAAAAGGTCTGGGCCAATTCCGTCAAGGTGATCTTCCCCAATGCCGAAGATCGCGGCACCCATGTCAACATCTCCGGCGTTGCCATGACAAAATATGCGCCGAACAAGGAAAACGCCCTGAAACTGATGGAATTCCTGGCGTCAGGAGAAGCGCAGGAAATCTACGCCAAGCAGGTGTTCGAGTATCCGGTGCTGCCCGGTGCTCAGCCTTCCGATGTGGTCAAGAGCTTTGGGCCGATCAAGCCCGATACGCTGTCGCTGACAGAGATTGCGGCGCACCGGAAAGAGGCTTCCGAACTGGTCGACGAGGTCGGCTTCAATGACGGGCCGTCGCAGTAAAAGCAGGCCGCCGAAACCTACCCGATGACATAAAAAAGCGCCCGCGACGACATCGCGGGCGTTTCTCTGTGGTATCGTTCCACTGAACCGATCATGCCGCCTTGATCAGATCGCCATGCGGATCGAGGACGAACTTGGTCGCAGCACCCTGATCGAAGCTTTCATAGCCTTGGACCGCGTCATCCAGCGCGATGATCTTGGCATTGACGATATCGGCGATCGGCAGGCGATCATGCAGGATGGCCTGCATGAGTTGGCGGTTATATTTGAGAACTGGCGTCTGGCCTGTGTGGAAGGATTGCGCCTTCGCCCAACCAAGACCGAAGCGCAGCGACAGGCTGCCTTGCTTGGCCGCCTCATCCACCGCGCCCGGATCTTCCGTCACATAGAGACCCGGAATACCGATATTACCGGCGGCACGGGTAATCTCCATCATCTGGTTGAGAACGATAGCAGGCTGTTCACCGCCGGCATGGCCGCGCGCCTCGAAGCCAACGGCGTCGATCGCGCTATCGACTTCATTAGTGCCGACGATCTCGGCAATCATGTCGCCTAAGCGATCGCCTTTGGACAGATCCACCGGCTCGAAGCCGACCTTGGCGGCATGCGCCAGACGATCCTTGTTGAAATCGCCGATCATCACGACGGCTGCACCGAGAATACGGGCAGAGGCTGCAGCAGCAAGACCGACAGGACCCGCACCCGCCACATAAACGGTCGAGCCGACGCCGACGCCAGCTTTGACTGCACCGTGAAAACCGGTCGGCAGGATATCGGACAGCATGGTCAGGTCGCGGATCTTCGACATCGCCCTGTCGCGATCGGGGAATTTCAGAAGGTTGAAGTCGGCATAGGGGATGGTGACATATTTCGCCTGGCCGCCGATCCAGCCACCCATATCGACATATCCGTAGGCGCCGCCGGCGCGGGACGGATTGACGGTGAGGCAGACGCCTGTGTCCTGCGACTTGCAGCAACGACAACGACCGCAGGCAACGTTGAACGGCACTGAGACGATATCGCCGACCTCGAGCATCTCGACGTCGATGCCCTTTTCGATGACTTCGCCAGTGATCTCGTGACCTAGGACGAGACCTGGCATAGCGGTCGTGCGACCACGCACCATGTGCTGGTCTGAGCCGCAAATATTGGTCGAGATGACTTTCAGGATCACGCCATGCTCGATCCTGCGTCCATCCGGGGCTTGCAGCTTCGGATCGTCAATATCACGAACCTCCACCTGACCCGGTCGTAAATAGACAACGCCTCGGTTCCTGCTCATATCCATCTCCTCCATGGTTTGAACATCAATGCCGAAGCCGTCAGGGCCGCGACATTCTTCACTGTCGGACGATCAATTGGCGATCATGTAAAGACTGGGACGTCCAGTTCCTCACCGACGGATCCTCCAGAGTGATCCTCCTCCTGGCCGGTTGAGCCCGGCCATCGACACAAATGACGCCACCTCCTCAAGTGGCGTTTCGATGCTGACAGCAGACCACGTGAGGCTGAGGTAAACGTTCTGGATTACGACACGCCTTGTGTGTTCAACGACACTGAAGTCCAGCTTCTAATCCATAAATGGCGGGTTCCAGGCGTCAGTTTCCGATGGATGCCACGGGACCAGCGTTTGATGTTGGATGTCGGGTAGGCGCGCGTTCACGCGTGTGGCTGGAAGTGAAGCCCGCGAAATCTAGAGCTATCGCATTGGATTTTGCAATTTTTTCAGTGGCTTATTGCTATACGGAAAAGTCATCTGATTGTTGACGAATGACTTTCATCAGCGATAGCGCTCACTGAGCCTCGGGACGAGAGGCATCCGTCCTTATTCCAGTCGAATGGAACCGCATCGTGCGGCGGATGATGGCTTCTTCCGGCGCCACTGGGTCTGTGAAGCAAGCATTCCAGCACCAGAAACGCCAAAACCCCGCGGCATTGATCCACGGGGTTTTGCTGATCGTCGTATATTTGGTTGCGGGGGCAGGATTTGAACCTGCGGCCTTCAGGTTATGAGCCTGACGAGCTACCGGGCTGCTCCACCCCGCGTTAATTATGAGCGACCGCAGCGCAAGTGCCCGGTTGTTTTGTTTTGCCGGTCCTCGAAGGCTTTTGCCTTCTGCGGGTCGGCGGGGGCTGCTCCACCCCGCGTTATTTCTTTAGAACTGCAAAAGGCCGCTTTGTATGCGGCCTATTGTTTCGGCCTGTGCCGAGCGGTTTGTGAGAGAGAAGATAAACTGATTTGATTTGATTTGAGTTGCGTTTGGCAGACCTGGCAGCGACCTACTCTCCCGCGTCTTAAGACGGAGTACCATTGGCGCTGGGGCGTTTCACGGCCGTGTTCGGAATGGGAACGGGTGCAGCCGCCCCGCGATAACCACCAGGTCGGCAAAACGCAACTGGCATGAGCTTTGGCTCATGCTGTTGTATCGAGAAGCTGGAGAGCTTTTGGCTCTATTTGATATGAACACGTGATGCGATCGAGTTTTATTCGATGAGCATGAACAATGGGAACGAAGAAGTCGCTCGAGCTATTAGTAACGGTAAGCTTCATGCATTACTGCACTTCCACACCCGTCCTATCGACGTGGTCGTCTTCCACGGCTCTGATAGGGAACACTCGTTTTCAGGTTGGTTTCCCGCTTAGATGCCTTCAGCGGTTATCCATTCCGTATATAGCTACTCTGCTATGCCCTTGGCAGGACAACAGATCCACCAGAGATACGTCCATCCCGGTCCTCTCGTACTAGGGACAGATCCTGTCAATATTCCTACACCCACGGCAGATAGGGACCGAACTGTCTCACGACGTTCTGAACCCAACTCACGTACCGCTTTAAATGGCGAACAGCCATACCCTTGGGACCTGCTCCAGCCCCAGGATGCGATGAGTCGACATCGAGGTGCCAAACAACCCCGTCGATATGGACTCTTGGGGGTCATCAGCCTGTTATCCCCGGCGTACCTTTTATCCGTTGAGCGATGGCCCTTCCACACGGGACCACCGGATCACTATGACCGACTTTCGTCTCTGCTCGACTTGTCAGTCTCGCAGTCAGGCTAGCTTATGCCATTGCACTCGACGACCGATTTCCGACCGGTCTGAGCTAACCATCGCGCGCCTCCGTTACTCTTTCGGAGGCGACCGCCCCAGTCAAACTACCCACCATACACTGTCCCGGATCCGGATAACGGACCGCGGTTAGACATCCACGAAGATAAGGGTGGTATTTCAAGGATGGCTCCACAGGAACTGGCGTCCCTGCTTCAAAGCCTACCACCTATCCTACACATGCCTTGGCGAATGCCAGTGTAAAGCTATAGTAAAGGTGCACGGGGTCTTTCCGTCTGACCGCAGGAACCCCGCATCTTCACGGGGAATTCAATTTCACTGAGTCTATGTTGGAGACAGCGGGGAAGTCGTTACGCCATTCGTGCAGGTCGGAACTTACCCGACAAGGAATTTCGCTACCTTAGGACCGTTATAGTTACGGCCGCCGTTTACTGGGGCTTCAGTTCAAAGCTTGCACCTCTCCCTTTAACCTTCCAGCACCGGGCAGGCGTCAGACCCTATACGTCGTATTGCTACTTCGCAGAGCCCTGTGTTTTTGATAAACAGTCGCTACCCCCTGGTCTGTGCCACCCCATCACACTTGCGTGCAAAAGGGTCACGCTTCTTCCGAAGTTACGCGTGCAATTTGCCGAGTTCCTTCAACATAGTTCTCTCAAGCGCCTTGGTATACTCTACCTGACCACCTGTGTCGGTTTCGGGTACGGTCTATACGGTGGAGCTATTTCCTGGAACCTCTTCGCCGCCCAACCAATCCAATAAGGTTGAACAACACACAAGATCCGTCACTACCACCAGGCCCACGAATATTAACGTGGTTCCCATCGACTACGCGTGTCCGCCTCGTCTTAGGGGCCGGCTAACCCTGCTCAGATTAACTTTAAGCAGGAACCCTTGGTCTTTCGGCGAGGGAGTCTCTCACTCCCTTTATCGTTACTCATGTCAACATTCGCACTTCCGATATCTCCAGCAGCCCTCACGGGTCCGCCTTCACAGACTTACGGAACGCTCCGCTACCACACAACTTACGTTGTATCCTCAGCTTCGGTGCATGGCTTTAGCCCCGTTACATTTTCGGCGCAAAGACCCTTATTTAGACCAGTGAGCTGTTACGCTTTCTTTAAATGATGGCTGCTTCTAAGCCAACATCCTGGTTGTTTTGGGATCCTCACATCCTTTCCCACTTAGCCATGACTTGGGGACCTTAGCTGGAGGTCAGGGTTGTTGCCCTCTTCACGACGGACGTTAGCACCCGCCGTGTGTCTGCCGACTAGTACTCCTCGGTATTCGGAGTTTGGTTAGGATCAGTAAGACGGTGAGTCCCCATAGCCCATCCAGTGCTCTACCCCCGAGGGTATTCGGTCGACGCTCTACCTAAATAGATTTCGCGGAGAACCAGCTATTTCCGAGTTTGATTGGCCTTTCACCCCTAGCCACAAGTCATCCCGAACTATTGCAACAGTTATGGGTTCGGCCCTCCAGTTGGTGTTACCCAACCTTCAGCCTGCTCATGGCTAGATCACTCGGTTTCGGGTCTAATGCAACGAACTGAACGCCCTATTCAGACTCGCTTTCGCTACGCCTACACCTACCGGCTTAAGCTTGCTCGTTACACTAAGTCGTTGACCCATTATACAAAAGGTACGCCGTCACCCTTGCGGGCTCCGACTGTTTGTAGGCATCCGGTTTCAGGTTCTATTTCACTCCCCTCGTCGGGGTGCTTTTCACCTTTCCCTCACGGTACTTGTTCGCTATCGGTCATGCACGAGTACTTAGGCTTGGAGAGTGGTCTCCCCATGTTCAGACAGGATTTCACGTGTCCCGCCCTACTCAAGGACAATGACTGTTCTACGCGTACGGGGCTATCACCCGCTATGGCCGACCTTTCCAAATCGTTCCGCTTTATTCATCATTGCCACTGGCCTGGTCCGCGTTCGCTCGCCACTACTTACGGAGTCTCGGTTGATGTCCTTTCCTGCAGGTACTTAGATGTTT
>NZ_JBWKVN010000001.1:197500-562500 GCF_059421725.1 Agrobacterium sp. GW821-FHT02D03
CCAGTCTCGGCCGCAGCTTTCCGGTCGATATACGCTACGAAGACAGGGCTGGACAGGAGCGGGTCGAAGACAAGGTGGCGCGGGCGATCATCGAGGCGCATGCCGCAGAGACCGGATCGATCCTCGCCTTTCTTCCCGGGCAAGCGGAGATCAAGCGGACCGCTGAGAGATTGGAGGGCCGATTCGACCCGGATACGCAGGTGATCCCGCTCTATGGAAACCTCTCGCAGAAAGAACAGGACGCAGCGATCAAGCCAGCGGAAAGCGGTCGGCGCAAGATCGTGCTGGCAACCTCGATTGCCGAGACCTCGATCACCATCGACGGTGTGCGGATTGTCATCGATAGCGGGCTGCAACGCCTGCCCGTCTTTGAGCCCTCCACCGGCATCAGCCGACTTGAGACAGTAAAGGTCTCTCGCGCGTCTGCTGACCAGCGTGCTGGCCGCGCGGGGCGAACGGAGCCGGGTATTGCCATCCGTCTGTGGCACGCGGGACAGACAGCGGCGCTGCCAGCGTTTACGCCGCCACAGATTCTCGCCAGCGACCTTTCCGGTTTCGCGCTCGATCTTGCCCATTGGGGTGTCAGCGATCCGGCGTCCCTCAAATTTCTCGATCAGCCGCCAGCGTCTACGTTGAAAGAGGCGAATGCGCTGCTGCAAGGGCTTGGCGCTCTCGACCGGTCTGGCGCGATGACCGCACGCGGCAAGCTGATGCGCGAGATGGCCCTGCCGCCGCGCCTCGCAGCCATGGTTCTCGCGGCAGAAGAGCTTGGATGTGGTCATGAGGCTTCGCTGCTTGCCGTGCTTCTGACAGAACAGGGGCTTGGCGGTAACGATATCGATCTTGAAGAGCGGCTTCGCCGGTTCAAGGGCGAGAAGACGGAGCGCGCAGCCGCTGCCAAGGGACTGGCAAAACGGCTCCTTTCCTCCCTTCCAGGCAAAAGGGACGGATCGGAAGCAGCTCTGACGGCCGGGCAGCTTCTGTTGCATGCCTTTCCGGATCGCATCGCATTCCAGCGTGGTGGGCGCGGTCGATATGTGATGGCGAATGGACGTGGTGGAGAGGTGGAAGAGACGCAGCGACTGGCGGCCGAAAAGATGCTGGTGGTCGCCGACATCGTCGGCCGCGCCGCACGACCGAGGATTCTGGCGGCCGCTTCGATCGTCCTGCGGGATGTGGAAGCATTTCTGCCAGAGGCGGTCGTCAAGGAAGACCAGCTTTTCTTCGACAAGCAAAGCGGACAGGTCCGGGCAAGACGCGTCTCGCGTATCGGCGCCATTATTCTCGATGAAACGCCACTTGCGCGCCCGACCGGAGAGAAGGTAGCGCAAGCGCTTGCCAGCGGCATCCGCGAATATGGGCTCGGCATAGTGCCCTTTTCTAAAGAGGCGCAGCAGTTGCGCCACCGTCTCGGCTTCCTTCACCGCAGTGTCGGCGCGCCATGGCCGGATATGAGTGACGCGGCGCTGATTGACCGGCTGGACGAGTGGTTCGTGCCCTTTCAGCATGACGCCAAGACGATCCATGAGATCAATGGCGGCAATATCATCGAGGGGCTGCGCTCGCTGGTTCCGCATGAGGAGCTGCGCCAGCTTGGCAAATTGCTTCCTACCCATTTCGAAGCGCCGACCGGACAAAAGCACTCGATCCACTATGAGGGTGAGGAGCCGACGCTGACCATCCGCGTGCAGGAGCTCTTCGGCTTGAAGGATCACCCGAGTGTGGCAGGCGGCAAATTGCCACTGTTGCTGGAATTGACCTCGCCTGCCCACAGGCCGATACAGACCACGCGGGATTTGCCAGGGTTCTGGGCGGGCTCTTGGAAGGACGTGCGCGCGGATATGCGCGGGCGTTATCCGCGCCATCCCTGGCCGGAAGATCCGGCATCCGCGCAAGCCACACATCGCGCCAAGCCGCGCGGCACCTGAGATGATTAAGAGGCACCAATGGCAAAGCAGCCTGTAGAAACGACACGGTTTGGCCGCGCCAGCCGCCAGATCAGGCTGCAGACCATTGTCTGGCTGCGCTGGCTTGCCGTGGCCGGGCAGAGCGCCACGCTTCTTATCGTTGCGTTTGGTCTTGGCTTTCCCCTGCCACTGCTGACCTGCGCGCTTCTTATCGCGGCCCTTGCCACTGCCAACCTCTTTCTATCGGCTCGGTTTCCGGCGACCTATCGTCTGGAGCCGTGGGAGGCGACGCTGCTGCTTGCCTTCGACCTGCTGCAGTTGACGGCGCTGATCTATATTACCGGCGGCCTGTCCAACCCGTTCGCGCCACTGATCTGCGTCCAGGTCATCATTGCCTTTGCCTCGCAGCCGTTGAAACATTCTCTCGTTTTGCTGTTCTTCGCGCTGGCTTGCGCAACAGCGATTGCTTTTTCGCCGTTTCCTGTTCCCTGGTATCCAGGGGAAGAATTGCCGATCCAGCTCATCATTCATATCGGCATCTGGTGCTCGATCGTGGCGATGATGCTGTTTGCAGCCTTCTATGCCTACCGCGTCTCGCATGAGGCCAATCAGCTTGCCGATGCGCTTGCTGCGACCGAACTGGTGCTGGAGCGGGAAAAGCACCTGTCGCAACTGGATGGTCTCGCTGCAGCCGCAGCCCATGAATTGGGTACGCCGCTCGCAACCATCAGCGTGGTCGCCAAGGAGATGCAGCGCGAGCTTGGAAAGGACGAGCGCTTCAGCGAGGATGTCGCGCTTCTACGCAGCCAAAGCGAGCGATGCCGCGATATTCTGCGCCGGCTGACATCGCTTTCTGCCGAAGGCGAGGAACATATTCGCCGGCTTCCGCTCTCCTCTTTGATCGAGGAAGTGATGGCACCGCACAGGGAATTCGGCGTGAAACTCAAGCTGGTGGAAAAGTCCGGACGGGCAGACGAACCGGTCGGGGCGCGCAATGCCGGTATTCTCTACGGACTTGGGAATCTGCTGGAAAACGCTGTCGATTACGCCAAGGATATGGTGACCGTTACCGTGGCGCATGATCAGCAGCAGGTGATGGTGACGATCGAGGATGATGGCGACGGCTATTCGCCCGATATTCTCTCACGGATCGGTGATCCTTACGTGACCAAAAGGCACAATGATGCGACGGCTGGAGGGCTTGGACTTGGTCTCTTCATTGCCAAGACGTTGCTGGAACGATCCGGGGCTTCACTGACATTCGAAAATCGTGGACCAAATGCCGCAGGTGCGAGGGTTACCGTCGTCTGGCCGCGATCGGTCATGGAAGATAATAAGAGCCGGTGATCTTAAGTCTCTTAGGAAACCCTTACGCTCGTGGCGCATGAGGGATATGATCGCCGAAAGATAAGAGAATGACCGAAGGAAACGACCATGGCTGATGACGGACAGAAGCACGAAGAAGAGGCGATAACGGCTTCGGATGCGATCGGTCCGGATAAGTCGCTGCTGGTCGTCGATGACGACGGCCCCTTCCTGCGCCGTCTGGCGCGCGCCATGGAGGCGCGTGGCTTTGTGGTGGACACCGCCGAATCGGTGAGTGAAGGCATCGAAAAATCGAAGAGCGCGCCGCCAAAATATGCGGTGGTGGACCTGCGGCTCGGCGACGGCAATGGGTTGGAAGTGATCGAGGCCATTCGCCAGCATCGCGATGACACGCAAATCGTCGTGCTGACCGGCTACGGAAATATTGCGACCGCCGTCACTGCCGTGAAGCTTGGTGCGCTCGACTATCTGGCAAAACCAGCGGATGCCGATGATGTCTTCAACGCGCTGACACAGCGCGAAGGCGACCGGATGGAAGTGCCGGAAAACCCGATGTCTGCCGACCGGGTCCGATGGGAGCACATTCAGCGCGTCTATGAAATGTGCGAGCGCAACGTCTCGGAGACGGCGCGACGGCTGAACATGCACCGCCGCACGCTGCAGCGCATTCTGGCCAAGCGCGCGCCCAAATAAGCAACGGGATACGGATCAGTCCGAGTAGCTGGTGCCGGTGGACCATTCCGCCATCATCAGCCGGCGCGCGGCCGTCCTGGAGAAATCCAGCATCAGGGACTTGCGTGTGGCCGGCGCCAGCTTATGTTCCGGCGCCTCGCGCACCATATGGGCGCCATACCCATCCGAGAGAAAAAGGCCGCACTCTTCGGGAAAGATATCGAGCGGGACGCCAGCGTGTGTGGCGAAGAACAGCCGGTCGCAGTGCAGCCGATAATCCGGCCATTTGCGGTCCACCCTGAAATCCTCGATCGAGGATTTGATCTCGATGATCCAGATTTCCCCTTTGACCGACAGGCTGATGAGATCCGCACGCCGGCCGCTGGACAGCGCCAGCTCTGGCAGAACGGAGTGCCGCATCTCGTTCAGCAATACCTGCACGCCCCGGCGCACAAGCATGGCTTTCTCAGATTGGCGACCGTCGATTAACGGGTTGTTATTGGTAAAGGAAAGAATAGTCATGGACGGATTCTGGAAAAGGCCCCCGAAATTGTTGCAAAAAGACCATGAAGCAGCATATTCGCACAAGCGGTAATCTTGCTGCGGTGCGATGGCTTGCAAAGCATGGATTAATCGAAAATAACCCGATGATCCAATATCGCTTCATGCACCGCTTATATAAGCGAATTTTCCGCGAGAACACCATGCGCATTCGCACTTCATTGACTGCACTCGGCCTGTCGTCCATCCTTGCGCTGACCGGCTGCGCGTCCACAACGACTGAAACCTCTTCCGCCCGCCCGCTCGCTGCTCCGGTTGTCGTCGAGACCGCCCAGATCTTCGGCGATGAAGTTTACGGCGCGACAACGGACGCTGGTTACGCCCTGCCCGCCATTCCGATCAACCGCGTTGACAAGAAGTTTCATCGCCAGATCGTGAACTATGAAACCGCTGAAAAGCCGGGCACGGTGATCGTCAACACCCGCGAGCGCTTCCTTTATTACATCCTGCCCGGCGGCAAGGCCGTGCGTTACGGCATCGGCGTCGGCAAGCAGGGTTTTGCCTGGGCTGGTGAAGCCTATGTGGCCTGGAAGCAGGAATGGCCAACCTGGCATCCGCCGAAGGAAATGGCCGCCCGCAAGCCTGAAGTTGCCAGATATGTCGAAAACGGCATGGGTCCCGGCATCAGCAATCCGCTCGGTGCGCGCGCCATGTATCTCTTCAACGAACAGGGCCAGGACACGCTTTTCCGTATCCACGGTTCGCCTGAATGGGCCTCGATCGGCACCGCCGCCTCTTCCGGCTGCATTCGCATGATCAACCAGGACGTGATCGATCTCTACAGCCGCATTCGTCCAGGCCGCAGCTCCAAGGTTATCGTGATCCAGTAATTTCCGGATCCAAAGTATTCAAAAAGCCGCCGTGGATTCCCGGCGGCTTTTTTTGTTTCCGGTCTGAGATGCTTGCCGATCAGCGCGCATCCCAGACGGTGGAGGATGCTCTCAGGCGCGTTGTTTCGCCTTCAGCTCAAGGCGGCGACGGTGAAGGACTGGCTCGGTATAGCCGTTCGGCTGCGCCCTGCCCTTCAACACCAGTTCCACCGCAGCCTGGAACGCAACCGAATCCTCGAAGTTGCCGGCCATGGGCGTATAGGCCGCATCGCCTACATTCTGCTGATCGACCACGGCTGCCATGCGCTTCATGGTGTCAACGATCTGCTCCTGCGAGACCACGCCATGGCGCAGCCAGTTTGCCATGTGCTGGGCGGAGATGCGCAGCGTCGCACGGTCTTCCATCAGGCCGATATTGTTGATGTCCGGCACCTTGGAGCAACCGACACCCTGATCGACCCAGCGAACGACATAGCCCAGAATACCCTGGGCGTTGTTATCCAGTTCGCGCTGGATTTCCTCAGGCGTCCAGTTGGGGCGAACCGCGACGGGGACAGAGAGAATATCGGCGAGCTTGGCACGACCGCGGCTTTTCAACCCTTCCTGCACCTGGGCCACATCGACCTTATGATAATGCGTCGCATGCAGCGTTGCGGCCGTTGGCGAAGGCACCCAGGCCGTGTTGGCACCCGCCTTGGGGTGGGCGATCTTCTGCTCCAGCATGGCGGCCATCAGGTCGGGCATGGCCCACATGCCCTTGCCGATCTGCGCATGACCGGACAGGCCGCATTCAAGACCGATATCGACATTCCAGTTTTCATACGCTGCGATCCAGGCGGCCTGCTTCATGTCTCCCTTGCGGATCATCGGGCCCGCTTCGATCGAGGTATGGATTTCGTCGCCGGTGCGATCGAGGAAGCCGGTATTGATGAAGACGACGCGGTCCTTCGCAGCGCGAATGCACTCCTTGAGGTTGACGGTCGTGCGGCGCTCCTCATCCATGATGCCCATTTTCATGGTGTTGGGCCGCATGCCGACAAGCTGTTCGACGCGGGTGAAGATCTCAGCTGCGAAGGCGACTTCTTCCGGGCCGTGCATCTTGGGCTTCACGACATACATCGATCCGGCACGCGAGTTCTGGTGGCGACCGATCGGGCCGACATCGTAAAGCGCAATCAGACCGGTGATGACCGCATCCATGATGCCTTCCGGAATCTCCCGGCCATCACGGTCGAGGATAGCGGGGTTCGTCATCAGGTGGCCGACATTGCGCACCAGCATCAGCGAGCGGCCGGGAAGCGTCAGAGCCGTTCCGTTGCGCGCGGTATAATTGCGGTCGGGGTTCAAACGACGGGTAAAGGTTTCCCCGCCCTTGGAGACCTCCTCGGTCAAATCACCGCGCATCAGGCCGAGCCAGTTGCGATAGACAACCAGCTTGTCCTCTGCATCCACGGCAGCGACGGAATCCTCGCAGTCCATGATGGTGGTCAGCGCCGATTCGAGGATGACGTCGGAGATGCCGGCGCGATCAGCCTTGCCGATGGCAGTGGTGGGATCGAGTACGATTTCGATATGGATGCCGTTGGTTTTCAGCAAAATAGCGGATGGCTTCGACGCATCGCCATCGAAGCCGGCAAAATGCGCCTGATCGGCAGGGGTTGTCGAACTGCCGTCCAGGTCGATGACCAAGACACCGTCAACCACGCGCAAGCCGCTGACATCCGCCCATCTGCCGTTCGCAAGCGGTACGGAGTCGTCGAGGAATGATCTGGCCCAGGCGATGACCTTTTCGCCCCGACGGGGATTGTAGCCCCGGCCCTTTTCGGCGCCGTCGTCTTCGGCAATCGCATCCGTGCCGTAAAGCGCATCGTAAAGCGAACCCCAGCGAGCATTGGCGGCGTTCAGCGCGTAGCGCGCATTCATCACCGGTACGACGAGCTGCGGCCCGGCAAGTTCGGCGATTTCCGGATCAACGTTCTGGGTGTTGACCTTGAAGGCCGCGCCTTCCGGAACGATGTAGCCGATCTCGCGAAGATAAGCCTCGTAGGCTGCGAGGTCGGATGGCGCACCGTTCTGGCGATACCAATCATCGAGCTTTTCCTGGAAGGCGTCGCGCTTGGCGAGGAGCTCTTTGTTCTTCGGCGCAAGATCGTGAACAATCGCAGAGAAACCGTTGAAGAAGGTGTCGGCGTTCAGCCCCGTCTCGGGCAGAACCTCATACTTCAAAAACTGGTAGAGCGTCTCGTCGAATGACAGTCCATTATGCTCGATGCGGCTCACAACATATCTCCCTATGATCATTGTCCATAGAGTGAAGGCTGTACCCAGCCTCCGTCAACCGTCGCAACGCATCAAAGATTTTTTCCGTTCAGGAAATAATCTGAAAAACCTGTTCCAATTAGAGAAGCTTCTGCAATTCTGGCAGCTTCTCATTGATCAGCCAGCCATAATAATTCTCTTCCGGCCAGACCGTACCGCCACTTTGGCGGTTCTTCTGCGCCAGTGCAGCAGCGCGCTGCTGTGAGCCGCCGAGATTGTAGAGCGTCGATGTCAGGCCAGGATTTTTGGAAATATCCATGTCGGCGATCGACTTGTAGTCATCGATGGATTTGCGGATCGCAGCGGCCATATAGGCAAGCGAATGATCGGGATCCATGATGGCCGTATAGACGGCAGAGGCATCGTTCTCGTCCAGCTTCTCATAGCCAGAGGTGCGCGCCACCGTATCCGACAGCATGAGCGCTGTCAGCGGATTGATCTGTCCCAGCCCGAATGTCTGGCCGGCATAGAAAGGCTGAAAGAAAACGGCACTGAAGCGGTTATCGGGATAGCTGACGCCATCGACCGTCTTGCCGCGGAAGCTCGCTTCCCAGACATCTTCGCGACAATTCCACAGGCTGTAGGAATCGCTTTTCGACTGGCATTTGGCAAATTGCGAATGCGTCAGAAACTGCGCAATCGTCTCATCCTTATAGCCGAAGCGGAAGCTGTTCCCCGCGTAGGATGCCGCCTTCACATAATAGGACTGGAGGCGATCATAGGCATCGACATTGTAGGTGTGTTCGCCAACGATCGCGCCGATCATGTGGATCGGATCGATGCCATAGCGGCTTGCCGTCGATTTGATCTTGGAGATCAGCTGCTTGTCGCTGGACAGAAGCTCGTAGACTTTCTGGTATTTCCGCTCGTAGGTGGAGTTCGAACCCTTGGTACGGCGTGCCGAGGCGCCCGGCACATTCGGCTGTTCCGCGTTGCGGTTACCAGGCGGCACAAGCGTCGCGGCCTCAGCATAGGACGGGAGAACAGTGCCAATGGCCAGAAGCGTGGCCAATGCCAGGAGAGTTTTGCGCACGAGCGGATGCCTTTTCTCTTGCCGGCTCTCTTGCCGGAGTAATCCAGAGGATCGACTTTCGACATTCATTAACGAAAAGCGATGCCACATGTCGAGAGAAGGCCGGTAAAATAAGAGTGCGGCAAGATTTGCCGCACTCCCTCTGATTTTTGAAACTTCTTCTCGCGTCTGCCTTAAAGAATGTAGCGCGATAGATCCGTGTCGGCGGCGATATCGCCCACATGTTCCTTGACATAGGCGTCATCGATCTTGACCGACGAGCCACCGCGATCGGGCGCGTTGAAGGAGATTTCATCCAGAACACGCTCCATGACCGTTTGCAGACGGCGTGCACCAATGTTTTCGACCGATGAATTGAGATGGACCGCCACGTCGGCCAATGCATCGATGGCGTCGTCGGTGAAATCCAGATCGAGTTCTTCGGTTGCCATCAACGCCTTGTACTGGCGGATCAGGCTCGCTTCGGTCTCGGTCAGAATGCGGCGGAAATCCTCCTTCGTCAGCGGCTTCAGCTCCACGCGGATAGGCAGGCGGCCCTGAAGTTCAGGCAGAAGATCGGAGGGCTTTGCCACATGGAAGGCACCGGACGCGATGAAGAGGATGTGATCCGTCTTTACCGGTCCATACTTCGTCGAGACTGTGGTGCCTTCGACCAGCGGCAGGAGATCGCGCTGCACGCCTTCGCGAGAGACGCCGGCACCCATGCCACCATCGCGGGCGGCGATCTTGTCGATTTCGTCGAGGAAGACGATGCCATCATTTTCGACCGATTTGACCGCTTCGCGTTGGATCTGCTCATTGTCCAGAAGCTTGTCGGACTCGTCGCGGATCAATTCGGCATAGGATTTCTCCACCGAGGTGCGGACCTTCTTGGTGCGCCCGCCCATGGCCTTGCCGAACATTTCAGACAGGTTGAGCACGCCGATATTGGCGCCCGGCATGCCGGGGATCTCGAAGCCGGGCATGCCCGAACCGGTATCGGCAACCTCGATATCGATTTCCTTCTTGTCGAGTTCGCCGTCGCGCAGCTTCTTGCGGAAGCTGTCACGGGTGGCGGGCGACGCGGTCTGCCCGACGAGTGCGTCAAGAACGCGCTCCTCGGCGCTGGCATGGGCCTTGGCCTGGACTTCGGCGCGCATCTTTTCGCGCACAAGGCCGATACCGATCTCGACCAGATCGCGGATGATCTGTTCGACATCCCGGCCGACATAGCCGACTTCGGTAAATTTCGTCGCTTCCACTTTGATGAAGGGCGCACCGGCGAGCTTTGCCAGGCGTCTTGAGATTTCGGTCTTGCCGACACCCGTCGGTCCGATCATCAGAATGTTCTTCGGCATCACTTCGTCGCGCAGGCTCTCATCGAGCTGCTGGCGGCGCCAGCGGTTACGAAGCGCAATGGCGACCGCACGCTTGGCATCATGCTGACCGATAATGTAGCGGTCCAGTTCCGAGACGATCTCCCGGGGAGAAAAAGTGGTCATTTCGATCCTTTCGGCTTCCTGTTGCGGCCAGCCATGACGGCCCGGCCCGCAGGAACCATGGGTTGTTGATCCGTGCGCTTATTCAGCGTCCAACGTTTCAATGACGAGATTGTGGTTGGTGTAGACGCAGATGTCGGCGGCGATATCGAGCGCCTGACGGGCAACCTCTTCGGCGGACTTATCCGAATCCATCAAGGCACGTGCCGCGGCAAAGGCGTAGTTGCCGCCGGAGCCAATAGCGATTGCGCCATGTTCGGGTTCCAGAACATCGCCATTGCCGGTGATGGCAAGGGTGATCGACTTGTCGGCGACGAGCATCATGGCTTCGAGGTTGCGCAGATATTTATCCGTGCGCCAATCCTTGGCGAGTTCGACCGCGGCGCGCATCAACTGGCCTTGATATTGCTCCAGCTTCTTTTCCAGCCGGTCTAGAAGGGTGAAGGCGTCTGCCGTGGCACCGGCAAAACCGGCGATCACTTCGCCCTTGCCGATGCGACGCACCTTGCGGGCGTTGCCCTTCATCACGGTCTGGCCAAGGCTGACCTGTCCGTCGCCGGCCATGACGACCTTGCCGCCCTTTCTCACTGTAATGATTGTTGTCATAAAGCACCTGTCTGCCCATCCGGGCCTTGCATCTAAAGCTATCGAACCGCTGATCGGCTGCGGTCCTTTTCGCAAATTATGTAAGTCCCGTTTTGCCGATTGCAATCTTGCTTAACCGTAGCACCCAGGCGGCACTGACAAGACGATGGAATGACTGGATATTTGAGGTGCAGGCTGGTAAGGAACGGCCAGATTGTCCAAGGAGCAGCCGCAATGGCAGAGCGCACAGCCGAGATTTCCCGCAAGACCAATGAGACCTCCGTCTCGGTCCGCGTGAATATCGATGGAACGGGTACGGCGAAAATTTCGACAGGCGTCGGCTTTTTCGATCATATGCTGGACCAGCTGAGCCGCCATTCGCTGATCGACATGGAGATCGACGTGAAGGGCGACCTTCATATCGACGATCACCACACGGTCGAAGACACCGGTATTGCCATCGGCCAGGCGATTGCCAAAGCCTTGGGCGACCGCAAGGGCATCACGCGTTATGCCTCGCTCGACCTTGCCATGGACGAGACGATGACGAAGGCTGCCGTCGATATTTCCGGCAGGCCCTTCCTGGTCTGGAACGTGCAATTTTCCGCACCGAAGATCGGTACATTCGATACGGAACTGGTGCGCGAATTCTTCCAGGCGCTGGCGCAGAATGCCGGGATCACGCTGCATATTCTCAACCATTACGGCGCCAACAACCATCATATCGCCGAGACGTGCTTCAAGGCGGTTGCGCGCGTATTGCGCAGCGCCACCGAAATCGATCCCAGGCAGGCAGGTCGCATTCCTTCAACGAAGGGCATGCTGGCCTGATCCGGTGAAACATGAAGAGCAACCGAGACCGGTGCTGCTCTGAACGTCGTCAGGAACGCCAATGACATCTTATCTTGTTCTGGAAGCACCGGGCGGACCCGACAGGGATCACCGCACCACTCGCTTCATCGCGGACAGATTTTCGTGGCTTGCTTTGCTGTTTCCGTGGCTCTGGTTTGCCATCCATCGCATGTGGTGGATTGCCGTCTCCGTCGTCATTCTGCAGGTCGCCGCCGGTCAGGTGTCGAGGCTCGATGGCCTCGGCATAGTGGGCCTCCTATTCACCATCACGGCAGGGTTGATAGCCGGATTCGAAGGTCGCAACCTGCTTCAGCGTCATTTGATTGCCAAGGGCTGGACGCTGAAGGACGTGATCGTGGCACTTGATCTTTCGACGGCGGAAGAGATGTATTTTTCGAACCTGCCCGAACAGGACGATGCGCATATGACGTTGTCGCAGCCTGAGTGGAAGACCCGTGATCGGGTGGGCGGCTTCATGACGAACGATCCCGCGGGCTCGTTTCAATTCGATTTGAATGGAAGGCGCTGATATGCGTGTGGCAATTATCGATTATGGCTCCGGCAACCTTCGATCTGCGACGAAGGCGTTCGAGCGCGCGGCGCGGGAAGCCGGCATCGACGCGACAATCGACCTGACCGACAAGCCTGAAAGCGTGGCGTCTGCAGACCGTATCGTGCTGCCAGGTGTCGGCGCCTATGCCGATTGCCGCGCCGGATTGGGTGCGGTGACGGGCATGCATGAAGCGCTGATCGACGTGGTGGAGAAGAAGGGTCATCCCTTCCTCGGCGTCTGCGTCGGCATGCAGCTCATGTCCTCTCGCGGCCTTGAGAAGACAGTGACCGAGGGGCTTGGCTGGATCGAAGGCGATGTGGTGGAGATGACGCCATCTGACCCGGCTCTCAAAATTCCGCAGATCGGCTGGAATACGCTGGAGCTGCACCGCCCTCACCCGCTCTTCGATGGCATCAAGACCGGCCCCGACGGCTTGCACGCCTATTTCGTCCATTCCTACCATCTGGCAGCGAAGCACCGGAATGACGTGATCGCCACCACCAATTACGGTGGCGCGATGACCGCCTTCGTTGGGCACGACAACATGGCTGGTGCCCAATTCCATCCGGAAAAGAGCCAGAGCCTTGGCCTTGCCCTTATTTCGAATTTCCTCCGCTGGAAGCCCTGACATGATCCTTTTTCCCGCAATCGACCTCAAGGACGGCCAGTGCGTTCGCCTGAAACTCGGCGATATGGAGCAGGCCACCGTCTACAACACCGATCCCGGCGCGCAGGCCAAGGCCTTCGAGGATCAGGGCTTCGAGTGGCTGCATGTCGTGGATTTGAACGGCGCCTTTGCCGGCCAGACCGTCAATGGCGAGGCGGTCGACGCCATTTTGAAATCCACCAAGAACCCGGTGCAACTGGGTGGCGGTATTCGCACCCTGGAGCATATCGAAGCGTGGCTGAGCCGCGGTCTCGCGCGCGTCATCCTCGGCACCGTTGCGGTGCGCGATCCGGTTCTGGTTCTGGAAGCCTGCAAGCGCTTCCCCGGCCAGGTTGCCGTGGGAATCGATGCCAAGGGCGGCAAGGTTGCGGTGGAAGGTTGGGCGGAGGCCTCTGAACTTGGCGTGATCGAGCTTGCCAAGCGCTTCGAAGGGGCAGGCGTTGCCGCGATCATCTACACCGATATCGACCGTGACGGCATTCTGGCCGGGATCAACTGGGCCTCGACACTCGAGCTTGCCAATGCGGTTTCCATTCCGGTGATCGCATCCGGCGGGCTTGCCTCCATCGACGATATCAAGCGCATGCTGGAGCCGGATGCGGCAAAGCTGGAAGGCGCCATTTCCGGGCGCGCGCTCTATGACGGACGTATCGATCCGGCAGAGGCACTGGCGCTGATCAAGGAGGCACGGGCATGACACTGAAAGCACGCATTATCCCCTGCCTTGACGTCAAAGACGGTCGCGTCGTCAAGGGCGTGAACTTCGTCGATCTGATCGATGCCGGCGATCCGGTCGAGGCGGCGAAAGCCTATGATGCGGCCGGTGCCGATGAGCTTTGCTTTCTCGACATCACCGCCTCTTCCGACAATCGCGAAACGATTTTCGATGTGGTGTCACGCACCGCCGATCACTGCTTCATGCCGGTGACGGTGGGGGGCGGCGTTCGTGCCGTGTCGGATATTCGCAAGCTTCTGCTCTGCGGTGCCGACAAAGTGTCGATCAATTCGGCAGCGGTCAAAGACCCGGATTTCGTCGCCCAGGCGGCGGATAAGTTCGGTAATCAGTGCATCGTTGTCTCCATCGACGCCAAGAAGGTGTCGGCCAGCGACGAAGCCGATCGCTGGGAAATCTTTACCCATGGCGGACGCCAGCCGACGGGCATCGATGCGGTAGAATTTGCCGTCAAGATGGTCGAGCGGGGTGCCGGCGAATTGCTCATCACCTCCATGGATCGCGACGGCACGAAGAGTGGCTATGACATCGCGCTGACACGCACCATTGCCGATCAGGTGCGCGTTCCGGTGATCGCTTCCGGCGGTGTCGGAAATCTCGATGATCTGGTGGCGGGCGTGAAGGAAGGCCATGCGACAGCGGTTCTGGCGGCGTCGATCTTCCACTTCGGCACCTATACGATCGGGCAAGCCAAGTCCTATATGGCCGATCATGGCATTGCCATGCGTCTCGACTGATCTTTGAAAGGACAAGCAGCATGAGCGGGTTTTCCCTTTCCGATCTCGAGCGCATCGTTGCCGAACGCGCCAGCGCATCGCCTGATCAATCCTGGACGGCCAAGCTGTTTGCCGCCGGGCAAGCCAAGGCGGCCAAGAAGCTCGGCGAAGAGGCGGTCGAAACGGTGATCGCGGCGATCTCGCAGGATCGCAAGAACCTGACGGACGAGGCAGCCGATCTGCTTTATCATCTTCTCGTGGTCCTCAAGATCGCCGATATCCCTCTCTCCGATGTCTTCGCGGAATTGGAGAGACGGACGGGTCAGTCCGGATTGCAGGAAAAGGCATCAAGGCCTCAATCATGACGACGATGGCACGCAGGGGGGAGCAAGGCATGCCAACGACGCTCGATCATTTCAGGCCGGATGAATACTCGCCCTATCACTTCTTCAGTTCGGAAGAGTGGTCGAAGTTTCGCGCCGATACGCCCTTGACGCTGTCCGCCGACGAGGTGAAACGCCTCCGATCGCTCGATGACCCGATCGATCTCGACGAGGTTCGGCGGATCTACCTGTCGCTCTCGCGACTGCTCTCATCCCATGTGGAAGCGTCGCAGCTGCTGTTCGAGCAGCGCAACCGCTTCATCAACATGGAGCACGTCAACAAGACGCCCTTCGTCATCGGCATTGCGGGCTCTGTTGCGGTCGGGAAATCCACCACGGCGCGTATTCTAAAAGAGCTTCTGGCGCGCTGGCCTTCCAGCCCAAAGGTCGATCTGATCACCACGGACGGGTTTCTCTACCCGAACGAGGTTTTGCGGCGTGAGAACCTTATGGAGCGCAAGGGATTTCCGGAAAGCTACGACATCGGCGCGCTTCTACGCTTCCTTTCCGCCATCAAGGCGGGCCAGCCGAACGTCCAGGCGCCCCGCTACTCGCACTTGGTCTACGATGTCCTGCCCAGCGAATTCACCAATGTCGACCGGCCCGACATCCTGATTTTCGAGGGCATCAACGTGCTGCAGGCGCGCAACCTGCCGGCCGGCGGGCGCATCGTGCCGATGGTGTCCGACTTCTTCGATTTTTCGATCTATATCGATGCGGACGAGACGATCATCCATAATTGGTACGTCAACCGTTTCATGAACCTGCGCAAGACGGCGTTCCGCGACCCGACATCCTACTTCAATCGGTATGCGTCGATTTCGGAAACTGCGGCGCTCGCGATCGCAGAAGGGCTTTGGGAGAATATCAACCTCAAAAACCTGCGCGAGAACATCGTACCGACGAGACCACGTGCCGACCTCATCCTGAGAAAAGGCCAGAACCATCTGATCGACATGGTGGCGCTGAGAAAGCTCTAAGTCTGAAGACGGCACCGAGAGCGTTTCTCGGCCAAAGCTGTTAATCCTGTCCCGGCTTGCCACGCATCTTCTTGATATCCGAACGGCCTGATTTTGCTTTCAGTCGCCGCTCGACAGAGCCTTTTGTCGGCTTGGTGGCCTTGCGCGGCGGCGGCGGCGGCTCGGCTGCCTTGAGAATCAGTTCTTTCAGACGCTCCCGCGCATCTTCCCGGTTCCGCTCCTGGGTGCGAAACTGACTTGCCTCGATCATCAGCACGCCTTCTTTCGAGACGCGCCTCCCACCAAGCTTGACAAGATTGGTCTTGATGCGATCCGAGAGCGCCGGAGAAGCCGTGATATTGAAGAACAGTTGAACCGCGGTGGAGACCTTGTTGACATTCTGTCCGCCCGGCCCGCCAGCCAGCACGAATTGCTCCGTCAGTTCCCATCCGGCAATCGTTATTCTGCTGCTGATGTAAAGGGGCGCGCTTGCCATGTCATTCTCCGGCAGGCGTGATGCCACAGATGCGATGGAATGAAAACAGTTGAGAAGGCTTCAAGCGCCGGAATGAACTGATAGAGCGCCGTACGTCTTTCTAGATGCACAAAGGACGCTCTATCTTTTTTAAATCCAGGATCGTGCTTTTTCTAACGAAAAACCCGGCGCGAGGCCGGGTTTTGTATTGTGAAGAGATCGACCGCTTATTCGGCGGCAGCCAGGAGGCCAGGAGCAGCGTCGCGGACGGTGCTGTCAACATGGTCTTCGAACTTGGTGAAGTTCGTGACGAACATGTTGACCAGCTTCTTGGCTTGCGCGTCGTAGGCAGCGCCATCGGCCCAGGTCGAGCGTGGGTCGAGGATGCTCTTGTCGATGCCTTCGAGCGAAGTCGGTACGGCAAAGCCGAAATTGGCGTCGGTGCGGAACTGGGCGTTCTTCAGCTCGCCGGTCAGTGCAGCGGTCAGAAGCGCGCGGGTAGCCTTGATCGGCATGCGCTTGCCAATGCCATAGGCACCACCGGTCCAGCCGGTGTTGACCAGCCAGCAATCCACACCATGCTGTGCAATCAGATCACGCAGCAGGTTGCCGTATTCCGTCGGATGACGCGGCATGAAGGGAGCGCCGAAGCAGGTCGAGAAGGTGGCTTCCGGCTCTGTTACGCCCTTTTCCGTGCCGGCGACCTTGGCGGTGTAGCCGGAGAGGAAGTGGTACATGGCCTGTTCCGGCGTCAGACGCGCGATCGGCGGCAGCACGCCGAAGGCATCGGCGGTCAGCATGATGATCGTCTTCGGATGACCGGCAAGGCCGGTCTTCGAGGCGTTGGGAATGAAGTGCAGCGGGTAAGCGCTACGAGTATTTTCCGTCAGCGAATTGTCGTTGAAATCCGGAACGCGGTTTTCGTCGAGAACGACGTTTTCCAGAACCGTGCCAAAGCGACGGGTTGCCGCGTAGATTTCAGGCTCAGCTTCCGCCGACAACTTGATCGCCTTGGCGTAGCAGCCGCCTTCGAAATTGAAGATGCCGTCTTCGCCCCAGCCATGCTCATCGTCGCCGATCAGCGTACGGGCGGGATCGGCAGACAGCGTGGTCTTGCCGGTGCCGGACAGGCCGAAGAAGACCGCCGCGTCACCATCCGGGCCGACATTGGCCGAGCAGTGCATCGGCATAACGCCCTTGGCAGGCAGCAAGTAGTTGAGAACGGTGAAGACCGACTTCTTGTTCTCGCCGGCATAGGATGTGCCGCCGATGAGGACGATACCCTTGGTCAGGTCGCAGGCGATGACCGTTTCGGTGCGCACGCCGTGACGGGCAGGATCAGCCTTGAAGCTTGGCAGGTTGATGATGGTGAGCTTCTGCTTGAACGAAGCAAGCTTCTCGCGCGCCGGGCGGATCAGCAGGTTACGGATGAAGAGGCCGTGCCAGGCAAGCTCGGTAACGACGCGGGTTGGCAGCGCATTCTCTTCATCGGCACCGCCGACGAGATCCTGAACGTAGAGTGTCTTGCCTGCGGCATGCGCGAGCATATCCTTGTGCAGAATTTCGAAATGCTCAGGCGACAGCGGCTTGTTGTTGTCCCACCAGATCGCATTTTCCGTGTGGGCATCGCGCACCACGAATTTGTCCTTCGGAGAACGGCCGGTGTGCTGACCGGTCACGGCGCGCAGAGCGCCATCAACGGTAATGTCCGCCTCGCCGTTGCGGATCGATTCTTCGTACAACTCACTCTCGATGAGGTTGTAATGTACGACAGCGGCTCCGCCCAGACCGAGTGCAGCCACTCCGTTTTCTGGATTGTGTACTCCGAGTTCTTTCATGGCGCGTTCCCTTTTTCTGAATGCGAGCCGTTCAAATTTTCAGTGAAGCTAACGGCAACAAACAGGATTGGCAAGATGCCGCATCAAAAATATTCAACAATTTCAATATATTAATCGATTTAAAAGATTTTATTCCTTTTTAAATCGGTTTAGCCACGCTGCAAATCCGGACTCTTAGTCTCTGCTGGAATATCCTGCTTCAAAGCTCTCCAATCGTGGGGCTTGGTCTTTGCCACAATTTGTTCCACCTTTATACTCATGAGACGTGTTCGCGGCGCACAACCTAGGCTGGGGTGAATGTCGGGAGCATAGATTGCAAATGACGATGGAGACCAATTTAATGCAGACGATTGCGCTTGTAGACGACGACCGTAATATCCTGACATCGGTGTCGATCGCGCTCGAAGCGGAAGGCTATAAGGTCGAAACGTATACCGACGGCGCCTCCGCCCTTGACGGGCTGATTGCACGCCCGCCGCAGCTGGCGATCTTCGATATCAAGATGCCGCGCATGGACGGCATGGAACTGTTGCGTCGTCTTCGGCAGAAGTCGGACCTTCCCGTCATCTTCCTCACGTCCAAGGATGAGGAAATCGACGAGCTGTTCGGCCTGAAGATGGGCGCCGACGATTTCATCACCAAGCCCTTTTCGCAGCGCCTTCTGGTGGAGCGCGTCAAGGCGATCCTGCGCCGCGCCAGCAGCCGTGAAGCAGCGGCGACCGGCGCAAGCCCCATGAAGATCGCGGCCGATCAGGCCGCCAGAACGCTGGAACGCGGACAGCTTGCCATGGACCAGGAGCGCCACACCTGCACCTGGAAGGGCGAGCCGGTGACACTGACCGTCACTGAATTCCTGATCCTCCACTCGCTGGCACAGCGCCCAGGCGTCGTCAAAAGCCGCGATGCGCTGATGGACGCCGCCTATGACGAGCAGGTCTATGTCGACGACCGCACCATCGACAGCCACATCAAGCGCCTGCGCAAAAAGTTCAAGCTGGTCGACAACGACTTCGACATGATTGAAACGCTTTACGGTGTGGGTTATCGCTTCCGCGAAGCGCCGTAAGGCCGGGTAATGACGCCGCGCAAGCGGGGGCTGAGGAACGCACGTGCTGAACAAAACGCAGGATAGCGCATCGGACACATCCGATGCCGACGATCGTGAGAGCGGTCGGCGGCACCGGATTCATCCGCTGACGATCGTCCGGCGTATTTTCGGCAATGCCGTCTTTTCCAGCCTGACGCGCCGCATTCTCTTCTTCAACGTCGCTGCGACGGTGGTTCTGGTCGGTGGTATTCTCTACCTCAACCAGTTTCGCGAAGGGCTGATCGATGCGCGCGTCGAAAGCCTGCTGACGCAGGGCGAAATCATCGCCGGTGCGATCTCCGCCTCGGCTTCGGTCGATACCAATTCGATCACCATCAACCCGGAAAAGCTGCTGGAGTTGCAGGCGGGTCAGAGCATCACGCCGGTACCGAATGATGAGGACCTGAGCTTCCCGATCAATCCGGAGCGTGTCGCCCCGGTCCTTCGCCGCCTGATTTCCCCGACCCGCACCCGAGCCCGTCTCTTCGATGCGGATGCGAACCTGCTTCTCGATTCCCGGCATTTGTATTCACGCGGGCAAGTTTTACGCTACGACCTGCCGCCGGTAACGCCTGAAACCCAGACCTGGGGCGAATGGTTTGCCAGCCTGTTCAACCGCATGCTGCAGCCAAGCAGCCTGCCGCTTTACAAGGAAACACCCGGCGGCGACGGATCGATCTATCCAGAAGTGATGAATGCGCTGACGGGTGTTCGCGGCGCTGTCGTGCGCGTCACGGAAAAGGGTGAGCTGATCGTTTCGGTGGCCGTTCCAGTGCAACGCTTCCGCGCGGTGCTTGGGGTTCTGCTGCTATCGACACAGGCCGGCGATATCGACAAGATCGTCCATGCGGAACGTCTGGCGATCATGCGCGTCTTCGGCATTGCGACGCTGGTCAATATCGTTCTGTCGCTGCTTCTTTCTTCCACTATCGCGACGCCGCTTCGGCGTCTTTCGGCCGCCGCGATCCGCGTGCGCCGTGGCGCCAAGGCGCGTGAGGAAATTCCGGACTTCTCGGCGCGTCAGGACGAGATCGGCAACCTCTCGATTGCACTTCGCGAAATGACCAACGCCCTTTACGACCGGATCGACGCAATCGAGAGTTTTGCGGCGGATGTCAGCCACGAGTTGAAGAACCCGTTGACCTCGCTGCGCAGCGCGGTGGAAACGCTGCCGCGTGCCAAGACGGAAGAATCCAAGCAGCGCCTTACCGAAATCATCTTCCACGATGTTCGCCGTCTCGACCGCCTGATCAGCGACATTTCCGATGCGTCGCGTCTCGACGCGGAACTGGCGCGTGCCGATTCCTCGCCCGTCGATCTTGAGGTCTTGCTGAATGGTCTTGTCGAAATCTCGCGACAGATTTCCAGCAAGAAGAAAACGGTCACGATCGATTATGTGGCCGACCACAAGCCGGGCGTGAAGACCAGCTATGTGGTCAACGGCCACGATCTCCGCCTTGGCCAGATCGTCACCAACCTGATCGAAAACGCCCGCTCCTTCGTTTCGCAGGATGGCGGGCGCATCTTCGTGCACCTGCTGCGGCACAAGGATCGCTGCCTAGTCCGCGTCGAGGACAATGGTCCCGGTATCCAGGCTGAAGATATCGACCGTATTTTTGA
This sequence comes from Agrobacterium sp. GW821-FHT02D03, assembly GCF_059421725.1. NCBI lineage: Bacteria > Pseudomonadati > Pseudomonadota > Alphaproteobacteria > Hyphomicrobiales > Rhizobiaceae > Agrobacterium > Agrobacterium sp. GW821-FHT02D03. The sequence continues at coordinate 218,095 of NZ_JBWKVN010000001.1, forward strand.
GCGCTTCTACACTGATCGCCCGGCGAGCGAAGGTTTCGGCCAGAATTCCGGTCTTGGCCTCTCGATCAGCCGCCAGATTGCCGAGGCGCATGGCGGTACGCTGAAGGCGGAAAACATCATCGACAAATATGGTGTGATCTCCGGCGCCCGCTTCACCCTGTCGCTTCCTGCCGCCCCGACGCATGAGCGCTGACCGCATCAACTACCATGCAACTGCGATCGTCATTGACGAAACGGGCATGCTGTTCGTCGGCCCCTCCGGCAGCGGCAAGAGCGAGCTTGCCTTCAGCTTTCTGACAGAGGCACAGCGTTACGGCTTGCCGGCGGCGCTCGTAGCAGACGATCAGGTTCTTATGTCGTCTCAAGATGGACGCGTTCTCGTCGAACGGCCGGAGAGCATTGCCGGGCTCCTAGAACTGCGCGGCAGCGGCATCGTCGAACTTGAGAGCATCAAATCGGCGACGATAGACTATGCGATAACGCCTGTTGCACACCCGCAGTCCCCTCGCCTCCCGCCGAAGAATGAATGGCTGGATTTACCGACCGGCAACAGGCTACCGCTCATCCGGATTCCGCTTTCCAGCATCACGCCCTATGGAAAATTTGCTGCACTTGCTCAAAATCTGTTCAAAGCCAAGGGAAAGTGAACAAAAATCCCCTGTTTGGGGGCTTGCGCTTCCCATTTTCCTCATCAAGATGTCGTCCCACCGATGGACAGGTTTGCGGCATTGCGATAGGGCGGCACACCAGACGCAAGTCCAGGTGGCAAAGTGCGTGTGTAAGGGAGCATTTCATGATCGGACTAGTGCTTGTCACTCATGGCAAGCTGGCTGAGGAATTTCGTCACGCGGTAGAGCATGTGGTCGGTCCTCAGAAGTTGATCGAGACCGTATCGATTGGTCCCGAGGACGACATGGATCAGCGTCGGCAGGATATCATCGATGCCGTCACACGCGCCAATGACGGCAATGGCGTCATCATCCTCACAGACATGTTTGGCGGAACGCCGTCCAACCTCGCCATCTCGGTGATGAGCAGCGGCACCGTTGAAGTGATTGCCGGCGTCAATCTTCCCATGTTGATCAAGCTTGCCGGTATTCGCAGCGAGGACAACATGGACAAGGCTCTGCAGGAGTCTTCCGATGCCGGTCGCAAATATATCAACGTCGCCAGCCGCGTTCTCAGCGGCAAATAAGAAGAACACGCTTCATGTCCTCACTGTCGAAGGAACTGCTGATCGTCAACAAGCGCGGCCTGCACGCGCGCGCCTCTGCAAAATTCGTGCAGATGGTGGAGAAGTTCGACGCAGCCATCAGCGTTTCGAAGGACGGTATGACGGTCGGCGGCACTTCGATCATGGGTCTGATGATGCTTGCGGCAAGCCCCGGATGCACGGTTTTTGTCGAAGCAAGCGGCAATCAGGCGGAAGAAGCGCTTGCAGCACTCGAGGCGCTGGTTGCGGATCGGTTCGGCGAAGAACTTTGATAACCATCATATAAAGACATAAAGACTTCTTTATATGATTATTGCCAGATCGGCGATTGCCTGTTAGAACCGCAGCCTGAATTGCAAGGCAGCGGCACGGGTCCCTGCCATTTTTGAGCAGGAGATCTTTATGAGCGCTGACAAAGACTACATCGTCGCGGATATCAACCTTGCCGATTACGGCCGCAAGGAACTGGACATTGCCGAAACTGAAATGCCGGGCCTGATGTCCTGCCGCAGCGAATTCGGTCAAAGCAAGCCGCTGAAGGGCGCACGCATTTCCGGCTCGCTGCACATGACGATCCAGACGGCCGTTCTGATCGAAACCCTGAAGGAACTCGGCGCCGACATCCGTTGGGCGTCTTGCAACATCTTCTCGACGCAGGATCACGCTGCTGCAGCCATCGCGGCCGCCGGCATTCCGGTCTTCGCCGTCAAGGGTGAGAGCCTGACCGAATATTGGGAATACACCGACAAGATCTTTCAGTGGACCGATGGTGGTCTCTCCAACATGATCCTGGATGACGGTGGCGACGCCACCATGTACATCCTGCTCGGTGCACGCGCCGAAGCTGGCGAAGACGTTCTGTCGAACCCAGGCTCGGAAGAAGAAGAAATTCTTGTCGCACAGATCAAGAAGCGCCTTCAGGCTTCGCCAGGCTGGTTCACCAAGCAGCGCGACGCGATCAAGGGCGTGACCGAAGAAACCACGACAGGTGTTCATCGTCTCTATGACCTCAGCAAGAAGGGTCTTCTCCCCTTCCCGGCAATCAACGTCAATGACAGCGTCACCAAGTCGAAGTTCGACAACAAGTACGGCTGCAAGGAATCGCTGGTTGACGGTATCCGTCGCGCCACAGACGTGATGATGGCCGGCAAGGTTGCCGTCGTTTGCGGTTACGGCGATGTCGGCAAGGGTTCTGCTGCTTCGCTTCAGGGCGCTGGCGCCCGCGTCAAGGTCACCGAAATCGACCCGATCTGCGCGCTTCAGGCCGCCATGGACGGTTTCGAAGTCGTTCGCCTCGAAGACGTCGTGTCTTCGGCAGACATCTTCATCACCACCACCGGCAACAAGGACGTCATCCGCATCGAGCATATGCGCGAGATGAAGGACATGGCGATCGTCGGCAATATCGGTCACTTCGACAACGAAATTCAGGTCGCTTCGCTGAAGAACCTGAAGTGGACCAACATCAAGCCGCAGGTCGACATGATCGAGTTCGCCAAGGGCAACCGCATGATCCTTCTGTCGGAAGGCCGCCTACTGAACCTCGGCAATGCGACCGGTCACCCTTCCTTCGTTATGTCGGCCTCGTTCACCAACCAGGTGCTCGGCCAGATTGAGCTCTTCACCAAGCAGGGCGAGTACAAGAACGACGTTTACGTGCTGCCGAAACACCTCGATGAAAAGGTCGCGCGCCTTCACCTTGAGAAGCTCGGCGTGAAGCTGACCGAACTTTCCGACACGCAGGCAGATTATATCGGCGTCTCGAAGACGGGTCCGTTCAAGGCAGAACACTACAGATATTGATTTCATAGTTAATATCCACATCAAATACACCACATCTAGGCATCGCGGGCTTGACAAAGTCCGCGATTTCTTTTTGGGCGCCGCCCTTCCCGGAAATTTGCTGAGACGGTATTGTCTGAAGACTTGATTCGTGTGGGCGGATGCTCGTGCGAAAATGGGATGTCTTGTCGAAGATGCGGCACATAGGACGGAGACAGACCGGGGATGTCGGTAAAAAAAGCGAACTCGCGCCAGCGGGCGAAAAGGAACGTGGAGACGGGCAGCGACGAGGCGCCCGTTCTTGAACGATTGCGCGGCTCTCTGACCACCATGGCAGGCGCCCTGCGCCGAAAGATTTGCGCGGTACCCGCGTTGATGGCTGGAACGGCGCTCAGCGGCTTTGCCACCGTTGCCGAGGCTCAGGATGGCGCGCTCCTCCAAAGAAGTGCACGCCTGTTCTCGTCCAGCGAGACCATCGCCTATTCGATCTTCATCGGCGTCGTCTCCGCGACGCTGTTTTCCATCGTCTGGCTGGTGCGCCAGCGCGGGAACATCGAAGCCGAGGTCAACGAATACCGCACGGCGCTGTCCGAAGCGCAGAACAAGATTTCCAAATATGAGGCGCTGATTTCCGACAAGTCGCGCCGGATCGTCATCTGGGAAGATACCGGCGAACGTCCTGAATTCGTCGGCCAGTTGCCGCCAGAAACCGGCGTGCCGTCTGCTGATTCCGACTTTCTCGCCTTTGGCCGCTGGCTGCGCCCCACGTCGGCAGCACCGCTGGAAAAGGCAATCGAGCTGCTGCGCAGCCAGGCACAGAGTTTCGATCTGACGATCGAGACGCAGCGCGGAGAAGTCATCGAGGTTCAGGGACGCGTGTCCGGCGGCAAGGCCTTTGCCCGTTTCATCGCGCTGAACAATATGCGCGCCGAACTGGCGGAGTTGAGAGTGGAGCGCGAGCGCCTGCTTTCCTCCATGTCCACCTTCCAGGAGCTCCTCGATTCCATCGAGCAGCCTGCCTGGCGCCGAAACAATGAGGGCGCGCTCATCTGGGTGAATCATGCCTATGCGATTGCCGTCGATGCGACGACGCCGCAGCAGGCCGTCAACGAACAGCGCGAATTGCTGAACACGGTGACACGACAGAAGATCCGCGCCACGGCCACGCCGGAATCGCCCTATCATGACCGGATCTCCACAGTGGTTTCCGGCAACCGCACCTTCTTCGATGTGGTCGATATCAAGACGCCAAGCGGCTCTGCCGGTATCGCGATCGACGCGTCCGATGCTGAAACCATCCGCGAAGAGTTGAAACGCACGCTGAAAAGCCACGCCGAAACGCTAGATCATCTGGGAACGCCCGTCGCCATCTTCGACGGCGAGCAGCGCCTGCAGTTCTACAATCAGGCTTTCGCCCGCCTATGGGGCCTCGATCTGGTATTCCTGGAATCGAAGCCCGGCAATTCCGAGCTTCTCGATCGTTTGCGCAGTGCCGGAAAGCTGCCGGAGCAACTCAGCTGGAAGAGCTGGAAAGAGACCGCTCTTTCCGTTTATCGCGCGCTCGATACCAAGACAGATCTCTGGCACCTGCCTAACGGGCAGACGCTGCGTGTGATTGCCACCGCGCATCCGCAAGGCGGCGCAACCTGGGTGTTCGAGAACCTGACCGAACAGGTCGATCTCCAGATGCGCTACAACACGCTGGTCAAGGTTCAGGGCGAGACCATCGATCACTTGGCAGAAGGCGTTGCGGTGTTCGGTGCCGACGGGCGTATTCGCCTGTCGAACCCGGCGTTCCGCGCGCTCTGGGCGATCACAGCGGAAGAGGCCGAAGCCGGTAAGCACATTCGCTCCATTGAAGCGGTCTGCGCGCAATCCTACGAGAAGCCGGATGGCTGGCGCGCCTTTGCGCAATTCATCACCAGCTTTGACGACGAGCGTCCTTCGAAGCAGGGAACGCTGGAACTTCTTTCCGGCCTCGTGCTCGATTATGCCGTCATCCCGCTGCCCGACGCGCAGACCATGCTGACCTTCGTCAACATGACGGACAGTGTGCGCGCCGAGCGGGCCTTGAAGGAAAAGAACGAGGCGTTGCGCAAGGCAGACGAGCTGAAGAACGACTTCGTCCAGCACGTGTCTTACGAACTGCGTTCGCCGCTCACCAATATCATCGGCTTTACCGATCTTCTGAAGACACCCGGCATGGGCGAACTGAACGATCGCCAGGCCGAGTATCTCGACCATATTTCGACCTCGTCGTCGGTGCTGCTGACGATAGTCAACGACATTCTCGATCTGGCAACCGTCGATGCCGGCATCATGCACCTGAACTATGCCGAGAACGATCTGAACGAGCTTCTCGACGATGTAGCGGTACAGATCACCGATCGTCTGCAGGAAAGCGGCGTTTCGCTCGAGATCGTCGCGCCAGCGCATCTCGGTTCCATCGTTGCCGATCACCAGCGGCTGAAGCAGATATTGCTGAAGCTTCTGACCAATGCGGTCAACTTCTCGCCCGAAGGGTCGGCGATCCGGCTGACCTGCCAGAGAAGCGAAGGCGATTTCGTCTTTTCGGTTGCAGATCAAGGGCCGGGCATTCCCGAAGACATGCTGAAGACGGTCTTCGATCGCTTCTCGACACGTGGCCAAGGCGGCCGACGCACAGGCGCTGGCCTCGGTCTCTCGATCGTCGAGAGCTTCGTCAGCCTGCATCAGGGCACGGTCACACTCGACAGCCGCCCCGGTGAAGGCACGGTCGTGACCTGCCGCATTCCTTCGCACGACCAGCCGCAGTCCATTGCTGCCGAATGAGTGACGAGACGCTTTCCCTCTCGCTTTTCCTTGCAAATGAGGCCGAGACGATCCGGCTTGGCGAGGAGCTGGCGCTTGCCGTCAAGCCGGGCGATGCCGTTGCGCTGGTGGGCGATCTTGGGGCTGGAAAATCGACCCTGGCGCGGGCTTTGATCCGGGCAATCGCCGACGATGCGGAACTCGAAGTACCGAGCCCGACATTTACCATCGTCCAATCCTACGCGCTTCGCTTTCCCGTCGCGCATCTCGATCTCTATCGCCTCTCCGACGTGTCGGAGCTGGATGAACTCGGCGTCGACGAGATGCTGTCGGACGGCGTGTGCCTGATCGAGTGGCCGGAGATGGCAAGCGATGTGCTGCCGAAGGCATCGACCATCCTGCTGCGCCTGACACATGAGGGAGACGGTCGGCGTGCTGTGATCGAAGCATCCCGGCGTCATATCGAGCGTCTTGAACGGGTCTTCGCCATTCGCCGCTTTCTGGAGCGGAACGGCAACGCGAACGCCACGCGGCGCTATTTCAGTGGTGACGCCGCCTATCGCACCTATGAACTGGTGCGCGATGACGACAGCCAATATCTGTTGATGGACTGGCAGCCCCAGCCGCCCGGCCCCGCTCTTCACAACGGCAAATCCTATTCGGAGATCGTGCATCTTGCCCGCACTGTCGAGCCCTTCGTTGCTCTTGATCTCCATCTCCGAAGCGAAGGCTTCGCGCTGCCGGAAATCCTGGCGCGCGACTTGGATGAGGGCATCCTGCTTTTGAGCGATATGGGACGCGCAGGCGTTCTGGATGCCAATGGTGCTCCGATCGAGGAGCGCTATATCGAGAGTGCTGCCTGTCTGGCGGCGCTGCATGAAAAGCCGATGCCTGCAACGATCGACCTGCCGGATGGTGGGCGCTATGAAATTCCGCGCTTCGATGCCGATGCTATGAAGATCGAGACCTCGTTGCTGCTGGACTGGTATCTGCCGCACATGCATGACGGCAAGCCGACCGACGACGCCAAGCGGCAGGATTTTTTCGCCGTTTGGGATCAGTTGATCGCCAAGCTTGCCGATGTGGAAACCGGGCTCGTCTTGCGCGACTTCCACTCGCCGAACATCATCTGGCAGCAAGACAAACCAGCGCCGCAGCAAGTGGGCATCATCGACTTTCAGGATGCGATGATAGGCCCGACGGCCTATGATCTGGCGTCTCTGGTGCAGGATGCGCGGGTAACCATCCCGCCTAAACTGCAGGCGCGAATGATGGAGCGGTATTTCGATATCCGCCGAAAGAACCCTGCCTTCGATGAAGAGGTATTTCTCAAAGCCTTCGCCATCATGGCGGCGCAACGCAATTGCAAGCTGGTCGGCGCCTGGGTTCGGCTTTTGAAGCGCGATGGCAAGCCGGGCTATATGAAGCATATGCCGCGCACCTTCACCTATATGCGCGCCGCGCTGGAACATCCCGACCTTGCGCCGCTGCGAGACTGGTTCGCGCGTGCGGGCATAGACCTCAACTCTCAGTAAAGCGTTTCCCATGACGATCAAACAAGCGATGGTTCTGGCAGCAGGTCTCGGCACGAGAATGCGCCCGATCACCGACACGATCCCCAAGCCGCTGGTCAAAATCGCGGGCAAGCCGATGATCGATTATGTGCTCGATCTTCTGGTGGCGGCGGGAGTCGAGACCGTATCCATCAACGTCCATCACCATGCCGAGCAGATGACCACGCATCTTGAAGGCCGCAAGGATCTTAAGGTCCTGATTTCTGATGAGCGGGCCGAGCTCTTGAATTCCGGCGGTGGTCTCGCGAAGGGTTTGAAGCTGCTGGCGCCAGGGCCTGTTCTGGTGATGAATGCCGATCTGTTCTGGGTCGGGGAAACATCCGGCCGTCCCACCAATCTGCAGAAACTCGCGGAGGGTTTCGATCCTGCGCGCATGGATATGGCGATGCTTTGCGTCGATATGGACCGCACTACCGGACATAACGGCAAAAAGGATTTCAATTTTGCAGAGGACGGCCGCCTCACCCGTTATCAGGACGGTGAACCAAGCCCGGTCGTCTATGCCGGTGCGATCGCCATGGATTCGCGCCTGCTTGACGATGCACCGGCTGATGCCTTCAATCTCAACATCTATTTCGACCGCGCCATTGCGAAAAACCGGCTTTATGGCGTGATGCTTGACGGTCAATGGATTACCGTCGGCACACCGGATGCTATAGAGGATGCGGAGCGAACCATCGCTTCGGTTTAGAGCGCTGTGCGTCACTTGGAACGCACAGAGGACGCTCTAACGCTTTGAATCGACGCATCGTGCTTTCCGACAAACGATTCCGGTTTTCGGGCGGATGATGTCATCCTTGAGAAGGTCGAACCATTGGCGCATGCCAAACGCATCCTGACCATTGCGCCAGGAACACCCTTTCTAAAGACACTGGCGCAGAGCCTCTGTGCCGGGACGCTCGCGAGCGGCTTCTCGTATGACCCTGCTGATCCGCTGTCGCTTGCTCGCGTGACGATCTATGTGCCGACGCGCCGTTCGGCTCGCGTGCTACGCTCTGAATTTGTTGACCTTCTGGGAGGGCGTTCTGCCATTCTCCCGATTATCCGCCCGCTTGGCGAAACGGATGACGATAGCGGCTATTTCGATATCGAGACGCCGGCCACCATCGATCTTGCTCCACCGATTTCCAGCACCGCCCGACTGGTGGAACTCGCGCGGCTGATCCTTGCCTGGCGAAACAGCTTGCCGGACGCAATCCGCGCCATCCATTCCGATTCACCGCTCGTGGCACCTGCCAGCCCGGCGGATGCGATCTGGCTTGCGCGTGCCCTCTCCGAAGTCATCGATGCGATGGATACGGAAGACAAGGATTGGGAGGCGCTCTCCGAACTGGATACAGCCGATCATGCGCAATGGTGGCAACTGACCGCGAAGTTTCTGGAGATCGCCAGTATTTATTGGCCGGCCCGCCTTGCCGAACTGAACCGGTCTTCCGCCGGGCGCCACCGCAACGCCATCCTTCGCGCAGAGGCCGACCGGCTGACGAAGATCGCGAGCACGGATCCGATCATCGTTGCAGGCTCCACCGGCTCCATTCCGGCTGCCGCCGATCTGATTGCTGCCGTGGCATCTCTGCCGCACGGCACCGTCGTGCTTCCCGGTCTCGACCTCGACATGCCCGAAGATCAGTGGCAGGCGATCAATGAGGCACCGGATGACGCGGCAAGCCGCACCCATTCGCAATACGGGCTGTTCACCCTGTTGCAGAAGCTCGGCGTCTTGCGTCGCGATGTAGAGCGGATCGGTGACCTTGATCGCGATCTGCAGGACCGGGCCGCGGTTTTTTCCACGGCACTTGCGCCTGTTCGGGCGACCGCGGAATGGAATGAATGGCGCTCGGACAAGTCCCCGGCCTTCTTCGAAAGCGCCTTTTCCGCCGCCTCGATGATAGAGGCGGCCAATGAGCGCGAGGAGGCAACCGCAATTGCCATCGCGCTCAGGCTGGCGCTTGAAAAGCCCGGTCAGAATGGCCCATCGCAGGCAGCCCTCATCACGCCGGATCGCGGACTTGGCCGAAGGGTGGCAACCGAGCTTGCCCGCTTCGGCATCGAGGCGGACGATTCCGCAGGTACGCCGCTGTCTGCGACGCCGCAGGCAGGTCTTTTGCAGCTGGCGCTGGAAGCGATCCTGCGCCCAGGTGATCCGGTCGCGGTCATTTCGCTGTTGAAGCATCCTCTTTGCCGCTTTGGCCTGAGCGAGTTGCAGATGAGTAAGGCTGTCGCAGCGCTGGAGCTTCTGGCGTTGCGCGGCGGGCGCGAGGAAACGACACTTGGCAACCTCGATGCGCTTCTGGCACATCAGATGACACTTCACGCAGGCGACCGCCATCCGCCACATTGGCGCACGGCGCTTTCCGATGATGCCCCGCTCGCTGCCGAAGATCTGGCGAGACGGATCAAAGCGGCGATCGAACCGCTGGAGCAGGCCTTCGTCCACCGCGATCCACTCCGCGGTCGCCTCACCTCCCGCCTGACGCTGGCGGAATGGGCGGAGCGTTCCGGCCGCGTCATCGAAGCGATGTGCCTGGATGATGCGGGCGATCTCGCAAGCCTCTGGTCCGGCGAGGCAGGAGAAAAGCTATCCAGTCTTTTTGCCGAACTGATGGAATGCGGCAATGCGCTGGAGGCGGATGGTCCGCAGTGGATCGATATCGTCGCGGCCTTTATCGCAGGCGAATCGATCAAGCCTCGGGCCATGCGCAACCCACGCGTCTTCATTTTTGGCGCTTTGGAAGCGCGCTTGCAGAGCGTCGATACCGTCATTATCGGTGGATTGAACGAAGGGGTGTGGCCGGGGCAAACGGCCAACAATCCCTTCCTGTCACGCAGCATGAAGACATCGATCGGGCTTGAGCCGCCGGAACGCCGCATCGGGCAGTTGGCGCATGATTTCGAGATGGCGAACGGCACGCGTCACATCATCTACAGCCGCGCCCTGCGCCAGGGTTCGACGCCTGCCGTGGCTTCGCGCTGGCTGCAAAGACTGCTGGCGCTGGGCGGGGAAGATTTTGCAGAGGCGCTGAAGCGACGTGGCGAATCCTATCGCCATTGGGCAATGATGCTGGATGACAGCGAGACGCAGGATCCAGCGCGACGCCCTGCCCCGACCCCGCCTGCCGATCTACAGCCGAAGAGCTATTCCTTCAGCGAAGTCGGACGGCTGCGCCGTGACCCCTATGCCATCTATGCGCGACGCATTCTGAAGCTCGATCCGCTGGACGAGTTCAACCGCGATCCAGGCGCTGCCGACCGAGGGACGCTCTATCACCGCATCATCGAACTCTACTCCCGTGAGGAGCACGTTCCCGGCACGCCGGCGTCCGAAGACGCGATGATGCGTGTATTGAACGCATGTTTTGACGAAGAAAATCTGCCAGCACATATCGATATCGTCTGGCGACCGCGCTTCGTTGCGGTGGCGCGCGAGTTTCTCGCCTGGGAGAAAGATCGCCGTCCCATGGTGCGCCGCTCCTATGTGGAGGCCCGCGCCGGACAGGACATTCCAGAGGCCGGTATCCGGCTGACGGGCGTGGCCGACAGGATCGACATCAAGACCAATGGCAAGGCGGATATCGTCGATTACAAGACGGGGCTCTCCCCGACTGTGAAACAGGCCCGCTCCCTGCTCGATCCGCAACTGGCGCTAGAAGCGGCGGCCCTGATGCGCGGCGCTTTCCGCGATGCTGGCACGCCGACACCGGAGGATCTGATCTATGTGCGCCTGCGGCCGGGAGAACGTTTCGGCACCGATGTTGTGAACAACGAAAATGCCAAGGCCACCGCCAAAACCGTGCCCAAGAGTGCGGCAGAACTGGCGACGGACTCGATCGACCAGCTGACCAAGTTCATCAAGGCACTGCGCGAGGGCAAGAACGGCTTCGTGTCGCGGCTGATCCCGGAAGAACAGCAATCTTATGGCGGCGAGTACGACCATCTGGCGCGCGTCTCCGAGTGGTCCACTGCAGAACCGGGAGATGGCGATGGCGAATGATCTTTTCGAATACGCAGCCGAGCAGGCTCAAGATCACGGCCCGGCACGCGACGAGCCAGGCGCCTGGATCGACTGGACGACACGCCAGCAGACCCGCGCCTCCGATCCCACTAGCTCGGCATGGGTGTCGGCCAATGCGGGTTCGGGCAAGACGCATGTGTTGACCCAGCGGGTGATCCGTCTGCTGCTGGCCGGTTGCCGTCCCTCTGCCATTCTGTGTCTGACCTATACAAAGGCCGCTGCCTCGGAAATGTCGAGCCGCGTCTTCGATCGCCTCGCGGATTGGGCCACGCTCTCCGACGCCGCCTTGAAAGACCGTATCGCGACAATCGAAGGGCGTATCCCGGACGCCATCAAGCTGAAGGAGGCACGCCGTCTGTTCGCCAAGGCGCTGGAAACGCCGGGCGGGTTGAAAATCCAGACGATCCACGCCTTCTGCGAAGCGCTGCTGCACCAGTTTCCGCTGGAAGCGAACGTCGCTGGCCACTTCTCGGTTCTCGATGATCGTGCCGCCAGCAGTCTCCTGGCAGAAGCACGCCGCAGCCTGCTGACCGCCGTTTCGCTCGAGCAGGACACGCCGCTGGCTCAGGCACTCGCCTATGTGCTCGATCTCGCCGACGAGACCGGGCTGGAAGCGCTGCTGAGCGCCATCGTTGCCAACCGCAATGCTCTGCGCGGCTTTCTCGAAGACGCCTCCCGTAACGGTGGAATCGACGCGGCGCTTCGACGCCATGCTCGCATCAGCGCCAGTGAAACACTTGAGACGGCAGCGACGGCCTATTGGCCACTCCCGGGTCTCTCCGGCCTGTCACTCGACACCTATCTGACGCTGTCCGATGAGGTGGGCGGGGCGCGGACGCACGAAGTGTCCTACGCGTTGCGGGAAGCGATAAGAGAAAGCGATCCGTTCAAGCGCATCGCTTTCCTCGAAAGCGCGCTGCTGACGCAGAAGGGTGAGCCGAAGTCCGATGCCTACGTCATCAACAAGGCGATGCAGACGGCAGCACCCAATCTCCTGGATGATCTGACGCTGGCGCGCGCCCATGTGGTGGCCTGCCGCGACCAGTACCGGACGCTGCGCATGCTGGAGGCCACCAGACATGCCTTGACGCTGGCAGACCGGCTGATCGGCGACTTCGAGGATTTGAAGAAGCAGCGTAGCCAGCTCGATTTCGAGGACCTGATCGAGCGCGCGGCCACGCTTCTCAACCGCGATACGGCGGGCGCCTGGGTGCATTACAAGCTGGACCAGGGTATCGACCACATTCTCGTCGATGAGGCGCAGGATACCAGCCCGGTGCAGTGGTCGATCATCCAGTCGCTGGCAGCAGATTTCTTCCATGGCGAGACCGCGCGCGCTGGTCAACGCACGCTGTTTGCCGTGGGTGACGAGAAGCAGTCGATCTATTCCTTTCAAGGAGCAAGGCCGGAGCGGTTTTCGCAGGAGCGTGAGGAAACGGCGCGGCGGGTGACCGCCGTCCAGCAGGTCTTCCATCCCGTTCGTCTGCCGCTTTCCTTCCGTTCCACGGCGGATGTGCTGGCTGCGGTGGATCAGGTCTTCTCTTTGCCAGAGAATGCCGCAGGCCTGAGCGCCGACAACGAACCCGTCGAGCATCGCTCCAACCGCCTTAGTCAAGCCGGGACGGTGGAGGTGTGGGACATGATCGCCGCTGAGCCGGTCGAAGACGAAGAAGACTGGACGGCACCTTTCGATGCGTTGCGCGAAAGCGCCCCGCCCGCCATCGTCGCACGACGGATCGCGGCGCGCATCGCAGCGATGATCGGCACGGAAACGGTGATTGAGAAAGGCGTCGAACGTTTTATCGAGGCGGGCGACATTCTGGTATTGGTGCGCAAGCGCCACGCCTTCGTCAACGCGTTGACGCGCGAGTTGAAGCAGCGAAAAAACATTCCCGTTGCCGGTGCCGACCGCTTGCGGCTGACCGACCACATCGCCATTCAGGATTTGCTGGCACTTGGCCGCTTCGTGCTTTTGCCGCAGGACGATCTGTCGCTCTCTGCATTGCTCAAAAGCCCGCTCTTCAATCATGATGAAGACGATATTTTTGACCTGGCGGCCAAGCGTCCGGAGAAGACGAGCGTCTGGGACTACCTCCAGCAGCGCGCTGGAGAGGATGACAGCCGCTTCGCCGAGACGCTTAAAACCCTCTCGGCCTTGATTGCGCTCTCCCGTAGCGCGACGATTCACGATTTCTACGCGGCGGTGATGACCATCTACCAAGGTCGCAAGCGGTTTCTTGCGCGCCTTGGCAACGAGGCGAGCGACGTTCTGGATGAGTTTTTGTCCTTTGCGCTCGATCACGAAAAGACTGGCCTTCCCGGCCTGCAATCCTTCATCTCCGTGCTCGAGACAGATGCGCCGGAGATCAAGCGCGAGCAGGACAAGGAGCGCGGCGAAGTCCGCATCATGACGGTTCACGCCTCCAAGGGTCTTGAGGCACCCGTGGTGTTTCTCGTCGATGGCGGCTCGAAGGCCTTCATTGCAAGCCATGTGCCGCGGTTGCGCTTTGTCGAAACCAAGGATGCCGCATTCCCCGTGTGGCTGCCGGGAAAGAACTTCGATAACGCATTGATCGACCAGGACGATGGCCGCTTGAAGGACGCCGCGGAGCAGGAATATCGCCGCCTTCTCTATGTGGCCATGACGCGGGCTGCCGACCATCTGATTGTCTGCGGCTATCGTGGGCCGAAGGAAAATCCGGATTGCTGGCACCAGATGATCAAGCGGGCGCTTGTCGCGGATGAAGCGCGAGGCATTTCTCATCAGTTCCAGGCAGGCGGCGAAGCCTGGGACGGTCTTTTGTGGCGGATGAATGCCCATGAGCCAAAAGCGAGACCCCAAAGCGAGACCCCGTCGAGTGCTGCGCCAGAAGCATTTCCCGCCTCGCTGATGCAACCACTGCCACCGGCACCTGCCCTTCCCCGGCCGCTCAGCCCGTCCGGCGCGGGAACGATCATCGATGACGGCGCCGATGACCTTGTCGTGTCCTCCCCGCTCTTTACCAAACCGGAGATAGCTTCCGGCCTTGCACTGCAACGTGGGCGCCTTGTGCACCGGATGCTGCAGACGCTGCCGGACTATCCCGAGGATAAGCGGGAAGATGCCGCCCGTCGCTATGTGGAGCGTGCCGCGCGCTACTGGCCGGAATTGGAATGCGAGAGATTGATCCACACCACGCTCGCGGTTCTTTCCGAACCAGCCATCCAGCCCGCTTTCTCCGCCAATAGCCGAGCGGAGGTTTCGATCATGGGAACGTTGCGCCTGGGCAGGCAGGATTTTGCCGTTTCCGGCCGGATCGACCGCTTGGCGGTGGACGGCAAGCGCGTTATTCTGGTGGACTACAAGACCAACCGGATACCGCCGGCCAACGAGAACACCATTCCCTTCGCCCATATCGCACAGCTTGCGATCTACCGTGAGATTCTGAAGCCGCTCTACCCGGACAAGGCTTTCACCTGCGCGCTCGTCTATACGGAGAACGCGTCCTTCGTGACGCTCACGGACGAAGCGCTGTCACAAGCCCTTGCCGCAATCTCGACAAAGTGAGATACCGGACATTGAAAATGCCCATCCCCCGCATCACATGAATGCCGAACAGATTCACTGAAAGGAGAGCCAATTATGGCTACCGTGAAAGTCGATACCTCCAACTTCCAGTCTGAAGTTCTCGAATCCGCTGAGCCAGTCGTCGTAGACTTCTGGGCCGAGTGGTGCGGCCCGTGCAAGATGATTGCCCCGAGCCTCGAAGAGATCGCTACGGAACTTTCTGGCAAGGTGAAGGTCGCAAAGCTGAACATCGACGAAAACCCTGAGCTTGCTGCTCAGTTCGGCGTTCGCTCCATCCCGACGCTCGCCATGTTCAAGGGCGGCGAAGTGGCCGATATCAAGGTCGGTGCTGCTCCCAAGACCGCACTCTCCGCCTGGATTTCCAGCGCCGCTTGATCGTTTGCGAATGCAAGATTAAAAAGAAAGCCCGGTTCTGCCGGGCTTTTTTGGTCGTCGGTTGCGTGATGCCTTCAAGTTTATTGCGGTGGTGTGCCATTCAGCGCCAGCGCATTCCCGGCGAGATAGAGCGATCCGCCGATCAGGATGCGTGGTGCGGGCTTCGCCGGGTCGAGGCGCTTTGCCAATTCTTCTAGAGCCTCTTCGATCGAGGCTGTCGGCGCTGCCGTCAGGCCAGCGTCGAAGACAGCATGGGCCAGAACAACAGGGTCGATCGCTGCATCCGACCCGTGGATCGGTACGGTGAAGACATATTCGGCGATACCGGCGAAGGCCTTGAAGTAGCCGACCTGATCCTTGGTGTTGATCATGCCCGCAATCAGCACCAGCGGCCGGGAGCTCTTCTCCTCGAAGCCGGCCATGGCTTCGGCAATAACCTCGCCAGCACCTGGATTATGACCACCATCGATCCAGATTTCGCTGCCCTTCGGCGCGAGATCGAAGATGCGACCGCGGGTGACGCGTTGGAGGCGGCCCGGCCACTCGACCGATGTCATGGCCTTTTCGATCATGCGATCGGTGACGCTGAAACCGGCAGCCTTGACGGCGCGAATGGCAGCCGCGGCATTGCCCAGCTGATGGCGGCCAGGAAGGCGCGGCAGCGGCGCATCGACCAGGCTGAACTCGTCCTGATAGACCATGCGGCCATGCTCTTCATGCGCAGAGAAATCCTGACCATAGATGGCTGTCGGGGATTTCAGACGCTCAGCGGTGGCGATCAGCACATCGAGTGCTGCGTCGTATTCCTGGTAGCCGATCACGACCGGCGAGCCGGTCTTCATGATGCCTGCCTTTTCCGCCGCGATCAGTTCGACGCGATCGCCGAGATAAGCCTGATGGTCGAGCGAGATCGGCATGATGACCGAGACGGCCGGATTGGAAATGACATTGGTCGCATCGAAACGACCTCCAAGACCCACTTCCAGAACGACCACATCGGCAGGCTGTTCGGCAAAGAGCACGAAGGTGACGGCGGTCAGGATTTCGAAAACGGTGATATACTGGCCGTCATTGGCGGCTTCCACTCGGGCCAAGGCATCGGCAAGCATAGCATCGTCCACCAGTCGACCGGGAGCTCCAGCGACGCCGATACGGTAGCGCTCATTCCAGTTTACCAGATGGGGCGAGGTGTGGACGTGAACGGCCAGGCCCGCGGCTTCCAGAAGCGCACGGCTAAAGGCCGTGACCGAGCCTTTGCCATTGGTGCCCGCCACATGGATGACGGGCGGCAGGCGCTTATGCGGATTGCCAAGCTTTTCGAGGAGGCGGGTAATCCTGTCCAGCGACAGATCGAAGCCCTTGGGATGAAGCTGCATCAATCTTTCGATGATGCGTTCCGCCTCGCTCATGTCAGGCTTTGTCATATCCGTCATCCACCCCTCCGGAGCGTGTTTGAATGCGTCAGGCCGTGGCAGCGATAGGCAGAATATCCTTGGAGGTGCTGGCCGGTGCCTTCGTCATGATCTTCAGGAGGTTGGCAAGCGTATCCGGGATAGCGTGGCGATCGATAACCATGTCCACCATGCCGTGATCCAGGAGATATTCCGACGTCTGGAAGCCCTCGGGAAGCTTTTCGCGGATCGTCTGTTCGATGACGCGCTTGCCGGCAAAGCAGATTTCAGCGCCGGGTTCGGCAATATGGACATCGCCCAACATGGCGTAAGACGCCGTGACACCGCCCGTGGTCGGGTTGGTGAGAACCACGATATAGGGCATGCCTGCTTCTTTCAGCATGTTGACGGCAACCGTGGTACGCGGAAGCTGCATCAGCGACAGGATACCTTCCTGCATGCGCGCGCCGCCAGAGGCCGGGAACATGACGAGCGGGCAGCGCTCGGAGATGGCGCGCTCGAAAGCCTTGACGATCGCCTCGCCTGCGGCAATGCCAAGCGAGCCGCCCATGAACTGGAACTCATGCACGACGGCGACGATCTTCAGGCCCTGAAGCTTGCCGACGCCCGCCAGGATCGTGTCTTCCTGCTCGGTCTTGGTGCGGCTGTCGCGCAGACGATCGGAGTACTTTTTGGAATCGCGAAACTTCAGCGGATCCTGCGCCACTTTCGGCTGCGGCAATGCCTCATAGGCGCCGTCGTCGAACAGGTCGGCAAGGCGTGCCTTTGCGGGCATCTTCATATGGAAGCCGGACGCGGGAATGACCCACTTGTTTTCTTCCAGATCCTTGTGGAAGACCATTTCGCCGGTTTCCGGGCACTTGATCCAGAGATTTTCCGGGGTATCCCGGCGGCCCAGCATGGAATTGATCCGCGGGCGTACGTAATTGGTAATCCAGTTCACGTTCTTTACTCCTAACTGTCCGCGCTGAACCGATGATCCTTCGGCAGCAGTTGAGCGGAATGGCGACGCATCGCTGCGGTTTCAACCAAATTCCGCTCGTCTTCCTCTACATTCAAAATCAGCATGGCGATTTCAAGTCGGTCACGATCTGAGATCGCCTCGATGTCATGCGCGCGACGCGCGCACGCCTGTCGAGAGGCCCTTTACCAGCGTTGTTACCGCCGGCACAGTGTCATTCGTCGCCTTGCCATCCTTGGTAAGACTGAGCGCGATCTGGTTGACGATGGCCGAACCGACCACGACACCATCGGCAACCGCACCGATTGCCTTTGCGTGATCCGCCGTCTTGACGCCGAAGCCGACGCAGACGGGCAGATCGGTATGCGCCTTGATCCGCTCGACAGCACCGGAAATCGTCGACGGATCGGGCAAGGCCGAACCGGTGATCCCGTTCATCGAGACGTAATAGACGAAGCCCGACGTGTTTCGCAGAACGGTCGGGAGGCGCTTTTCATCGGTTGTCGGCGTTGCCAGACGGATGAAGTTGACGTCCTTCTGAACAGCCGGGATGCACAATTCGTCATCCATTTCCGGCGGCAGATCGACCACGATCAGTCCGTCGATGCCGGCTGAGAGCGCGTCGTCCAGAAACTTGTCGACGCCGTAGATGTAGATCGGATTGTAGTAACCCATCAGCACGATCGGCGTTTCATCATCCTGCTTGCGGAATTCGCGCGCGAGATCGAGCGTGGTTGCCAGCGTCTGACCACCTTTCAGCGCCCGCTGTCCTGCCATCTGGATTGCCGGGCCGTCGGCCATCGGATCGGAGAACGGCATGCCAAGCTCGATGACATCGGCACCGGCGTCCGGCAGCGCCTTCATGATGCCGAGCGAGGTTTCGAAATCAGGATCGCCGCCCATGAAATAGGTAACGAGGGCCGGACGATTTTGCGCACGCAGATCGGCAAAGCGCTTGTCCATACGTGCAGTCATATCAGAGTCCCATTCCCAGAATTTTACCGACCGTGAAAATATCCTTGTCGCCGCGACCGCAGAGATTCATCAGGATGATCTCGTCCTTGCCCATCTTCGGCGCGCGCTTGATGACTTCGGCCAGCGCATGGCTCGGCTCAAGCGCTGGAATGATGCCTTCGGTGCGCGTCAGCATCTGGAAGGCGTCGAGCGCTTCATTGTCCATGATCGGCACATATTCGACGCGACCGGCATCCTTCAGCCAGGAATGCTCAGGGCCGATGCCCGGATAATCGAGACCGGCGGAGATGGAATGACCTTCCTTTATCTGACCGTCACTATCTTGAAGCAGGTAGGTGCGGTTGCCGTGCAGGACGCCCGGCGAACCGGCTGTCAGCGAGGCGCAATGCTCTTCGCCATCCAGGCCCTTGCCGCCCGCTTCGACGCCGACGATCTTCACACTCGCATCATCCAGGAACGGATGGAACAGGCCGATGGCGTTGGAGCCACCACCCACGGCTGCGACCAGCATATCCGGCAAACGGCCTTCGAGAGCCAGCAGCTGCTCGCGCGCTTCCTTGCCGATAACCGACTGGAACTCGCGCACCATTTCCGGATAGGGGTGTGGGCCGGCCGCCGTGCCGATCATGTAATAGGTGTCGTCGACATTGGTGACCCAGTCACGCAGCGCCTCGTTCATGGCGTCCTTCAGCGTGCCGTGGCCTGCCGTCACCGGCTTTACTTCGGCACCAAGGAGCTTCATGCGGAACACGTTGGGCGCCTGGCGCTCCACATCGGTCGCGCCCATGTAAACCACACAAGGAATGCCAAAGCGTGCGGCAACCGTTGCAGATGCGACGCCATGCTGACCGGCACCGGTTTCGGCAATGATGCGGGTCTTGCCCATGCGCTTGGCGAGAAGGATCTGGCCAAGGCAGTTGTTGATCTTGTGCGAACCGGTGTGGTTCAACTCGTCACGCTTGAAATAGATCTTTGCGCCGCCGAGTTCAGCCGTCAGGCGCTCGGCGAAATAGATCGGGCTTGGACGGCCGGTATAGTGGGTATTGAGATGTTCGAGCTCCGCCTTGAACTCCGGATCGTCCTTGGCCTTTTCCCACTCGGCCTGCAGGTCGAGGATCAAAGGCATCAGCGTCTCGGCAACGAAGCGGCCTCCGTAGATACCGAAGCGTCCGTCCTCATCGGGACCGGCGCGAAACGAGTTGGGTTTCAGCGTTTCGTTCACTTTCAAACTCCCTATAGCCTTGCCGACCGAACCGCATCGAAGAATGCGTCGATCCTGGCCAAATCCTTTACACCCGGCGCGCTTTCCACACCCGAGGATACATCCAGTCCACCTGCGCCGGTTTTTGCCAGAGCCTCAGCGACGTTATCAGCGTTCAGCCCCCCGGAAAGCATGTAATTTACGCCTTCGTCAAGAGAATGCAGAACGCTCCAGTCAAAGGAAACGCCATTGCCTCCCGGCAGTTCAGATCCCGCCGGTGCCTTGGCATCGAAAAGAAAACTGTCCGCAATCCCGATATAGGGATCGATCTTGGCGAGATCATCAGCGTCACGAATAGAAAAAGCCTTCATCACCGGCAGGCCGTAGAGTGCCTTGACGCTCAGCACGCGCTCCGGGCTCTCGCTGCCATGGAGCTGGAGGATATCGGGTTTCAGCAGATCGATGATCTCATCCAACTCGTCATTATCGGCATTGACGGTGACGGCAACGATCTTGACGCTTCCGCGAACCGCGTCTGCCAGCTTGCCGGCAATATCCGGCTCGATGTTGCGCGGGCTCTTCTCGAAGAAGATAAAACCGATATGCGTTGCCCCGCGCCGAACCGCGCGTTCGACGGCTTCCGGCGTTTTCAGCCCGCAAATCTTGATGTCCGGAGTCCTGTCGCTTTTCATGACTGGGACGTGACATGAAATGGCGTGTGAGTCGAGCCAAAATGCGGGCGAAGAGGGTTGGCTGAAAAATGTTTCACGTGAATCCAAACCTGTAATCGTGGCTTATTCGAAGTCGATGGCATGCAGTTGAGAGCCATTCTGCTTCAGCCAAGCCTTGGCCTTGTCCATCTCCGGGCAGAGCTTCTTGCAGAGCGCCCAGAATTTCGGCCCGTGGTTCATTTCTTTCAGATGCGCCACTTCGTGCGCGGCAAGATAATCGATGACGCTCTCCGGCGCCATAACGATCCGCCAGGAGAAACTCAAGTTGCCCTCATGTGAACAGGATCCCCAGCGGCTGCGCGTATCCTTCATCGAGATCGAGCGCACCGGCCTTCCGACTGTCTTGGCGTGGATTGCCACCAGTCGCTCTAGATCGGCGCGGGCTTCCTTTTTGAGAAAGGTCGCGACGCGGCGGCCCGTATGTTCAGGTAACCCGCTGACCTTCAGCACAGGCTGACCGTCCTCGTCCCGGGCGATCTGGGTTACGCCGCGCATCGAGCCTGTGTGCCGGATCGTATGGAGGGTGCCACGGATGGAAATGGACGCGCCCTCGCTCATTCCCGTCAGCGCAGAAAACTTGGCAAACTTGGTTTCAAGCCATCCCTGATGACGATCGAGAAACATATCGACCTGCGCATGGTGGAGGCCATAAGGGATCGTCAGCTTCAACGCCTTGCCACCCGGTTCGATGCGCAGCGTAATGCGTGTCGCCCGCTGGTTCTCCTTGATGGTGATCGGCACATACCGACCGCCGACCTCTACCGTGCGCTGGGTGAGCGCCGGTTTGCGGGACGAGGTCGATTTCAGGGACTTTCGAAGCAGCGAAAACATGACGCCGTCATAGCGCCTTCCACCTTCAAAAGCCATCCGCTCCTTTATTGCTGGCGTTGATGCTCCTGGAAGAACGCCACCATTTGCGGAACGATCTCGTTGCGGAAGCGTGAGCCGTTGAAGACGCCATAGTGACCGACATCCGGCTGCATGTAATGGCGCCGTTTTTCCTGTGGCAGGTTCAGGCAAAGGTCATGCGCCGCCTTGGTTTGGCCGATACCGGAAATGTCGTCGTTCTCCCCTTCCACGGTGAAGAGCGCGACATTGCGGATGGCAGCTGGATCGACCGCCCTGCCCCTGTGCATCATCGTGCCCTTCGGAAGAGCATGCTCGATGAAGACGGTCTCGACCGTCTGGAGATAGAATTCGGCGGTCAGGTCCATGACGGCGAGATATTCGTCGTAGAACTCCCGATGCTTTTCAGCCGAATCGCCGTCGTTCTTCACAAGGTTGAGATAGAAATCCTTATGCGCAGTCATGTGCCGGTCGAGGTTCATGGACATGAAGCCAGAGAGTTGGAGGAAGCCCGGATAGACGGAACGCCCGAAGCCGGGCTGCGGCCACGGAACCGGCATGACGACACTGTCGCGGAACCAGTCGATCGGCTTGGCTTTTGCCAACTCGTTGACGCCCGTTGGGTTGATCCGCGTATCAATCGGTCCACCCATCAGCGTCATGGAAGCAGGCGCGAAGCGGTCTTGATCCGCCTCCATCAACGCCACGGCCGCCAGAACCGGAACCGATGGCTGGCAGACGGCGACCACATGGGTGCCCTCTCCCAGATGATGCAGCATCTCGATGACGTAGGAGATGTAGTCATCCAGATCGAAGCGGCCTTCCGTCAGCGGAACGGTGCGGGCATCGATCCAGTCGGTGATGTAGATATCCGCGTGAGGCAGAAGCGCGCCCACCGTACCGCGCAGAAGCGTGGCATAATGACCGGACATGGGTGCCACCAGCACGATCTTCGGATCGGCTGGTCGTTCTTCCGGAAGCGATCGGTTGAAGTGGATCAGGCGGCAGAACGGTTTCGTCCAGACAACCTCTTCCACGACATCGACAGCCTTGCCATCGATGTCTGTGCTTGAGATGCCAAACTCAGGCTTGCCGTAGCGACGCGTCAAACGCTCGAAGACCTCGAAACCTGCATCGAGGCTGCGGCCGAATGCCGTGTTGGACAAGGGATTGAGAGGATTGTTGCACGCCTGGCGCATCAGGTCGGCACCGGCCCGCAGGGGTGCCATGGCCGCATGGTTCATTTCGTAAAGATGGTAGAACACGAATAAACGCCTCCCGTCGTCATCGTCGTCTTTTGTGACAGTCTAGCATCTTTTCGCAGTTGCACAAAATAACGTGCGGATAGCGATCGTGGCCGAGGTTTGTGGCTCAGCTTTGGGGTTTATCCCTGCCCTCACCCATGAGGACAGGGATAAACGTATTCGGATTTAAATGTCAGCGACGAAGGTCTGCTTCTGAGAGCCCAGACCTTCAATGCCAAGCTCGACCACATCGCCGGCTTTCAGGAAGCGCTGTGGCTTCATGCCGAGACCGACACCCGGAGGCGTGCCGGTGGAGATGACATCGCCTGGATGCAGAGACATAAACTGACTGAGATAGGACACGACATTGGCAACACCATAGACCATGGTCTTGCTGGAGCCGTTCTGCATGGTCTCACCATTGACCTTCAGCCACATGCCGAGGTTCTGCGGATCGGCAATCTCATCCTTCGTGACGAGCCATGGGCCGATCGGACCGAAGGTGTCGCAGGATTTGCCCTTGGTCCATTGGCCCTGGCGCTCCGTCTGGAAGGCACGCTCGGACACGTCATGCGAGACGCAGTAGCCCGCGACATAGTCCAGCGCGTCGGCTTCCGAAACATATTTTGCCGTCTTGCCGATAACGACGCCGAGTTCAACTTCCCAGTCGGTCTTTTCAGAGCCTCGTGGAATAACGACATTGTCGTTCGGTCCGACGATGGCTGACGTTGCCTTCATGAAGATGACAGGCTCGGACGGTACGGCTGCGCCCGTCTCTGCGGCATGGTCCGAGAAGTTCAGGCCGATGCAGATGAACTTGCCGGTTCCGGCAACGCAAGCGCCAATACGGTCTTCGGTCAGAACCGGAAGCGTGGAAAGATCCAGCGCCGCCATCTTCTTCAGGCCTTCCGGCGAAATCGCGTCGCCGCCAATGTCCTTCACATGTGCAGAGAGATCGCGGATTTTACCTTCCGCGTCGAGAATGGCGGGCTTTTCGTGGCCGGGTTGACCGACGCGCATCAGTTTCATGGATCTCTCCCAGTTGTCAGACAAGATGATGCATATATGAACGAACTATTTATCCTTGTCACCCCTTGACCATGAAGAGGCCTAAAAAATACGATCATGTCAGCCTTTCTCCTCTGTTGATAAGGACAGATCATGACGACCAGCAATTCTCGTGACACAGATCATCCCGTCGATCCTCTTTTCCTGGATCGCTGGTCGCCCAGAGCCTATGACGGAAACCCAATGCCGAAGGGTGACGTGCTGACGATCCTGGATGCCGCGCGTTGGGCACCATCGGCTTCCAACCAGCAGCCCTGGCGCTTCGTCTATGGGCTGAATGGAACTCAAGAGTGGGACGGATTTATCGGCCTGCTGATGGAGGGAAATCAGCGCTGGGCCAAGAATGCGTCTGCCCTGATCGTCATCCTGTCGCGCACCTACAATCTCCGCGACGGTGAAAAGAAGCCAGCGACGACGCACTCTTTCGACGCAGGCGCCGCGTGGTTTGCTCTCGCCATGCAGGCACATAAACTCGGCTACCATGCCCATGGTATGGCCGGCATCTTCAAGGACAAGATCGTCGAGCAACTGGATGTCCCGGAAGGCTATGTGGTGGAAGCCGTGGTCGCGATCGGCAAGATCGCCCATAAGAGCACGCTTCCCGATGACCTCGCAGAACGCGAAGTCCCGAGCAAGAGGCTCCCGCTGTCGGAGATCGCGTTCGAAGGCAAGTTTACGGGCAAGGCGGACTGACGCCTTGTCAACACATGTGCGGGGTTAGCCGGATTCTCCCGTGCTCCCCTGCGCCATTCTCAAACCTGAAGCGCCGCGCTTCCGATGGGACGCATGACGCTTCACACTTTTGAATCGACGCATCTTGCTTTCCGAAAATCCATACCGATTTTCCGGGCCGATGCTTTAGCGAGGGCGGTCAATCAGCTTCCCATTGCAACAAAAAACCCGGCATCAAAGCCGGGTTTCTTAACAAACTGTTTCACGTGAATCGTGCGGCAACACGATCCACAGCAAAATCAGATATCGAGGTTCGCGACGCTCAGCGCGTTTTCCTGAATGAAATCGCGTCGTGGCTCCACTTCGTCGCCCATCAATCGGGAGAACAGTCCGTCTGCATCGGTCGCATCAGGGACCTTGACCTGCAGCAACGAGCGGACATTGGCGTCCAGCGTCGTCTCCCACAACTGCTCGGCGTTCATTTCACCCAGACCCTTGTAGCGCTGCATGGACAGGCCCTTGCGTCCTGCGGCAAAGATAGCCTCAAGGAGCGCGCGCGGGCCGGAGATTTGCAGACTTCCTTCCTTGCGTTGCAGAACGGGGACGGTCGCATAGACGTCGCGGCTGCGGGCCGCCAACTGATCGATATGGCGGGCATCTGCAGAACCGAGAAGGCCCATGTCGATTGTGGAGAGTTCCTTGACGCCTCGGACCATGCGCTGGAAACGCAGGCCGCCGTCGGCCAGGACCTCGCCGGACCAACCACGCTCGGTTTCTTCTGCAATCATGTCCAGACGGCGGGAGACTTCTGCGACCGTGGCTTCGGCCTGGCTCGCGTCTGCTGACAATTCCGGATTGAGCGCACCCGCAATCGCCGCCTGTTCCACGACCGAACGATTGTAACGGGAGTGAAGGCCGTCGATCAGCGAGCGCATGCGAACGGCGTCTGCAATGACTTCCCGCAAATCTTCGCCGACGCGCACTTCGCCGGAGCCGAGGGTCAGCGACGCTTCCTCGATACCCATGGAAATGAGGTAATCTTCCAGCGCCTTTTCGTCCTTCAGATACTGGACCGACTTGCCACGCGTCACCTTATAGAGCGGCGGCTGAGCGATATAGAGATGACCGCGTTCGATCAGTTCCGGCATCTGGCGGAAGAAGAAGGTCAGAAGCAGGGTGCGAATATGGGCGCCGTCCACGTCAGCATCGGTCATGATGATGATCTTGTGGTAGCGCAGCTTGTCCGCGTTGAATTCGTCCTTGCCGATCGAGGTGCCCAGCGCTGTGATCAGCGTGCCTATTTCCTGGCTGGAGAGCATCTTGTCGAAGCGGGCACGTTCCACGTTGAGGATCTTGCCACGCAGGGGCAGGATGGCCTGCGTTTCACGCGAGCGTCCCTGTTTGGCAGAACCACCAGCGGAGTCACCCTCGACGAGGAAAAGCTCGGATTTGGCCGGATCGCGTTCGGAGCAATCCGCAAGCTTGCCCGGCAGCGAGGCGATATCCAGTGCACCCTTGCGGCGCGTCAGTTCACGTGCCTTACGAGCGGCTTCACGGGCAACGGCGGCTTCCACCACCTTGCCGACAAGAATCTTCGCTTCCGTCGGATGCTCTTCGAACCAGGTGCTGAGCGCTTCATTGACGAGGTTTTCGACGACCGGGCGGACTTCGGACGAAACAAGCTTGTCCTTGGTCTGGGAGGAGAACTTCGGGTCCGGCACCTTGACCGACAGAACGGCGGTCAGTCCTTCGCGGCAGTCTTCGCCCTGCAGCGAGACCTTTTCCCTTTTGGTGATGCCGGAGCTGTCGGCATAGGAAGTGACCTGACGCGTCAGCGCGCCACGGAAGCCCGCCATATGCGTGCCGCCATCGCGCTGCGGAATGTTGTTGGTAAAGCAGAGCACGTTTTCGTGGTAGCTGTCGTTCCACCACATGGCGACCTCCACCGTGATGCCATCCTTTTCGCCACGAATGGCGACAGGCTTATCCACCAGCGGCTTCTTGGCACGGTCGAGATAGCGCACGAAGGCCTCGAGACCGCCATCATAGACCATCTCTTCCTGCTTGATGTCGGAGTGGCGCTTGTCGGTCAGCAGAATGCGCACGCCGGAATTGAGGAAGGCGAGTTCGCGCAGGCGATGTTCGAGCGTGGCGTAGTTATATTCGGTCATGGTGAAGGTGTCGGTGCTCGCCAGGAAGGTGACTTCCGTGCCGGAGCGACCCTCATACTCCCCGATCACTTCCAGCGGCTTATCCGCAACGCCATGGGTGAACGTGATTTCATGCACCCTTCCGTTGCGGCGGATGCGAAGCTTCAGCCAGACGGACAGAGCGTTGACGACCGAAACGCCCACACCATGCAGACCGCCGGACACCTTATAGGAATTCTGGTCGAACTTGCCGCCGGCATGGAGCTGCGTCATGATCACTTCGGCAGCGGAGACGCCCTCGCCGGTATGAATGTCGGTCGGGATGCCGCGGCCATTATCCGTGACAGTGACGGAGCCATCGGCGTTCAACGTGACGGTGACGAGATCGGCATGACCCGCCAACGCTTCGTCGATGGCGTTGTCGACCACTTCGTAGACCATGTGGTGAAGGCCAGATCCGTCGTCAGTATCCCCGATATACATGCCGGGGCGTTTGCGCACAGCATCAAGGCCCTTGAGAACCTTGATCGAATCGGCTCCATATTCCGTATTCACGCTGGTTTCGCTCGACGGTGTTTCAGTCATAAGCATTCTTTCCAATGGGCGCTGCCAAAGCGTACCTCTTTTCGGGCGCGCAATCGCAGCGAATCACTTTCAATCCGGTTGACCGACTATAGGAATTCCGCCCCGATATCCAAAGTCTGCGCCCCTCAAACCCTCGATAAAGCAGGGGATAGCGCGACTTTCAGTCACAAGAACGGCCTTTTTGCAGCACGGCTGACAATTCGTCTATCACAGTCGGAGCCAGCTTGCGAATATCGCGCGCAAGAGTGTTGGCAAAAGCCGTATATTCCGGGGGAAGACCAACAGTATCGATGATGACGCGCGGTGCGGACGTACCGGCCAGGCGGAACAATTCATCGGCATCGTCCCAGATGATATTGAAGTAGCCGGAAATCCGCTGCAACAGATCGAAGCTGGGCGTTCCCCTCTTCCCGTGTTCCAGGGCAGAGAGATAGGCAGGCGAAACGCCGATTGCGCGCGCCATCTCTTTCTGGGTCACACCCTTCTGCTCTCGCAGCCGCCGGACCGCCTCGGCAAAAGGTGTCACGTCTTGTCTCCGCGTCTGCGCGACAGTCGCACATAGAGCGCGCCGTCCCCGCCATGGTTCATGGACGCATCCTCATAGGAGGAGATGAGGTGGCGGTATTCAGGCTTCGAGAACCACATTGGCACCGCACGCTTCAGTGCACCATCACTTCCCATCGACCGACCCTTGCCGGTGATCACCAGAACATGGCGCAGGCCCCGCTCATGGGCCCGAACGAGAAAGTCCAGCAAGACGGCATGCGCTTCGCTCTGGAACATGCCGTGAAGATCGATCCGTGCCTCCAGGGCCAGGCGACCGCGGGTCAACTTGCGCTTGACCGGTTTTTCCAACGGATGATGAACCCTGTCCTTCTTCACTCCGGGCGCGGAAAGATCGGGCACCGGCTCGACGATCATTTGCGGAAATGGCGGAATGGCCTTGGCGGCGGGAACGGGAGGCAGCGCAACCGGCTCCCCTTCGACATCCTCGAAGGTCAGCAATTCTTCCATACGGCCGGAAATGGGTCGCGCCGTCCGGGCGACCTTTCCCCAGAGAACACGCTCCTCCTTGCCGAGTTTGCGCCCGCCCTTCATCACGAATACCTTTCCGCAGCCTCTTTCGGAATGAGTATAGTGAAATCCGCCGGGTTGCGCACGGTGCCTGCAAGTTCGCCTGCCTCGTCGCCGGAGCCGGTGAAGATGTCGCCGCGCGCCGGCCCGACAATGGCAGAGCCCGTATCCAGCGCCAACATCAAGCGTGCAAAGGGTTTTCCGTCATCGAGATGGGTGAGGCTCTGAGACTGAATGAAAAAGGGAAAGCCGAAGGTATGGATCAGCCGATCGACGGCCAGAGATCGTCCTGCCACCAATGGCACCTTGGCCGCGGCGATCGGGCCAAGATCCAGCCCCTCCACCGCTGCCTCGCGGAAGAAAATGTAGGAGCGGTTGTGCCAGAGCACCTCGTCCACCTGGTCGGGATGATCCTGAAGCCATTGGCGAATGGTCTGCATCGAGATGGTAGCCGGATCGAGCTCCCCGCGATCCAGCAACAGGCGTCCAATCGGGGAGAAGCGATGTCCCGCCTTGGCGGAATAGGTGATGCGCTTTAACGACCCATCGGTAAAGCGCAGCCTTGCGGCACCTTGGACATGAACAAAGAACAGATCGACCTTGGATTTTGCGTAAGCAATTTCGAGACCTCGTCCCTCGAGATAGCCCTGATCGATAGCGCGGCGATCCGGATATTCGGAGATCTGGCCGTCCTTTTCCAACGCAAACGCGTAGTAAGGATCGATGTGTGATGGGCGATTGTCGTCGTCGAGATCGATCAGGTCGTCCGGCCGATTGTAGATCGGGTATTTCCAGACGTCATCGCGAGTAGCGGAGACCTCAAGTTCAGGCTCATAAAAAGCCGTGACAAAGCCGCGCTTGTCATCCGGCAACGTAATTCTGAAGGGGACGCAATTTTTCTCGAAAAAGCGCCTCGCTTGCTCCGGCTCGCTGACCGTTACGCCTTTCGCCTTTTCCAGCAGCGCTGCCAGATCCTCCGCGGTGAGGCCGAGGCTTGCGGTGCGATAGGGCTTGCCCTTGTTGAGATGGGCCGCAATATCGCCCATTGCTGCAAAAAGGGCTGAAGGGTCATCCTGCCCCCAGCCCTCCAGTTCATTATACGACACCTGTTTCAGGTGGAAATCAGCGCCCGTGGTCATGCTTCGGATTCGGTTGCGATCAGCTTCCAGTTCGGATCGCGCGAGCGGATATCGCGGGAGAAGGTCCAGATGTCATCGACCTCCGAGACGTTTTCGGCGTCGCCATCCACCAGTTTGCCATCCTTGTCATAGGTCGCGGAAATCAACTGGCTGATGATGCGAAGCGTGATCTGCTCTTCCGAGTCACGCACCGCCGCTTGGGTCATCTCGATTCTCTCGATGCCGACAAAGGTAGATTTCACCACTTCGCCGCGCTTTTCACGCTCGGTAATCGCAGCATCGAAACCGTCATAAACGTCCTTGGAGAGAAGGTTCTTCAAGGTATCTCGGTCGCCATCGGCAAACGCCATAACGATCATCTCGTAAGCCATCCGGGCGCCGTTGAGGAATTCCTTCAACTGGAAGGATGGGTCGGTTTCGACAAGCTGGCGCAGCGAGTCATTGAGCGCCGTGCCCGGTGCTGCAACCGCGTCCACCGCAGCGAAGCGTTTTTCTTCCGTCTCGCCGCGCTTCGGCAAGGTAACGACCTTGTTATCGTCAATGGGCGCTTTTGCGGCCTCACGGGCGCTGAACGGATCGAAAGGTGGCTTTTCGTTGCCGGTACGGCGGCCGAGGACACTGCGCAGTTGGAGAAAGATCAGCACCGCTGCCACAAGGAAAAACAATGTTATGAAGTCACTTGAGCCCATCTTTTACCGAAACCACCATTTAAATCCAATGTTAAACCATCATATAGTCTGCATCCGATCAATCTTCAAATAAGCAGATTCAATCGGCGGTTCCCTAAGATTGGTTTTTTGCCAACGATATAACACGCAAGGCTTGATAAAATGCGTTTCTCACTGCTGCCGGTCATCGTCCTTCTGATGCCGATTCTGGAAATTGCTGGCTTCATCGTGGTCGGAAAGGCAATCGGCCTGTGGCCAACCCTTGCGCTGATCATCCTGACCTCGATGCTGGGCCTGATCATTCTGCGCAATGGCGGTCTTGGCATGGTGCGCAATTTGCAAAATGCTGGCCGCACGGGTGAGCAGCCAGCCGAGGCCCTTGTCAATGGCGGCATGCGCGTCATTGCCGGCATCCTGCTTTTCGTTCCAGGCTTCATCACCGATATCATCGGGCTCCTTCTGCTCGTGCCGGCGGTGCGCAGTTTCTTCTGGAAAGTCTTCAGACCGAACATCATCGTTGCGGATTTTGCCAGCACCGGCTTTCGCAGCAATCCGCGGGGTCCGGCGTCATCCAAGGTCGTCGATCTCGACGAAGAGGATTTTCACCGCGACGGGCCAAACAACTCCCCCTGGTCGCCGGATCGCAACGACCGCGATCTACCGAGACCTTAAGCCGGCAAGCCGGGTGCTGAGGGTTGTAAGCCTCCGGCCCAGATGATAGACGGCTTCCACGGCATTCACTTTGCGAGGCATATCATGACCACTGAAAATGGTGCACAGAACGGCGCAGCGCCGTCTCTCAATATTCTGACCCAGTACACAAAGGATCTTTCATTCGAAAATCCGGGTGCACCGCGTTCGCTTCAGGCTCGTGATGGCGCGCCTGCTATCAACATCAACGTCAACGTCAATGCGAACCCGATTTCCGGTTCCGATTTCGACGTGGTGCTGACGCTGAATGCAGAAGCCAAGGACGGCGATAAGGTTCTTTTCGTTGCCGAACTGACCTATGGCGGCGTTTTCCGTATCACCGGCTTCCCGCAGGAACACATGCTGCCGGTTCTCTTCATCGAGTGCCCACGCCTTCTCTTCCCCTTCGCGCGCCAGATCATTGCGGACGTAACACGCAATGGCGGCTTCCCTCCGCTGATGATCGACCCGATCGATTTTGCGCAGATGTTCACGCAGCGCGTTGCCGAAGAACAGGCTCGCTCTCAGGTTCAAGCCGTTCCGAACTGATCGGATCGTAGCCAGCCAATAAAAAAAACCCGGGTTCAGCAGACCCGGGTTTTTTATTGTCTCGAGAAACGGCAAGCGGTGCTGTCACTGCGACTGCCGATATTTGTTCCAGATGGCCTTGTCGCCCATCGACTGGACAAGCTTTTCATGCGCGGCCAAGGCCTGGACATCAAGCCGTGGCGGTAGGGATCGCTCGCGCTGCATCGGCGCCATAGGCTGATCCTCCATCTGCGTCGAGGCCTGCGTCTTCGAGGCGGAGCCGAAACCGAGCGCCGTCTGACGGCCGCCGATCATTTCGATATAGACTTCCGCCAGAAGTTCGGAGTCGAGGAGCGCGCCGTGCTTATCACGACGGGAATTGTCGACACCGTAGCGGCGGCAAAGCGCGTCGAGAGAATTGGGGCCCATCGGATGCTTCCGTCGCGCTAGCGCCAGCGTATCCGTCACCCATTCCGGCGATACAGACTCGATCCCGAGGCGCGCAAATTCCGCATTGATGAAGCCCATGTCGAAGGTCGCGTTGTGCGCCACCCAGCGGGCGCCTTCGAAGAATGCGCGGATTTCGTCGACCACCTCTGCAAATTTCGGCTTATCCTGAAGAAACTCATCGGTGATGCCATGCACCGCAAGCGCGTCCGGATGCACCTTGCGATCTTCCGGATTGATGTAGATGTGAATGCTTCTCCCGGTCGGGAAATGATTCATCAGTTCGATGCCGCCAATTTCGATGATGCGGTCGAACTTGGATTCCAGACCTGTGGTTTCCGTATCGAAAATGATTTCGCGCATCGAAATGCTGCCCTTCTGATCTGAATGTGAAAGTGTCCGAACACTGCGATGTCTTCGGCTTTATGAGCTTTTTCGTTTTTGCAACGCGTCAAGCACAGCTCGAACCTGGGCCCGTGCGTATTCGATACCACGTCCGGTATCGATGAGGAAATCGGCTTTCTTGCGCTTCTCCCCATCCGGCATCTGCCGTGCAAGGATCATCTGGAATTTCTCTTCCGTCATACCCGGGCGAGATAAAACCCGTTGCCGCTGGATCTCTGCCGCGCAACTGACGACCACGACGGCATCGACGCGGGCCTCAGCCTTCGTCTCGAAAAGCAGAGGAATATCGAGGAGCGCAAATCTCTCGCCGTTCCCCCTTTGCGCATCAACAAACGCGTCTTGCTTTGCGCGGACCATCGGATGGACAATGTTCTCCAACACAGGAAACTGAGCCGGATTCTCGCGCAGGATCGTACTGAGGCGATCGCGGTCAACAGCGCCGTCCTTGACCGCGTCCGGAAAAATATTTGCGATCGGACCGACCGCTTCGTTTTGATAAAGGTCGTGCACCACCGCGTCGGAATCACAGACCGGCACGCCCTCCTCCGCAAAGAGTTTTGCAGTGGTGGTCTTTCCCATCCCGATAGATCCGGTGAGACCAATGACGATCATGCGTGGCGTTCCATATCGGCAACAATCAAGGAGCGGAGTTCTTCGGTCACGCCTGGCTTTCTACCAAACCACTTTTCAAACCCCGGACGTGCCTGGTGAAGCAACATGCCCAGACCATCCACCGTCGCAAAACCCTGCTGTTCTGCCATCTCCAGGATGGGTGTCTTGAGTGGCACATAGACAATGTCCGTGACAACGGCGTTGGCGTCGAGAGGTGAAAAGTCAATGAAGGGTGCCTCTGTGCCATCCATGCCAAGCGACGTGGTGTTGACGAAAAGTCCGCAGCCATTCGAGACTTCGATAAGCGCGTCCATGGCGTGCGCATGGACAGTTTGGCCAAATCGGTCGGCAAGCTCTTGCGCTCGTTCAACAGTGCGATTGACGACATGGATTTCGGCGATGCCTCGATTGCGAAGGGCCTGGATTACGGCGCGGCTCGCGCCGCCTGCCCCGAGAACCACAGCCTTGTTCGTGTTGTCCCAGCCCCTATGCCGATCGTCAAGGTTGGACACAAAACCAAAGCCATCGGTGTTGGTCGCATGGATCAGTCCATCCTCCACCCAAATCGTGTTGGCAGCGCCTAACTCTTCTGCCAGCTCATCCGGCCTGTCGGCCAGTCGGTAGGCGGATTCCTTGTGAGGGATGGTGACGTTGCCCCCCACATAGGTCCTGTCCGCCAGCCTCAACGATTCCAGAAAAGACGGAAAATTCTGCGGCGATTGCTCTACTGCCTCATAGAGCCCATCGATCTGAAATTGCTTGATCCAGAAACTATGGATCAGGGGTGAGCGCGAGTGCTTGACCGGGAAACCCGTCACAAACGCTTTTTTGGTTAATGTTTCACGTGAATCAGCCATCGATCAGTTTCAGCTCCCTCAATTGCGCCAGCAGCGGAAGAAGCGGCAGTCCCAACACCGTGAAGTAGTCGCCTTCTATGGAATTAAATAGCTGGATTCCCTCACCCTCCAGCTGGTAGGCGCCGACGCTGGAAAGCACTTTTGAGCCGGCCATTTCTAGATAGCGTGACACATAATCGGGGGAGAGATCTCGCACCGTCATCGCTGCAAAGCTGACAGTTTCCCACAGAACGACCCCGTTTTTAGCAATCGCTAGTCCCGAATTCAAATAATGAGTTTTTCCAGAGAGCGAAAGAATATTGGCGTGTGCCTCTGCCATATCCTTTGCCTTATGATAGACGCGGCTCCCCAAAGACATCGTCTGATCAGAGCCGATCACGAAAGCGTCCCGGTGTAAGCGGCTCACGGCGATCGCTTTGGCTTTTGCCAGTTCCAGCGCGATTGTCTCAGGCGTCGCACCTTCCGCTTCCAGTCTGGCATCGATGGCGCGCTCATCAATCTCCGCAGGAATGCTCGAAAATATAAGACCGGCATTGCGCATCAGCATCTGGCGCGAGGCGCTGGCGGAGGCAAGGATCAGTTCGGACGTCATGGCTGTCTCCGATGAATAGCAAAAATCGGATTACAGCATCGGGCGGGAAATCGGAATCGATTTTCGGAAAAGCACGATGCGTGAATTCAAAATGTGAGACGCGTTCTTATAGCGCGCAAATCGGCGCTCAGCGCCCTATCGTGCCTTTTGGCGCAGAGCAAGGATCGCTGCCGCCGTCTCTTCGATCGAGCGCCGCGTCACGTCGATGAGGGGCCAGTTGTTGCGGGCACACAGCGCGCGCGCATATTTCAGCTCCTCCATGATCGTCGCCCGGTCGATATATTGTCCCCTGTCGAAACCACCGGTCGCACCAAGCTCTCGGTTTTCACGGATCTGCGATATCCGATCGGACGTCGCCACCAGCCCGACGATCAAAGGCTTCGTGGCCTTATAGATGCTATCGGGCAAAGGCACGTTCGGAACGACAGGAATATTGGCGGTCTTGATGCCGCGGTTCGCCAGATAGATGCTCGTCGGTGTCTTGGACGTTCGGCTGATGCCGATAATGACGATATCCGCTTCGTCATAATGTTCCGGCATCTGACCATCATCATGGTCCATGGCGAAGTTCAGTGCTTCAATGCGCGCAAAATAATCGGCATTCAAGGCATGCTGCGCCCCGACCCTCCGCCGCGAGGTGGCGCCGAGATAGGTCTGAAAGATGCCGATGATCGGCTCGAGCACGTTGACGCACGGGACACCAAGCGCGTGGCACTGGATTTCGAGAAACGAGGAAAGCTGCTGATCGACGATGGTGTAGAGTACGATGCCCGGCTGGCGATCGATCTCCTCGACGACGGCCTGCAACTGCTTTTGATTGCGGATCATTGGATAAACATGCTCAATCGGCATGGAGGCATGAAACTGTGCCGAGACAGCCCGACCGGCCGACATGAGAGTCTCTCCGGTTGAGTCCGATATCAGGTGCAGATGGAAGAAGTTTTTTTTATTCTCCACGCTGTTTTCTTCTCCCTGTTGATAAAGCTGGACAGATCCGGGACAGCGTTGGCGGCGAGCCCGGCCTGGCGGAAAACTGCCGACTTATCCACACTTGCCGGTTTTGTGTAGCAAGCTGAAGGGCCTCTGTGAATTGCTGGGAGAAGGGAAAATTGCTCTTCCGTCATTCCTGCCTTATCCACAGGATCGACAATCCGATGGTGACATTCAAGCCATTGAAACTATTCCGATAAATCAACTTTTCCAGAATTAGCGCGAAAAAGCGTTCTGTTTGATCCACATCGGATAGGGTGATGGGCAAGCTGCGGCATATCAGCTTAAGAGTTTTTAATCCTTGCTACTCACCGACTCTAAGAAATAGAAAATCTTTTAAATCTCTTTGTTTTTATTTTTAGAAAGTTGGGCGAGATGATCGACCGCAGTGTCATGAGGGTTTTGAACGGCGAGACGTTGAACCCTCCTCCGATTTGGCTTATGAGACAGGCTGGTCGATACCTCCCGGAGTACAGAGAAACGCGCAAGGTCGCAGGAAGTTTCTTGGATCTCTGTTACAATCCGGATCTTGCAACCGAAGTCACACTTCAGCCAATCCGTCGTTTTGGTCTGGATGCCGCGATCCTCTTTTCCGATATCCTGGTGATCCCGGATGCTTTGAAACGGAATGTCTTCTTCTCCGAAGGCAAGGGACCGCAGATGGACCCGATCAATGCTTCCGAGATTGACGCACTTGATCCGTCGAATGTCATCGCTCATCTCGAGCCTGTGTTCCAAACCGTCAGGAAGCTTCGCGCCGAATTGCCGCAACAGACGACGCTTCTCGGTTTCTGTGGTGCGCCGTGGACGGTTGCAACCTACATGATTGCCGGCCACGGCACCCCGGACCAGGCCCCTGCGCGCCTCTTCGGTTACCAACATCCGCAGGCGATGGAAAAGCTCCTATCCTTCCTGGCGGAGGTCTCTGCGGATTATCTCGTTGCGCAGCTGAATGCCGGCGCGAACGCCGTGCAGATTTTCGATTCCTGGGCTGGGGTTCTAGGCGAGAAAGAGTTCGAAGAATACGCGGTGAAGCCCGTGGCTCGGATCATCCAGTCCGTGCGTGCGCGCCGTCCCGATGCCCGCATCATCGCGTTTGCCAAGGGCGCCGGCATCTTGCTGAAGGATTACCGCCAGAAGACCGGCGCCGATGCGATCGGTCTCGACTGGAGCGTGCCGCTCTCCTTCGCCAGCGATTTGCAGAAGGAAGGCCCGGTCCAGGGCAATCTCGACCCGATGCTGATGATTGCTGGCGGCAGACCCCTGGAAGACGGCATCGATGCGATCCTGCAGGCTCTCGGGAACGGCCCGTTAATTTTCAATCTCGGCCACGGCATCACGCCACAGGCCGATCCTGAGAATGTCAGGCGGCTGGTGGCACATGTGCGCTCCCATGGAGCTGCAAGATGAGCGAAGAGAGGCAGACGTCAACCACAGCCGGCCGCAAGACCTATCTTCGCGCAGGCGTGGCGCTCGCCGTCTTCGTCGGCTTCATCGCGCTGGTCCTGCATGTCGATCCTGCCGATGCCTATCTCTGGATCAAGGCGCTGCACATCATCGCGGTCATTTCCTGGATGGCGGGTCTGCTCTATCTGCCACGGCTGTTCATCTACCACACGGATGCGCCCGTCGGCTCCGTACAGTCGGAAACCTTCAAGGTCATGGAGCAGCGGCTCATACGCTTGATTATGAACCCGGCAATGATGATCACCTGGGTATTGGGGCTTTACCTTGCCTGGTCCGTTTACGGTTTCAGCGGCGGCTGGCTGCATGCCAAAATCGCGCTGGTTATTGCGCTGACTGTGACCCATGTCTATTTCAGCCGTAGCGCAAAAGCCTTCGGTCGCGACGAGAACAGGCGCCCTGCCCGTCACTGGCGGTTGATGAACGAGGTGCCCACGGTGTTGATGATCGTAATAGTCATACTTGTGGTTGTAAAACCGTTCGGATAACTTATGATCACGATAAATTTCCCGGAATTGGTGCTTTGCTCTTGCGGCGGCAGGCATGAAACGCTATTTTCAGCCCACTCATCTCTCGGCATGTGAATTATTCAGATGGCTGCGGTTGCACCTCAGAAGCTGATTCGCGAACACGCCACTCCCCCACATATTTTTAAAGACGGTCTTTCTCTTCATGGCTGAAATGAAGCTACAGGAACTCAAAAGCAAATCTCCGACCGATTTGCTGACGTTTGCCGAATCCCTGGAAGTTGAAAATGCGAGCACCATGCGTAAGCAGGAGCTCATGTTCGCTATTCTCAAGATGCTGGCAAGCCAGGATGTCGAGATCATCGGGGAAGGCGTTGTCGAAGTTCTTCAGGATGGCTTCGGTTTCCTGCGCTCTGCAAACGCAAACTACCTGCCGGGCCCGGATGATATCTACATCTCACCCTCCCAGATCCGCCGTTTCTCGCTGAAGACTGGCGACACGGTCGAGGGGCCCATTCGTGGACCGAAGGAAGGCGAGCGCTACTTTGCTCTGCTGAAGGTCAACACGATCAATTTCGACGATCCGGAAAAGATCCGCCACAAGGTTCACTTCGATAACCTGACGCCGCTTTATCCGAATGAGCGCTTCAAGATGGAACTCGATGTTCCGACATCGAAGGATCTCTCCGCGCGCGTCATTGATCTCGTCGCTCCGCTCGGCAAGGGCCAGCGCGGATTGATCGTTGCGCCGCCGAGAACCGGTAAGACGGTTCTTTTGCAGAACATTGCTCATTCGATCACGGCGAACCATCCGGAATGCTACCTCATCGTTCTTCTGATCGATGAGCGCCCGGAGGAAGTGACCGACATGCAGCGCTCGGTAAAGGGCGAAGTCGTGTCCTCAACCTTCGACGAGCCGGCAGTTCGCCACGTTCAGGTGGCCGAAATGGTCATCGAAAAGGCCAAGCGCCTTGTCGAGCATGGTCGTGACGTCGTCATTCTGCTCGACTCGATTACGCGCCTCGGCCGCGCGTACAACACGGTCGTCCCCTCCTCCGGTAAGGTTTTGACCGGTGGTGTCGACGCCAACGCTCTGCAGCGCCCCAAGCGCTTCTTCGGTGCCGCCCGTAACATCGAAGAAGGTGGTTCGCTGACGATCATCGCAACGGCTCTGATCGATACCGGCAGCCGCATGGATGAAGTCATCTTCGAAGAGTTCAAGGGCACCGGTAACTCGGAAATTGTGCTTGACCGCAAGGTTGCCGATAAGCGCATCTTCCCTGCCATGGATATCCTCAAGTCTGGTACGCGTAAGGAAGACTTGCTGGTTCCGCGTCAGGATCTCCAGAAGATTTTCGTACTGCGACGCATCCTGGCACCGATGGGAACCACCGATGCCATCGAGTTCCTCATCGACAAGCTCAAGCAGACGAAGACCAATGGCGACTTCTTCGAGTCGATGAATACATAATCCGTTTAGCCGGATTCCGACTTGAAGCGTTTGCAAGGTTTCCAATCCGCTCATACGCTTCAGGTTCTTGCGTTATCGGAAAACCGCTGCACACATTTGTGCGGACCATGCTTTCGACCTTCGGCTGCGCTCCTTAAACAGAGCGCGGCCATTTTCATTAGAGCGGGTTCGATCACCTCGATTGCCGCCTCGCTTCAGCCCTTCGTTTGTAGCGTGCGTCCTTAAACCGCTAAACAGGTCGCATGACGAGCTTTGGAAGAGTTTCATGCCGCAGTCCAGCGATACGATCTATGCCCTATCCAGTGGCTCTCTACCGGCTGGCGTCGCCGTCATCCGGATCAGCGGACCCACTGCCATTGAGGCGCTGCGAAGTCTCATAGGCGATCACGCTCCAGCACCCCGTCACGCAGCCCTCAAAACGATTCGTGACCGAAACAGCGGCATTATTGATCAAGCGCTCGTGCTTCAGTTTCCAGCGCCGAACTCGTTTACGGGTGAAGATTGCGTCGAGCTCCAGGTCCATGGAAGTCGAGCGGTGGTGTCGGCGATCTTCAATCTCCTTGACCAACTGCAGGGTGTGCGTCCGGCAGAAGCAGGAGAGTTCTCCCGCCGGGCATTCGACAATGGCAAGATGGATCTCGTGGAAGTCGAAGGCCTTGCGGACCTCTTGCAGGCTGAAACAGAAATGCAGCGGCGCTTGGCCGTGGAGCAGAGCAGCGGTCATCTTTCCGGCCTCTATGACGGCTGGGCCTCGCAGCTGACCCGCTGCCGGGCATTGATCGAAGCGGAACTGGACTTCGCCGATGAGGACGATGTGCCGGATTCCGTGGCAGCCCAGGTGTGGGCGAAGGTTGGCGAACTCGAGAAAGACCTCTCAAGCCACTTGGCACATGGATCAGGCTCTGAAATCATCCGCGATGGTTTTAAAGTTGCCTTGGTGGGTGCGCCGAATGTTGGCAAATCCAGTCTGATGAATGCGCTGAGCGGGCGTGATGTGGCGATTGTCACCGATGTCGCAGGTACCACGCGAGATGTTCTCAGCGTCGATCTCGATCTCAATGGGTATCTTGTGACGCTATTTGACACGGCGGGACTGCGTGATGCGACGGATGTGGTCGAAAGGGAAGGTATTCGACGAGCACAGATGACGGCACAGTCGGCTGATTTGGTTCTTCACCTGCGCGATATCGATTCGCCCCCGCAACAATCGGATATTCAGAATAATTTCGAGGCGATTTCGCTTATCACCAAGGCCGACCTTCTTCCGCAATCGGCCACCATAGAAGACGGTATTCTCATCTCAGCAAAGACGGGCTACGGGCTAGACTTGTTAAAGTCCGCCATCAGCGACCGGATCAAGCAGCGAGTTGGAGCCGCTACCACTCTCATGCCCGCACGCTCGCGACACAAAAAACGACTTGAAGAGACGCTGGAGTATGTTAGGGAAGCGCTGAAATCAGAGGGTATGGAATTGGCGATCCGTTCCGAATATCTTCGTCTTGCCGCTACGTCGCTAGGACGGATCACCGGTAGGGTTGACGTCGAAGATTTGCTCGGCGTCATATTTTCCGAATTTTGCATCGGTAAATGATTCACGTGAAACAATGGGTGTGACACACCCGGTTCAAGGCTGGAAGTTCGATGGTTTATGATGTCGTCGTCATCGGTGGTGGCCATGCAGGCAGCGAGGCAGCTGCATCAGCTGCGCGTTACGGCGCACGCACTGCGCTCCTTACTCATAAGCGTGAGACGATCGGCGTTATGTCCTGTAATCCTGCAATCGGCGGATTGGGCAAAGGCCATCTTGTCCGAGAGATCGACGCACTTGATGGTTTGATGGGCCGCGTGGCCGACGCTGGCGGCATCCAGTTCCGCATGCTGAACCGCAAGAAAGGGCCTGCTGTCCGCGGGCCAAGAACGCAAGCCGATCGCCGTCTCTACCGCGAGGCGATGCAGAGAGAAATTTCCAGCATCGTAAACCTCGACATTATCGAGGGAGACGCTTTCGATATCGATATCACAAATGGTGAGATCACAGCAGTTGTCCTGGCGGACAGTCGTCGTGTCGCTTGCCGTGCCGTCGTCCTCACCACCGGGACATTCCTCCGCGGTCTTATTCATATCGGTTCCGAAAAGATTCCAGCAGGTCGTGTTGGTGAAGAACCCTCGATGGGACTTTCCGGGACCCTCTTACGCGCGGGTCTTACGCTCGGACGGCTGAAGACGGGCACCCCTGCCCGGCTCGACGGTCGAACGATTGATTGGGCTGGTTTGGACAAGCAAGGACCGGACGAAGACCCCGTCCCCTTCTCCTTCATGACGGATCGCATCACCAATCCTCAGATCGATTGTGGCGTAACGCGCACAACGCCTGAGAGCCATAAGATCATTCAGGATAATATTCACCTCTCAGCCATGTATTCCGGTCAGATCGAGGGCGTGGGTCCGCGCTATTGTCCGTCTATTGAGGATAAGATCGTTCGCTTCGGAGAGCGCGACGGACATCAAATCTTCTTGGAGCCGGAAGGTCTTGACGATCACACCGTCTATCCGAATGGAATATCCACGTCGCTGCCGGCACGTGTGCAGGAGGCCTTTATCCATTCCATTCCGGGGCTTGAAACCGTAAATATTCTCCAGCCTGGCTACGCGATAGAATATGATTATGTCGACCCAAGAGAACTCAAGCCCTCTCTCGAGTGTCGGAAGATCCCTGGCCTCTTTCTAGCCGGTCAGATCAATGGAACGACAGGCTATGAGGAAGCTGGCGCTCAGGGGCTCGTCGCCGGCCTCAACGCGGCGCGGCTTGCTGGTGGCGTCGATGCGCATATTTTCAGTCGGACAGAATCATATATCGGGGTTATGATCGATGACCTGACGTCCAAGGGTGTGACCGAGCCTTATCGCATGTTTACCTCGCGCGCTGAGTATCGACTCTCGCTGCGTGTTGATAATGCCGATCTCAGATTGACCCCTCTTGGGCTGAGAACGGGGATCGTCGGATCGGAGCGCGGGAGGAAGTTCTCTGAGTATCTCGACGCCCTGGACGAGGGCAGGTCGTTACTCAGGGACTTGGCGATCACCCCAACTCAAGCAGCAAAGCAGGGGCTCAAGCTCAATCAGGATGGCCAGCGCCGCAGTGCTTACGAGTTGCTTGCCTATCCCGACATGTCGCTTGAGGCGTTGAAACCAATCTGGCCAGTTCTGGGAGAACTTGCTCCGCGCGTTGCCGAAGTTCTGGAAATTGAGGCAAGTTACGCAGTTTATATGCAGCGCCAAAGCGCCGATATTATCGACATCAAGCGTGACGAAGGCCGAAAAATACCAGAAGATTTCGATTTCGGTAGCTTGTCCGGCCTTTCCAACGAACTGAAGCAGAAGCTGCTTGCAACGAAGCCAATCAACATCGCCCAGGCCGGGCGAGTTGATGGAATGACGCCTGCGGCGATCTCGCTGATCCTTGCTTTGGTTAAGAAAGGGACTTATACGCGAACAGAGAAAACCCGCATACATCCCTGACGAGTCCCATTATGACGTTAAACGGCCAAAGTGTTTCACGTGAAACACAGGAGCGGCTCGAACATTTCGTTGAGCTTTTCAAAAAATGGAACGCAACGACGAATCTCGTTGCTCCTTCAACGTTGAAAGACCTTTGGTCTCGGCACGTCGCTGACAGTGCCCAGATCTTCCAACTGGCACCCAGGTCTCAAACCTGGGTCGATCTTGGCAGCGGCGGTGGATTTCCAGGTGTGATAACCGCTATTTTCCTTGCGGAGCACCAGGATGGCTGGGTCCATCTCGTTGAAAGCAATCACAAGAAGGCTGCCTTCCTGCGTGTGGCTTTGTCGGAAACCGGGGCGCGCGGGACAGTTCACCCCCTTCGGATTGAATCAGCACCGGACGCGATTGGTTCATGTGATGCGGTGTCGGCACGCGCTCTCGCAGACTTGGACCTTCTCTTATCCTATATTTATCCGTGGGCTCAGAAAAATGATCTTCTAAAAGCATATCTCAATAAAGGCCGGGATTATGAGGCGGAGGTGACGAAAGCCCGTGGTCGATGGTCGTTTGATCTGCTAAAACATCGCAGTGCAGTCGATGAAGACTCGGTCGTTCTCGAGATTCACAACTTGTCGACAAAGCGCTGATTTTTGAAAGCCAGGTGCTTCACCATGTCTGATAAGAACCGGATCATTACGATAGCAAACCAGAAAGGTGGTGTGGGTAAGACCACGACCGCAATCAATCTGGCAACCGCACTGGCCGCTATTGGCGAGCGTGTTCTGGTGGTGGATCTCGATCCGCAGGGCAATGCCAGCACCGGTCTTGGCATTGACCGCAGAGAGAGAAAGCTATCGTCCTACGACTTGTTGGTCGGCGCAAACAGCGTCGCTGAAGTGGCGGTGCCGACAGCCGTTCCAAACCTCGATATCATTCCTTCGACAATGGATCTTCTTGGCTTCGAAATGGAAGTCGCGAATGCGGCTAACCGTGTTTTCTTGCTTCGTAATGCGTTGCGTAGCCCGGAAGCGATGGCCTATTCCTACATTTTGCTGGACTGCCCACCCTCTTTCAATCTGCTGACCATGAACGCCATGGCGACAGCCCATTCGGTGCTCGTGCCGCTGCAATGCGAGTTTTTTGCACTCGAAGGCCTTAGCCAGCTGCTCGATACGGTCAACCAGATTCGCGGTACCGTGAATCCTGGTCTCGATATCCAAGGTATCGTGCTAACGATGTTCGATGCGCGCAACAATCTTGCGCAGCAGGTCGTCAACGATGTTCGCACCCATCTCGGTGACAAGGTTTACCATACGCTCATTCCGCGAAATGTGCGTGTGTCTGAAGCGCCATCCTATGGTAAGCCCGCCATCCTGTATGATTTGAAGTGCGCCGGCAGCCAGGCCTATCTGCAGCTCGCCTCAGAGGTTATTCAGAGAGAACGGCTGCGCAGGGCTGCCTGAGGCGCTGCTGAACTGCAAGATTGATATGGAGTATAGTATGAGTGATGATCTCTCCAAGCGCCGCCTTGGTCGCGGTCTTGCAGCCTTGATCGGCGAGATGGATCAGCCCTTGCCAGTAGGCGAGCCTCAGCGGGCAATCAATGCCGACCGAACGGTGCCGATCGAGTTTATTGCCCGCAGTCCACGCAACCCGCGTCGTCATTTTGACGAAAGCGAACTCCAGGATCTCGCAGCCTCCATTCGGCAGCACGGGATCGTGCAGCCTGTCGTGGTGCGCACGGTCGAGCAGAACCGTTTTGAAATCATTGCCGGCGAACGTCGCTGGCGCGCAGCGCAGCTCGCCGGCTTTACCGAAGTTCCGGTTATCGTCCGCGATGTCGATGATCGTACGGCGCTTGAACTCGCGATTGTCGAGAACGTTCAGCGGTCTGATCTTAATCCACTCGAAGAAGCGCTGGGCTACGAGCAGCTGATTGCCGAGCATGGCTATACGCAAAACGATCTTGGCGAGATCATCGGTAAAAG
Organism: Agrobacterium sp. GW821-FHT02D03; assembly: GCF_059421725.1. Lineage (NCBI taxonomy): Bacteria > Pseudomonadati > Pseudomonadota > Alphaproteobacteria > Hyphomicrobiales > Rhizobiaceae > Agrobacterium > Agrobacterium sp. GW821-FHT02D03. Next base: position 262,147 of record NZ_JBWKVN010000001.1, read on the forward strand.
CCGCAGCCATGTGGCCAACAGCCTGCGCCTGTTGAAGCTGCCTGATCCTGTCCGCGACATGCTGTCGGAAGGCTCTCTTTCGGCGGGCCACGCAAGGGCACTCGTCTCCACGTCTGATCCGACCACGCTGGCAAAGACGATCGTGTCAAAAGGCCTTTCGGTGCGCGATGCCGAGCGCATTGCGCAGAATGATATTCGATCCCAGCTCGATCCTGTACATGCGCGCAAGCCGGAGAAAGATTCTGACACGGTCGCGCTGGAGCGGACGCTGTCGGACGCCCTCGGCCTTGACGTAGCGATCAGCCACAAGGGCAATGGTGGACAGGTGCGGATCAACTACAAGACGCTTGAGCAGCTCGAAGCCGTTTGCCGTCTTCTGGAGCAGCGCGGTTAACGACACCGCGCGACTCACTAAGCTATTGATTTTTATTGTTTTTACATAGGTCGCCCTTATTGGGGCGACTTACTTAGGCTGAGTGTATCAGCACGTTAGATCCTACCTCAAGGCGAGCGATCAGGGTAAATGCCCATCCTCCTTGGGTCCCATTGAGCCGTTACGAGCTTAAAAGCCCTGGCCCAAGACACGGCCTCCCAAGCGATATGCGTCGGACTTCTTTCGCATTTTAAAAAAGGGAATCCAGTGAGCCAGATGCTTCTGAGGAGGAGTGACGCTTCAGTCTGAAATAGGCCGCTCAGAGCTACATATTGAGATTGCACAGTCGCATCAATCAACGATTGCTAAGCCGTGTCTGCTGTTACGGCGGTATCTGATGAGAGGCGGCTCTCTCGAAAACAACGTCTCAGAAATCGATCGCGCGTCCGTTGATCTCGTAATCGCCAAATCGGACCGGTTCGGCGCCGCCGCGGCCACCGGTCTCAGGTGGAAGCTTTAGCTGCTCTGCGTTGCGGCGCCGTTCTTCCGCTTCCTTCAATGCGCGTTGGGCTACAGGCGAGAGGACTTTGGTGTCCGCGTTCGCATTATCGTTATCGGCGTTCTGCATGGGCTTTACCCTCGTCACGGCATATTGAAAAGCAATTCCTCATAACCAGATTATAGAAAACTGTCCGCTTTGATAAGTCTTTGCGGGTCTTTTCATCGCTTTTGACGGAGATGCTGGATGAATCTGATGCGTACGGCCATGCTTTTGGCCTTCATGACGGCCCTGTTCATGGGTGTCGGATTTTTGATCGGCGGCAAGGGCGGCATGATGATCGCCCTGGTGATTGCTGCCGGTATGAACCTGTTCTCCTATTGGAACTCCGACAAGATGGTGCTCTCCGCCTATCGCGCCCAGGAAGTGGATGAGCGCAACGCGCCGGAGCTCTTTCACATGATCCGGGATTTGTCCCAGAATGCCGGACTGCCAATGCCGAGGGTCTATGTCTATGACAACCCCCAGCCGAATGCATTTGCGACGGGTCGCAATCCGGAGAATGCAGCGGTGGCAGCGTCCACCGGACTTATGGAAATGCTGACGCCGCAGGAAGTCGCAGGCGTCATGGCGCATGAGCTGGCGCATATCCAGAACCGCGACACGTTGACGATGACGATCACCGCAACGCTTGCCGGTGCCATCTCCATGCTGGGCAACTTTGCCTTCTTCTTCGGCGGCAATCGGGAGAACAATCATCCTCTCGGCTTCATCGGCGTTCTGCTTGCGATGATCGTTGCGCCTCTTGCGGCCATGCTGGTGCAAATGGCCATCAGCCGCACACGAGAATACTCGGCCGACCGTCGTGGCGCGGAGATTTGCGGCAATCCGCTGTGGCTTGCCTCCGCCTTGCAGAAGATTGCCGGTGCTGCTCAGCACATCCATAATAATGATGCGGAGCGCAATCCGGCGACGGCGCACATGTTCATCATCAACCCCTTGTCTGGGGAGCGGATGGACAACCTGTTCTCCACGCACCCCAATACGGAAAACCGCATCGCGGCGCTCCATGAGATGTCGCAAGGCTTCGGCCAACCATCGACGTATCAGCCAACAAGTGCTAAGGCCGTGCGCAAATCACGCTCTGTCCCGACGACTAGTCCGGGGCGTGGCACTGACACGTCTCACAAAGGTCCCTGGTCTTGACATCACCCAACGCCCCTGCCCGGCCAAAATTCAAAAAGACAAAGCCAGCGTCTTCGGATGCTGGCGGGCCAGATGGGGAGTGGAAACCGGGCCTTTCCGCCCGCATGGCTGCGGCCAAGATCATCTCCGCCGTTATCGACAAGAAGACGTCACTCGATGGAATGATGGATGCCGAGCACGGAAACCCGGCCTATCGTTCTCTCAATCTCGCCGATCGGGCACTGGTGCGGGCCATCGTCAACAGTGCGCTCCGCCACCTGCCAAGGATTGAAACCGCCATCTCGATGATGTTAGATGGACCGCTGCCACAAGGCGCGCGATCCCTTCATCATGTTCTGGTCGTTGCGGTCGCGCAGATGCTCTATCTTGACGTCCCTGATCACTCCGCTGTCGATCTGGCCGTGGAACAGGCGCACCGCGATCCGCGCAACAAGCGCTTCGTAAAGCTGGTGAATGCCGTCTTGCGCCGGCTCGGCCGCGAGAAGGATGCGGTTATTGCGGCCATCGATGCCGTACCGGTTCTTCCGGACTGGTTCTACAACAGGCTGGTGAAATCCTATGGTGAGGAGGCAGCGTCACGCATTGCCGCCTCGCAGCTTCTTCCCTCTTCGATCGACGTGACGGTGAAGTCTGATCCGGACCATTGGGCCAAGGAACTGAATGGAACCGTACTGCCCAATGGCAGTGTGCGTCTGGGTTCTTTCGAGGGACAGGTTTCAGCGCTTCCCGGTTTCGCCGAAGGAGAATGGTGGGTGCAGGACTTTTCGGCCAGCATGCCAGTGCGCCTTATGGGAGACTTGAAGGGCAAGCGCGTTGCCGATCTCTGCGCGGCACCCGGCGGCAAGACCGCCCAGCTTGTCTTGGCTGGCGCAAAGGTGACGGCACTCGATCAGTCCGGCAACCGCCTGAAGCGGCTGCGCTCAAATCTCGAGCGCCTTGGATTCGAAGCCGAAACGATCGAAGCCAACATGCTCAAGTATCAGCCTGAAGAGCTGTTTGATACTGTCCTTCTCGATGCGCCCTGTTCCTCCACCGGCACAATGCGCAAGCATCCCGATGTCAGCTGGACGAAGGACGAGAAGGACATCGCCAAACTGGCCACTCTCCAGGAGCAGATGCTGCGTCAGGCGCTGACCCTCGTCAAAGATGGCGGGATGATCGTCTTCTCCAATTGCTCCCTCGACCCTTCAGAGGGCGAGGACATGGTGGCGCGTGTCCTGGCATCCGACAGCAACCTCGAACGTGTTCCCGTCGACGCGAAAGATTTGCCGGGTATGGAGATTGCCATCAACGCCAACGGCGATCTGCGCACGACTCCTGACATGTTCGGCGGTGTCGATGGCTTCTACGCGACGGTTCTGCGTAAAGGTTCGCCCGCCTGAGGCATCAACGCATGTCGCGCAAAGTGCGCTGCGGGAAAGATCGCGACAGGCTTTCGAAGCGTCTCATCAGCCCCCTCTGATGTTTTTTCAGCCTCCTGATGAAGGATTGGGCGTGCGATCTGCGCTTCGGGCTCCATTCATTTACAAAATATGAAGTTTTTTGTGAAATTTTATCGCTCTTCTTCAATAACGCTTTATATGCGTCGTCCCTAAAGCTAACTCCCGCGAGGCAGGATTACAGACGTTTGGCGAGCTCCCTGAACAATCGTGTCAGCCTTGCGGGTTACTTCCTCCGCACGGTCAAGCGCCACGTCATGATTGCGGTGGCACCCTTGCGACTGCAATTGTGGCGGCTCTCCAGTAGAGCTCCAAGCGCGCTTGTGGCAGCGCCAACGGATCTGCGCGCGGTCGATCCTTATGTCGCGCAGGAGCTTGTGCAGGGGCGGCTGTTCCTGGCGGGGAAGATTTTGGAAACCGGGGGCGTTTCCCCCTTTCTGCTGGATCCGCCCTCTTCTGCATTTGAAGAGCGGCTGCATGCTTTCGGCTGGCTGCGCCATGTCCGCGCCAGCAGATCGGAAGAGGCTGGAAACCGCGCCCGCCTGCATGTTGCCGAATGGATGAGCCTGCATGGGCGAACGATCGGTGGCACAGCATGGTCGCCTGAACTTTCAGCACAGAGACTGACCTCCTGGCTGTCCCACTCGCCGGTCATCCTGCAGAAGGCGGATGCCAATTTCTACCGGCGTTTTTTAAGATGTATCGGCCTGCATGTCGGCTATCTGGGTCTCATTGCCAAATATGTGCCGGATGGTGAAGTTCGTCTGAAAGTCCGCATCGCGCTTGCCATGGCGTCCATCTCCATGCCGAACAGCGCGTCAAAAATCGCCCGGCAAGGCAGAAAGCTCGACCAGGAGATGGAGCGGCAAATCCTGCCCGATGGTGGGCATGTCTCGCGCAATCCGCGCGTCATGCTGGAGCTGTTGCTGGATCTCCTGCCGCTTCGCCAAAGCTACATCAATCTCGGTCATGACGTGCCGGCGGGGCTTGTGCCTGCCATCGACCGCATGTTCCCTGCGATCCGCTTCTTCCGTCATCAGGATGGCGATCTGGCCTTGTTCAACGGCACCACGGCAACGCTTGCCAACGAGCTTGCATCCGTTCTGCGCTATGATGAGACTTCGGGACGTCCGTCACGCTCGCTCCCGGATATTTCCTATCATCGGCTCGCCGTCGGCGATACGATCGTCATCGTCGATACGGGCAAGCCTGCCTCCATCGAATTGTCGCGCAACGCCCATTGTGGCTGCTTGTCCTTTGAGCTCTCTTCGGGCCGTTACCGCTTCATCGTTAATTCCGGCTTCCCGCAATATGCATCAGCCGCCTTCAAGCGGGTGAGCCGCACTACTGCCGCCCATTCCACGGTCACCATTGCCGATCGCTCATCGGCCCGGATTTCGCACTCCCGTTTCCTCGGCCCCGTCATCGTCTCTGGCATCAGCGAGACGGAGGTGGACCGCCGGATTGATGAGAAGCGCGCGGATATCCTGACCGCGTCTCATGATGGTTATGGAAGCCTCGGTTACGTGCACCAGCGCGAGTTGGAGTTGAACGAAGCGGGAACCAAGATCAGGGGACGAGACTGGATCAGGATAGATGAGAAGCGTCAACCGGAGCCAGCCGAGGCCGTTTGCCGTTTTCATGTTCATCCCTTGATCGAGCTGTCGCAGGAAGATGAGGAAACGGTGATAATGCAGGCACCGGATGGCACTGCCTGGGCCTTTTCAGCGCCCGCACGCCAGGTCACGATTGCCGAAGACGTGTTCATGGCAGATGTGTCCGGCATCCGGCCGTCGTTGCAGATCGAAGTCGCGTTTGAGCTTCCGGCAACCACGGAAATCCGCTGGCTTCTCGAACAGAGAAGCTGATCGCTCTTTGAAGGTTGTGCTGCCGATAAAGCGGCACGCTCTGTTTATTAATCTGCCAAGCTGTGCTAACGCGGCGACAACCGCCGGGGTGCGCTTTCTCCGGCTCATCCTCCACCGTTTACGGAGTTGCCACGATGGCCGTCGTTTCCAAGAAAATCCCCGCACCCGACAAAGTTCGTATCCGCACCGCGCTTCTGTCTGTCTCCGACAAGACCGACATTATCGAGCTTGCGGGCGCGCTGGTGAAGCTCGGCGTGAAACTTCTGTCGACCGGCGGCACATCGAAGGCGATTGCCGACGCCGGACTTCCGGTGACAGACGTCTCCGACATCACCAAGTTTCCGGAGATCATGGATGGCCGGGTAAAAACCCTGCACCCCAATGTTCACGGTGGGCTTCTTGCCATTCGTGACGATGCCGAACACCAAGAGGCGATGCGCGCTCACGGCATCGAAGCCATCGATCTTTCGGTCATCAATCTTTACCCGTTCGAAGAGGTTCGCGCCAAGGGCGGTGACTATCCGACGACGGTTGAGAACATCGATATTGGCGGTCCGGCGATGATCCGCGCTTCGGCCAAGAACCATGCCTATGTCACCGTAGTCACCGATCCGACCGACTATCCGGAACTGCTGGAAGCCTTGCAGGCCGATGACGGACAGACATCCTACGCTCTGCGCCAGCGCTTTGCCGCGAAGGCCTATGCACGTACCGCCGCTTACGATGCCGTCATTTCCAACTGGTTTGCAGAAGCTCTCGCAATAGAGACGCCGCATTACCGCGCCATCGGCGGCACGCTGAAGGAAAAGATGCGCTATGGCGAAAACCCGCACCAGAGCGCTGGCTTCTATCTGACAGGCGAGAAGCGCCCGGGCGTTGCGACAGCCACGCTGCTGCAGGGCAAGCAGCTTTCCTATAACAACATCAACGACACGGATGCGGCCTATGAACTGGTCGCCGAGTTCCTGCCTGAGAATGCGCCGGCCGTTGCCATCATCAAGCATGCCAACCCGTGCGGTGTAGCAACGGGTGCCACATTGCTGGAGGCTTACAAGCGCGCCCTTGCCTGCGATCCCGTCTCTGCCTTTGGCGGTGTCATCGCCCTGAACCAGACGCTGGACGCGGAAACGGCAGAAGAGATCATCCAGCTTTTCACCGAAGTCATCATCGCGCCGGACGTAACGGAAGAGGCAAAGGCGATCGTTGCGCGCAAGCCCAACCTCCGTCTTCTCTCCGCCGGTGGTCTGCCTGACCCACGCGCGGCTGGCATCACTGCCAAGACGGTGTCGGGTGGCCTACTGGTCCAGAGCCGTGACAATGGCATGGTGGAAGACCTCGATCTGAAGGTCGTCACCAAGCGTGCACCGACGGCGCAGGAACTCGAAGACATGAAATTTGCCTTCAAGATTGCCAAGCACGTGAAGTCGAATGCCGTGATCTACGCCAAGGACGGACAGACGGCCGGTATCGGCGCTGGTCAGATGAGCCGTGTGGACTCGGCCCGCATCGCTGCGCAGAAGGCGGAAGATGCTGCCAAGGCCATGGGCCTTGTCGAGCCACTGACGAAGGGTTCGGCGGTTGCGTCGGAAGCCTTCTATCCCTTCGCGGACGGCCTTCTGGCCGCGATTGCTGCTGGCGCAACGGCTGTCATCCAGCCGGGTGGCTCGATGCGCGACCAGGAGGTGATCGACGCAGCCGATGCCCATAATGTGACGATGGTCTTCACCGGTATGCGCCACTTCCGCCACTGATATCCAAGTCCTAGAAAGGCAGAAGGCCCGGAGAGCGATCCCTGGGCCTAATTTTATGTCCGATGTTTCATGTGAAACGTCAGGTCACCGCACCGACCTGCCATGGCACGAATTCGTTGTCGCCGTAGTCGTAGATTTCACTGACGGTCTGCTCGCCGGAGGCGACGGCAAGGATGTGGTCGAAGATGCGCTGTCCCGCCTCCTCGATGGTCTCTTTGCCGGTGACGATGTCGCCACAGTTGATATCCATGTCCTCCTTCATGTGTTCGTACATTTCGGAGTTGGTGGCGATCTTGATGCAGGGTGATGGTTTGAAGCCGGACACCGAGCCGCGTCCGGTGGTAAAACAGATGACGTTGCAGCCGCCTGCCACCTGGCCCGTGACCGCAACGGGGTCATAGCCGGGTGTGTCCATGAAGACGAAGCCGGGCTCTGTTACGGTCTCGGCAAACTCGTAGACAGCTTTCAGCGGCATGGATCCGCCCTTGGCAACGGCGCCCAGCGACTTTTCAAGAATGGTGGTCAGGCCACCCAGCTTGTTGCCGTGGGACGGGTTGTTGTTCAGCTCGTCGCCATTGCGGGCGGTGTAATCCCGCCACCAGTCGATGCGCTGCAGCAGCTTCTCGGCCACGGCCGGCGTGACGGCACGGCGGGTCAGGAGGTGTTCTGCACCGTAGATTTCCGGTGTTTCAGCCAGAACCGTGGTGCCGCCGTTGCGAACGATGAGGTCCGAAGCGTAGCCGAGAGCCGGATTCGCCGAAATCCCCGAATAGCCATCCGAACCACCGCATTCGAGCGCCAGCTTCAGTTTCGAAAGCGGCTGTTCGGTGCGCTTTGCCGCGTTGACGATAGGCAGCATCTCCTTGATGTTGGCGATGGCCGCTTCGATCGTCTTGCGCGTGCCGCCATGCTGCTGGATCGTCATGGTCCGCAGCCGGTCGCCCTCTTCCATCTTGTAGTGTTCGAGGATCGGCGCGATCTGGTTCGTTTCACAGCCAAGGCCGATCAGCAGGATGCCACCAAAATTTGGATGTCGGGCATAGCCCTGGATCGTACGGATCAGCAGGCGGTAGCCTTCGGACTTGGTGTTGAGCGCGCAGCCCGTTCCATGGGTCAGCGCCACAACGCCATCGACATTGTCGAAACCGGCAAGGCCGCCTTCCTTATTGAAGTAGTCGGCTATGTAACGCGACACGGTCGCGGAACAGTTCACCGAGGCAATGACGCCGATATAGTTGCGCGTGCCAGCACCGCCCGTGCCACGATCGTACCCCATGAAGGTCCGACGTTCGGCTTCCGGCAGCATGCCCTTTTCTTCGATGTCGACGCTGAACTGGTGTGCGTGCTCGGATGGTACCATGGCAAGGTTGTGCAGGTGGACGTGGCGCCCTGCCTCGATGTCCTGCGTGGCAACGCCAATCACCTGACCATATTTGATCACTTCTTCCCCGGACCTGATCGGCTTCAGGGCCACCTTGTGCCCGCGCCCGATCAGATCGAGCGCCTTCAGGTCTCCGCGCCCGATATCGGTGTCTTTGGGAATTGGCCGGCGGGCAACTGCAACATTGTCCTTTGTGTTCAGCAGAATGGTAGCTTCGGTGTTCTCAGTCACTCTTTTCCTCCTCCCGACAGATTGTCTGCCGAGGCATGTCTTGAATTACGTATCGATCCAGCGCCGTCTTGAGCTTTCCAGGTGAATGCGCATGGCAGCCTGTGCCAGCAGTGGATCGCGGCTTTCCAGTGCAGCCAGAATGGCCTCGTGTTCCTGCAGCGCATAGGTCCACGTGCCGCGGTCCTCGAACCTCACCCGCAACTGGGTCGAGATCGGGCTGTGCCTGTCATCGAAGAGATCTCCGACCAAGCGCGCGAGGACCGTGTTTCCTGATTGTTCGGCGATGGTCGCGTGAAACTTTCTGTCCTGATCGAGAGGTTTGCGACCGGCTTCGATCTCCTTCCTCATTTCATCGAGCGTTCCTCGCAGCGTCACGAGGGCAGCCTCATCAATTCGGCTCGCCGCCAGAACGATGGTCGCACCTTCCAGTGTCGAGCGCGCCTGCATGAGTTCCGAAGGGCTATCGCCAAGAGACCGAGTGCTTGCCTGTCGGGCCGCTGTCTCAGTAGACACATAAACGCCGGAGCCCATGCGGATTTCGACGCTTCCGTCGATTTCGAGCGCAATCAGAGCTTCACGCAGAGACGGGCGGGAGACACCGAGCTTCTGGGCCAGATCCCGCTCGGAAGGCAGTCGTGTTCCAGGCTGAAACTCTCCACCGTCGATCAGGTCGCGGATCTGATCGGCAACCTGCTGGTAAAGTCGTCTCGGCTCCAGGATTTTGGCCTGACCATTCATCTGCGGTCCACGGGTGTTCTAAGAAAGGTTGAGATTTGGCCTTACCGTATCCCTTACGAGAGGTATTAGCAAAGATATATTTTATCTCTTTGAAAATATTGAATATTATTGGAATTCGTGAGTTTCCGTTTCTCCGACATTGCTATACCTGCGAACAAAAAATCACAAATTGGCTTGACCACCAAAAAAATGCGGCCTAACCATTGCCGCCATTGAAGCGCTCTGCGGGAGAACGGAGCGGCTATTGGGAGGTAGCGGATGTCGCAAGGCGCATCGTCCATTTCGAGCCATGATGACACACGGCATGACGCACTTCAGGCGTCCGGTGCGCTTTTGCGCCTCGAGGACATCTGTAAGGAGTTCCCCGGCGTCAAGGCTCTGAGCGATGTGCGTTTCGACCTGCGCTCCGGCGAAGTTCACGCCGTCTGCGGCGAAAACGGTGCCGGTAAGTCCACGCTGATGAAGATCATCAGCGGTGTCTATCAGCCGACCAGCGGCACGATCCTGCATAAGGGTCAGAAGGTCCAGTACGCCTCTCCGCTCGAATCGGAAGCCGCCGGCATCGCCATCATTCACCAGGAACTCAATCTCGTTCCGCATTTGAGCGTTGCCGAAAACATCTATCTTGCGCGCGAACCGAGAAAAGGTTTCCTGGTCGATCGCAAGAAACTGCGTGCCGATGCCAAACGCTGTCTCGATCGCCTCGGCGTCGATATTCATCCGGATACGCTGGTGCGCGGCCTTTCCGTGGCGCAGTGCCAGATGGTGGAAATCGCCAAGGCGCTTTCGCTCGATGCCGAAGTACTGATCATGGATGAGCCGACGTCGTCGCTGACCGAGCAGGAAACGCGCCTGCTGTTCAAGGTCATCCGCGACCTGAAGGCATCCGGTGTCGGTATCGTTTACATTTCCCACCGTCTGGACGAGATGGCCGAGATCGTCGACCGCGTCACCGTGCTTCGCGATGGGCGCTATATCTCGACAGACGATTTCAAGTCGATCACGGTCGATGACATCGTTACCCGCATGGTGGGCCGCTCGCTGGAGGAAAAGTTCCCCGAGCGCACGTCGAAGCCTACGGATGAGGTCATCTTCTCCGTCAAGGGCCTGACGCGGACCGGCGTCTTCCACGACGTCAATTTCGAATTACGGCGTGGCGAAATCCTCGGATTTGCCGGCCTGATGGGTGCCGGTCGTACCGAAGTGGCCCGCGCGATTTTCGGCGCGGATGCTTTCGATGCGGGTACCATCACCTTTGAAGGCCGCGAGCTGACGATCAAGTCGCCGCAGGACGCCATCGAACAGGGGCTTGCCTACCTCTCCGAAGACCGCAAGAGCGACGGCCTGGCGATCAAGATGTCGGTTGCTGCCAACACCTCGCTTGCCAATATGGACGAGGTCTCCAACCGCTTCGGTCTGATCGACTTCAAGAAGCACGACGAGGTCGCAAAGCATTATGTCGATCTCTTGAATGTTCGCACGCCTTCGATCAAGCAGACGGTTCGCCTTCTGTCCGGCGGCAACCAGCAGAAGATCATCATCGGCAAGTGGCTGTTCCGCCAGTCGCGCATCCTGTTCTTCGATGAGCCCACCCGCGGCATCGATGTCGGGGCGAAGTTCGCCATCTACAAGATCATGGATGAACTTGCCGCGCGCGGCATTGGCGTCATCCTCATCAGCTCGGAACTGCCCGAAGTGTTGGGGCTGACCGATCGTATCGCGGTGTTCCACGAGGGAACCATCACCGGCGTGCTGGAAACGGCCAAGACCAATCAAGAAGAAATCATGCGCTATGCCTCCGGCTATAGCCGCAAGGCGCAATGAGGTAAGACATGTCGAAATCACCAGAACCCGTTAAGACCCCCTCGCTCAGCGACAGACAGAAGGACATCATTCAGAAGTTTGCCGCACTCGGCAGCCTCGTGGTGCTGGCTATTGTGTTTTCGGCCACCAGCAGCGCCTTCTTTAGCGTTAACAACGCCATGACGATCGCTCTGCAGGTCACGTCGATCGCGCTTTTGGGTATTGGTGCAACCTGCGTCATCATCACCGGCGGCATCGACTTGTCCGTTGGTTCGGTTCTGGCACTGGCCGGCGTGGTCGCAGCACTGGCGGTCAAGGAACTCGGCATGCCGGTTCCGGTCGGCATGTTCCTCGGCATTTTGACGGGTTCGCTTTGCGGTCTGATCAACGGCTTCCTCGTCACGCGCTTCAAGCTGCCGCCTTTCATCGCAACGCTTGGCATGATGTTGATTGCCCGTGGCGTGGCGCTGCAGATCACCGGTGCTCGTGCCGTCTCGGGTCTCGGCGAATCCTTCGGCGAACTTGGCAACGGTGCCCTTTTCCGCATCGTCAATATCGGTGACGATGGGTTCCCGAATGTGGTCTTCCCGGGCATTCCCTACCCCGTCATCCTGATGGTCGTCATTGCTCTTGCCGTGGCCTTCATGCTGAACCGCTCGGTTCTCGGACGCCACATCTATGCGGTCGGCTCCAATGCCGAAGCGGCTCGCCTCTCCGGCGTCAATGTCGCCCGCGTCACCAATTTCACCTACGTTCTTTCCGGCACGCTTGCTGGTCTGACGGGCTGCGTATTGATGTCGCGCCTCGTCACCGCACAGCCGAACGAAGGTGTCATGTACGAGCTTGATGCCATCGCCAGCGCCGTCATCGGCGGTACCTCGCTGATCGGCGGCGTCGGAACGATTTCAGGGACAGCAATCGGTGCGTTCGTCATCGGTATCCTGCGCAACGGTCTCAACATGAACGGGGTCTCTGCCTTTACACAGCAGATCATCATCGGCCTCGTCATCTTGATGACAGTCTGGATCGACCAGTTGCGCAATCGCCGCTGATTGCACTGCTAAGCGTCTGAAAAGGGTGCGGACCCTATCCGCGGGACAGCCGGTGTCGAGAAGAGGAGCTCTCCCTTCGCCGGTACAATGGAGGAAGACATGAAGAAACTGACCACTGTTCTTTTGACATCCGTGATCGCGCTTTGGAGCGTTTCCGCGGTTCAGGCCGGCGAAATCGCCGTCATCGTCAAGACCGTCAACTCGACATTCTGGCAGAACGTCCAGAAGGGCGCTGACGCTGCGATGAAGAACGCCAAGGGCGAAACGATGACCTTCCAGGGTCCGGCATCCGAATCCGCCATTGCCGACCAAGTGAACATGGTGGAAAACGCCGTCAACCGTAAGGTGGACGGCATCGTGCTTGCACCGTCCGATCCGGACGCTCTTCTGCCAGCCGTCAAGAAGGCATGGGAAGCGCGCATTCCTGTCGTTCTGATCGACTCACAGCTGGCCAAGGGTGGCGAGCAGTATTACCAGTCGTTCCTGGCGACCGACAACAAGAAGGCAGGTGAGCTTGCCGCCGAAGAAATGATCAAGAAGGTCGGCAAGGAAGGCAAGATTGCCGTCATGTCGTACGTTGCCGGTGCCGGTTCTGAAATCGGTCGCGTCGGTGGCTTCGTCGACTACATCAAGGCCAATTCCAAGCTCCAGATCGTTGGCCCTTACTACTCTCAGTCCCAGATGGCGACCGCTCTGAACCAGACCACCGACGTTCTGGCCGCCAACCCTGATCTGAAGGGCATCTTTGGCGCCAACGAGCCGACCGCAATCGGTGTTGGCCGCGCGCTTGCGCAGTCCGGCAAGGCTGGCAAGGTCGTTGCCATCGGCTTCGACGGTAACGAAGATCTGCAGAACTTCGTCAAGGACGGCACGCTGTCTGCGATCGTCGTACAGGGGTCCTACCAGATGGGCGAAAAGGGCGTTGAAACCGTCGAAAAGCTTATCAAGAAGGAAAAGGTCGAGAAGTTCGTCGATACCGGTGTCGTCGTCGTCACCAAGGAAAACATCGACAAGCCGGAAGCCAAGAACGTTCTGTACTAACAACGTCTTTTGCCACGCCTGAGCTGGTCTTGGGCGTGACAGGAACTCTTTTTGAGAAGACCAAAGCGGATGGTCGCATCGTGTGCGGCCATCTCCACCAAACGACAAATGTGAAAGTGCCCGCCATGAAGGTCTCCGATAAACGCAAACTGCCCCATAGAGATGTCGAAGTGACCATCATGGGTCTCGGCTGCGCGCAGATGGGCAACCTCTATCGCCTCACGCCTTATGAGGAATCCAAGGGCGCTTTCGACAAGGCCTGGGACAGCGGCATGCGTTATTTCGATACCGCGCCCTTCTATGGCTATACCCGCTCCGAGCGCCGTCTCGGCACCATGGTAACCGAGCATGACCGTAGCGAATATACGCTCAGCACCAAGGTCGGCCGTGTCATGGTGCCGGATGAAACCGTCGGACCGGAAGAAGATACCTATGTCGCACCGCTCCCCTTCCGGCCGCTCTACGACTATTCCTACGACGCTATCATGCGCTCCTTCGAGGCAAGCCAGCAGCGTCTCGGCGTTCTCAAGCCCGACATTCTCTATATCCACGACATTGGCCCTTACACCCACGGCGACAAGCACCAGCACTATTGGGATCAGCTGACGACGGGCGGTGGCTTCAAGGCGCTCGGAAAGCTGCGCGACGAAGGCTCGACGAAAGCCGTCGGTCTCGGCGTCAACGAGTGGGAAGTGGTTCGCGATGCCATGGAGGTGTTCGACATCGACGCAGCCATGCTCGCCGGTCGTTACACGCTGCTCGAGCAGCAGAGCCTGGGCTTCATGAATGCCTGCGCCGAAAAGGGTGTCGGTATCGTGGTTGCCGGTGCCTTCAACTCCGGCATTCTGGCCGGTAATCGCAAGTTCAATTACAAGGACGCACCGCCCGAGCTTCTGGCACGTGTGGATGCACTGCATGATGTCTGCGAGGAAATGGGTGTCTCGCTTCAGGCGGCCGCACTGCAGTTCCCTCTTGCCCATCCCGCCTCGGTGACCGTCGTCTCCGGCGCGCGCAATGCAGAGCAGCTGACCTCCAACACCGCCTGGTTCGAGCAGGACATTCCGGACGCGTTCTGGGCCGAGTTGCACCGCCGCGGTCTGATCGCCGAAGGTTCACCCGTTCCAGGGGCAAAGGGCTGACGCCATGCTCATCGATGCCCATCAGCATTTCTGGCTGCTGAAAGACCGGCAGGGCCAGTGGCCGCCAGCGTCGCTTGAGGCGATCTACCGGGACTTCCTGCCCTTAGATCTCCAGCCCTTGCTGGAGAAGGCAGGTGTGTCCGGCACAGTGCTGGTGCAGACGATGGAAAGCGCTGCCGACACGGATTTCATGCTGGCGCTTGCTGATGACAACAGCTTCATCAAGGGTGTCGTCGGTTGGGTGGATATGAAGGCGGCGGATGCGCCGCAGCAAATCGCCCGACTTGCCTCCCATTCTGCGCTGAAAGGCGTGCGTCCGATGTTGCAGGATATTGCCGACGTTCAGTGGATCGACGATGCGGCACTTGACCCTGCTGTCGAAGCGCTGATCGAGAATGGCCTCGTTTTCGATGCTCTGGTCCTGCCGCCGCATCTGCCCTGTCTGTTGCGTTTTGCCAGCCGTCACCCGGCATTGAAAATCGTCATCGATCACGGCGCGAAGCCCAAGATCGCGACAGGTCATTATGTGGATTGGCGGAGAGACATGGCCGCTCTTGCCGCGCTGCCCAACGTTCACTGCAAGCTTTCCGGTCTTCTGGTGGAGCGCGGGGATCAGAAGGCGCAAGCGGTTCGGCCCTATGCTGAAACGATCCTGGAACTGTTCGGTCCGGAGCGGGTGATTTTCGGCAGTGACTGGCCGGTGATCCGGCTGGCTGGCGATTATCAGGGATGGCTGGATTTTTGCCGGGATGTGGTTCCCCAAGAGCACCACGCCAAGGTTTTCGGCGGAAACGCCATCGATTTTTATTCTCTTTCGGACAGGTGATTCATGCTGGCGATCTTTTGCGACAAACCCGGTCTCCTCGTTTCCAAGGAACTGCCGAAGCCACCACGCGCGGAGAATGAAGTTCTTGTCCGCATTCGCCGTATCGGTGTGTGCGGCACGGATCTGCACATCTTCACCGGCAACCAGCCCTACCTCTCCTATCCGCGTATCATGGGCCATGAACTCTCCGGTACGGTCGAGGAAGCGCCGCAGGGTAGCAGCCTTTCGAACGGCGATATCGTCACCATCATTCCCTACATGTCCTGCGGCCATTGCAGTGCCTGCCTGAAGGGCAAAAGCAATTGCTGCCGTAACATCGGCGTGCTCGGCGTGCATCGCGATGGCGGCATGGTGGAGTATCTGAGCGTGCCGCAGCAATTCGTGCTGAAGGCGGAAGGTCTCTCCCTCGATCAGGCCGCCATGACGGAGTTCCTGGCAATCGGCGCGCATGCGGTCCGTCGCGGCGCGGTCGAAAAGGACCAGCATGTGCTGATCGTCGGTGCCGGTCCGATCGGCATGGCCGTTGCGGTCTTTGCCGTGATGAATGGCGCGACGGTAACGATGATCGACAGCCGCGAAGACCGGCTATCCTTCTGCCGTGATCATCTCGGCGTCGCCAATATCGTCCAGCTTGGCGAAGGCGACAAGGATCGTCTGAGCGAGATTACCGAAGGCAACTTCTTCGATGTCGTCTTCGACGCTACGGGCAATCCGAAGGCCATGGAGCGCGGCTTCTCCTTCGTAGGCCATGGCGGGGCCTATGTTCTCGTCTCCATCGTTGCCAGCGATATCAGCTTCAATGACCCGGAATTCCACAAGCGCGAGACCACCTTGCTTGGCAGCCGTAACGCCACGCCGGAAGATTTCGAGCGGGTGCTGCAAGCCCTGCGTGACGGTCGCGTGCCGGACGCTCTCATTACCCACCGCATGACGCTCGCCGAAGTGCCAGCCAACTTCGCCGGCTTGACCGACCCGCGCGCCGGCGTCATCAAAGGCATGGTGGAAGTGGCCTGAACGACCGACGAGCCTCTCATATTCAATGACCCCTGACCGCGAGTAAACGGCCATGACCAAGATTACCGACCTGCGCGTTTTCGATCTGCGCTTCCCCACCTCACAGAGCCTTGACGGCTCGGATGCGATGAATCCAGATCCGGATTACTCCGCGGCCTACGTCATTCTCGATACGGATGAGCCTTCACTGAAGGGGCACGGACTGACCTTCACCATTGGTCGCGGTAACGACATCTGCTGCATGGCGATCAAGGCGATGCGTCATCTGGTTGTTGGAACCGATCTCGCCACCGTCATCGAGAACCCAGGCAAATATTGGCGCCACCTGACGAGCGACAGCCAGCTGCGCTGGATCGGTCCGGATAAGGGCGCCATGCACCTTGCCACCGGTGCCGTCGTCAACGCCGTCTGGGATCTGCTCGCCAAGCAGGCTGGCAAGCCTGTCTGGCAGTTCGTTGCCGATATGAGCGCCGAAGAGATCGCCGACATCGTCGACTATCGCTACCTGACCGACGTTCTGACGCGCGAGGATGCGCTCGCCATCCTCAAGAAGGCGGAAGCGGGCAAGAAGAAGCGCGTCGATATCCTGAAAGCCGAGGGTTACGCCTGCTACACCACTTCCGCCGGTTGGCTCGGTTACAGCGACGAGAAGCTTCGCCGCCTCTGCCATGAGGCGATCGATGCGGGCTTCAACCACGTGAAGATGAAGGTCGGCCGTGATCTGGAGGACGATGTTCGTCGCCTCACCATCGCCCGTGAGGTCATCGGTCCCGATCGTTATCTGATGATCGATGCCAACCAGGTCTGGGAGGTCGATCAGGCCATCGAGTGGGTCAATAAGCTTGCCTTCTGCAGGCCCTTCTTCATCGAAGAGCCGACGAGCCCGGACGATGTTGCCGGTCACCGCAAGATCCGCCAGGCCATTGGCTCGGTGAAGGTCGCGACTGGCGAAATGTGCCAGAACCGCATCATGTTCAAGCAGTTCATCGCCGAAGGTGCGATCGACGTCGTGCAGATCGACAGCTGCCGTATGGGCGGTCTGAACGAAGTTCTGGCCGTTCTGCTGATCGCCGCGAAATACAATCTGCCCGTCTGGCCGCATGCCGGTGGCGTGGGTCTGTGCGAATATGTGCAGCACCTGTCGATGATCGACTATCTGATCGTCTCCGGTACCAAGGAAGGCCGCGTGATCGAGTATGTCGACCATCTGCACGAGCACTTCTTCGAGCCATGCGATATCCAGAACGCCGCTTACATGCCGCCAAAGATGGCGGGCTTCTCCATCGAAATGAAGCCGGAGTCGATCGAGGCTTACACCTTCAAAGGCTGAGGTCCCGATTTCTCCTCCCGGACCCTATTATGCTCGGGCTTGTCCCGAGCATTTTTTTGTCAGCGGAGATAGGAGCGATCTAAAGCTCTGAAAGAGCAGCTTGGAGCCTGATCCATTCTGCTTCTGTGCCGGGAAGACCGAAGCGCATATCGTTCGGACGCTCATCGAAGATGCGGACGAGAATGCCGCGATTCGCAAGCTGGGCGAATAGTGCGGCTGCCCGTGCATCACGCACGAGACGAAAAAGACTGGTGCCGCCCACAACGGTGAGACCTGCGCTCGTCAAAATTGCGTCGAGACGCGCAGCGTCTGTCCTTAGCCGGAGTCGCATGACATCACGCCAGCCATTGTCCGCTAGCGATTCAGTTGCCACATGCAGCGCCGGGCCTGAGACGGCCCACGGTCCCAGGCGCTGCTCCAGCCTTGTGGCAATCTCCGGATCCGCAACGGCAAAGCCGAGACGGAGCCCCGCCATTCCGTAGAATTTTCCAAAGGATCGCAGGACGATCAGCCCATCGATCTCAGTGGCGTCTGCCAGGCTCTCACCATAGCCGGTTTCGATAAAGGCCTCGTCAATCACCAGCAGGCCGCCTTTGCGGCTCATCTCGGCGGCAAGAGCTACAAGGTCGCCCCGCCCGATGACCCGGCCATCCGGGTTGTTTGGATTGATGACGACGGCGTAGTCGAAGTCGGATAGGTCCGAGAACGTCGACACCTCCGCAACGTCGAGGCCTGCCATTCGGGCCGTTCTGGCATGTTCTGCGTAAGCGGGTGTGAGAACCGCGGCTCGTTTTGCAACTCGTTGCAGGGCGAGTTCTGCCAGCAACGGCATCAACATCTGCGTTCCGGGTGCAGCGACAATGTGCGCCGCAGAGGGCGCGCCGAAGGTTGCGGCGGCGACTTCCTTCAAGTGGTTCAAGGCAGAAGGTTCGGGCAGGCGGGCAAAGGCGCTGGCAGGAACGGGAGAATGCGGATAGGAATGCGGATTGATCCCTGTGGAAAGGTCGATCCAGGGTTCCGGTGCCAGCGGAAAAGACGCCCGCGCCTGCCCCAGATCGCCACCATGACGGATCGCAGCCTGCATAGTCACCGGTCCCGTATCGCCCATGTTCTTTGCTCTCGCTTTCCTGTCGCTTCTGATCGAACGCCTTGTCGGCTATCCCGACTGGCTGTTTCGCCGCATCGGCCACCCGGTCACATGGATTGGTTCGCTTATCGCGCTGCTCGACAGAAAATGGAACCGGGAACAGGGATCATTTTCCAATCGTGAAGCCAAAGGCGTGCTGGCGCTTGTAGTGTTTCTCGGCGTCACCGTCTCCATCGCGCTCGCTTTGCAGAATGTCCTTCTGGTTCTTCCGCTGGGCTTGTTGCTGGTCGCCATCGTCGGTGCTTCGCTTCCAGCACAAAAAAGCCTGGAGCAACATGTCGAGGCGGTGGCCACCTCGCTGGAAAGCGAAGGCCTCGAAGGCGGCAGAAGAGCCGTGTCGATGATCGTTGGCCGCGATCCTGATCAATTGGATGAGGCGGCGGTGTGCCGGGCGGCTATCGAAAGCCTGGCGGAGAATTTTTCCGATGGCATTGTGGCACCATCCTTCTGGCTCGGTCTGCTCGGGCTACCAGGCGGTGCTGGCTACAAGGCCATCAATACGGCTGACAGCATGATCGGTCACCGCACGCCGCGCCACGAGGCTTTTGGTTGGGCATCGGCTCGAGTAGACGATCTGGTAAATCTCCCTGCCTCGCGCCTGACGGCTTGTTTGTTCATCGTCGCTGCCGTCTTCGTCAAGGGGGCTTCGCCGCAAGGTGCCCTGCGTGCAGTCGCGCGCGATGCGAAGCACCATCGTTCGCCCAATGCCGGCTGGCCAGAATCGGCGCTGGCGGGTGCGCTTGGTTTTGCGCTTGCCGGGCCGCGTTCCTATGGCGGACAGATGATCCAGGCGTGCTTCATGGGCGAGGGCGGACGCCGGAATTTGACCGCTGCCGATATTCGCCAGGCGCTGAAACTTGCGCGGGTCGCCGATGCGCTGTTGATCGGGCTCTTCGGCTTTTTGGCCTTGGTTACCGTGCTATAGACAGCAGCGCGTCGAGATCGAGGTGGCGCTCCATATGGTACGCCAACCGATCCAGAACGGCATCCACCTGCGCTTCGTAATTCAGGGCAGACGATTGCCCGCCAAGCCTTTGCAGCCAGGCGCTGCGCTGTCCGTCATCAGCAAACAACCCATGGACATAGGTGCCGAAGATGCGACCATCCGCTGAGATTGCACCATCGACGTGATTGCCGATCGTGGCGAAGGGACGATTGCAGTCATCGCCCTTTGTCACGCCCACATGCATCTCGTAGCCGGAAAACGCCTGACCATCGAAGCTCCGCCCTTCGACCGACACCAGCCTCTTGTCTCCCGTCAGCACCGTTTCGACACTGAGCAACCCAATGCCTTCAACGGTGGAAGGCGGCCCTTCCATGCCGTCCGGGTCCGATAAGACACGTCCAAGCATCTGATAGCCGCCGCAGAGGCCAAGCACGAAGCCACCGCGGCGAAGATGCGCCTTGATGTCGATATCGAAACCGGCCTGTTTCAAGACGTCCAGATCGGCAATCGTGGATTTCGATCCGCACAGCAGGATGAGAGCGCAATCGCCGGGAATAGCTGTCCCAGGACGCACGCGCACCAGTTCGACATCCGGCTCCATATCGAGCGGATCGAGGTCGTCGAAGTTGGAGATATGTGGGAGGATCGGTACGGCGATGCGGATTTTCGCGCCGGGCTTCGATTGGCCGGTGCCGATTAAACCCAGCGCATCTTCGGCAGGCAGACGGGCCGCCTCGGCAAAATGCGGCAGGAGGCCGATGGAGCTCCAGCCAGTATGCTCGGCAATCATGCGCATGCCTTCGTCGAACAGCGAAGGATCGCCGCGAAAACGGTTGACGATGAAGCCTTCGATCATCGAGGCGTCGTCCGCATCCACCACCGTCTTCGTGCCGACGAGGCTGGCAATAACCCCTCCCCGGTCGATATCGCCGATCAGGATCACGGGAACATCGGCTGCCCGGGCAAAGCCCATATTGGCAATGTCGTTGGCGCGCAGATTGACTTCCGATGCGCTGCCGGCGCCTTCAACCAGCACCAGATCAGCGCGGGTCTTCAGATGCTCGAAGCTCTCCAGCACCCGGGGCATCAGCCCGGCCTTCATCTGTTGATAGTCGGCTGCTTTCGCATTGCCGAGAATTTTTCCCTGAACCACGAGCTGCGCACCCGTTTCGCTCTGAGGCTTCAACAGGACCGGGTTCATATGTACCGACAGCGGCACGCCGGCCGCGCGCGCTTGTAGAGCTTGCGCCCTGCCGATCTCGCCGCCATCGGCTGTGACCGCCGCGTTGTTGGACATGTTCTGCGGCTTGAAGGGCAACACGGAAAGTCCGCGCCGGGTAAAGGCGCGCGCCAGACCGGCCACCATCAGCGACTTGCCGACATCCGAGCCGGTTCCCTGAAACATGATGGATCTGGCGGCCATGGATCAGTACTCGATGCCGGATTGGGCTTTGACGCCCGCCTTGAAGTGATGCTTCACGAGCGTCATCTCCGTCACCATGTCGGCCGCTTCGATCATGAGAGGCTTGGCATTGCGGCCGGTGACGATGATGTGGAGATCGGGGCGGCGGCTCTGCAAGGTGGTGACGACCTCCGTCAGATCGAGATAGTCATAGCGCAGCGCAATGTTCAGCTCGTCCAGCACCATAAGACCGATCGTTTCGTCGGCCATCAGGAGTTTGGCTTCATCCCAGGCTTTCGTGGCTGCGGCGACGTCGCGCTTCAGATCCTGAGTGTCCCACGTGAAACCTTCGCCCATGGTGCGCCATTCCACCCGGTCGCCGAAAATCGTCAGCGCCTGCTGCTCGCCGGTCGACCACGCACCCTTGATGAACTGAACGATGCCGACCCGTCTGCCCGTGCCGAGCATCCGAAGCGCAAGGCCGAAAGCGGCCGTCGACTTGCCCTTGCCGGGACCGGTATTGACCATCAGCAGACCCTTCTCGATGGTCTTTTCGGCCACTTCCGCATCCTGCACGCTCTTGCGGTTCACCATCTTTTCGCGGTGGCGGGCGGCCTCGCTGTCGCTGATCTCGCGTGTCATGATGTCCCACGTCCTTCCGAGCCGTTTTTAGAAGCGGCGACTATAGTCAAAACGCCCTCCTCCGCAATGGAGCCTATGAGAGGCGTAACGATGCCTGCATTGACCAAGGCGCGGCTTGCCCGTAAAGGTAAGGCACTGACGGTCTTTTTCCGGCAACGGGAAAAGCTAAGAGGGAACACGGTTCCGCCCGCTCTTCGGGTCAATCCGTGGCTGCCCCCGCAACTGTAAGCGGCGAGCCCACACCGTAAAGCCACTGGATTTCGATCCGGGAAGGCGGTGCAAGGGCGCTCATTCAAGCCGCAAGCCAGGAGACCTGCCGTTTCAGAACAAAACGTCTGCCGGGCGGGGTGCTCCGGTCAGTCGGTCTCGCCGAGTTTCGGTTTGCGCTGTCTCGCATTCCGTCTTCGGCATCCGCACCCCTTGCATGTTTGAATGGCGGAAGCGGATACGGTTTGGATATTACCTCAACATCGTCACGGACTGAAGGATCAACCGACACGCGAGAAGCGTCCGGCCTGGTCGTTTATGTCTGTCGCAGCTGCCGCGACGAGGCGGAGCCGAATGCGGAACCGCGTCCCGGTGCGCTTCTCGCGCAAGCGACGATCGCACTTGGCACTGATGCAAATGTCGAGGTGCGCAGCGTCAATTGCCTTGCCAATTGCAAGCGCGGTGCCAGCGCCGCAATGCGCACAGCCGACGGCTGGTCCTATGTGTTTGGCGGTCTGACGCCTGAAAACGCCGAGGATCTGATCACTGGTGCGCGCCTGCTTTCCACGTCCACCGATGGACTGATGCCCTGGCGCGGCCGTCCCGATAGTTTGAAGCGCGGCATGGTCGCGCGCATCCCACCTTTGAATTTCGTCGAGGAGACATCATGACCACGCTAGAGCGCGTTCCCTGCACCATCGTCACCGGCTTTCTGGGCGCCGGCAAAACCACGCTGCTGCGCGGCCTTCTTGAAAAGATCGATGGCAAGCGACTGGCGATCATCGTCAACGAGTTCGGCGATGTCGGCATCGATGGCGAAATCCTCAAAGGCTGCGGCATCGAAAGCTGCCCGGAAGAAAATATCGTCGAGCTCGCCAATGGGTGCATCTGCTGCACGGTCGCCGATGATTTTCAGCCGGCCATCGAACAGATCCTCAGCCGCCAGCCCAGGGTCGAACATATCCTGATCGAAACCTCCGGCCTCGCACTGCCGAAACCCCTCGTCCAGGCCTTCCAATGGCCGGCGATCAAGAGCCGCGTCACCGTCGATGCCGTCATTGCGGTGGCCGATGGCGCAGCGCTCGCAGAAGGCATGGTGTCGCATGACATGGATGCGCTGGCCGCCCAGCGTGCGAATGACGAAGCGCTCGATCATGACGATCCTGTCGAGGAAGTCTTCGAAGACCAGATCGCCTGCGCCGACCTGATCGTGCTGACCAAGGGTGATCTTCTCGATGCGGATGGTCTGGAGCGCGCCAAGGCACACATCACGGAGCATCTGCCAAAGGCTGCGAAAATCGTTGTCGCATCGCATGGCCAGATCGATCCTGCGGTTCTGATCGGTCTTGGGCTTGCGGTCGAGAACGATATCGAAAACCGCCATACCCACCATGACGACGAAGAAGACCACGATCACGACGAGTTCGACAGCTTCGTCGTCGAGCTTGGCGCGGTGTCCGATCCTGAGGCGCTGGCTCAGCGTATCGCCCAGACGGCGGCCTCCGAGAATGTCCTGCGCATCAAAGGCTTCGTAGAGGTCGCCTCCAAGCCCATGCGCTTGCAGGTTCAGGCCGTCGGCTCGCGCGTCAACCACTATTTCGATCGCCCCTGGGCTGCGGGCGAAGTGCGCCGTTCGGCGCTTGTGGTGATTGGCGAAAAAGGCCTCAACCGCGAGAAAATCGAACAGATGCTGGCTGCCTGACGCATCATGCATATACTCGCCACCACATCTTCGTCGCTGGACGACCTGATCGAGCCGGTTGATCTCAACCAGCCCCAGGCGGATGTGGTGGTGCTGTCTTTCTCGTCCAGCGACCTTGCAGGTCTGCAGCGCGCCTGGCCCGACGACTCAGGCGTTTCGCTCAGCGTCGCCAATCTTTCCGACCTTCGACATCCCATGTCCGTCGACCTTTGGATCGAAAAGACGGCGGAACAT
Source organism: Agrobacterium sp. GW821-FHT02D03 (assembly GCF_059421725.1). NCBI lineage: Bacteria > Pseudomonadati > Pseudomonadota > Alphaproteobacteria > Hyphomicrobiales > Rhizobiaceae > Agrobacterium > Agrobacterium sp. GW821-FHT02D03. The sequence continues at coordinate 286,118 of NZ_JBWKVN010000001.1, forward strand.
GCCAAACTTATCCTTATCCGGATTCTGGGTGGGGCGGACCGCTGGCGCTACGGCGTCGATCAGTTGGCGATGATGGCACGCAGGCGCGGCATCAAGCTCCTGCTTCTGCCCGGTGAGTGCAGCGAGCGCGACGAAAAGCTCGAGGCGCAATCCACAATCGACCAGACGTGGCTCGCCTCGATCCTCTCTTTCTTTCGCGAAGGCGGCCCGCAGAACATGCGTCGCCTTTCAGAAGGCCTTGCCGCCTTTGCTAAAACCAATGTCTGGCCTGGCTTCACGCCGGAACCGCTGCCGAAATCCGGCTTCTATCTCCCGGGTCTTGGCGCCGTCCATGTGGATGACGCCCTCGCGGCTTTTGTCCCCGAAGCTCCAAGACTTCCCATTCTTTTCTACCGTTCCATGCTTCTGGCTGCCGATGTTGCGCCGATTGATGCGCTCTTCGAGGCGCTGAAATCCCGCGGTTTCGCGCCTCTGCCGATCTTTGTCAGCGGCCTGAAGGATGGCGGCGCGATCCGATTTCTCGAGGACGCACTGGTACCGCTGAAACCCGCAGCCATCGTCGCAGCCACTGCCTTTGCCAGCCAGACGGATCAGGACGGCAAGAGCCTGTTCGACCGGCTGGGCGTGCCGGTGTTTCAGGTGATCATGGCCACGACACGGCGTGATGGCTGGACAGAAAACATGCAGGGCCTCAATCCATCCGACCTCGCCATGCATGTGGTCTTGCCGGAACTCGATGGACGTATTCTCGCGGGTGCGATCTCCTTCAAACAGGCCGATCCTGCCGGGCGCCAGGCGCTGATCAATGCTCCCGAGCCGGACCGGGTCGAGCAGGTCGCTCGTCGTATAGCCGCCTTCCTTCGGTTGACGCAGGCTATGACCGAGGAAAGACGTCTTGTCGTCCTGATGCCGGATTATCCCGGTGCCGCACCCGGTCGCACGGGCTATGCCGTGGGTCTCGACGTACCGCAAAGCGTGCTGGAGATGCTGCGCGATCTGCAGGGTTCGGGTTATGCGGTCGGCGATATTCCGGCCACCCCTCGGGAGCTTCTGGATCGGATCGAGACGGAGACGGCCGCTCTTCCTCTCATCCGATACCGAACCTATTTCGACGCGCTTCCAGAACAGGCGCGCGCTGGAATGGCTTCGGCCTGGGGCGATGCCGCTGACGATGAAGCTATCGTTGATCAGGCCTTTCGCTTCCGCGCCGCCCGCTTCGGTTCCGTCGTCGTCGCGCTTGCGCCAGACCGCGGGCGCCAAGCCGACAGGCGGGTGGATTATCACGATCCGGCCTTGCCGCCGCGCCACGCGCTTGCGGCTTTCGGTGCGTGGATGCAGCAGGATTTCGATGCGCATGCGATCATCCATGTCGGCGCTCACGGCACGCTGGAATGGCTTCCGGGCAAGACGGTCGCTCTGTCACAGACCTGTTTTCCCGAAATCGTGACCGGATCCCTGCCGGTCATCTACCCCTTCATCGTGTCCAATCCGGGTGAGGCTGCCGTCGCCAAGCGACGGATCGCTGCGGTGACGATCGGGCACATTCCCCCCGTACTTGTTTCCGCCGGTCTTTCGCCGGAGCAGGCAGCGCTTGAACAACTGGTCGACGAATATGCCCAGGCCGATGGGCTTGATCGCCGTCGCCGCGACCGTCTGGCAAAGCTGATTGTCGAGAAGGCTTTCGAGACGGGACTTGCTGCCGACGCCGGTATCGGCGTGGAAGAGGATGCGGATTCAGCACTCACCCGAATCGATGCCTTTCTGTGCGACCTGAAGGATTTTGCCATCAAGGACGGCCAGCACGTCTTCGGGCGCTGCGCGAGTGATGAGCCGGATTCCTTGAGGCGTGAAAGTGCTGCTCAAGAAAAGGCAGCACTACTGGCGGCGCTGGATGGTCATCATATCGTGCCGGGCCCCTCGGGTGCACCCGCACGCGGACGACTGGATGTGCTGCCGACCGGGCGCAATCTCTATGCCGCCGATCCACGCACCATGCCAACGCCGACGGCCTTCGAGCTTGGGAAGGCAGCGGGCGAAGAGGTGCTCCGTCATCACCTGCAAAGCCATGGCGACTGGCCGCGGCATCTGGTTTTCGATCTCTGGGGTTCCGCGTCGTTGCGCAATGGCGGCGAAGATGTCGGTCAGGCACTGCATCTGATGGGTGCGCGTCCGATCTACGATCAGGCGACCGGCAGGGTGAACGGCATCGAAGTTTTGCCGCCGGCCAAGCTCGGACGCCCGCGGGTGGACGTGACCTTCCGCATTTCGGGGCTGTTCCGCGATATGTTCCCGCCTTTGATTGCCCTTCTCGATGCGGCGGCAAGGACGATTGCTTCACGCGAAGAGTCTCCAGGCGACAATCCCTTGGCGGAGGAAACGGCCTCTCTCGGTCATGTTCCGGCACGCATTTTTGGCTCGGCTCCTGGCACCTATGGCGCCGGCATCGAAGAGGCCTTGGCAAGCGGCGATTGGGATGAACGGGAGGAGCTTGGCCAAGCCTATCTGGACGCGGCCAGCCACGCCTTTGGCGGGGCAGATGGCCTGTCGATCCTTTCCGATTCAGGCTTTGCTGCCCAAGTCGAACGCGCCGAACTTCTGGTTCATACCGGCGACGATCCGGGCCGTGATCTTCTGGACGGTTCGTCCGACGTCGCCTTCATTGGCGGCTTTGCCGCCGCCAAGGCAAAGCTCGGACAGGCGGCTGACGTGGTGGCGCTGGATACGACCGATCCTGCCCGGCCGCGTGCGCGCTCCATCGCCCAGGCAATCACCCGCGTGGTGCGAGCCCGTGCCGTCAATCCGCGCTTCATCGCCGGACAGATGCGCCACGGTCCACGCGGCGCGGCTGAATTTGCAGAAACCGTCGATCGGCTGATCGGCTTTGCCGAAACCACACAAGCTGTTTCCTCGTCGCTGATCGAAGCGCTCTACGATGCCTATTTCGGCAATGAAGAGGTGCGCGATTTCATTTTGCGGGAAAACCCCAAGGCTGCGGAATTGATGGCGGAACGCTTCCTGTCTGCACGCCACCGCAACCTTTGGCACAGCCGTCGCAACGCCGTGGATGCTGAACTGGAAATGCTGATCGCTCCGCGCTCGTCCGAGAGGGTCTCTGCATGAACCCGCTCGCCCCGGTCCAGCCCTTTTCTCGCAGAGGCGTCTGCCCTGCTCTCTCCGCCCCCATGCAGACGGGCGATGGACTGTTGTCGCGCGTGGCCTTTACCGCTCCGCTGTCGTCAAGCGATCTCGACCGTCTCGGCGATCTCGCCCGCCGCCACGGCAATGGGCTTCTGGATGTGACCGCTCGCGGCAGCCTTCAATTTCGCGGATTGACAGCCGAAAGCGCTGTTGAACTGGAGCATGATGTGCTGGCGCTCCAGCTGCCACTGCGGCAGGGGCTTGCTGTGGAAGCCTCACCGATTGCCGGGATGGACGACAGCGAAGTCGCCAATCCTGCACCGATCCTTGAACTCATCAGCCAAAAGGCCAGGGTGCTTGATCTCGATACGAAGCTGGCCGCGAAGATGTCGGTCATCGTCGATGGCGGTGGTGTGGCTCCGATGGGTGGGCTGCTCGCCGATATCAGGCTCAAAGCGGTCCAGCGGGACGGCGCCATACTCTGGCTGTTGATGCTGGGCGGTACGGAAGAGAAGGCGCTGCTCGCAGGCGCCGTGCGAACGGAAGATGCCGCGGATTGCGTGATCGACCTCCTCAGTCATCTGGCGGAGCAAGGCCCGGATGCGCGCGGGCGCGATCTGGATATCGCGATTGCGCGAGATGTCTGCGGAGATCGTCTCATGCCGATCGCATCAGACGTCCGCGTCCCAACGCATGACGTCGGGATACCGAAGCAAACCGACGAGCGCAGACTGTGGACCCTCAGCGATCGTCTCTGCGTCGCCGTTATCGCCCCGGCTTTCGGGCAGATCACATCGGAAGCGCTGTCTGTGCTGTGCAAGATTGCGGTCGATCTCGGCGTTCAGTCCATCCGGCCTGGTCCGTCGCACGGGCTCTATGCGCTTGGGCGTCACCACGCATGCGCGGCGCTTATGGATTACGCCGAGACGGCGGGTCTCATCGTCAGCGACAATGACCCTCGGACCGCAATAGCAGTTTGCGCGGGTGCGCCATCCTGCGCATCGGCTTATGCTCCGGTTCGAGCGCTCGCCGAGTTCGCAGCCAAAGAGTGCGGCACGATGCTCGACGGCTCCTTCACCTTACATCTTTCCGGTTGCGGCAAAGGCTGCGCCCATCCCGCGCCTGCGCTCCTTGCCTTTTCCGGCACGTCGGAAGGTTTTTCCTTCGGCTATCAGGCCAAGGCTTCAGCCCTTCCCGATGCGCAGCTGACCATCGATCAGCAAAAGTCCAGCCTTTCCAGGCTTGCCCGCCTTTATGAAAAAGAACATAAGCCCGGAGAAAATGCCCGCAGCTTGCTTGTCCGATTGGGCAAGGACAGGATTGTCGCGGCGCTCCGACAGGACGAGACATGACGACTTACGACTATATCCGCAGTGGCGATGCGATCTATGAGCGCTCCTTTGCGATCATCCGTGAGGAAGCGGATCTTACCGCCTTCACGCCCGAACAGGCGGATATTGCCATTCGCATGATCCATGCCTGCGGCCAGGTGGAGGCAGCGCGGCACTTTCGCTTTTCCGACGATTTCGTTTCCGCTGCGCGTGGCGCGCTCGCAGCGGGAAAGCCGATTTTGTGTGATGCGGAAATGGTGGCGCATGGCGTCACACGGGCGCGTCTGGCGTCTGGCAATGCCGTTATCTGCACGCTGCGCGATCCGCGTACGCCGGAGCTGGCGAAATCCATCGGCAACACCCGGTCCGCGGCGGCCCTCGATCTCTGGGCCGATCACCTTGACGGCGCTCTGGTTGCCATCGGCAATGCGCCGACAGCGCTGTTCTATCTCTTGGAAATGCTGGAAAGAGGCGCCCCTCGTCCGGCAGCCATCATCGGCATGCCGGTCGGTTTCGTCGGAGCGATGGAATCCAAGGATGCGCTGGAAGAAAGCACGCTCGGCATTCCCTATGCCATCGTCAAAGGCCGGATGGGCGGCTCTGCGATGACGGCGGCTGCCGTCAACGCCGTTGCGAGGGCGGGCCTATGAGCGCTGCCCTTTACGATCCGGCACCTGAAAAGGCATTGAAGGGCAAGGTCATCGGTGTCGGCACCGGCCCCGGCGATCCCGATCTTCTGACGCTAAAGGCCGTGCGCGCCATCGAAACGGCAGACGTGCTTGCCTTTTTCTGCAAGCGCGGCAGCAAGGGCAATGGCCGCGGCATCGTCGAAAGCTTCATCCGGCCCGGCACGCTGGAAATGCCGCTCGTCTATCCGGTCACGGTGGAAAGCGACAAGAACGGCGATGACTATCGCGGCGCAATTGCCGCCTTCTTCGATCAATCGGCACGCGACATCGCCGTCCATCTGGATGCGGGTCGCACCGTTGCGGTTCTGTCGGAAGGCGATCCGCTCTTTTACGGTTCCTACATGCATCTGCATTTGCGGCTTGCGCCCAACTATCCGGCGGAAGTCGTTGCGGGCATTACCGCCATGTCCGGCTGCTGGTCGATGACAGGACTGCCGCTCGTGCAGGGTGACGACATCTTGAGCGTCCTTCCGGGCACACTTGGCGAGGATGCGCTTTTCGAGCGGCTCTCCGGCACGGATGGTGCTGTCATCATGAAGGTCGGTCGCAATCTGCCGAAGATTCGCCGTGCGTTGGAGAAAGCGGGCAAGCTGGAAGGCGCGCTCTATGTCGAGCGCGGCACCATGGCGAATGGCCACGCCATTCGATTGATCGAGCGCGATGAATCGCCTGCCCCTTATTTCTCTCTGGTTCTGGTGCCTGGCTGGAAGGATCGTCCAGCGGGAGAGATTGCGTGAGCCCGTCCTCCACCGGACGGCTGACGGTCGTCGGCCTCGGGCCCGGGAATCTGTCACAGATCACGCCGGAGGCACTGGCAGCGGTAGACGCGGCAGAGGATTTCTTCGGCTATATTCCCTATCTCGACAGACTGTCGCTGCGCCCAGACCAACGGCGTCACGCGTCGGATAATCGCGAGGAAATTTCACGCGCGGAGGCAGCGCTGACATTGGCCGCTTCTGGCGGAAAGGTCTGCGTCGTCTCAGGCGGCGATCCGGGCGTCTTCGCCATGGCGGCTGCGGTCTGCGAGGCGATTGAGAACGGCCCTGCCGAATGGCGCGACATCGACTTTTCGGTTGTGCCCGGCGTCACCGCCATGCTGGCTGTCGCGGCAAGGGCAGGCGCGCCCCTCGGTCATGATTTTTGCGCCATTTCGCTCTCCGACAATCTCAAACCATGGTCGCTGATCGAAAAGCGGCTGGTGGCCGCGGCTGAAGCCGGTTTCGTCATGGCCTTCTACAATCCTGTCAGCAAGGCAAGACCGCATCAACTGGCGACGGCATTCGATGTGCTGCGGGCGAATCTGCCGGGCTCCGTGCCCGTCATCTTCGGGCGCGCGGCCGGTCGTGCGGATGAGCACATGCGGGTCGTGCCTTTGGCCGAAGCGCAGAGCGATATGGCCGATATGTCGACCTGTATCATCGTTGGATCGGTCGAAACGCGGATCATCGAGCGCGAAGGCCAGCCGTCGCTGGTCTATTCGCCGCGCTTTTCCAGAAGGGAAAGCTGATGGCGGATTGCGGACAGCGCAGTCTCGATATCCGGCACCACAACGCTCGCCGCATCGGCCTGTGGTTGAGCGGGACGGTCGATCATGATCACAGGAATGCCAAGCGCGCGGGCCGCTTCAATCTTCGCATAGGCGGCCGTACCGCCGGAGTTTTTCGAGACGATCACCTCGATGCCGTTGCCCTTCAACATGTCGATCTCATCGGCAAGCGCAAAGGGTCCACGCGCCGTGATGTACCGCGCATTCGGAACTTCAAGCGGCGGTTCTACCGGATCGACGCTGCGGATCAGATAGCGGTGCTGAGGCGCGGTTTCAAAGGGCAGGAGCTCCTGTCGGCCAAGCGCCAGAAAAGCGTTTGTGCTGATGGGACCAAGTGCGGTGACCGCTTCCTCGACGCTTCCAACGTTCAGCCAATGGTCGCCCTCCCGGGCAACCCAAGCCGGGCGCGACAGTCTGACCATGGGCATGCCTGCTATATCAGCAGCCCTTACGGCATTGGCGGAAATGCGCGCCGCATACGGGTGCGTCGCATCGACCAGCAGATCGAACCCTTCCTCGGCAATATAGCACGCAAGGCCCTCTGCGCCGCCAAAGCCGCCGACGCGCATCGGGACGGGCTGCTTGACCGGGTCCTTCGTGCGGCCCGCCATGGACAGCAAAATTCGGTAGCCGGATTCATCGGCAAGCTTTCCAGCCAGAATGCGGGCATCCGCCGTGCCGCCGAGAATGAGGATGGAGCGTGTCATGGTTCGTGAATATGCCGGAACATCTGCCACTGCTAGCAAAAAACCTGCGCCATGGCTCTCCATCGTTGGTATCGGGGAGGATGGTCTTGCCGGGCTGGCTGAGAACGCTCGTCGCGCGATCGAGGCGGCCGAGGTCGTCTTCGGCGGCAAACGCCATCTTGAGCTTGCCTCCGATGCGATCACGGGCGAAGCGCGACCCTGGCCCGTGCCCTTCGACGTTGGCATGGCCGAGGTCGTCGCCCTCTCTGGCCGCAACGTCTGCGTCCTCGCGTCCGGTGATCCTTTCTTCCACGGTGTCGGTGTCACCCTGTTGCGGCTGGTCGATCCGATAGAGGTGATCACCTACCCTGCTCCCTCCTCCATCTCGCTTGCCGCATCGCGTCTGGGCTGGGCCTTGCAGGATACCGCCTGCATTTCCCTGCATGGACGTTCCATTGACCTCATCCGGCCGCATCTTCATGCTGGCGCGAAGATCATCGCGCTGACATCCGATGCCAGCGGCCCGGCGCTGATTGCCAGCCTTCTCAAGGAGGCGGGTTTTGGCAGGTCGATCTTCCATCTGCTCGAAGCACTTGGCGGCACGCGCGAAAACGCCCGCACGACGACGGCACGGGACTTTGCCTTCGCGGATGTCGATCCGCTCAATGTGGTCGCAATCGAAGTCGTTGCGGATGAAGCGGCACGAATCCTTACCTTCGCCAGCGGGCTGGACGACGCGCTGTTCGAACATGATGGGCAAATGACGAAGCGCGAGATCCGCGCTGTGACGCTGTCTTCGCTTGCGCCTCGCCATGGTGAGCTGCTGTGGGACATCGGTGCTGGATCGGGCTCGATCGGCATCGAATGGATGCTCTCGCACCCGTCGCTGCGGGCCATCGGCATCGAGCAGAATATAGAGCGGGCAGAGCGCGCCATGCGCAATGCTGAAGCCTTTGGCGTGCCTGGTCTTGATGTGGTGATTGGCACGGCACCTGACGCTTTCGAAGGCCTGCCAACCCCCGACGCCATCTTCATCGGCGGCGGCGGCAGCGAGGCCGGGGTTTTAGAGGGCGCAATCAACGCCTTGAAGCCGGGCGGGCGGCTGGTTGCCAATGCCGTGACGCTGGAAATGGAGGCTATGCTGCTTTCCGCTCAATCACGACTCGGCGGCTCTCTGATCCGGCTTGAGGTGGCGCGTGCATCGCCTGTCGGGCAGATGCAGGGCTGGCGTGCGGCGATGCCCGTCACGCAGTGGGCCTGGTTCAAACCGAAGGATGTGCCGTGATCGTCGCTGGCGTCGGGTGCCGCAAGGGTGTGAGCCCGGAGGCGGTGATGGCTGCGCTTGAGCGGGCATCTGCCGACCACAAGGTTTCATTTGCCTTCGTGGCAACCGCACCCATCAAGGCCGATGAACCAGCCCTGCTGGAGGCGGCGACCCGGCTGGGTATGGCTTTTGTCGTGGTGGCGCAGGCCGATTTCGACGCTGCCGCCGCTCGGACGCTGACCCGATCCGCATTGAGTTCAAAACATGCTGGCTCACCCAGCGTCAGCGAGGCATCGGCGCTGGCCGCGCTTGGTGAAGCGTCGAGACTGATCGCGCCGCGCATGGTGGTCGGCGATATTACCGTGGCCTTCGCCACCTCTGGAGACAAGATATGACGGTTCACTTCATTGGCGCTGGCCCCGGTGCCGCAGATCTCATCACGCTGCGCGGACGCGATCTGATCGCTGCTTCGCCCGTCTGCCTCTATGCCGGTTCGCTGGTGCCAAAAGCGCTGCTCGACTACTGCCCGGACGGTGCGCGCATCGTCGATACGGCGGCCTTGTCTTTGGATGAAATCGAGGCGGAGTTCGTTGCTGCTGCCCAAGAAGGCAAGGACGTGGCGCGGTTGCATTCCGGCGATCTTTCCGTCTGGAGCGCGATGGGCGAACAGATCCGCCGTCTTGAGCGGCTGGGGCTCGACTACACCGTCACCCCGGGCGTGCCATCCTTTGCCGCCGCGGCCGCCACGTTGAAGAAAGAGCTCACTGTGCCGGAGGTGGCACAGAGCCTGGTGCTCACACGCATTTCCGGTCGGGCGTCGAAAATGCCGGAGAGCGAAAACCTCAAGGCTTTCGGCGCGACGGGTGCGACGCTTGCCATTCATCTTGCGATCCACGCCATCGGTCAGGTGGTCGAGGAATTGACGCCGCTCTACGGTGCCGATTGCCCGGTCGCCATCGTCGTGCGCGCCTCCTGGCCGGAAGAGCGCGTCATCTCCGGCACGCTGTCCGACATCGTCTCCCGCCTCGCGGAAGAGCCGGTCGAGCGCACTGCGATGATCTTTGTCGGCAAGGGTCTTGCCTCGTCCGATTTTCGCGAAAGCGCGCTCTACAGCACCGACTATGTTCGGCGGTTCAGAACACCATCTGCCGACTAGTCTCAACTCGCCTTCAGGAAATCTTCTGCAAGCTCGACCCAGAAGGCGGTGCCGATCGGGATGATGTCGTCGTTGAAGTCGAATTTCGGGTGGTGCAGCGGCGGATCGTTGTCGGTGCGCTTCGTGCCAAGGAAGAAATAAGAGCCGGGGCGCTTTTCCAGCATATAGGCGAAGTCTTCTGCCCCCATGGTCGGGCGTTCCATTTCCAGAACCTTGTCGGCACCGGCAAAGCGCGTTGCAAGCGCTCTAACGTAATCGGTTTCCGCCTTGTGGTTGACTGTCGGGCTGTAGCCGCGCTCATACTCCAGTGTCACGCTCATGCCATAGCTGGCCGCCTGACCTTCGGCGATCATACGAATGCGCTTTTCCAATTCGTCGCGGGCTTCCGGATCGAAGGAACGGATGGTGAGCAGCATTTCCGCCGTCTCGGGAATGACATTGCTGGCCTTGCCGCCGTGAAAGGCACCGACAGTGACCACCGCCGGCATCAGCGGATGCACGTTGCGCGACACCACCGTTTGCAACGCCATGATAATGCTGGCGCCGGCAACGATCGGGTCCGAGGCGCTTTGCGGCTCCGCCCCATGGCCGCCATAACCGTTGACTGTGATCTTACACTCATCCACTGCCGCCATGACCGGGCCGTCGCGCAGGACGAAATGGCCGAAGGGCTGGCTCGGATCGTTGTGCAGGGCAAAGACCGCATCACAGGGGAAGCGGTCGAAGAGGCCATCCTCGATCATGATGCGCGCCCCACCGAAATTCTCTTCCGCCGGCTGGAAGATCAGATGGATCGTGCCGTCGAAGTTGCGGCGCTCGGCGATGATCTTTGCGGCACCCAGCAGCATCGCCGTGTGGCCGTCATGGCCGCAGGCATGCATCATGCCGGGGGTTTCGCTTGCATAGTGCGCGCCGGTTTCCTCGTCGATCGGCAGGGCATCGATGTCGGCGCGGATGCCGACGCTGCGGTTGCTCGTGCCGTTGCGCAAGGTCGCGACGACGCCAGTGCCGGCCAAGCCCCGTGTTACCTCATAACCCATCTCCGCCAGGCGTCCTGCAACGAAGTCGGAGGTCTTGAATTCGGACAGGCCGATCTCCGGATTGCGATGCAGATAGCGGCGGATTTCAACCACCTCTTCCATGACGTTCGACGATGAGGACAAGGTGACGGGGTGTAGGGTCATGCTGTGCTGTTCCGTAGCTTTGTCGCAGCAGACGAGCTGCCGGAGACGTTCTTCAAGCAGCATGGATAGCAATATCGCGCGCTCTTGATAAGGCCACGTCGTCGTCCGTCAGGATTTGTCGTCTTGCGCAGCGATGAAACAGATGGCATGGAACTGAAAATGCCTTGAAACATTCAAAACCTTCTGGTCACATCAGTTCAGGAAGACGAATGCCAAGCAGGTATGGGGAGATTTCAGGGAAGGCAGGGACAATTTCGCGCGGAGGAGTTTGCGAAATGTCCGGCACCGGCGTGAGACACTCTCGCGTGACGATCCATTCTCGAGAAACTATTGATATTATATACTGAAATACGCACGCCCCGATTTCACCATGTCGGGCGGTAAGATTGTGCCTCGCTACCGTGTGCTGGTTCGCGGTGGTTCAGCAAAGGTTCAGGATCAGCGCGAAATAAAGCTTGCCACATTGTTTCACTCTCGATGAGAACTCTGAAACAGTTAAGGGTTAAAGACTAGCCTAAAGCACTTCACTCAGGGTCCAGAATACGAGCCGATGTCATTTCATATAACGCCGCCCGCCGCCGCCCGTGATTCCGAAACCAAGCAGATCGATCACAACGACTCGATCCGGTCCGTCTATTTCAATATAGACGAGCTAAAAGCTTGCGGATCGGACCTGTCTCAATCCGGCTCCCCTGCCCTCCCAGGCTTTATGGAATTCGACTTCTTCGCGCGCCACCGCGAAAACGAGAAGGAGATTCTGCGCGTCTATCGCACCACAGCGGTGGATTCGGAAAATGGCCTGACGATTACGCCGGCTGCGGAATGGCTGCTCGACAACCACTATGTGATTGAAGAGGCGATCCAGGAAGTCCGCCGCGACTTTCCGAAGAAATTCTATCGCCAGCTGCCGACGATGCGGGTCGGCAATGCCGAGGCCCCGCGTGCGCTGGCGCTGGCCTGGCTCTACGTCGCCCATACGCACAGCACGGTGTCGCGCGAAAGCCTGACTGCGCTTGTCGAAGGTTTCCAGACCCACAAGACATTGCAGATCGGTGAAATCTGGGCGCTGCCGTCCTTCCTGCGCTTTGTGCTGATCGAGAACCTGCGCCGCATCTCCATTCGTGTGGAGCGCTCGCGTCGTATGCGTCACAAGGCCAATGAGGTAGTGGACGAGATCATCCGCCTCAACGATGCCGAGCCATCGGCGGAATTTCTCAAGCAGATCGACCCTTTGGTGGACGATCCGACATTCGCGACCCAGTTCCTCTATCGCCTGAAGAACGGTTCGCAGACCTCGAACTTCGCTCTGAACTGGCTTGAAGAACGCCTCCACAGCGTCGGCACCGACGCCGAAAACGTGATGATGGCGGAGCATAATCGCCTGGCATCCGGCAATGTGACGATGGGCAACATCGTCAGGAGCCTGCGCGAGATCGACGATACCGAATGGTCCGTCTGGTTTGAAGATGTCAGCCATATCGACAAGGTTCTGCGTGAGCAGACCGATTACGAAACGCTCGATTTTGGCTCGCGCAACACCTACCGCAACAATGTCGAACTCCTGGCGCGCCGCTCTCCCAAAACCGAAGTCGAAGTGGCCCAGCTTGCCGTCGACATGGTGGCGGAAGCTGCCAATTCCAAGGATGCCTATCCGCATCAGCCGAATGTCGGCGCGTTCCTCGTCGGTCAGCGCCGCAAGGAGCTGGAGCAGCGCATCGGCTATAACCCGTTGTTTGCGCAGCGTGTGGTGCGCACCATGCGCCGGTTCAACTGGCTTGCCGTGGCCGTCCCGGTTCTGGTCCTGACGGCGATTGCCATGCTGGCGGTCGGCTGGTTCCTGGCTGAAGCCGGCATGCCCTGGTATGTGGTCAGCGCATTCCTGCTGATGTTCGCGCTTCCGGCGTCCGAAGGTGCCACGGGCCTCTTCAACACGCTTGTGACCTTCTTCGTCAAACCGTTCCGCCTTGTCGGTTACGAATTCAAGAACGGAATTCCCGAAGATGCGCGCACGCTGGTTGCCGTGCCCTGCATGATCACCAGCCGCGATGCGGTTGATGAAATGATCCGCAATCTCGAAGTCCACTATCTCGCCAACCCGCATGGCGAGATTTACTTCTCGCTGATCAGCGACTGGCGTGACGCGCAGCAGGAGCAAACCACCGAGGATGTCGAGCTTCTGGAATATGCCAAGCGCGAAGTGGCGACGCTGTCTGCGCGCTACGCCTTCGACGGCAAGACCCGCTTCTTCCTGCTTCACCGCCGCCGCATCTACAATCCGTCCGAAGGTTGCTGGATGGGCTGGGAGCGCAAGCGCGGCAAGCTGCATGAACTGAACCTGCTGCTTCGCGGCGACAAGGACACGACCTTCCTCAATGGTGCCAATACGGTGCCGAAGGACGTCAAATACGTCATGACGCTCGATGCCGATACGCGCCTGATGCGCGACGCGGTTACCAAGCTGGTCGGCAAGATGCACCACCCGATCAACCGCCCGGTCCACGAGCCGGAAACCGGCCGCGTGATCCATGGCTATGGTCTGTTGCAGCCGCGCGTAACCCCGTCGCTGACGACCGGCAAGGATGCGTCGGTGTTCCAGCGCGTCTTCTCGATCAGCCGTGGTATCGATCCTTATGTCTTCACCGTGTCGGATGTCTATCAGGACCTAACCGCAGAAGGTTCGTTCACCGGTAAGGGCCTTTACGACGTCGACGCTTTCGAAAAGGCTCTCAAGGGGCGGATCGATGAAAATGCCGTTCTGTCGCACGACCTTCTCGAAGGTTCGTTCGCGCGTTGCGCCCTGGTGACCGACGTTGAACTCGTCGAAGACTTCCCGACCCGCTACGAGGTCGAAGTCTCGCGTCAGCATCGCTGGGCGCGTGGCGACTGGCAGCTGCTTCCTTACATTCTCGATCCGGCACGCGGCGTGACCGCGCTTGGCCGCTGGAAGATGATCGACAACCTGCGTCGCTCGCTGACCCCGATTGCGTGGTTCGTCGCCTCGGTTCTCGGCTGGTACTTCATGGACCCGTTCGGCGCGTTGATCTGGCAGATCCTGCTGATCTTCTCGCTCTTCGTTGCGCCGACGATCTCGCTGCTCTCCGGCCTCGTTCCGCGTTCGACCGATATCGTGCCACAAGCGCATTTCCATACGATCTGGTCGGAAATCCGCGCCACCAATGCGCAGGTCGCGCTTCGCATCGTCTTCATTGCCGATGGCGCCTGCATGATGGCGGATGCCATCGCACGTTCGCTCTATCGCCTCTTCGTCAGCCGCAAGCTGATGTTGGAATGGCGCACGGCTGCCAGCATTCAGTCCAGCGCGCAGGGCAGCGTCTTCGATTATTACAAGCAGATGTGGCATGCTCCTGTCGTAGCCCTGCTTGGCCTGCTCTTTGCAGCGCTTCCCGGCGATAACGCCTTCCTCGTCGGCATTCCGTTTGCGCTTCTGTGGGTCTTCTCGCCTGTGGTTGCCTGGTATGTCAGCCAGTCGGCGGAAACCGAAGACCGGATGTTCGTCTCCGAACATGTGTCGAGCGAGTTCAGAAAGATCGCGCGGCGCACGTGGCGTTACTACGAGATGTTCGTCAACAAGGACGAAAACTATCTGCCACCGGACAATTTCCAGGAAACGCCGACGCCGGTCGTTGCCAGCCGTACATCGCCGACCAATATCGGTGTCTATCTGCTGTCGACGATTTCTGCCCGGCAGTTCGGCTGGATCAGCTTCTCCGACACGATCGAGCGTCTGGAAAAGACCATCGAGACGGTCGAGAAGATGGAGAAGTATCGCGGTCACCTTTACAACTGGTACCACACCGATACGCTTCAGACGCTTGGCCCCCGCTACGTCTCTGCGGTCGATAGCGGCAACCTTGCCGGACATCTGATCGCGATTTCGTCTGCCTGCCGCCAGTGGGCGGAGGCACCGTCTGCACATCTTCAGGGCAATCTCGATGGTATCGGCGATGTCGCCGGCATCGTCCGCGAAAGCCTGAAAGAACTGCCGGACGATCGCAAGAACCTGCGTCCGCTGCATCGTCGCTTGGAAGAGCGCATCATCGGCTTCTCCAACGCGCTCGCTTCCGTCAAGCGCGAGCATGAGTTTGCCTCCATCCGCGTCATCAACCTCGCTGTCCTGGCGCGCGATATCCAGAAGCTCGCCGCCAATCTCGATCTGGAAGTGAAGTCCGAGCAGAGCGCGGAAATGACGCGCTGGGCACAGATGCTGGTGGATTGCTGCGAGGCGCATATTTCCGATAGCGCCTTTGATCACTCGACCATCGATTCGCTTCGTGAACGGCTCGCCTCGCTTCGTGATCGCAGCCGCGATCTCGCCTTCTCCATGGATTTCGGCTTCCTCTATCGCAAGGATCGTCGCCTGCTTTCCATCGGTTACCGCGTGGAAAGCCAGGAGCTGGACGAAGCCTGCTACGACTTGCTTGCTTCCGAATGCCGTCTGACCTCGCTCTTTGCCATTGCCAAGGGCGATCTGCCGACGGAGCACTGGTATCGTCTCGGCCGTCAGGTCGTGCCGATCGGCGCCCAGGGTGCGCTGGTCTCTTGGTCGGGTTCGATGTTTGAGTATCTGATGCCGCCGCTCGTCATGCAGGAGCGTCAGGGCGGTATTCTCAACCAGACCAACAACCTGATCGTTCGCGAACAGATCAACCATGGTCGTCGCCTTGGCACACCGTGGGGTATCTCGGAAGCGGCCTTCAATGCCCGCGACCATAATATGAACTACCAGTACACCAACTTCGGTGTACCGACGCTCGGCCTCAAGCGTGGTCTTGGTCAGAACGCGGTCATTGCGCCTTACGCCTCGATCCTGGCGGCGCAGTACGACCCGGATGCAGCCCTCGAAAACCTCGAAAAGCTGCGCAAACTCGGCGCGCTTGGTCGCTACGGCTTCCATGATGCCGTCGACTTCACGCCGACCCGCGTGCCGGATGGCAAGGTCTGCGCTGTCGTCTATAACTACTATGCCCACCACCATGGCATGTCGATTGCGGCTGTCGCCAACGTCGCCTTCGACGGTTTCCTGCGTGAACTCTTCCACGCCGATCCGGTGATCGAAGCAGCCGAACTTTTGCTGCAGGAAAAGGCACCGCGCGAAGTGCCAGTGATGAGCGCCAAGTACGAACCGGAAACACCCGGCAAGGAACAGGCCGATCTGCTGCGGGCCGAAATCCGCACCGTCACCGATCCCGCCATCCGCGACCGCGACGTGGTGTTCCTGTCGAATGGGCACTACTCGACGATGCTGACGGCAACCGGTGCCGGTTATTCCAAGTGGAACGGCCAGGCGGTGTCCCGCTGGAAGGCCGATCCGACGGAAGACCGCTGGGGCACGTTCCTGTTCCTGCGCGATACCACGACCGGACAATGGTGGAGTGCGACAGCCGAACCCCGTGTCGCCGAAGGCGAGACGACCAAGACCGTCTTCATGGACGACCGCGCGGAATTCCACAAAACCGTGGGCGATCTGCAGAGCGTGGTGGAGTGCATCGTTGCCACCGAGCATGATGCCGAAGGCCGTCGCATCACGCTTCTGAACGTCGGTACCGAAGATCGCTTCATCGAAGTGACGTCCTACCTCGAGCCGGTCATCGGCAAGGAAGATGACGACAACGCTCATCCGCTCTTCTCACGCATGTTCGTGCAGACGGAGATCGGCAAGCGTGGGGACGTCATCCGCGCATGGCGCAACAAGCGCTCGCCAAGCGAACCCGGCACCATCATCGCCCATCTGGCGGCAGACAATGCCGGCTCGTCGCGTGCGACCGAGTACGAAACCGATCGTGCCAAGTTCATCGGTCGCGGCCGTACCCTTGCGGAAGCGGCAGCCTTCGATCAGGGTGCCTCGCTCTCCAATTCGGATGGCTTCACGCTTGATCCAATCCTGTCGCTGCGCCGCGTCGTTCGCGTGCCTGCGGGCAAGAAGGTCAGCGTGATCTTCTGGACGATCGCGGCCCCTGGCCGTGAGGATGTCGACAAGGCGATCGATCGTTACCGCCATCCGGATGCCTTTGCCCATGAACTCGTTCATGCGTGGACGCGCACCCAGGTGCAGATGCGCCATGTGGGCGTCACCTCGCAGCAGGCAGCAGCCTTCCAGCATCTCGGCCGTTATCTCGTCTATCCGGACATGCATCTGCGTGCCGATGCCGAGACGCTCAAGACCGGGCTTGCCTCGCAACGTTCGCTCTGGTCGCTCGCCATCTCCGGCGACTTCCCGATCTTTGCGCTGCGCATCAATGACGACATGGACATGGATATCGTCCGTGAGGCGTTGAGCGCGCATGAATATCTGCGCTCGCGTGGTGTGATCTTCGATCTCGTCATCGTCAATGAACGCGCAGCATCCTATGCACAGGACATGCAGCATGCGCTGGATCATATTTCCGAGGCGCAGCGCCGCATCAACCCGGCAGATGGCGGTCGCCCGCACGTCTTCTCGGTGCGCCGCGACCTGATGGATGAGGAAACCTGGGCAGCCCTTCTTGCCGCCTCGCGCGTCGTGCTTCACGTCCGCAACGGCAAGATCGTCGACCAGGTCAACCGCGCCGTGTCGCTGTTTGCCGCCAATCGTGGACCGGATAGCGCCAATACGGCTCTTGCCCGCGTGCCCGCGCCGGCCTATCCGGTTGCCGATCCAGTCGAGGACACCAACGATCTCGATTTCTGGAACGGCTTTGGTGGCTTTACCAAGGATGGCCGCGAATATGTCGTCCGGCTCAACCGTGGCCAGGCGACGCCGCATCCGTGGATCAACGTCATCTCCAACGAGAAATTTGGCTTCCATATCTCGGCAGAAGGCGCCGGCTTTACCTGGAGCCGCAATTCGCGCGACTACCAGTTGACGCCGTGGACGAATGACCCGGTCACCAACCGCCCAGGTGAGGCGATCTATGTCGCCGACGCCGAAAGCGGAAAGATCCACTCGCCATTCGCAGCCATCGGCCGTAATTCGGAAGCCGTCTTCGAAGCCCGTCACGGCCTCGGCTACTCCACTTTCCGCAGCGTGGATGACGGTCTCGATATCGAGGTGACGCAGACGGTGGACCGCGAGAAGCCGGTGAAGCTCTCGCGCCTGACGATCCGCAACGTCGGTACGCAAAACCGCCGCCTGAAGACCTATGGTTATGTCGAATGGGTGCTGGGCAATAATGCCCAGAAGTCTGCGCCGTTCATTCTCAGCAGTCTTGATGAGGACACCGGGGCGCTCTTTGCCTCTAACCCCTATAGCATCGACTATAATGAGAGAACGTCGTTCCTGTCGCTTGATGGGCCATCGACCAGCTTCACCACCAGCAAACGGGAATTCATCGGCCGCTTCGGCACGATCCATGCCCCGCAGGCGGTGGTCACGGGCGCTGCTCTTTCCGGCGGCACGGAGCTCGATGGCGCGCCCTGTGCGGCATTGATGCAGGAAGTTCATCTGAAGCCCGGTGAAGAACGCCATGTGCTCTTCTATCTCGGCGATGCCGATACGGTGGATGAAGCGCGCGCACTGGTGAAGGATATCCGCAGCGCGGATTTCGACACGGTGCTCCAGGCCAACAAGGATTTCTGGAAGGGCTTTACTGGCCAGTTGCAGGTCTCGACGCCGGATGCCGGCTTCAATCACCTGGTCAACACCTGGCTGCCTTACCAGGCCTTCTCGTGCCGCATCCTGGCACGTACGGCTTTCTACCAGTCAAGCGGTGCCTTCGGCTTCCGCGACCAGTTGCAGGATACGCTTGCCTTCCTGCTCTACCAGCCGGATCTTGCCCGAGCGCAGATCATCCGCGCTGCCGGTCGTCAGTTCGTCGAAGGTGACGTCCAGCATTGGTGGTTGCCGCTGACCGGTGCCGGTGTTCGCACCACGATCTCCGACGACGTGGTGTGGCTTGCCTATGCCACCTACCAGTACCTCGCCACCACCGGCGACAAGGCGATCCTCGAGGAGGATATTCCGTTCCTCAAGGGTGCGGCCCTGATGCCGGGCCAGCATGACGCCTTCTTCCAACCGGAAACGAGCGAGAAGACGGGAAGCCTCTACGAGCATGTGGCGCTGGCGCTTGATCTTGCCATCCATCGCACCGGCGAAAACGGTCTTCCGTTGATGCTCGGCGGTGACTGGAACGACGGCATGAACCTCGTTGGTATCGGTGGCAAGGGCACCAGCGTCTGGTTGGGCTGGTTCCTGGCCGGTACGCTGCGCGACTTCATTGCCATCGCCGAAGAACGCCGCGATCTCGACCGCGTCGAACGGTGGAAGACGCATCGCGACAAGCTGCGTGCGGCACTCGAAACAGCGGGCTGGGACGGCGACTATTACCGTCGTGGCTATTTCGACGACGACACGCCGCTCGGTTCTTCCTCCAGCGAGGAGTGCCAGATCGATTCGCTCGGCCAGAGCTGGAGCGTGCTTTCCGGCGAAGGCGAGGCCGATCGTTCGCAGCAGGCCATGAATGCGGTGATGAGCAAGCTGGTGGACGAGGATCTCGGCATCATCCGCCTCTTCACCCCGGCTTTCAGCCGCACGCCTCACAATCCCGGCTACATCAAGGGATATCCGCCGGGCGTTCGTGAAAATGGCGGTCAGTATACCCATGCCGCAACGTGGGTGGTGCTGGCGCTTGCCAAGCTCGGACGCAGCGAGGATGCATGGAAGTGCTTCTCGATGCTGAGCCCCGTCAACCATGCGCTCAATCGCGAGGCGTCCGAGACCTACCGTGTCGAGCCCTATGTAGTGACGGCGGATGTCTATGGCGAAAACGCCTATGCCGGTCGCGGCGGCTGGAGCTGGTACACGGGCTCTGCCGGCCTGCTCTACCGTGCGGCGGTCGAAGGCATCCTCGGCATCACCCGTCACGGCGGCAAGCTACACATCGCGCCGTCGCTGCCGGAAGCCTGGGATGGTTTCTCCGTCCAGGTGACGATCGACGGCACTGCCCGTGACGTCTCGGTCAAGCGCACCGCAGGCTCGTCGGATATCGCTGTCACGATCGACGGTAAACCGGTGAAAAGCACAGATCGCGCCATCCCGTTCGACTGAACGGGATAAGGCTCGAAGGGCTCTTCAAATAAAAAGCCACGGCGCTGCAAGCGCCGTGGCTTTCTCGTTCTTGGAGAGCGTTGTCGGTGTCAGCGTGCGCCAAACAGAGCCGAGCCGACGCGCACGCTGGTGGCACCGAATTCGATTGCCGTCTCGAAATCGCCGGACATGCCCATGGAGAGCTTTTCCACGCCGCATTCCGTGGCGAGCTTTGCCAGCAGCGCAAAATGTGGGCCCGGGTTCTCGTCGGCTGGCGGAATGCACATCAGGCCTTCAACGGTCAGCTTCAGCTCATCGCGGCAGAGCTTGACGAAAGCTGCGGTCTCACGCGGATCGAGCCCTGCCTTTTGCGGCTCCAGCCCGGTATTGACCTGCACGTAAAAGCGAAGCGCCTTGCCCTGCTTACTGCATTCGTCTGCAAGCACGCGGGCGATCTTCTCGCGATCGACGCTTTCGATCACGTCGAACATTGCCACGGCGTCTGCTGCCTTGTTGGATTGCAGCGGGCCGATCAGATGAAGCTCGATATCCGGGGTCTTCTCCTTCAGTGCCGGCCATTTGCCTTGCGCTTCCTGGACGCGGTTTTCGCCAAAAACGCGCTGGCCGCAATCGATGACCGGCTGAATGGCGTCACCATCGAAGGTTTTCGACACGGCAACCAGAGTGACATCGGCGGCCTTTCGGCCCGCCTTTTCGGCTGTGTTGGCAATCCGCTCCGTGATGTCGGCAAGACGGGCTTCGATATCCATGGGAGGCCTCTGTTCTATCTCAAACGATGATCTGCTCGTCCTACAGCATCGGCCCGAAAATCGAAATCGATTTTCGGAAAGCACGATGCGTCGATCAAAGAAGATAGAGCGTCCTTTGTGCGTCCAATAGGACGCACGGCGCTCTAAAGCGGGTGGCGCTTGATGCCAAGCATGATTGTCACCATTTAAGCGCTGTATTCCAAGTTTGCGCCCCCTAACGCCCTGCAAAACTTGACGCATCGGTCGTTTCATGGTGAAGGTCACCGCGCATTACCCCCTCGATACCCGGATTTCAGAAGTATGGCCATCGAACGTTATAATCCTCGCGACGCCGAGCCGCGCTGGCAGCAGCAATGGAACGAAGACAAGGTCTTCGTCACAGACAATAGCGACAGCCGCGAGAAATATTACGTCCTTGAGATGTTCCCGTACCCATCCGGTCGCATCCACATGGGCCATGTTCGCAACTATGCGATGGGCGATGTGGTTGCCCGCTACAAGCGTGCGCGCGGCTATAACGTGCTGCATCCCATGGGATGGGATGCCTTTGGCATGCCGGCGGAAAACGCTGCCATGCAGAACAAGGTTCACCCGAAGGACTGGACCTATCAGAACATTGCCACCATGCGTGGCCAGCTGAAGTCCATGGGACTGTCGCTGGACTGGAGCCGTGAATTTGCGACCTGTGACGTGGATTACTACCACCGCCAGCAGTCGCTGTTCATCGACTTCATGCAGAAGGGCCTGGTCTATCGCAAGCAGTCCAAGGTTAACTGGGACCCGGTCGACCACACGGTTCTGGCCAATGAGCAGGTGATCGACGGTCGCGGCTGGCGTTCCGGCGCGCTGGTCGAGCAGCGCGAACTGACGCAATGGTTCTTCCGCATCACCGATTTTAGCCAGGATCTGCTGGACTCGCTGGACGAGTTGGATCAGTGGCCGGAAAAGGTCCGGCTGATGCAGAAGAACTGGATCGGCAAGTCGGAAGGCCTGTCGCTGCGCTGGCAGACAGTGGCCGCAACGGCGCCTGAAGGTTTCGACGACATCACGGTTTACACGACGCGTCCGGACACGCTGTTTGGCGCTTCCTTCCTGGCCATTGCCGCCGATCATCCCTTGGCGAAAGCTTTGGCTGAAAAGAACGCCGAGATTGCCGAGTTCTGCGACGAATGCCGTCGTCAGGGCACGTCTCTGGCTGCGCTGGAAACCGCTGAGAAGCGCGGCATGGATACCGGCGTCAAGGTCGTCCACCCGCTGGATCCGTCCTGGGAACTGCCAGTTTACATCGCCAACTTCGTGCTGATGGATTACGGCACCGGCGCGATCTTCGGTTGCCCTTCGGGCGACCAGCGCGACTTGGACTTTGCCCGCAAATATGGCCTGCCGGTCGTTCCAGTCGTCATGCCGGAAGATGGCGATGCGGCAAGCTTCACGGTTGGCGATACGGCCTATGTCGACGACGGGGTGATGATCAATTCCCGCTTCCTCGATGGCATGAAGACCACGGACGCTTTCGAGGCCGTCGTAACGAAGCTGTCGCAGCAGGTTCTGGGCAATGCCCCGCAGGCCGAGCGCAAGGTTAATTTCCGCTTGCGTGACTGGGGCATTTCGAGACAGCGCTATTGGGGCTGCCCGATCCCGGTGATCCATTGTGAAGTCTGCGGCGTCGTTCCCGTTCCGAAGAAGGACCTGCCGGTCAAGCTGCCCGACGACGTCACTTTCGATGTGCCGGGCAACCCGCTCGATCGTCACCCGACCTGGCGTCATGTCGCCTGCCCGCAATGCGGCCACGATGCGCGGCGCGAAACCGACACGATGGATACCTTCGTCGATTCCAGCTGGTACTTCACCCGCTTCACCGCACCTTGGGAAGATCAGCCGACCGACCCGAAAGTCGCCAATCGCTGGCTGCCTGTCGATCAGTATATTGGCGGCATCGAGCACGCGATCCTGCATCTTCTCTATTCGCGCTTCTTCACCCGCGCGATGAAGGAAACCGGCCATGTGGACGTGAAGGAGCCCTTCAAGGGATTGTTTACCCAGGGCATGGTGGTGCATGAGACCTATCGCCTGGGCGAAGGTCAGAACGGCCAATGGATCGTGCCCTCCGACATCCGCATTGAGGAAGTGGACGGCAAGCGCCGTGCCTACATGCTGGAAAGCGGCGAAGAGGTTGCCATCGGCTCCATCGAGAAGATGTCGAAGTCGAAAAAGAACGTGGTCGATCCCGACGATATCATCGCCTCTTACGGCGCCGATACCGCGCGTTTCTTCGTGCTGTCCGATAGTCCACCGGACCGCGATGTGATCTGGTCGGAAGCCGGTGTCGAAGGCGCACATCGCTTCGTCCAGCGCGTCTGGCGCATCATCGGCGAAGCCGCCGACGAACTGAAGGCCGTCAATGCGGCACCGGCGACAGCAGGCGAGGGCCTGGCGATGTCCAAGGCTGCTCACAAGACACTGAAGGCTGTCCAGGACGATCTGGACAAGCTTGCCTTCAACAAGGCGATCGCCCGTATCTACGAACTGGTCAACGCGCTGGCCGGCCCGCTGTCTGAGGTTGCCAACGGCAACAAGGACAACGAGGTAAAGGCTGCGGCGCGCGATGCGGTGGAAATCCTCATCCGCATGATTGCGCCGATGACGCCGCATCTGGCGGAGGAATGCTGGAAGGTGCTTGGCAATTCCGGTCTGGTTGCGCAGGCGGCATGGCCGGTTTTTGTGCCTGCCCTCGTCGAAGAGAACGAAGTTGTTCTGCCGATTCAGATCAACGGCAAGAAGCGTGGCGAATTGACAATCGCCCGCGATGCGGATCAAGATACCGTCCGCGCCGCCGTGCTGGAACTGGATGCCGTCAAGGCGGCACTCGCCGGTTCAGAGCCGAAGAAGATCATCGTGGTTCCACAAAGGATCGTGAACATTGTTGTTTGATGCCTATTCCAGATGGGGCCGCATAGCAGCCGCAGTGTCTGTCGTCGTTTTGTCCGGTGCGCTCGCAGGCTGCCAGGTTCGCCCGCTCTACAGCGTGGAATCCGGGACGCGTGAGAAGCTCGCTTCCGTCAGCTTTTCGTCCGCCGGCGACCGTATCACGCAAGAGGTCCGCAACCACCTGATCTTCCTCGCCTATGGTGGCGAGGGTGCGCCTACCAAAACGGATTACCAGGTCAAGCTGGTGGTCACGTCCAGTGCAAGCTCCACCGAGGTGACGAACGATACGAGCCTGTCGGTCGGCAAAAGCAACTATGACGGTCCTTATCCGGGCCGCGTGACGATGACCGGCCAATATGTGCTGACGCGCATGTCCGATGGCCAAGTGTTGCGGTCGGCCAAGCGCACCGTCACCGCCATGCTCGACCTGCCGCAGCAGGAATTCGCCAAGATCCGTGCGGTCCGTGATGGTGAAAACCGCGCGGCGCGTGAGTTGGCAGAGATCATCCGCACGGACATCGCCGCCACGCTCAGCCGATAAGCTGCGATCATGACGGAAATCAAGTCCCATGAATTCGAGCACTTCGCCGACAATCCGGCGGAGCGCTTTCGCATTTTCGTTCTCTATGGACCGGATCGGGGACTGGTCTCGGAACGTGCATCGGTGATTGCTGCAAAGACGGGCATTGATCCCAATGATGCCTTCGCTTCGCTGAAACTTGCCGTTACCGACCTTCAGGGTGACCCTGGGCGGCTTCTGGACGAGGTGAATGCCATCGGCCTCTTCGGTGGCGAAAAGCTCGTCTGGGTCAAGGGTGCTGCCAATGAGAAGCCGCTGGTCGATGCGCTTCAGGTGCTGGCGGACAATCCGCCGGAAACCAGCTTTCTCATCATCGAGGCAGGGGATCTCAAAAAGGGCACAGGCCTGCGCAAGATCGCCGAGCCATCGCGCTCTATCGCCGCCATCCCTTGCTATGCGGATGATGCGAGATCGCTGAACACGCTGATCGACCATGAGCTTGCCGATGAAAACTTGAGAATCACGCCGGCGGCACGTCAGCGTCTGATCGAATCGCTCGGTGGCGATCGTATTGCCTCGCGCAATGAGGTGAAGAAGCTGGCACTCTACTGCCGTGGCCGAGATGTGATCGAGGAAGACGATGTCGCCGCGATTATCGGTGATGCCAGCGCCGTGTCTGCCGACGACGCCGTCGATGCGATCCTGAAGGGCGACCGCAATGGCTTCTTCCATGCCACACAGAAGATCATCTCGTCAAAGACGCCGATCTTCCTGGTGCTGCAAGGGTGCCTCCGCCAGTTCCAGATGCTCGACCAGATGCGGGCCGAGATGGATGAGAAGAAGCTGCAGGCCGGCCAGGTCATGCAGACGTTGGGCCGCGGCATCCATTTCCGTCGCAAGCCGGTGATTGAGCGCGCGCTGCGCACATGGCAGCCAGCGGCGATCGCCAGAGAGATGAACCGCTTGCAGTCTGCCATCCTGCAGAGCCGCCAGCGCCAAAGCCTGGAGGAAAGCGTGGCGCTTCTGACACTGCTTGCCACCACACTGCAGGCGGGCAGGGGCAGCTGAGTCATTCCATCGATCGATAGGCATGAAAAAGCCTCCGCGGCAGATGCCGGGAGGCTTTTTAAAATCCCGAAGCGGCGAACTGTTCAGTCGCCCTTGCCGGGTTCGGCGGAGAAATAGAGGTCGAGCTTGCCTTCGACGCCGTCCATCTCCTTGGCTTCCGGAAGCGGATCGCGCTTGACGGTAATATTCGGCCAGATGGCAGCGTATTCGGCATTGATTTTCAGCCACTTGTCGAGGCCCGGCTCGGTATCCGGCTTGATCGCCTCGGCGGGACATTCCGGCTCGCACACGCCGCAATCGATGCATTCGTCGGGATTGATGGCGAGGAAGTTTTCGCCTTCGTAGAAGCAATCCACGGGGCAGACTTCGACACAGTCGGTGTATTTGCAGCGAATGCAATTGTCGGTCACGACATACGTCATGAAGAACTCCAGAATATGCAGGCCGGGTTAGTGGCTTTCGAACACAAGCCTTCGCCCGGAATTCAGACAGGGCATTTTCGCAAGTGAGGTAATGCCTTTATGACAAGATGGCAAGGACAAAGGATGCTGAAAAAAGGCGACGACGTAGTCGTTTATTCTAATCCTCTGGGTTCTCGGCATCGGAGATGAACCTGTCCAGCGCCCGGCGTTCCTTCTTGGTCGGGCGGCCGCTGCCTGGCAGGCGCACCGCCTGCTCAAGCAAGGTCATGCGATCCGTGGGTTCGCGGGGCGGGGTCTGATCGTCATAGAGAAGTTTTGCCTCTTCGTAAGGCCCGCGGCGCTCGCCGGGTGCCTTGACGATGAGAATACGGTCCATTCGCTCGATTGCGATATCCAGCCTGTCACCGGTTTTCACCATGTGGCTGGATTGGCGCACGGGCGCGCCGTTGACCTTGATATTGCCCGACTGGATGTAGCTCTGGGCTATCGAGCGGGATTTTGCCATACGGGCGAAGAACAGCCACTTGTCGAGGCGCTGACGCCCGGCTTCCAGTGGCTGTTCCTTAGCACCCATAGGCTTACTTCTTCAGCTGCTCCTTGAGAGCAGCGAGCTTGGCGAAAGGCGAATCCGGATCCATCGGCTTTTCCTTGCGCGGTGGCTTGGCTTCGAACCGCTGCTGACCCTGCGGCTTGCCGCCGCGATCATTGCGCTCCGGACGGTCCTTGCGCTCGCCGCGATCGGGACGATCGCCACGGTTGTTGTTGCCGCGTGCCTTGTTATCAGGGCGTCCGCCTTCGCGCTTGCGATCACCCTCACGGTTGCCGTCGCGATTGGCGTTCTGGCGGTTGCCGGGACGACCTTCACCGCCTTCACGACGCTCGCCTTCACCACGGTTGCCGGCATTGCGATTGCCCGGACGGCGGTTGTCGCTGCGCTGGTTGTCGTTGCGGCCACCGGGGCACCACAAGAGAACCGGCTTCGGCTCGGCGTTTTCAGCCGCTGCCTCTTCAGACTTTGCTTGCTCAGCCGTAGCTTCCTCGGGCTTTGGCTCTTCAGCCTTCACCTCTGCTGGCGTTTCGGCCGCAGCTTCGGCAGAAGCTTCCTGTTCGGATGCATCGGAAGCGTCGGCATCGTCACTTGCAGCCTCTTCAGCGGGTGCCGCTTCCGTAGCGTCTGCCTTCGCAGCACCACCGCTCTGGGCGGCGAGGAAGGTTGCTGCTTCTTCTGCAGAGACCTGGTCGGCGCGGTAGCCGAGACCCTTGAGGATCTCTTCCATGTCATCCAGCGTAGCACCCAGGATCGACAGCATCGCCGTCGTGGTGGTGAAGCGGCGACCATCATAGGCACCCTCAGGGCGCGGCTGCTGGCCTGGCTTCCACTGCAGCAGCGGACGGATGAGGTCAGCCAGACGCTCGAGAATATCGATGCGCACAGCGCGCTTGCCAAGGAAACGGAAGCCGGCAAGCTTGTAGAACATGCGCTCAAAACCGGGATCGGTGACGACCGAGGTACGGCCGGCAGCCAGAACCGGGATGAGATCGCCATAGCCCGGCTTGCCAAGGCCGTCATTCTTCAGGGCCCAGAGCAGCGTCACGAGTTCGGCGGGCGCCGGCTTGAGAAGTGCTGGCAGGAAGACGTGGTAGGCGCCAAAACGGATGCCGTAACGACGCATGGAGGCGCGGGCGTCCTGATCCAGCGTCTTGACCTCATCGGCCACGTCGCGGCGGAACAGGATGCCGAGATTTTCAACCAGCTGGAAGGCCAGACCCTTGGCGAGGCCCTGCAGATCTTCGGCGCGCGAAATATCGTCGAGCGGCTTCAGAACCGTTGCGATCTGGTGATTGACGAAGCGCTCGATGCGGGCAAGCGCGTGGTCACGCGCATTGCCGCTCAGCTGCTCGTCGGCCAGAAGGATGACGCGCGGCTTCATGATGTTGTCGCCGGCTGCCAGACGCGCCACGGGCTCACCGAGCCAGCGGACGAGACCGTCCGAGCTCATCGCCAGGTCGCCATTACCACTGGCATGGAGACGGGCGGCGCGCGCCTCATACTCCAATGCGAGCGCCTTTTGCGCTGCCGCCTGGACGGCCTTGGCATCTGGACCTTCGGTTCCCGAAACCGGGGTGAACCGGAATCCCGCCAATTGACCGACATGATGTCCTTCTACGAAGACATCACCATTCACACTGATTTCAGCTTCAAGCATCGCATTCTCTCTTAGGCGCCTCATGAGCACAGATGTCCTGCGATCAACAAAGCGTTTCGTCAACCTTTCATGTAGAGCATCGGACAATCGATCTTCGATTTCCCGTGTCTTTTCTTGCCAGTGTGTCGGATCGGCAAGCCATCCTGGGCGGTTGGATACATACGTCCATGTTCTGATCTGCGCAATCCTGGCGGAGAGCGTGTCGATTTCACCATCCGTCCGGTCGGCGCGGCGCACCTGTTCGGCCATGAAATTCTCATTGACCGTACCGCGTTTGACGAGATCGAAATAGAGAGTCGAAATCAGATCGGCATGTTGTGCAGGCGCGATGCGGCGATAATCCGGCAAAGCGCAGGCTTCCCACAATCTTTCGACACGCTCCGCAGTGGTCGTGACGTCGATAATCTCCGGGTAGCGCCCGAGATATTCGAGTGCCTGCTGATCGATGGCAGGCAACGCGCGCGACAGACCCTGCACCGTGGGTGCCGCATCGAGGCTCGCCTGGAGATTTCTGATGGACGAGAAATCGAAATTCTTCGTGCGCCATTGCAGTACTTTGACCGGATCGAACTCATGCGATTCGATTCGTTCCACCAACTCGTCGTCCAGCGGATCGACGCGACCCGTCACGCCGAAGGTGCCATCGCGCAAGTGGCGTCCGGCACGACCGGCGATCTGGCCCATTTCAGCCGGATTGAGATTGCGGAACTGATAGCCGTCGAATTTGCGATCCTGGGCAAATGCTACGTGGTCGACATCGAGGTTCAGACCCATGCCGATGGCATCGGTCGCCACCAGATATTCCACGTCGCCGTTCTGGTAGAGGCCGACCTGCGCGTTGCGGGTACGGGGCGATAGCGCACCGAGAACGACCGCAGCGCCACCGCGCTGACGGCGCACCAGTTCGGCAATCGCGTAGACCTCATCGGCCGAGAAGGCGACGATCGCCGTGCGCTGGGGCAGGCGGGTGATCTTCTTCGATCCCGCATAGAAGAGTTGCGACAGGCGAGGGCGCTCCACCATCACGATGCCGGGCAGCAGCTTTTCGAGAATTGGCCGCATCGTGCCGGCACCCAGAAGCAGCGTTTCTTCCTTGCCGCGCAAATTCAGGATGCGGTCGGTGAAGATATGGCCGCGTTCCAGGTCGCCCGCGAGCTGGACTTCGTCGATGGCGACAAAGGCAGCATTGGTTTCGCGTGGCATCGCTTCCACGGTGCACACGGAATATTTCGCGCGGGGTGGGGAAATCTTCTCTTCGCCGGTGATCAGCGCAACATTGTTGGCGCCGACCTTCTCCACCAGCCGCGTATAGACCTCGCGTGCCAGAAGGCGCAGCGGAAGGCCGATGACACCACTTCCATGCGCCACCATTCTCTCGATGGCATAATGGGTTTTGCCGGTATTTGTCGGTCCAAGAACGGCCGTTACACCGCGGCCGCTCAAGATCATGGGGCGAAAATTCAACGTACTATCCGCGAAAACGACGATGCTGCTACTCTTCGGACACGGCGTGAGGGCGCCCGCATTTCAGTCTTCCCACACATGGCAATCAGCAAGGCCAAACGCAAGGACGAAAGCGGTTATCATCGGCGTCGCCCTTGAATTGACCGCCAATTCGGCACGCCAAAACCGCTTTTTTGCTAAGAAACGCCAAAGGCGCAAGATTCGGAACAGGTTGAGAACGAATCAGAGACGAATCGCTGACTCTGCCAGATTCAGCCTTTGTTCACGGCAAGATGTGGCTTCCGCTTTGCCGAAAGCCACCAGATGCTGAATCAGATGATGCTAAAGGACGATGCCGGCTACAGAGGCTGCCCCGCCAGCAATCTTGGTCCATTCCGGTCCGCCGTTCCGGCGGCCTGGCCGATGAAGTAGGATTTCAATGCGGGAATCCGATCAACGAGGCCCAGCCCGAAATCGCGCGCAACGCGGATTGGCCCGACATCATTGGAGAAGAGACGGTTCAACAAGTCGGTGGTCACACCCATGCGCACCGTGTCGAAGCGGCGCCAGGACTGGTAGCGCTCCAGCACATTGAGTGAGCCAATATCGAGCCCGATGCGATCGGCCTCGACGACGGTCTCAGCCAGCGCCGCCACATCCTTGAAGCCAAGATTGAGGCCCTGTCCGGAGATGGGGTGAATGCCGTGGGCAGCGTCACCGGCAAGCGCGATGCGTGGCGCGACGAAAGCACGGGCAAGCGTGAGGCCAAGCGGGAAGGCACGGCGCGGACCGACGGGGCGGATCGGCCCCAGCTTGTGACCGAAGCGACGCTCGAGCTCTTCTTCGAAGATAAGATCGTCGGACGCGACGAGGCTGTCGGCATCTGCCGTGCGCTCCGTCCACACCAGCGACGAGCGGTTGCCCTTGAGTGGCAGGATGGCAAAGGGACCGGACGGCAGAAAATGTTCTTCCGCGCAGCCATTGTGCGGCCGCTCGTGCTCCACAGTCGTGACGATGCCCGACTGATCGTAAGCCCAGTGGACGGTCTTAATGCCGGCCATCTCGCGCAGCGCCGATTTCACACCGTCACAAGCAACCAGCAGACGCGTTTCCAGCGACGAGCCGTCGGAAAGCGAAATCTGGTTGCTTTGCGGACCGGCGGAAAAACCGGAGACACTCAGCCCGTGGCGGATCTCGATACCGAGCCGCTCGCACACTCCCCGCAGAGCACCGACCATGGCAACATTCGGGACCATATGCGCAAAGGGCTGGCCTTCCGCCACGTCGCCGTCGAAGGTGAGGAAGACCGGGCGAACAGGATCTGCCGTGCGCGAATCCGTCACGATCATCTTGTTGATCGGCTGGGCTTCCGGCTCCAGTTCCTGCCAGATGCCGAAGACATCCAGCATGCGGCTTGCGGCGGCGATGATCGCGGAGGCGCGGACGTCCTTCTTCCAGACGTCTTCAGGGGCGGCTTCGATGACCTGCACACCAAGATGCGGCGCTGCCTGCTTGATGGCGACGGCAACGCTTAAGCCCACATATCCGCCCCCGGCAATCACGACATCAAGCATTGCGTCTTCTCCTGCGCCTTGCGTTCTTGTGCATATTCTTCTGCCATTATAGACCATCCCATCACGTCTTCATACAGCCGGAGCATGCCGAAATGTCGCATCCTTCTCATTCATCAAGCCCGATGGAAAATCTTCTAGCCACGCTTGATCTTGAAAAGCTTGAAGAAAATCTCTTCCGCGGCACCAGCCCACAGGTTGGATGGCAGCGCGTCTTCGGTGGTCAGGTCATTGCGCAGGCACTGATGGCGGCACAGCGAACGGTGGATGCGGACCGCTTTATCCACTCGCTCCACGCCTATTTCATGCGACCCGGCGATCCCCTCGTGCCGATCATCTATCAGGTTGATCGCATTCGTGATGGTGCAAGCTTTGCCACACGGCGCATCGTTGCCATCCAGCACGGTCATGCCATCTTTGCCATGTCGGCATCGTTCCAGATCGAGGAGGGCGGCTTTGATCACCAGAGCCCGATCCCAAACGTGCCGCAGCCGGAAAGCCTGATGAGCGAGGCGCAGTTGCAGGAGGCGTTTCTCGCCAATGCGCCACCCGCGATCCGCAAATACTGGGAGAACAAGCGGCCGATCGAAATCCGCCCGGTCTCACTCACGCATTATATCTCGCGCGAAAAGCTGGAGCCGAAGCAGGATATCTGGGTGCGGGCCGTGGGTGCCGTGCCGGATGACAGGCATTATCAGGCAGCGGTTCTCGCCTATCTTTCCGACATGACGCTGCTCGATACATCACTCTATGCCCACGGAACGACCATCTTCGATCCGACCATCCAGGTGGCGAGCCTCGATCACGCCATGTGGTTTCATCGCCCGTGCAAGTTGGAAGACTGGCTGCTCTACACGCAGGATAGCCCGAGCGCGTCCGGTGCCCGCGGATTGACCAGGGGCAACCTCTTTACCCGCGATGGCGTGCTTATCGCCTCGATGGCGCAAGAGGGCCTGATTCGCAAACGGGCAAATGACTAAAAAACGATCATTTTTTAAAAATCGCCCATAAATTGTTCGCCTAAAGCGCGAACAATTGCCCGTTTTGCGGCCTTATCTTTTATAGTCGTTACTTTTCAATAACTTATTCTCTGCCTGCCAAAACTGGCACGCCCTTTGAATATAGAGTGTCAGTCGCTGTTACTGATCTGCCAGCGGCAAGGAGAGTCGGCTCCATGCCGAGCACAAACAAAGGATGGGAAACCAGATGAAAATTGTGATGGCCATTATCAAGCCGTTCAAGCTGGATGAGGTGCGCGAGGCTCTCACCGCGCTCGGCATTCAGGGCCTGACCGTAACCGAAGTGAAGGGTTACGGACGTCAGAAGGGACATACCGAGATTTATCGCGGTACCGAATATGCGGTCAGCTTTCTTCCGAAGCTGAAGATCGAGATCGCGGTGGCGTCCGACGTGGTGGAAAAGGCAGTCGATGCAATCGCATCCGCGGCCAAGACGGGGCAGATCGGCGACGGCAAGATTTTCGTCTACTCGATTGAACAGGCAGTGCGCATCCGCACCGGCGAAACGAACACAGAAGCGCTTTAAGCTCGGCTGACAGGGGAGTCCTCAGATTATGAACTTCAAGAAAATTTCCACACTCAGCGCCTTGGGCGCCGGTGCGGCAGCCCTCCTGGCGCCGGTCATATCCTTTGCGCAGGACGCTGCTGCCCCCGCAGCAGCAGCAGCAGCCGTTGCCGCCGTTCCGGACAAGGGCGACACTGCCTTCATGTTCCTGTCCACCATCCTGGTCCTCTTCATGGCCGTTCCGGGTCTTGGCCTGTTCTACGGCGGTCTCGTTCGCGCCAAGAACATGCTGTCGGTTCTGATGCAGTGCACGGTCATTGCCGCCACCGTCATGATTGCCTGGGTCGTCTACGGTTACTCCTTCGCCTTCGGTGGTTCTGAAAGCCCGTTCTTCGGCGGTTTCGCCAAGCTCTTCCTCGCGGGTGTGACCAAGGACACGACCGCTGCGACCTTCTCGCAGGGCGTCGTCATTCCGGAATACATCTTCGTGATGTTCCAGATGACCTTCGCGGCCATCACTCCGGCACTGATCATCGGCGCCTTCGCGGAACGTATCAAGTTCTCGGCTTCGGTTCTTTTCTGCCTGCTTTGGGTTACCTTCGTCTACTTCCCGATTGCCCACATGGTCTGGGATGCCAAGGGTTACCTCTTCGGTCTCGGCGCCCTTGACTTCGCTGGCGGCACGGTCGTTCACATCAATGCCGGTGTTGCCGGTCTTATTGGTGCGATCATGGTCGGCAAGCGTACGGGCTACGGCAAGGACATGATGGCTCCGCACTCCATGACGCTGACCTATGTTGGCGCTGCCATGCTGTGGGTCGGCTGGTTCGGCTTCAACGCCGGTTCCAACCTGGAAGCCTCCGGTGGTGCAATGCTTGCAACCGTCAACACCTTCATCGCCACCGCTGCCGCCATTCTCTCCTGGTGCGTGGTTGAAAGCTTCACGCGTGGCAAGGCTTCCATGCTGGGTGCTGCTTCGGGCATGATCGCTGGTCTCGTTGCCATCACGCCTGCTGCTGGTATCGTCGGCCCGATGGGCGCGATCGTCATGGGCGTGATCGTTTCGCCGCTCTGCTACTTCTTCGTCTCCGTGGTGAAGAACAAGTTCGGTTACGACGACACCGCGGACGTCTTCGGCGTTCACGGCATTGGCGGCATGTTCGGCGCTCTGGCGACCGGCATCTTCGCAAGCGCCTCGCTTGGCGGCGTCGGCTATGCCGGCGAGCAGACGATGGGTGGTCAGTTGATGGTTCAGATTCAGGCCGTCGTCATCACCATCCTGTGGACGGGTATCGGCTCTGCGATCCTCTACAAGATCGTCGACATCATCGTCGGTCTGCGTGTGCCGGTCGAAGCCGAACGCGAAGGTCTCGACCTCGCATCTCACGGCGAAGCCGCCTACCACAACTAAGATCGGTCGGTGCCGTTTACGCACTCGAACCTCATCATCGAAGCCCGGCGATCGTCTCGCCGGGCTTCTTTGTTTTCGGTGGGCTAGGCTTGGTAAACGAGTTTTCCCGTGGTTAATGCCGCATTAACCACCATGCCGCTATTTTGCCCTGTCATCCCTGCTTCGGTCACGAAGCTCCGGAAAAACTAAGGACGACAGGTTCAACATATGGGCAGAGTGAATTCTCCGACATTCGAGGGCCGCGACAATCGCTTCGTGCTGACGGCATTCGTCGTGCGACAGATCATGGCGCTGTGTGGTTTTGCTGTTCTGGCAGCCTTGGCGCTGGGCGTGACCGCACTTGCGACCTGGAACGTGGCCGATCCGAGTCTCTCCTACGCGACCTCCAACGAGCCCACCAATCTGCTCGGACATAGCGGCGCGATCTTCGCCGATATCATGATGCAGTTTCTCGGGCTGTCGTCGCTGATTGCCATGTTGCCCATCCTGTCCTGGGCCTTCGTCCTGATTTCCGGCCGCAAACTCACCCGCATGCCGACCCGCCTGATGGCCTGGATTGGGGGCGCCTTCATTGCCTCTGCCTCGCTTGGATGTTTCCCGGCACCGCAGACCTGGCCGCTGCCCAACGGCATTGGCGGCGTGATCGGCGACATGATCCTGCGCTTTCCAGCGCTGTTCCTCGGCGCCTATCCGACTGGAACTGCTGCGACCGTTCTGGGCGCAATCCTGGCTGTGCCTGCGGCTTGGCTGATGCTGGTCGCTTCAGGTCTTCTCGGCGCATTCGACCAGGATGCGGAGGAGCCCTTCGCGCCACAGGCTGCCGTCAACAGCAAGGCCCGCAAGGTTCAGGAGATCGAAGAGGATGATGAGGATGACGGCGAGGGTTTCCTCGCCAACTTCCTCGCTTTCGGCGCGCTGACCCATTACTGGTACACGACCCATGCCAGGCTTCGGCGAATCTTCGGTTTGAAGCCCAAGTCGCTCACCAACGAGTTCGAGCAGCCCTACGACTTCAACGACTACGAATTTGGCACGTTGAACGAGCCGTCACGACTGAAGACTGCGATCAACCGTCTGGAACGGGCAGAGCCTTCCTTCGAGGAACGGGCGGAAGCGCGTGCACGCCGACAGGCACCTTCCGTCAACGACGATCTCGACGAGCCGCCATTCGACGACGAAGAGAGCTTGCCGGACGGTGTTCTCTCCGGTGATGCGCCTTTTGCCCCGCGCCCGGCACCGGGAAGCCCGACGCGTATTACCGCACCACCATCGCGGCCGAAGCCGAGCGAGCGGGTTGCACGCGAAGCGCAAACCTCTTTCATTTCGCCAGATGGTTTCCAGGTTCCGTCGATCCATCTGCTGGCCGAGCCAAAGAATGTCGTCAAGGACAACACGCTGAACGCCGACGTTCTGGAGCAGAATGCCCGGCGGCTCGAAGGCGTGCTGGAAGACTTTGGCGTCAAGGGCGAGATCATCCATGTGCGTCCTGGCCCCGTCGTGACGCTTTATGAGCTTGAACCGGCGCCCGGCATCAAGTCGTCGCGCGTCATAGGTCTGGCGGACGATATCGCCCGCTCGATGAGCGCGATTGCCGCGCGCGTCGCCGTCGTTCCTGGCCGCAATGCCATCGGTATCGAGCTTCCCAACCGCACGCGCGAAACGGTGTTCCTGCGCGAGCTTGTCGGATCTCGCGATTTCGAAAGCAGCAAGGCCAAGCTGCCGATGGCACTCGGCAAGACAATTGGTGGCGAAGCTGTCATCGCCGATCTTGCCAAGATGCCGCATCTTCTCGTGGCCGGTACCACCGGCTCGGGTAAGTCGGTCGCGATCAACACCATGATCCTGTCGCTCGTCTATCGCATGACGCCAGAACAGTGCCGCCTGATCATGATCGACCCGAAGATGCTCGAACTGTCGATCTATGACGGCATTCCGCATCTGCTCTCGCCTGTCGTCACCGATCCCAAGAAGGCCGTCGTCGCACTGAAATGGACCGTGCGGGAGATGGAAGAGCGCTACAAGAAGATGTCGAAGATCGGTGTTCGTAACATCGATGGCTTCAACACCCGCGTTCAGCAGGCGCTGGACAAGGGCGAAGTCCTGACGAGAACCGTGCAGACCGGCTTTGACCGCCAGACCGGCGAAGCCATGTATGAGACGGAAGAATTCGATCTGAAGCCGCTGCCCTATATCGTCGTCATCATCGACGAAATGGCCGACCTGATGATGGTCGCCGGCAAGGATATCGAGGGTGCTGTGCAGCGTCTGGCGCAGATGGCGCGTGCCGCCGGCATTCATGTCATCATGGCAACGCAACGTCCGTCTGTCGACGTCATCACCGGCACGATCAAGGCGAACTTCCCGACGCGCATTTCCTTCCAGGTTACCTCCAAGATCGACAGCCGCACCATCCTTGGCGAACAGGGCGCAGAGCAGCTGCTTGGCATGGGTGATATGCTCTATATGGCAGGCGGCGGGCGCATCCAGCGCGTCCACGGTCCCTTCGTTTCGGATAATGAAGTGGAAGAGATCGTCTCCTACCTCAAGACCCAAGGCTCGCCCGATTATCTCGAAGCGGTCACCGAAGAGGATGAGGACGAGGATGGTGGCGGCCCTGCCGGCACCGGCAACATGGCAGAGTCCGACGACCCTTATGACCAGGCCGTCGCCGTCGTTCTGCGCGATGGCAAGGCCTCGACCTCCTACGTCCAGCGCAGGCTCGGCATCGGTTATAACCGCGCTGCGTCGCTGATCGAACGGATGGAGCAGGAAGGCATTATCGGCCCTGCAAACCACGCCGGAAAGCGCGAAATTCTCGTGCCGACGGAGAATGATTAAGCCACAATCGTCTAACGCTCGACCGGCAGTTGGTCTTTGATACCAGTTGCTTGCGTGCAGGTTCGATAGCCGCAACCAGGCGTGTGCTTTCAGCGTTATAGCCGTCGCTCCATGTCATGAAGCCGCCGTGTTTTTTCGGCACATGGGATGCGATGAAGGAGAACAGAATGAAGAATACCCGCTCGGTCGTTTCCGCTCAGCATCCCGGCCTTGAGAGCAGCATGACGCGGCGAGGCGTGATGACGCTGTTTTCGGCAGCGGCGGCCTCTGTGGCGCTCTCGCCCATTGCCGCCTTCGCGCAAGGGGCAGGAGACGGCGTGACGGCGCAGAAGATCGCCAACCACTTCTCGTCGGTCAAGACGATGATGGGCGAGTTCGTTCAGTTCGGTCCGCGCGGTGAACAGACAGGCGGCAAGTTCTATATTTCGCGTCCCGGCAAGCTTCGCTTCAACTACGAAGACCCGTCGCCCATGCGCGTAATCGCGGACGGCCGCAACGTCGTCATCGGCAACATGAAGCTGAAGACCTGGGACATCTATCCACTGTCCAAGACGCCGCTCAGCCTGCTTCTGGCCGACAAGATCGACCTCAGCAATCAGAAGGTTCGCAGCGTCAAGGAAGAGTCCGATCTGATCACCATCGTTCTCGGTGACAAGAGCATCTTCGGCGATTCGACGATCACCCTGATGTTCGATCCGAAAACCTTCGATCTGCGCCAGTGGACGACGACGGATGCGCAGAACAAGGACACGACCGTGATGATCTTCAACGTCCAGACGGGCGTGAACCTCGACGACAAGGTCTTCAACATCAACTACGAAGAGGTCCGCAAGCGCGGTTGACCTCCAGACAGCAGAAAGCGTTTCCAGTTTTCTGCCCTCTTGTTATAAGCCTGCCTCTACAGCATCGGCCCGATGCATAGTTCAGGGTAAAGCGTCGTTTGTGCGTCCAATAGGACGGACGGCGCTTTAGCTGCATAAGACGGAGCGTGAGGCATGACTTTCTCGATAACCACCTGGAACATCAACTCGGTGCGGCTGCGCATGCCGATCGTCGAGCAGTTTCTGGTGCGTTACAAGCCAGACGTTCTTTGCCTGCAGGAGACCAAGTGCCCGAATGGCGAGTTTCCCCTCAAGCCTCTGCGGGCGCTGGGCTATGAGCACATCATCATTCATGGACAGAAGGGCTATCACGGCGTTGCCATCGCCTCGAAGCTGCCGCTGACGGAAGATCACCGTCAGGATTACTGCAAGGTCGGGGACGCCCGCCATATCTCCGCTCTGGTGCAGGTCGGCAGTCGCCGCATCCGCCTTCATAACTTCTATGTTCCGGCAGGCGGCGACGAGCCGGACCGGTCGATCAATCCGAAATTCGGCCACAAGCTCGATTTCGTTGAGGAGATGAAGGTGCTGAGCGCCGACGCGACGCCTGGAGCGTCGTCGATCCTGGTTGGCGACCTCAACATAGCGCCGCTCGAAAACGACGTCTGGTCGCACAAGCAACTGCTGAAGATCGTCAGCCATACGCCTGTCGAGACAGAAGGTCTGCTGGAGGTCATGAAGCGCGGCAACTGGCTCGACCTGATGCGGCTCAACGTGCCGGAAACGGAAAAGATCTACACCTGGTGGAGCTACCGCGCCAAGGATTGGGAAGCTGCCAATCGTGGCCGCCGTCTGGACCATATCTGGTCATCGCAGGATCTTGGTTCCTCGCTCGATCGGATCGAAATCCTGAAGGAGGCGCGCGGCTGGAACAGGCCATCCGACCACGTTCCGGTGACTGCCCACTTCAAGTTCTAAGCATGTCGCGCAAAAGTGTGCAGCGGTTTTGGGATAACGACATGCGACAAAACAAGGACTTAAAGCGTAGGAAGCGAATCTAAAAGATCGCGACACGCTTTAATAGCAAAGCGGTTACATAAACCGGTTCTGCATTGCAGCCGCACTTGTGGCAAGTGCGGCGATGTTGCCACGGATGCGCTCGGACACGACTGCGGCAACATCCGGGAATTCCTCGATCATGCGATGGAAGAGGATACGGGTGATGCGGATGACTTCGGAATCTTCGCGCGCGACCGCAGTGAACTTGCGTTCGCAGAGCGTGAAGAGCGCCAGCTCGGAAAGAAGACAGCCGCTACCAACGGTGGCCTTCACCTCTCTTTTGCCGTCACGCTCTTCGGTCCAGAGATCGAAGCGTCCATTGCATATGACGAAGGCACATTCGGCGGGAGAGTACTGGCGAAACAGCATGTGCCCCGCGGCAATGCGCCGCCGCTCGGCACCGAAAGCGATCAGGCGCAGCTGATCTTCGCTGAAGCCCTGGAACAGCGGCACCTGCGCGAAAAGCTTGATATCGTCGTTCAACGCCATGGGCTGATCCACCTGGGAAATGCAAGTCGAATACCGCGCCGCTCATATTTGAAGAAGCGCGGTTCAACCCGTTTTCGACCAATGCGGACTCCAAGACAAGAGCGGATCAAGAAAATTGCCCTTTAAGCGCCTCGCGTCCAATCGGACGCAGCAAACAGCGCCCTTATGGGACGATCTTGTAGCCGCCGTTTTCGGTCACGAGAATTTCGGCGTTGGAGGGATCGCGCTCGATCTTCTGGCGAAGGCGATAGACGTGGGTTTCCAGCGTATGGGTGGTGACGCCGGAATTGTAGCCCCAGACCTCCTCCAGCAGAACGTCACGTGTGACGACGGCGCTGCCGGCGCGGTAAAGGTAGCGAATGATGGCCGCTTCCTTTTCCGTCAGACGGATCTTCTTTCCGTCTTCTGTCGTCAACAGCTTCTGGCTCGGCTTGAACTGGTAGGGACCGACGGTGAAGACCGCGTCTTCGCTCTGCTCATATTGGCGCAACTGCGCGCGGACGCGGGCAAGCAGCACTGCGAAGCGAAAGGGTTTCGTCACATAGTCGTTCGCGCCGGCCTCAAGACCAAGGATCGTGTCGGAATCCGTGTCGTGACCGGTCAGCATGATGATGGGAGACTTGAAGCCGTTCTTGCGCATCAGCTTCACCGCTTCGCGCCCGTCCATGTCCGGCAGACCCACATCCATGATCAAGAGATCGACCTGAGTAGATTTGACCGTCTGGATAGCAGCATTGGCGTTCGCACCCGTCAGAAGCGAGAACTCTTCATAGGGAGAAAGTTGTTCGGCAAGGGTGTCGCGCAGATCGTCGTCGTCATCAACTAGAAGCAATGTACGGGCCGTCATAGAGTACCTTCGCCTTTCTCTTTTAATTTTCAAACCAATTCAGCGGTTTGCGCGCTTCGCGTCAACCCTTGTGCAGCAATAACGGCGTGCTATGACGTTCGGGTGAAGCATCTTCAAAGCAAAATCTCGTGAAAAAGAGTGATGACCAGAAAGATTGAATTCCGAACGTTACCACCCAAGCTTCTCGTCCGCCCGTCACCATTGAACCCAAGTCGAGCGATCGTTCAGCTTGGTCATTTAACGTTTCAGGCTGCGATTGGTCGCAATGGACGCTCTGTTTTCAAGCGAGAAGGTGACGGCAAAACGCCGATCGCTCAGATGCCGCTGCTCTACGGCTTCATCCGGGGCGAACGCTTCCGCGCCGTCCAGACGAGTTTGACGTTGCGTCGCGCAGTGAAGTCGATGTTGTGGTGCGATGCGCCAAGCGATCCGAACTACAATCGGCTGGTCAGAGCGCCATTCAAGCCAAGCCACGAAGACCTCTGCCGGGAAGACGGGCTCTATGATGTCTGTCTGGTGCTCAACTGGAACGTCAGATCCAGGCAGCGCAATCGCGGCTCGGCCATCTTCATGCACATGATCCGCCCGGGCTACGAGCCGACCGCCGGCTGCGTTGCACTGCACCCCAGAGACATGCGCCGTCTTCTGCCCCATCTTCGCCCGGGACAGATTATTCAGGTTCTATAAGCGCTTGCGTGAAGAGTGATGTGCCGAGAGGTCCTCAACACAGAATGGCCATCTTTGCGAAAGAAACAAAAAACCCGCCACGAGGCGGGCGGGTTTTTTGACATTCTGTAGGTGAAAAGCCTTATGCGGCTTCTTCTTCCGGTGCATCGTCTTCTTCGACGGCCTTGCCGCGCTTGGGGCCCTTGTTGAGATTGACTTCAACGAGGCGAACAGCTTCGGTTTCGGACATCTTGTTCACGGCTGCGATTTCGCGAGCCATGCGATCGAGAGCTGCTTCGTAAAGCTGACGCTCGGAGTAGGACTGCTCAGGCTGGTTCTCGGCGCGATAGAGATCGCGAACCACTTCTGCGATGGCGATCAGATCGCCGGAATTGATCTTTGCGTCATATTCCTGCGCGCGACGCGACCACATGGTCCGCTTGACGCGCGCCTTGCCCTGAACAACCTTCAGCGCACGCTCGACGAAATCCCCTTCGGACAGCTTGCGCATGCCGATGCTGACAGCCTTGGCGACAGGCACCTTAAGGCGCATCTTGTCTTTCTCGAAATCGATGACGAAAAGTTCGAGCTTCATGCCCGCGACTTCCTGTTCTTCGATTGCCGAAATGGTACCGACACCGTGAGCGGGATAAACGATCGCTTCTCCGGTTTTAAAACCGTGGCGCGCTGGAGATTTCTTCTGCTGGGTCGTCATTCGTTTTTTAAACTCCCTGTTACATACACCCGGGGGTTTCCGGGGTCGGGTCGGTCAGGCCCGGATGAGACGGGGGCAAGCCGTCAGGTGACTCCGCACTGGTCCAGCCGAGCACGCAAAAAGAAACCATCTTGCAATCCGGGGATCGACAACACAAAAGTAGGATATGTCACGGAAACCGCGTGCAATTGATGACTTGCTTTCGAGGTGTTTTAGGGCACGATAGTGCCGCGCTGTGGATCAGTTTTTCCTGTCTACCACAAAAATAGGTGGAAATCAATAATTTGCTTGCACCGTGGCGACGGAGTCACAACCTGCTTTACTGAGGCGTTAACAGAATCACCCCGGTAAACGCCTGATTACCAGCGCTGATCCATCCCGAATCGATTAAATTCTTCGCGCCCCGCCAATTTGTCGATTGCCACTTAAACTATTCATAATTCCGCGCCAATATCCGATTCGAATTTGGGAAAAATCACGATTTTTCTCCCTTTTATCGCCGAAACGCGGATATTTTTGGAAGAAAGAAGGCAAAATGGGCTACCGGAACAACCCAAAACGCGACAAACAGCTCGAAAAAGCCAAAAAACTGGCAGAGGCCACCGGCAAGCCATTCCTCGATCCCAATACACTTTTTAGTCGTGCCAGCACAGACGACGTCGAGCACTATTCGCCTGAGATGTTGGCGCTGGCTGCAAGCCATGCTTTGAGCGAACTTTCCCATTGGAACGCTGATCACCCCTATATCGGCATCGCCCAGGTTGATGGGGTCGCGCCGCGTAACGTGCCGGTCTCCATCCTGACGATTGTAGGGCGCAACATGCCCTTCCTCTATGACTCCGTCATGGGCGAGGTGACCAGCAGCTATCGCAGCCTCTACCTTGCGGTTCACCCCATCATGGTGGCGGATGCAAAAGCGACCGGCGGCTACAGGCTGGCCGATCCGGAAACAGACGCGCCGCAAGACAATATCAGCCTTATCCAGCTGCATATCGCGCCTGTCGCGCCGCAGGCGGCCGAGGCGCTGAAGGAGCGGCTTCGTTTTGTTCTCGCCCAGGTCCAGTCCGCTTATAGTGACTGGAAGCCGATGCTTGCCAAGCTCGATGAGGCGCTGAACGAGTTGAAAGAGCGCGGATCGTCGCGCCGCAAGGCTGACCGAACAGAGGCCGCCGAGTTTCTCGAATGGCTGCGCAAGGACAATTTCACCTTCCTCGGCATGCGCGACTACAGCTATTCCGGCAAGGGAAGCTCCGCCAAGATCGAGCGCGGCGATGGCGTCGGTCTCGGGATGTTGAGCGATCCGGATGTGCGGGTGCTCAGGCTTGGCAAGGATGCGGTGATGACGACGCCGGAAATTCTGGCGTTTCTGGATGGTCCGGACTTCCTCATCGTCACCAAGGCCAACGTCAAATCGCTTGTCCATCGCCGCGCGTATATGGATTATATCGGCATCAAGCGCTTCGATACCGATGGCAATGTCGTTGGCGAGTTGCGCATCGTCGGTCTCTTCACCGCCACGGCCTATACCCGATCGGTCCATGAAATCCCGCTTCTGCGCGCCAAGGCCTTGGAGGTCGAAGAGCATTTCGGCTTTGACCCAAACAGCCACTCGGGACGCATTCTGCACAATACGCTCGAAGCCTATCCGCGCGACGATCTTTTCCAGATCGAAACCGATCTTCTGGTGCGCTACACCGAGCAGATCATGGAGCTTGCCGACCGCCCGCGGGTGAGGGTGCTTGCCCGTATCGATCGTTTCGACCGCTTCGTCTCCGTCATCATCTATGTGCCGCGCGAGGAGTATAATTCCTATGTGCGCGAGAAGATCGGCGATTATCTCGCCCACGTCTATGATGGCCACATCTCGGCTTATTACCCCGCTTTTCCGGAAGGCGCACTTGCCCGCGTCCACTTCATCGTCGGGCGCAGCAATGGCAAGACGCCGCGCATCGCGCAGGACAGACTGGAAGATGCCGTCAGCGACATCGCTGCGCGCTGGATCGATCATTTCACCGCGCTTTCAGAGCCTGGCGCTCCGCTTCTCGATGTCGATCAGGCCTATCAGGAAGCCTTTACGCCGGAAGAGGCGATCGGCGACATGCCCGATATCGTCGCAACCGCCAAGGGCGAGCCGGTCCGCATCGAGTTTTACCGGACAGCTGAGCAGGCGGAGAATATTCTCTCGCTGAAGATCTTCCACCGGGACGGCCATCTGCCGCTGTCGCGCCGCGTGCCGCTTCTGGAAAATCTCGGCTTCAGCGTCATCAGCGAACGGACGTTCGACATTGGTGTGGTCTCCGGTGAAAACAGCGATCTCATCGTCCTTCACGACATGGAGCTTCGGGTCCAGCCAGGCGTCACGCTCGATCTCGCCATCATCGGGCCAAGGCTTGAAGAGGCGTTTCTCGCCGCTTTCAATGGCACTGTCGACAATGACAATTTCAACCGGCTGATCGTTGCCGCCGGACTGACGGTGCGCGAGGTTTCCGTGCTTCGCGCCTATGCGCGCTATCTGCGCCAGACGGGCATCGTCTACTCGCAGGAGCATATTTCCGAAACACTGTTCAAATACCCGGTGATCGCACGCAGAATTTTCGATCTTTTCGCCCATGGCTTCGATCCGAAGCTTGGCGAGAAACCGCGCCTGCGGAAGCTCTCCGATCTGCACAAGGCGATCGAGGCCGATCTTTCCGGCGTACCCAATCTCGATGAGGACCGCACACTTCGCCGTTACGTCAACGCCGTCGATTCCACGCTGCGCACCAACTATTTCCAGCGCAACGAGGACGGTTCGCCGAAGGCGATGCTGGCCTTCAAATTCGATCCGAAGCTTCTCGATGGCCTTCCCGATCCGCGTCCCTTCCGCGAAATATTCGTCTACGGAACGGAAGTGGAAGGCGTCCATCTGCGCTTCGGAAAGGTGGCGCGCGGCGGGCTTCGCTGGTCGGATCGCGGCCAGGATTATCGCACCGAAGTGCTCGGCCTCGTCAAAGCCCAGCAGGTGAAGAACGCGGTCATCGTACCGGTCGGTGCCAAGGGTGGCTTCTATCCGAAGATGCTGCCCGTCGGTGGCAACCGCGATGAGATCTTCAATGCCGGCAAGGAGGCTTACAAGACCTATATCCGCACGCTGCTTTCCATCACCGACAATATCGTTGGCGATGATATTATTGCGCCCGCGGATACCATGCGTCTGGATGGCGACGACCCCTATTTCGTCGTCGCGGCCGATAAGGGAACGGCAACCTTCTCCGATACCGCCAACGGACTAGCCCGTGAGGCGGGCTTCTGGCTCGACGATGCTTTTGCCTCTGGTGGCTCTGCCGGTTACGACCACAAGAAAATGGGCATCACCGCCCGAGGCGCCTGGGAAACCGTGAAGCGCCACTTCCGGGAAATGGATACCGATATACAGACGACGCCATTCAAGG
Source organism: Agrobacterium sp. GW821-FHT02D03 (assembly GCF_059421725.1). Lineage (NCBI taxonomy): Bacteria > Pseudomonadati > Pseudomonadota > Alphaproteobacteria > Hyphomicrobiales > Rhizobiaceae > Agrobacterium > Agrobacterium sp. GW821-FHT02D03. Next base: position 330,864 of record NZ_JBWKVN010000001.1, read on the forward strand.
TCGTCGGTGTGGGTGACATGTCCGGCGACGTCTTCGGCAATGGCATGCTGCTATCGGAAAAGATCGAACTGATCGCGGCCTTCGATCACCGCGATATCTTCATCGATCCGACGCCGGACACCGCCCTTTCTTTCGCTGAGAGAAAGCGTCTCTTCGAACTGCCGCGTTCCAGCTGGCAGGATTACGACCACTCGACACTCTCCAAGGGCGCGATGATCATCTCGCGTGCGGAGAAATCCGTGACCCTGACGGCGGAAGCCGCTGCCGCAATCGGCATCGACAAGACGGTGGCAACACCCTTCGAGATCATGACGGCGATCCTCAAAGCCCCCGCCGATCTCCTGTGGTTCGGCGGTATCGGCACCTATGTGAAGGCTGCGGTGGAAACCAACGCCGAGGTGGGGGATCGTGCCAACGATCCGATCCGCATCAACGCCACGGAAGTGCGCGCCAAGGTGATCGGCGAGGGGGCCAATCTTGGCATCACCCAGAAGGGCCGTATTGCCTATGCGCTCTCCGGCGGGCGCTGCAACTCGGATGCCATCGACAATTCCGCCGGCGTCAATTCCTCGGACGTCGAGGTCAATATCAAGATTGCGCTGGCATCCGCTGTGAATGACGGTCGCCTGACATTGCCGAAGCGCAATCAGTTGCTGGCCTCCATGACATCGGAAGTGGCGCAACTGGTGCTGCGCAACAATTACCTCCAGTCTTTGGCAATCTCGCTTGTCGAGCGCAGGGGGACCGGCAACCGCGAAGAGTTGGGCCGCCTGATGGCAGCACTGGAATCCTCCGGCCAGTTGAACCGCAAGGTGGAGACCCTGCCGAACGATGGGGAGTTCAACGAACGCTATGCCGCAGGCAAGGCGTTGACCCGGCCCGAAATCGGCGTCCTGCTGTCCTATGCGAAGCTGACGCTGTTCGACACGCTGGTGGCCAGCACCCTGCCGGATGAGCCCTATCTGCAGCATCTGCTGACGGATTACTTCCCGAGCAAGATGCAGAAGACTTATGCGGGGGATATTGCAAGCCATCGCCTTCACCGCGAAATCGTCGCCACGGCGCTGGCCAATCAGGTCGTCAATCGCGGCGGTCCGGGCTTCGTGCAGAAACTGGTCGACGCGAGCGGTCTCCTTGCTCCAGCCGTCGTCAAGGCAGCGATGATCGTCGAGGATGGTTTCGGCTTGAAGCGGCTTTGGAGCGAGATCGATGCGCTCGACGGGCAGATTTCCGGCGAGGTGCAGAACGATCTCTATGCCAGGATCATGCAGATCTTCGGCGATGCGACGCGGCTCTATCTTCAGACGGCAGGTACCATCACCGGCGCCATGCAGGATGAGATCGAGCGGTTGAAAAGCGCAATCAAGACGCTTTCTCCGGCAGCGGCCAAGTATCAGGAAGAGATCGGTCTTCCTGAGATCGACGGCGTTTCTCACGCGCTGATCAAGGAACTGGAGACGTTGCGCCTGCTGGTCTATGTGCCGGAAATCATGCTGATTGCCGATCAGGCCGGCACGACATTGGCGCGTGCGGCGGAAAGCTATGCGGCCGTCTCCACCACCTTCCGCGTCGCACGGCTTCTCGATGCCAGCCAGCGGGTCAGCCCGGCTGATCATTATGAAAGCCTCGCGCTGCTGCGCAGCCAGGACCAGATCGCCTCGTCCCGTCGCCGCATCGTGGTGTCGGCGCTGACCGACTACGCGAAAGAGAAGAACCCGGTGCAGGCCTGGTATGCAGCCGACCGTGTGCGCGTCAATCGCATCGTGTCCGAACTTGCTGCACTCAGCGATAGTGGCGAGACGAATCTGGCGCGCCTCACCGTTGCCGCCGGTCTGCTTTCGGATATAGTCCAGACCAGAAGCGTCTAAGGTTCAACAGCGAAATGACCCGGCTGTAAAAGCCGGGTCGCCTGCATGCGGAAAGGCAATCCATTGAGTTCTTCTTTCCGTGTGACAGAATCGGTCGAGCCCAAGGCCGATGCGCCAAAAACGGACGCTAAGGGGATCTGGGGTTGGATGCTGTTCGATTGGGCAGCGCAACCCTTCTTCACCGTCGTCACGACCTTCATCTTCGGGCCTTACTTCGTCGCCCGACTGACGGATGATCCCGTCTCGGCGCAGACGCTCTGGAGCAATGTCGCGACCATCTCGTCCGTTGTCATCGCGATCTTCTCCCCGATCCTTGGATCGATTGCCGATCAGTCCGGGTCGCGAAAGCCCTGGATCGCGTTTTTTGCCGTCATCAAGATCGCCTGTCTTGCGATGTTGTGGTTTGCCGCGCCGGGATCACCGGTGCTGTGGCCGGCCCTCTTCATGATCTTCGCCTCGATTGCGGCCGAGTTCTCCATCGTCTTCAACGATTCCATGATGCCGCGTCTGACGACACCTGAAAATGTCGGGCGGATTTCCAATACCGCCTGGGGGCTTGGTTATCTTGGCGGCATGATCGTACTGATCTTCATCGTGCTGTTCATGGCAGCCAGCCCACAGACGGGCCTTACCATCATCGGCCTGCCGCCGCTTTTCGGTCTGGACCCGGCAACGGGAGAGGATGCCCGCATCACCGGACCGATCGCCGCGATATGGTACTTCATCTTTATCCTGCCGATGTTCTTCTTCACGCCGGATGTGAAGAAGGGGCTGCCGCTTGGGCGGGCTGTGCGCTCGGGCCTGTCGGAGTTGAAATCGACGCTAAGGGAGCTGCGTCATCGCCCGCTCATCACGCGTTTCCTGATTGCGCGCATGCTCTATCAGGATGGCGTAAACGGGCTGCTCATCCTGGGTGGTGCGTTCGCCGCCGGCATGTTCGGCTGGGCGACAATGGAGATCGGCATTTACGGCATCATTCTCAACATCGTTGCCATAGGCGGCTGCTTTGCTGCCGGCCGGCTCGATCAGCGGCTCGGCTCGCGCACGATGATCATCATCAGTCTCGTGCTTTTGCTTCTCGCGACGCTCGGCATCATCTCGACGGAAAAGACATCGACGCTCTTCGGGTTGCTGCAATTCTCGACCGAGGAAACCCACGGTCTCTTCAGTAGCGGAGCGGAAAAGGCCTATATCGTCTACGGCGTGCTGATCGGTCTTGCCTTCGGCCCGGTGCAGGCCTCGTCACGCTCCTATCTGGCGCGCAACGTCACGATTGCCGAAGCGGGACGCTATTTCGGCATCTATGCGCTCTCCGGTCGCGCCACCAGCTTCATGGCAACGCTGATGTTCTCCATCGCAACCTATGCGACCGGCTCCGCCCATATCGGTATGGCGACACTGATCCTCTTTCTGGGAGCTGGATTGATCCTGCTGCTCCGAGTCCCTAAGACCCTATAGCTGGTCGAGCTTGGTCTGAAGGTTGCGCAGTTGCGCCTTCAGCTCGTCGATCTCCGAGGCGTCGGGCTTGCGCTGCTCCTTCGGCGTCGATGCGGGGGCGGCAAAGGGCGTGAACATCTGCATTGTCTGCTTGAAGAGTTCGGTATTGCGCTTGATCTGCTCTTCCATCAGCTGGAAAGGTGCGGAGAAGTTCTTGGTCAGCGACGGGTCGCCGAAAGCCTTGCTCATATGCTCCTGCATATGGCTCTGCTGTTCGGAGAAGGTCTTCATCGAGTGCTCGAGAAAGGTCGGCACGACCATCTGCATCTGGTCGCCGTAATAGGAGATCAACTGTCGAAGGAAGGCGGTTGGCAGAAGCGTGTTGCCGGTCTTGGCTTCCTGCTCGACGATGATCTGCGTCAGAACGGCATGGGTGATGTCTTCCGATGTCTTTGCGTCCTGAACCTTGAATTCTTCGCCGCGCTTGACCATCTTCGCCAGGTCTTCCAGCGTCACATAGGTGCTGGTCCCAGTGTTATAAAGCCGCCTGTTGGCATATTTCTTGATAATGGTCTCGCCGCCATTTCTTCCCATCCTCGCCTCCTCGCGATGCCGGTCTTTCTTGTTTTCTTGGTGTTTTTGCTCTTCCCATTCAAAAGAGTATGCTGAAACAAAGGCGTCTGACAAATGGTTTGTGCGATGCAGCAGTCACTTTCTTGCGCAGCAATCTTGCAGCATGCGGGTGCTGCGGTGCGGGGTTCTTTCAAATCCTTTTGGCCAAATTGACTTGCGCCCCAAGCTTTGACAGTCTCGCGCCAAAATTCGGGAGAAACATCCATGCCTTCATCCTCCATCGTGATCGCGAGTGCCGCACGCACGCCGGTCGGTTCGTTCAACGGCAGCTTTGCCAATACGCCGGCGCACGAACTTGGCGCATCCGTTCTCACTGCGGTTCTGGAACGGGCAGGCGTTGCCGCAGCCGATGTCGATGAGGCGATCCTGGGACAAGTGCTGACTGCCGGCGAGGGGCAGAACCCGGCGCGCCAGGCCGCAATGAAGGCCGGCGTTCCGCAGGAAGCAACCGCCTTCGGCATCAACCAGCTTTGCGGTTCCGGCCTGCGCGCCGTTGCACTGGGCGCCCAACAGATCGCCCTTGGCGATGCATCCATCATCGTCGCGGGCGGGCAGGAATCCATGTCGATGGCTCCCCACGCGGCGCATTTGCGCGGCGGCGTGAAGATGGGTGATTTCAAGATGGTCGATACCATGTTGAAGGACGGCTTGATCGATGCCTTCCACAGCTATCACATGGGCATCACCGCAGAGAATATTGCCCGCCAGTGGCAATTGTCCCGAGAGGAGCAGGACGAATATGCGGTCCGTTCGCAAAACCGCGCCGAGGCGGCACAGACGGCGGGACGCTTTGAGGATGAGATCGCGCCCTTCATCATCAAGGGCCGCAAGGGCGATGTGACGATCGCCGCCGATGAATATATCCGGGCCGGCGCATCGCTGGAGGCGCTGACCAAGCTTCGCCCCGCCTTCGACAAGGAGGGCAGTGTCACGGCTGGCAACGCCTCCGGCCTTAACGACGGTGCCGCCGCCGTGTTGCTGATGACGGAAGAAGAGGCCGCAAGGCGCAATATCCAGCCTTTGGCGCGCATCGCCTCCTGGGCAACGGCCGGTGTCGATCCGCAGATCATGGGAACCGGTCCGATCCCTGCCTCGCGCAAGGCGCTGGCAAAGGCCGGCTGGTCGGTCGGTGATCTCGATCTCGTCGAGGCCAATGAGGCCTTTGCCGCGCAATCCTGCGCCGTGGTTCGCGATCTCGGTCTCGACCCAGAGATCGTCAACGTCAATGGCGGTGCGATTGCGATCGGCCACCCGATCGGCGCATCCGGTGCACGTGTGCTGAACACGCTCGTTTTCGAGATGAGACGGCGACAGGCCCGCAAGGGTCTGGTGACGCTTTGCATCGGCGGCGGCATGGGCATCGCCATGTGCCTCGAAGGGCTGTGATCGGCCCAAATCATTGAAATGCCACGTTGGCCCCTCTAAAGGGCTAAGCTTTGAAAGTGAGGGCCTTGAAGATGAGCCGGGTGGCATTGGTAACAGGTGGGACAAGCGGCATCGGCGCTGCGATCGCAAAAGCGTTTCATGCAGCCGGTTATAAGGTCGCGGTCAACTACGTCTTCACAGAGGACCGCGCCGAGGCTTTTCGGCGGACGACTGGAATACCCGCCTATCAATGGGATGTGCGCGATTACGATGCCTGCGTGGCCGGTGTCGCAGAGGTGGAACGAACGCTCGGACCGATCGACATCCTCGTCAACAATGCCGGCATTACCCGTGATGCCATGTTCCACAAGATGACGCCGCAGCAGTGGCGTGATGTGGTCGATACAAATCTCAACGGCGTCTTCAATATGACGCATCCGGTCTGGCCCGGCATGCGGGAGCGGGGCTTCGGTCGCATCATCACCATCTCGTCGATCAACGGCCAGAAGGGCCAGGCGGGTCAGGCGAATTACTCGGCGTCAAAGGCCGGCGATATCGGCCTGACGAAGGCGCTGGCGCAGGAGGGGGCCTCGCGCAACATCACCGTCAACGCCATATGCCCAGGCTATATCGGCACGGAGATGGTCCGCGCCATCCCCGAAACCGTTTTGAACGAGCGCATCCTGCCGCATATTCCAGTCGGTCGATTGGGTGAGCCGGAAGAGATCGCCCGATGCGCATTGTTTCTGGCGTCGGATGAGGCAGGCTTCATCACCGGCTCGACGCTGACGGCCAATGGCGGGCAATATTTCGCCTGATCGCATCACCTTTCCCATCACGAATCCGTGATCGACGGCGCGATGTCGCGATCGGTCTACAGACCCTAATCCGCGATGCCCTGTTAAAGATTCCGCTAAAGCAATGAAAATACGAAGCTTTTCGTCTAGTTTAGAAGCTATCTAAACATATCACATGTCGAAAGCGCGCGGTTGTTTTTCTTGACATCGAATGTCCTGTTTTGGTTTAACAGAAAAAACAACGTGTTGCGTCACGCAGGCAATGGATCATGCTGGTTTGTAGCTGCAATTACATCACCGACAACGACATTCGCGATGTCATCAACGAGCTTCTTGATGAAGACTGTTGGCAGCTCATCGTGCCAGCGAAAGTCTATCACGCCATGCAGAAGCGTGGCCGTTGCTGTGGCTGTTTCCCGACTGTCGTCGACCTGATCATCAAATCGACGGAAGAATATCATGCACGTCGGCACTCGACTGAGGCCGAAGTTTTTGATTTTATGTCCCGCCTAAAACAATTACATGAAGACCACAGGAGAGCGGACATTGAAAGGCGACAAAAGAGTCATCGAGCAGCTTAACGAGGCACTGTTCCTCGAACTCGGTGCAGTGAACCAGTACTGGCTTCACTACCGGCTGTTGAACGACTGGGGCTACACAAAGCTCGCCAAGAAAGAGCGCGCCGAATCGATCGAAGAGATGCAGCACGCTGACAAGATCATCGATCGCATCATTTTCCTCGAAGGCCATCCCAACCTCCAGACCGTTGCACCTTTGCGCATCGGCCAGAACGTCAAGGAAGTGCTGGAAGCCGATCTCGCCGGCGAATACGACGCTCGCACGGCCTACAAGAAGTCCCGCGATATCTGTCACGATGCTGGCGATTACGTTTCGATGAAGCTGTTCGAACAGCTCCTCATCGACGAAGAAGGCCATATCGACTTCCTCGAAACGCAGCTCGATCTTCTCAACAAGATCGGCGAAGCCAAGTACGGTCAGCTCAATGCCGACTCGGCCGATTCTGCGGAATCCGAGTGATCCTTTTGGCAATGAATTGAAAAAGGCGGCAGAGATGCCGCCTTTTTTTATTGCTCTTATGGTTTCATTGCTCTTATGGGGCCAGATGGCGGAATTGCTCGACCACCTGTTCGTAGACCGATCGTTTGAAGGGTACGATCAGCTCGGGCAGGCTTTCCATCGGCTTCCAGTCCCAGGCGTCGAACTCCGCCTCGTTGCTGCCGGGCGGCGGATTGATCTGGATTTCGTTTTCATCGCCATCGAAGCGGAAGGCAAACCACTTCTGTGCCTGACCGCGATATTTGCCGCGTAGCCCGACGCCGATCAGCTGCGGCGGCAGATCGTAATGGATCCAGTCGCGTGCTTCGGCCAGCAGCGTGACCGTCTTCATGCCGGTTTCTTCATAGAGTTCGCGGATGGCGGCAGCGAGCGGCGCCTCGCCCTCATCGATACCGCCCTGCGGCATCTGCCAGAGCTGTGGTGAGCCATCGAACTCAGAATTGCCTTGAGAGATACGGCGCCCGGCCCAGACGAGGCCCTTATCGTTCAGAACCATGATACCGGCGCAGGGGCGGTAGGGCAGATCGTCTGCTTTGATCGACATTCTTGAACCTGGATGTTGATTGTTGGTGGAGCAGACTTACTGTTTGCCGTCTTGCGAGACAAGCGCGGAAACGCCGACGATCTCGATGCCGCGCGCTGCCGCTTCGACCGACCATTTGGAGATGGCCGCTACGCTCTCATCGAAGGCAGAGGCGACACCGATGGCGGAACCGTTGCGCCGCGCTATCCGCTCCAGATCGTCCAGCTTGCGCAGGATGGCAGCGTCATTCACCTGATCGTCCAGTTGCAGATCGGCAAAGCCGATGGGCGTGGACACGGCCTTGGCGATGATGCCGGTGCGCGATTGCGCGGATGATCCGTCATCCAGAAACAGCAGGCCACGCTGGCCGACATCGCGCAGCACCGGCTCAAGTGCCTTGTCGTCCGCCATGAAGCGTGCGCCGAGATAGTTCATCACGCCGGTATAGTTGGTGATCTTCGCCATGGAGCGGTGAAGCCGTTCCAGATTGATCTTGGCTGGATCGGAGACCAGCAGCGTGTCGGGGCCTGGATCGGTGCCGGGATAGCCGAAGGGCTCGAAGGGGATCTGCAGCAGGACCTCATGGCCCTCACGACGGCCCTCCTGCATCCAGCGCTGCAGGCTGTTGCCTGTTGCGGCAAAGCCAAGGGTCACTTCAGCCGGAAGCTCTTTGATCGCCTTCTGCGTGCCCGTCTGGCTAAGCCCCAGGCCGCCGACCACGATGGCGATGCGGGTGCCGCGTGCCCCGGACCAGGGCCTTGCATATTGATCCATCGGCTTCAGCCCGTCGGCGCTGACAATGGGAAGCCTGCCGAAAGGGCTGTCCTCGAGCAGTTCGTCATTCGGTCGCATCGCCACACGCGGGTCTTGGCCAACCGTCTGGCCGGTCATCAGCACGGGCGCGTTGTCAGTGCGGTCTTTCGGCGAAAAGACGGAGACGACATTGCCGTCCGACATGGTGTTGCGCTGGACATTGGCGCCGGAACGTCCGCTTTGGAGGTCGACGGCGCTTTCCCCGTTTGTCGATGCTGCCTGATCCGGCGGTGCTCCCGCTGGTCCCAGCGCCACATCCGGTGCGGTGGAGCTTTTCGCCAGATTGCCGGGAGATAGCGCCGTATAGAGGGATAGCCCGGCCACACCGCCGCCTGCGAGAACCGCAAGCAGCGTCAACACAGAAAAGCGCCGGACGAACCCGGCGCTCTGTTTACGCTTCCGACCCATGAGCGGTTTACGCAGGTCTGATGACAATGGTGTTTCCGTGGCTGATGCGTGATTGACGTCTGACCGGACAGGAAAAGGCACCGGCCTTGGACCGGTGCCTTTGATGTCTTACTGCTTGTTGACGACTGCCTTTTCCGGGTTTGGCGGGAAGGAGGCGTCGGTCTTGGTGCCATGCAGCAGGTCCAGCGCATAGTTCAGCTGGATATCGTCCTTGGCTTCCGGCGGAACGTAAGCTGCAGAGCCCGAGCCTTCTTCGGTTTCGCTCTGGCCCTGGATATGACCGCGCAAGCTGGATTCGCCTTCGGCGCGAACACGGCCCTGAAGTTCCGGCGGCAGAGGCTGTTCCACCTTGATATCCGGCGTAATGCCGGTGCCCTGGATGGATTTGCCGGACGGCGTGTAATAGAGCGCCGTCGTCAGGCGCAGAGCGCCGGTTTCGCCAAGCGGAATGATCGTCTGAACCGAACCCTTGCCGAAGGAACGCGTGCCGACAACCGTCGCACGACGCAGATCCTGCAAGGCGCCTGCGACAATCTCGGACGCCGAGGCGGAACCACCATTGATCAGAACGATGACGGGCTTGCCGTCGGTCAGGTCGCCAGCCGTGGCGTTGAATCTCCGGGTTTCATCCGGATTACGGCCACGGGTGGAGACCACTTCGCCGCGCTCAAGGAAGGCGTCGGACACGTTGATCGCCTGGTCGAGCAGACCGCCCGGGTTCAAGCGCAGATCGAGCACGTAGCCCTTGAGCTTGTCGGCCGGAACGTCCTGCTTGATCTTCTTGATCGCCTTTTCGAGATCGTCATAGGTCTTCTCGGTAAAGGAGATGACGCGCAGATAACCGACATCGCCACCTTCGACGCGCGACTTGACGGCGCGGACCGCGATGATGTCACGCATGACGGTGATGTCGAGCGGCTTGTCGGCGCCCTGGCGGATGATGGTGAGCTTGATCGGCGTCTTGACGGCGCCGCGCATCTTCTCGACCGCGTCTTCCAGTTTCAGGCCGCGCACCGGCTGTCCGTCGATTTCGGAAATGAAGTCGCCGGCAAGAATGCCAGCCTTGGCAGCGGGCGTATCGTCCATCGGCGAGATGACCTTGACCAGCTCGTTTTCCATGGTCACTTCGATGCCGAGGCCGCCAAACTCACCCTTGGTCTGGGTGCGCATGTCGTTGGCATCTTCGGCATTCATGAAGCTCGAATGCGGATCGAGCGAGCTCAGCATGCCATTAATGGCGTTTTCAACCAGCTTCTTGTCATCCGGTGGCGTTACATATTGCGCACGCACCCGCTCGAAGACATCGCCGAAAATCGAGAGCTCCTTGTAGGTGGAAGGGCCTGCTGCCTGCGCCGGCAGGCTGGCAGAATAGATAACGCTCATCGCTGTGGCGCCCATGAGCCCACCGATGAGAAGAAGCGAAGCCTTACGAATCATTACGCGCCCTTCCGGTATTTTTTGCGGACCACCAGGGTTGAGAATCAACCGGCACTCCGTCTTTTCTGAATTCAATGTAAAGCGTTGGCTTGTCAGTTTCCAGCGCCAAAGCCGCCGCACTCGCCACTCTTTTTACGCCCATGGAGGCAATCGGCTCACCGGAGAAAACGAACATGCCCTGCCGCGTTCTCACATTGTCCATGCCCGTCAGTACCAAATGATAACCGTCGCCAGCATTGAGAATGATCATGCGGCCGTAGCTGCGAAACTCTCCAGCAAAAACCACAAAGCCATCGGCTGGCGCTGTTACCAGTGCTTCCGGGCCGGTCGCCACGACGATTCCCTTGGAGAAATGCCCTGTTCCGTCGGCATCGCCGAAGCGTCTCAGCACCTCTCCGGAAACCGGCATTGCCAGCTTACCCTTCAAGCTCGAAAACGGATATGCTGGCGCAATGCGGTTTTTATCGGGCACCCCGGCCTCGGTTTGCGCCTCCAATTTGTCCCGCTCGGCAGGCGGAAGACGGGCGATCCGCTCCTCTTCCAGACGTGCCTTTTCCTTGGCGTCGCGCACCGAGGAAATCTCGTTTTCGAGCGATGAGACAAGGCCCTCCAGGCTGGTCGCCTTGCTTGCAAGTTCTTCTGATCGCTTGCGTTCTGCCTCAAGATCGGCGGTCGTCTGGCTGCTCTTCTTGTCGTTTTCTGCACGCAGCAGATCGAGTCGCTTTTCCTCTTCAAGGCTTGCCGTCATCATGCCGGTCAACTGCTCGCGCTCTCCAGCAATCGCCTGGCGCAGGTCAGTCAACTCTTTGAGAGCGGAAACAAGCTTGTCGGTCTCGGCGCGAATACCGGGAACGACGGCGCCGAGCAGGATCGCGCTTCTAACGGAGGCGAGCGCATCTTCCGGAGAGACGAGAAGGGCCGGTGGCGGATTGCGGCCCATGCGCTGCAGCGCTGCCAACACCTCCGCCAGAACACCGCGGCGTTCGCGAAGCGAGGCTTTCACATCGTCCTCGCGCACGCTCAGTTTCGCCAGACGGTCTTCGCCATCGCTGATCTTGGCTTCCAGATCCTTGCGGCGCTGCGCCGAGGCGATCAGTTCTTCCTTGATCCGGGCCGTGTCCTGGTTCAGCGCTGCAATGCTCTCTTCAAGCTGCCTCGCCTTGTCTTCAGAAAGTCCAATGCTGTCCACCAGTTCCTGCAGATCCTGGCGGTTCTGGTCACGGCGTGTTTCCAGTTCCTGCAATTCGCTCGGTGATTCTGCTGGTGGAGTGCTAGTGGCAGTGGTCGCGGTCGGTGCGGCATCCTGAGCAGAGGCGCGCGACATGGTCAAACACGTCAGTCCGATGAAAAGCGCGACACTTGCCTTCAGCGCAAGCCGACCCGCTGGGGACACAAGCCGGAATGTGTCGCGTGCTGGACCCATGATGTTGTCTTTTACCTGCTCGATAAGATTGGCGACCATACGCTGCTTCGCCGCTTTGCGCCAATAGGTCTTGATGAAGGTGCGAGATAGACCTGCATTTGCGACGAAAGCGTGTCGGATTCAGACCCGGTGGTAGGGGTGGCCGGACAGGATGGTGACGGCGCGGTAAAGCTGTTCGGAAATCAGAAAGCGGACGATCTGGTGCGGCCAGGTCAGCTTGCCAAGGCAGAGTGTGGCGGTTGCCTTCTCGCTCAGCGAAGGGTCGAGCCCGTCCGCGCCGCCGATCGCAATCACCACATCGCGCTTGCCATTGTCGCGCATGGTGGCGAAAAGCTCGGCGAAAGCGGGACTGTCCAGCGCCTTGCCGCGCTCGTCCAGAAGGATCAGTGCGGCACCGTCGGCAAGATGCTTTTCCAGCATCGCCGCTTCTTCGCGTTTGCGCGTGTCCGCGTTGGAGGCACGGCTTTCCTGCACCTCGATCATTTTGGCAAATTCCAGCCCAATCGCCGGGCCGGCCTTGGCGAAGCGATCCAGATAGCGAGACGCAAGCTCTTTCTCAGGGCCGGATTTCAGCCGTCCCACCGCAAAAATTGAAATCCGCATTCACATATCAGCCTGTTCGCAACCCTGTTGGGCTGCGGCTTGTAGCAGGATTGGCTGCGGATTTCCATGCGACCAAAAAAGCCTTCGGCCTAAAGCGTGTCGCGATCCGCGCTTACGCTTTATTCCCTTGCCTTATCGCATGGCGTTATCGCAAAACCGCTGCACAAGTGCGCGGCATGCTTTAACCCGCGATCAATGCAGTGTTTCTTCCTCGATGTCCGGAGTCGCCCACATCTTTTCGATGTTGTAGAACGCCCGCACTTCAGGACGGAACACGTGGATGATGACATCGCCTGCGTCGATCAGCACCCAGTCGCCGGCCTCAAGGCCTTCGACACGCGCGCCGCCGAAACCCTCATCCTTCATATCGGTGATGAGATGTTCGCAGATCGCCGTCACATGCCTGTTCGACCGCCCGGACACGACCACCATGTAGTCTGCCAGCGCCGATTTTCCGGCAATGTTCAGGGAAACGATATCTTCTGCTTTGGAGTCCTCGACACTCGCAAGGACGGTTTCCAGGGCACGACGGGCGGCATCGACGCCACTCTCCTGGCCCTTTGGGATAGCGCTGTAAGCTCTTCCCTTAGCGTGTACTGTTGTCAGAGGTTTTCCTTTCCGAAATGACAAAACAGATACTGCGCGCCGCGATTCTCGACGACGCACAATAAAAGTGGCACCATTGGATTCACTTTTCAAGATGTGGGGAGCGACGCCAGCGCTCACACTTCATTTATGGTGCGGGCTGTTGCCGTTGCGCAAAGCCGTCGAGCTCAGCGTCGAGCGCGGTCCATGGATGAAGACCCAGGCAGGTGCCTGCTTCTTCCACAAGACACCGGCATCGTCCTCATCAATGCGGGCATGGCTGAAGGCCTGCGCCATGGTGGAGGAAAGATAGGCAAGCGTTGCACCTGGGCGATCAATGACGGCAATCGGAAAGGTCTCGGCGATCAGCCGCCATTTTTGCCAGTGATGAAAGGTTCTGAGATTATCCGCCCCCATGACCCAGATGAAATGGGCATGTGGGTTGCGCGCCTTTACCTTTGCCAGCGTATTGGCCGTATAGCTGACACCGAGTGTCTGCTCAAAGGCGGTGATCTTGATGCGTGGGTCGGTGACGAGACTCTCGCAGGCGGCGATACGTTCGGCAAGCGGGGCGAGTTCTGTTCGGTTCTTCAACGGATTGCCAGGCGTCACCATCCACCAGAGTTGATCGAGCCCGAGTCGCCGCATGGCAATTTCCGCCACCAGCGCATGGCCGTCATGGGGCGGATTGAAGGACCCGCCGAACAGACCGATCACCATGCCGCGCTCGGTGTGCGGCATGGTCAGGTAACGTTGGTCAAGTGCCCGATCAGCCGCCAATATCAGATCCGCGTCTGGCCGGTGCCATGCACGCGGTATTTGAAGGACGTCAGCTGTTCGACGCCGACAGGCCCACGCGCATGCATCTTGCCGGTGGCAATGCCGATTTCCGCGCCCATGCCGAACTCGCCACCATCGGCAAATTGTGTGGAGGCATTGTGCAGCAGAATGGCGCTGTCGATCTCGTTGAAGAAGCGGGCAACGACCTCCGGATCTTCGGCGATCACCGCTTCTGTGTGGTTTGAGGAATAGGTACCGATATGCTGTATCGCGCCGTCGATCCCATCCACCAGGGCCACCGAGATGATGGCGTCGAGATATTCCGTGCGCCAGTCCTCCTCATTCGCCAGCGTCACGCCTGCAACGGCGTTTTGCACCTCATCCGAACCGCGTACTTCGCAGCCCGCCTCCAGCAGGATTTTCACCAGGGGTTCCAGATGGGTCGCAGCAACTGCGCGATCGACCAGCAAGGTTTCGGCAGAGCCGCAAATACCAGTGCGGCGCATCTTGGCGTTCAGAACGATCTTCTTTGCCATCTCAAGGTCGGCGGATTTGTCGACATAGACGTGGCAGATGCCTTCCAGGTGCGCAAAGACGGGCACACGGGCTTCTGTCTGCACACGCCCGACCAGGCTTTTTCCGCCACGCGGCACGATGACATCGACGGTGCCACCCAAGCCGCCAAGCAGCAGGCCGACGGCGGCGCGATCGGTCACCGGCACGAGTTGGATCGCATGCTCTGGAAGCCCAGCGATCTTCAGACCTTCCACCAGGCAGGCATGGATAGCCCGCGATGAATATTGCGAATCCGATCCGCCGCGCAGGATCACGGCATTGCCGGCCTTGAGGCACAGCGCACCGGCATCCGCCGTCACATTCGGACGGCTCTCATAGATCACGCCAATGACGCCGAGAGGTGTGCGAACACGCTCGATCTTCAAGCCGTTGGGACGATCCCAGGCGGCGATCACCTCACCGACGGGATCCGCAAGATTGGCAATCGCCCGGATGCCTTCGGAAATGCCGGCGATGCGCGACGGGTCGAGTTTTAGTCGATCGATGAAGGAGCCGGCCACGCCCGCCTGTTCCGCTGCCGCGACATCCTGTCTGTTGGCATCGAGAATGCGGTCCACAGATGCATCGATGGCCGATGCCATGGCGAGAAGCGCGCGGTTCTTCTTTGCGGTCGCAGCGATGGACAACGGTCGTGAAGCAGCTTTCGCCTGAGCGCCGATGTTCATCATCAGCGCATCGACAGACTGGCTTTGCTTCACGGCCTGGTCAGGCATCGACTTCATCCTTCTTTGCTTTTTTGATTTTCACGGCAGCGCCGGTCATCACCAGATCGTCGCGGTGGATCATCGCCGAGCGCCCGACATAACCGAGGATCGCTTCGATCTCGTTGGACTTGTGTCCATTGATGCGGCGTGCCTCGTCGGCATCGTAGCCAGCGAGTCCGCGCGCTATCTCGCGGCCTTGCGAACCGATAATGGCAACGGCATCGCCGCGGCCGAAATTGCCCTTTACCAGTTTGACGCCGGCAGGCAGCAGGCTCTTGCCCTGATGAAGCGCCTTTTCGGCACCCTCATCCACATGCATTTCGCCGGCGGGCTGAAGCTGGCCTGCGATCCAGGTCTTGCGGGCTGTCACGGGCGTGCCGGAAGGCGCAAACCACGAGGAGCGCGCACCGTTCTCGATGGCTTTCAGCGGATGCAGCGTCTTACCCGATGCGATGATCATGGCGCAACCGGCAGCCGTGGCGATCTTGCCCGCATCGATCTTGGTGCGCATGCCGCCACGCGACAGTTCCGACGCGGCACCACCGGCCATGGCCTCGATTTCGGGCGTGATGTCCGCGATGGTTTCGAGAAACCTGGCGTCCGGGTCGAGATGCGGAGGGGCTGTGTAGAGGCCGTCAATGTCGGAGAGCAGAACGAGTAGATCCGCACCCGTCATGGTGGCAACGCGGGCGGCCAGCCGATCATTGTCGCCGTAGCGGATTTCGGTCGTCGCCACCGTGTCGTTTTCATTGATGATCGGCGTCGCACCGATCTTCAGCAACTGATTGATCGTCGCGCGCGCATTGAGATAGCGGCGGCGTTCTTCCGTGTCGGAAAGCGTCAGCAGGATCTGTCCCGCGACGATGTCATGCTTGGAAAGGCTTTCCGACCATGCGCGTGCCAGTGCGATCTGCCCGACGGCTGCTGCCGCCTGGCTTTCCTCCAGCTTCAGCGCGCCGGCTGGAAATTTAAGAACCGTTCGGCCAAGCGCGATCGCGCCGGAAGATACGACCTGCACATCGGCGCCGTTCTTCTTCAGCGCCGCGATATCATCGCAGATCGCATCAAGCCAATCCTTCCTCAGCCCCGTCTTGCGGTCCACCAGAAGCGCGGAGCCGATCTTGATGACGATGCGATGATGGCTGCCAAGCGGTTTTCTGGCAGATGTCATAGACGGTCGTCTCCGTCCTCTAGCTCTTCAATCGGCATGGAGCGGTCGGGAAGTGCAGTCTCGCCGCCTTCGCTGGCATCGACGATCACATCGCGCAGCGCGCGAAGCGCCTCCGTCATGCCGATATGGGCGGCAGCCGAAAGAAGAAGCGGGGGACGGCCACAGGCCTTTTCCAGTTCCTTGGCCTTCTTCTTCAGTTCCTTTTCGTCCAGCACGTCGATCTGCGACAGGGCGACGATCTCGCGCTTGTCGGTCAGGCCGCCGCCATAGGCGTTCAGTTCCGCCTTGACGGTCTTATAGGCCTGGCCAACCTTTTCTTCCTGCGCGGACACCAGATGAAGCAGCACGCGGGTGCGCTCCACATGGCCGAGGAAGCGGTCGCCGATACCCACACCTTCATGCGCGCCTTCGATCAAGCCTGGAATATCGGCCAGAATGAATTCGCGACCGTCAATCGTGGCAACGCCGAGATTGGGGTGGAGCGTGGTGAAGGGATAGTTGGCGATCTTCGGACGTGCGCGCGTTACCGTTGCCAGGAAGGTCGACTTGCCGGCATTGGGCAAACCGACGAGACCGGCATCGGCGATCAGCTTCAGGCGAAGCCAGATCGTTTTTTCTTCACCTGCAAGGCCCGGATTGGCATGCGTCGGTGCCTGATTGGTGGAGGATTTGAAATAGGCATTACCGAAGCCGCCATTGCCGCCTGCGGCCAAACGAAAGCGCTGGCCTTCCTTGGTCAGGTCAATGATCAGCGTCTCGTTGTCTTCTTCGAAGATCTGGGTTCCGACCGGCACCTTTAGCACCACATCCGATCCCTTGGCGCCAGTGCGGGTCTTGCCCATGCCGTGCTGGCCGATCGAGGCCTTGAAGTGCTGCTGGAAACGGAAGTCGATCAGCGTGTTGAGGCCATTGACGACCTCGACCCACACGTCACCGCCGCGACCGCCATCGCCGCCATCAGGGCCGCCGAACTCGATGAACTTTTCACGCCGGAAGGAGACGGCGCCTGCACCGCCATCGCCGGACTTGATATAGACTTTTGCTTCATCGAGAAATTTCATCGGACTGCCGTTCTGTCAGCTTGCATGCGGTCATGGCCGGGCCATCCGCTCTAAAAAGGTTCTGTCGCCTGGAATATAGCCGCTTGCCCTGAAGGTCAAAGATTATCATGGGCAAGCGCTTATGGAACAAGGCCGGTTTGCGACAAAACCGGCCTTGTCCATTGCGTTGTGCGTTACGGTCGGACGAAGCCTTCCGCCGTCAGCTCGGTGTCGATATGCGCCACCATGGTGGCACGCGCGACCGCATAGACCTCACTGCAGCCGGTAATGCGGAAGCCGAGCTTCTCCTGCACGTTGAGCGAGGCCGGGTTATCGGCAAAGACGCCCGAATGCAGAACCTCGTTGGGCATACGCCGGAAGAACCGCTCGACGACGGCGCCGACGGCTTCCGTCATGTAGCCCTTGCCCCAGTAGAAGCGGTTCAGCCAGTAGCCGAGGTGCCATTGACCGTGACGCCGCTCTACCGACACCACGCCGATCAGGGTGTCATCACCGGTGGTGATGGCGAAATCCCAATCGGGCAGGGTGCCTGACGTCCGCAGGATCAGCCATTCCAGCGCGTCCTGCTTGTAGTAGGGCGCGGGAACGCGAGCCAACATGCGGGTGACCTGGAAGTCGGCAAGCGTATCCGCAATCGAGCCCGCATCGGTGAGCCGCTGGGGCCGGAGCACCAGCCGTTCGGTCTGGATCGTCGGGCAAGGGCCGGGCGGCGGGGTCGTTTCGACGCTGCGGGGACGCATCAGCTGAGCCGTACTCATCGCATGTCTCCCCAGCTTCTCAATGATACCCATGTCTTGCGATCCAGCCTGTACCATTCAACCGGGACCATGGCGCCCAGCGCCAGCGATCCGACCATGCCGGAACCCTGCAGCTGAAACCCGCACTTTTGTATGACACGGCGAGAGCCGATATTGGTCACCCGGCACCGCGCATCGATCTGGTCGATCTCGCGGGTACGGAAGGCCATGTCGATCAGCGCGTGGGCCGCTTCGGTGGTGTAACCCCTGTTCCAATAGGGTTCGCCAAGCCAGTAGCCCATCTCAAGGGTCTTTTCGTCTTCCTGCGGCTCCAGTCCGCAGCACCCCATGAACTCGCCATTGTCCATGCGCGTAATCGCATAGACGCACTTGCCAATCTCGCCATTTGCTGCACGGCGCACAAAATCCGCGGCGTCTTTCGCCGTGTAAGGGTGCGGCATGCGCGACACCATGGTCGCGATGTTGGCGTTGTTGGCAAGATGGGCAAGGGCGTCGATGTCTTCTTCGTGGGGTTTGCGCAAGACAAGTCTTTGCGACAACAAGACGGGGCAATCGCTCCTTGACCGTTCAGGTCTTATCCGTTCTTCGGGTGACCGTGATTGGTCGACCCTCAACAATTCAGCTTGCATGGTTCAGTCCTCCGTGGAGTTAAAGAAAAAAGGGGAGTTGGGTGGTGCCCCAACTCCCCTTTTTTGTGACTGAACCTGTTACGTCTCAGCCGGGTCATTGGGACACCGGCTGCATATGACGCTTACCGGCTTATTCTGCGGCTTCCGCTTTCGGCGCTACGGACACGAATACGCGACCATTGGCCTTCGTGCGGAAGTTAACGTTGCCTGCCGTGAGTGCAAAAAGCGTATGATCTTTGCCCATGCCGACATTGGCGTCGGGATGCCACTGCGTGCCACGCTGACGAACGATAATGTTGCCTGGAATGACGGCTTCGCCGCCGAACTTCTTCACGCCAAGGCGCTTGGAGTTGGAATCGCGACCGTTACGCGAAGAACCGCCAGCTTTTTTGTGTGCCATTGGATTGCTCCTTTAAACCTAGTTTCCCGTGTCGCGCCGATTAGGCAGCAACGATGTCCGTGATACGGACGACAGTGTGATGCTGACGATGGCCGCGCGTACGCTTGGAGTTCTGACGACGACGCTTCTTGAAGGCGATGACCTTCTTGCCGCGGTTGTGCTCGACAACTTCAGCCTTGACCGTTGCGCCTGCAACGAAAGGTGCACCGAACTTTGCATCAGCGCCAACGCCGACAACGAGAACTTCAGTGAATTCTACAGTTGCGCCTGCGTCTGCTTCCAGCTTTTCGATGGTCAGCACGTCGTTGGCGCTTACGCGGTACTGCTTACCGCCGGTCTTGATGACTGCGAACATTTTTTATCCTTTCATGTTCGTTCCGGCTCTGCGCTTTTGGCGCTGGCCGTCTTTTTATCAGTCGGAGTAGCGGAAATTCGTCCAGGCAAATGCCCTTGGAAACTCTGCCGGTGGACCGCTTTTTTCAAAGCGGAGTAAACGGAAGGCGCAATACGCCATCAATTTGGCTGCGAATTACGCGAGCGAGGCCTTTATGTCAAGGTTCAAAACGGCCTAAAAACGACGGCTGCGCCTAGAAAATCAGGCCTTTTGCGCCGTTGTTGCAAACAGGTCTCGAATTTTATGTCGCAAGGGTTTATATCAGCCCCACAGCAAGGAGCAGAAATGGCCCGCATAGACAGTACCGACGATTGGCGGGATCGCCACGCGCCGACAATATCAGCGTTTGAATCGCTTGCCATTGAGGCATATGGCCACCTGCCGGAAGAATTTCGTGCGCTAACGAAAGATCTGATCATCGAGATCTCGGAGTTTCCGACCGACGACGTGTTCGAGGACATGGCGCTCGAAACGCCGTTCGACCTGCTCGGCCTTTTTGAGGGCCGCGGCATTTCGGAGCGTTTCACCATGGAAACCGGCGAGATGGTCAACCGCATCACGCTCTATCGGCGCCCGATCCTGGACTACTGGGCCGAGAACGAAGAGACGCTTGGCGACATCATCACGCACGTCCTCATCCACGAAATCGGCCATCACTTCGGCCTGTCGGACGACGACATGGAGCGGATCGAGGAAAGCGCGGACGACGCGGCTGCAGATCGCGGGTGAGTGACTTAGCTTGCGTGCGCGTGTGCGACAAAGCCGCAACGCCCGCTTTTTGTCATCCTCGCCCTTGAGGCGAGGATCCATAAGCCATTGACACTATTGGTAAAGGTGGATCCTCGGGTCAAGCCCGAGGATGACGGTAGAAGAGGCCTCGACCGTCACAACCGCTCTTACTGCTCACCCAGCTTCATATCGGGATGATAGTCCTTGCCCTCGACGGTCTTCGTCACCGCCTGGCCGCAATGCATGATGCCGGCTGCGGCGTTGAAGGCGTAGCTTGGTGAGCCTGCGAGTTCCCAGCCCTTGTTGAGAGCGTCGGTGACGCGGTGACAGAATTTCGCGTCGTCCGGGCCCGTGATGAAACGATAGACCTTCATGTGTTTCCTGCCTTTCTTGCGGCGATGATCTCGGCGATGGCGACGAGGCGTTCTGCGCCGGCCACATGCAGCCGTTCGATCATACGTCCGTTGATGTTGATGACGTTCAATCCCACAGATTCGGGTTTTGCGAAAGCCGCGATCGTCTCGCGCGCCTCTACAAGTGCCGCCTCATCGGGAGTGAAGGCGGTGTTTGCCGCCTCGATCTGCGCCGGGTGGATCAGCATCTTGCCATCAAAGCCCATGTAGCGACCCTGCTCGCATTCCATGGCGAAGGCATCCAGATCGCGGAAATCGTTGGAAACGCTGTCGATCACTTCGAGGCCATAAGCCCGGGCCGCAAGCACCACCTGCATCAGCCAGGGGAAGAGATAGGTGCGCCCCGGTCTTGCCGGAACGCGGGTATCCTTGCGCAGATCATTCAGGCCCACCACGAAGGCGCTAAGCCTTGCGGCTTTGGTATGCGCGGCTTCGGCAATCGCTGCGGCGTTCAGGATGCCGCGCGGTGTTTCGATCATCGCCCAGATCTGCATCTCTTCCGGAGCGTCGGCTTCGTCCAGAAGGTCGGCAAGTTCGTGAATGTCGGAGGGCTGCTCGACCTTTGGCAAGAGTACGGCTTGGGGGCCGCAGGTCAGCGCAGCCTCCACATCCTTGAGCCCGGCCTGCGTGGACAGCGGATTGATGCGGATGATCGCTTCGCGGTTTGCCAGCGGCGTCTCGCGGAAGAAGGACAGGAGGTTGCTGCGCGCCTCATCCTTCATGTCGGGAGCAACCGAATCTTCCAGGTCAAAGATCGCGCCATCGCAGTCAAGAGAGCTTAGCTTTTGGAGGGCGCGCAGGTTGATTGCAGGCACAGACAGCAGCGAACGGCGCGGGCGTGCAGTATTATCGACAAAAAATTCGGCCATGCCCCACTTGTGTCAATCTTTTGTTACATCTGCAAGGTCGATGACGGTGTGAAACCTCTTGCAAGCGTCAAGAAGAAGGCCCACATTCGTCTGGACAGAAAGGTTTGGACCATGCAGGGCATTCGTACATTCTTCATCGCAGCCTCCAGCATCGCAGTTCTGGCTCTCGCCGCGCTCTTCACCGCATCTCTGACGATCGCATTCGTCGGAACGCTTGCGGTTCTCAGCATCGCCAAGATGTTCTCCTCCCGCCTCAAGCCTGAGCCCATCCGCGTGAAGACGCAGGATCGCCGTCAGCAGAACATGCGCGTGTGGAATGATGGCCGCGGCACGATTATCGATCTCTGATCGGTTCAACTGACGCTTTGGCATTGTAATTCAATTATTGGCGGCGTACCGCAATGGCGTGCTTTGATCTTCAAAAGCGCGCCTTTTTGCTTTAATGGCCTTGGTTGAACGGCTGGGTGCCGGCCAGAATTTCGGAGTGAGAGATGGATAAGTTCACCAAGCTGACGGGTGTTGCCGCCCCCATGCCCGTCGTCAATGTCGACACGGACATGATCATTCCCAAGGACTACCTGAAGACCATCAAGCGCACCGGTCTTGGCAAGGGCCTGTTTGCCGAATCGCGCTACCTCGAAGACGGCTCGCCAAACCCGGATTTCGTGCTGAACAAGCCTGCCTATCAGAATGCGCAAATCCTGGTGGCTGGCGACAACTTCGGTTGCGGCTCGTCGCGCGAGCATGCACCCTGGGCGCTTCTCGATTTCGGCATTCGCTGCGTCATTTCCACCAGCTTCGCCGACATCTTCTACAGCAACTGTTTCAAGAACGGCATTCTGCCCATCGTCGTCAGCCCTGAAAACCTCGAAAAGCTCCTCGACGATGCTTCGCGCGGCTCCAACGCCGTGTTGACGATCGACCTGGAAAACCAGGAAATCAGCGGCCCTGATGGCGGGCGGATCACCTTCGAGATCGATGCCTTCAAGCGTCACTGCCTGCTGAACGGTCTGGATGATATCGGCCTGACGCTGGAACATGCCGGCGCGATCGATAGCTTCGAAAAGACCAACGCCTCCGTCCGGCCCTGGGCCTGACAGCGATCACATAATTGCAGCCGGCCAACGACAATTCTTGAACAGACTGTGAAACGAAACGACGACGTCTCGAAAGCCGGTTTGGTGCGTCACCCGTACCGAATCGGCTTTTGCTTTGCTTGAAATGCTTCAGGTCGAGCGTTAAGAAGCCCGCATATTGCAGCCTTTCGGCGTTGCAACCCATGTTTTGACGTGCGCTTCTTTCCAAGCGCCCAAGGAGGATTTCATGACTGTGCGCTCGCTCTTCCTGTTGCCTGGCGACGGTATCGGCCCGGAGGCGATGACCGAGGTCCGCAAGCTGATCGATTACATGAACAGCGATAAGGACGCCGGCTTCATGGTCGAGGAAGGCCTTGTTGGCGGTTGCGCTTACGATGCGCATGGCGTGGCGATTTCCGACGCCGATATGGAAAAGGCGCTGGCAGCTGACGCCATTCTGTTCGGCGCGGTCGGCGGACCGAAGTGGGATGGCGTGCCTTATGAAGTTCGTCCGGAAGCGGGCCTGCTGCGCCTGCGCAAGGATCTTGAGCTTTTCGCGAACCTCCGCCCAGCCATCTGCTACCCGGCGCTGGCCTCTGCCTCGTCGCTGAAGCCGGAGCTCGTCGAAGGTCTCGATATTCTCATCGTTCGCGAGTTGACGGGCGGCGTCTATTTCGGCGAGCCGAAGCAGATCATCGATCTCGGCAACGGCCAGAAGCGCGGTATCGACACGCAGATCTACGATACCTTCGAAATCGAGCGTATCGCGAGCGTCGCCTTTGAACTGGCGCGCACACGCGGCAACCACGTCTGCTCCATGGAAAAGCGCAACGTCATGAAGTCCGGCGTCCTGTGGAACCAGGTCGTTACCGAAACCCATGCGGCGAAGTACAAGGACGTGCAGCTGGAGCATATGCTGGCCGATGCCGGTGGCATGCAGCTGGTGCGCAAGCCCAAGCAGTTCGACGTCATTGTCACCGACAATCTCTTCGGCGACATGCTCTCCGACGTCGCCGCCATGTTGACGGGCTCGCTTGGCATGCTGCCATCCGCGTCTCTCGGTGCGCCGGATGCCAAGACCGGCAAGCGCAAGGCCATGTACGAGCCGGTTCACGGTTCCGCTCCCGATATCGCCGGCCAGGGCATTGCCAACCCGATCGCAATGATCGCCTCCTTCGCCATGTGCCTGCGCTACTCCTTCAACATGGTCGATGACGCCACCAAGCTGGAAACGGCAATCGCCAATGTGCTGGAAAAGGGCATCCGCACCGCCGACATCATGGCCGCCGGCGCACGCCAGGTCAGCACGTCGGAAATGGGCGATGCGGTTCTGGCGGAATTCAAGGCTCTGTAAGAGCGCCTTTTTGGCTCTGTCGCGCCCGAGCTTTGCTTGGGCGCCACTACAGCATCGGCCCGAAAATCGACATCGATTTTCGGGCCGATGCGTCTATTCAAAAAGGTGTTGCAAGCACGGGCGGACCTTGCGCTAACCGATCCGGTACGCGCATCGTCTCGCACCCTGCAGCAGGTGCTCGGTCCTCTCCACCGGTGCGCCCAGCACGGCTCTGAAAATATCGATCTCCGAACGGCAAAAGCCACGGCAAGCGGTTGCGGCGGCGCATATCGGACAGTGGTTTTCGACGAGGATGAAGTGTCCATCCTCTTCCTGCCACCAGCTTGCCATGTAGCCCTCGGCCACCCTTAAGGCTGAGAGCCGCGCGACACGCTCGTCCAAAGTACGGGCGCCGAGAAGTGCCGCGCTGTAAATCGCCGCTGTCTTGCGCTCCCGGGCTGTAATGATCGTTTCCAGTGCATCCGCGCCAAGCTCGCTGCCGATCGCTTCGATGAGGGACACTGCGACGTCAGCATGACCATCTGGAAATTCGCGATGGCCGGCGCTGGTCAGGCGCCAACTCTGACGCGGCCGCCCCCGCCCGATTGCGGGCTCCGCAATGCTTTCCACCAACCCTTCATCGGCGAGTTTGGCAAGCTGCTGGCGCGCCGCTTCGCCCGTCAGGCCAAGAACTTCGCTGAGCGTTGACGTGGCTTTCGGGCCTTCGGTCTTCAACAGATAGAGGAGCCGGTCACGGGGAGAAGGGCGCATTTTGTCTGTCCTGCCGCTTGCTTAATTTGTCTGCGGGTGTAAATTCCAAGTCATAACTTGGATAATTCCAAGCCGTTGACTTTGCAACGGCCTTTCATCGGAAATTCGATCATGTCTTCATCCGACGCCCCTGCGTCAACCAGCCTTTGGACCCTCTTTTCCGCCCGGCATCTGGGAGCAAGCCTGATGCTCTCAGGTGGCATCGCGCTCTATGCGATCGAGACCTATGTGACGGCCACGATCATGCCGTTTGTCGTCCGCGATATTGGTGGCCTGCCACTCTTTGCCTGGGTGACGACGCTCTACGTGACGGCCTCTGTGCTGGGCTCGGTATTTATCGCCATCCGTCCACGTGGCCTTAGCCTCAATCGAACCTATAGTGTCGGTGCAGTCTTCTTTCTCCTCGGTTCGGCGATCTGCGCTATGGCGCCAACCATGGAGATCGTCCTTGCCGGGCGAGCCGTGCAAGGCTTCGGGGCTGGGACCTTGGCAACGCTGGGCTATGCTTTCATCCGCTATGTCTATCCGGAGTCTCTGTGGAACAAGGCAACGACGCTTTATGCCGCGATCTGGGGTATCTCGACCTTCATCGGACCGACGCTCGGCGGCTTCTTCGCCGAGGGCAGCGCATGGCGACATGCTTTCGCGATTATCGTCCCTTTCGCACTCGTCATGGGACTTCTGGCGCCGTGGCTGCTGCCGGTGGGCGTGGATGACCGGACCGAGACCAAGGCGCCGCTAAAGCAGATGATCCTGCTGTCCGCTTCGCTTCTGCTGGTCAGCTTTGCGAGCACCGCCGAAGAGATTGGCGCCCGCAGCTGGCTTGTTGTTTGTGCTCTCACCGCCATTGCAGCACTTCTGCTTGTCGAACGGCGGGCGACGTTGCGCATTCTGCCGCGTGGCGGCACGCTTCTCTCGATGCCGATCGCGCGTGTTTATGCTGCTATGTTCATGCTCCTGGCGGCCCTGACCTGCGACATTTACATCCCGTATTTCCTCCAGAACCTGCACAACGTGCCGCCATTGATCTCGGGCTATATCGTCGCCCTTGTGGCACTCGGCTGGACGGCAGCCGCCTTCATATGCAGCGATTTCACCGGCAAGGCGATGCGCCGCTCCATCCTTGTCGGCGCCATTCTGGAAGCTGTCTGCATCGGCATGCTGGCTGTAACGCTGGCACGGCTCAATCCCGCTGGGGACGTGCTTCTGGTCAGCGCAGCCGCTTTTCTGATCTTCGGCATGGGCTTCGGCGTTGGGCTCGGTTGGGCGCATCTCGTGACCCATATTCTGCATCTCGCCGAGCCTGATGAGAAAGACAAGGCATCGGCTGGCATCACCACCGTACAGTCTCTTGGCAGCGCTTTTGGCGCGGCTCTTTCCGGTGTGATTGTCAACAGCACCGGGCTTGTGAGCCCCGGCGGCGTCGAGGGGGCAGCATCTGCTGCGACGTGGCTCTTCATGCTCTTTGCCCTGCCAGCGGTTCTGGCGGCGTTCGCGGCCTTCTCATTGCCAGAGCCACGTTACGGAGCGCAAGTGAGTGACAATGATTGATCGATGCCGGGCAGAAGTCCTCGAAGTGATTGAGGCGACTTAATTTTTTGCGGCGTCTCCGGGCTTCGCGGAGATCGCGTGGACGGTCGGATCTTCCGGGCGTCCGATATTCTCGCCCTTGGCAAGCAGCGGCTCGTAGCGCTTGTCGGTCAGCGTCTTGAGGAAAGCGACGATGGCATCGACGCGCTTGTCGTCAAGTGCCGGGGCGGACGTCAGTTCCTCCATGGCGATGTTGTCCGGAACCTCCGGCGCATCCCATTTCTCGCCGGTTTCCGGGTTGATCTGGCGGCTTGGCTTCTTGCTCTTGTACTTCACGTAGAACAGCACGACGGTGCGCAGGTCCTTGAACACGCCGTTGTGCATGTAAGGGCCGGTGACCGCGATATTGCGGAGCGACGGCACCTTGAACTTGCCGCGCTGTGCCGGATCGTCGCCGACCGCTGGATTTTGCGCCAGGCCGAGATCGACAGCGTCCGGCTTCGACCCATTGGCCGCGCGGGTTAGTCTGTTTGCCGGGACGCCGATGTTGAAATATTTGTGGTTGGTGAAGACGCCGTCCGAGAGGCCATGCTCACCCTTGATCGTGTGGCAGGTATTGCAGTTGGTGAACTGCGTGGACGACATCAACACGCGGCCAAGTTCTTCCTGATCCGTCAGCTTTTCCTCGCCGCGCAGGAAGCGGTCATATTTCGAATCGAAGGTGGAAAGCGCATCGGATCGCTCGTAAGCCGCCAGCGCTTTGCCCATGGCAGCGAAGGCTTCCTCGTCGTTCTCGAATACGTTCGGCCCGAAATGGCTCGCAAACGCGGTGACGTAGTCGGGATTTTCCCTCAGCCGCTTCACCACGCTCGACTTGTCGGCCATCCCCATTTCGATTGGGTTGAGCGGCGGGCCGCCGGCCTGATCTTCCAGCGTGGCGGCACGTCCATCCCAGAACTGGCCGCCAATATAGTTTCCTCCGGCGTCCTTGCCGAAGGGCGGGGAGAATTTGGCGTAAGTTGCCGTCGGCGCATTACGATCTCCCAGCGACTTGCCATCATCGCCAAGCGAAACCGCATGGCCTGCCTTTTCCGTATCGCGAATGTCGGTGAAGCCATTGGCGGAGGTATGGCAGGTCGAACAGGACATCGTCCGGTTCATCGACAGATTGGCGTCGTGAAACAGCGCTTCGCCTAGCTTTTCGACGGTTGGGTAGTCGGTGCCGCCATGAGCAGCTCCGCCAAGACCCATCGCAACGGGAAGGAGGACCAGTGCCGAAGCGGCAAGAAAATGAGAGAATTGCCTGACCATGTCAGAGCCGCCGAAAATGATGAAACCGGTGGCTCTATACCATCTTCTTGACGCCGCGCACAGAAACTTTCTTCAAGGTCTCCACTTTGTCGCAGGCGCCAATTTTGGCCTCAGACGTCGAAGTAATCCTCGAAGGATTCGGGGAAGCTCTGGCGCGCCACGCGCTCGTCGATCATGAGCATCGCCTCATAGGAGAGAGGATCGAAATTCTTCTCGGCGGGGAGAACTTCACGGCCGAAGAGCAGGCTGAGGCGGGCGGCATCGAGATTACCGCGCTCGAAGGGATCAGCGCCGAAATGGTGCCAAAGCGCATGCAGGAAGGCCGCATCGATACGATGTTCCGGCGTGCCGGGGCGCGCCTTGCGTGGCAGTTGCTTGATGGGGGTAACGCCGCGCGGATTGGCGCGGCGTATGGTAAACTGGACGCCTGTGCCCGGCATGCCGGATGGAAAACCACGGTGTTTGGTCATGTCGGGCAGGTTCGCCATTTCGTCTATCCTTCAGTTCTTGCCGATCTTGTCCTGCGTCTTGGTGTCGAAATCGGACGCGTCGTGACGCTCATGTAGCTGTTCTGAGGGATCACCGGAAGCCTTGTTGACCATGCGACCGCGTTTGACGGCAGGACGCTCGGCAATTTCATCGGCCCAGCGCTTCACATTCTTGTAGCTTGCTGCTTCCAGGAACACTTCCGCCTTCGGATAGGATTGTCCGCGCGCCAGGTTGCCATACCAGGGCCAGATGGCGATATCGGCAATCGAATATTCATCGCCCGCCATATAGCGGTTTTCGGCCAGATGACGATCGAGCACGTCCATCTGGCGCTTTGCTTCCATGGCGAAACGGTCGATGGCATATTTGATGTGGATTGGCGCATAGGCGTAGAAGTGGCCGAAGCCGCCGCCGAGGAAGGGGGCAGAACCCATCTGCCAGAACAGCCAATTCAACGCTTCGGTGCGGGCCTTGTGCTCCTTCGGCAGGAAGGCGCCGAATTTTTCCGCGAGATAGAGAAGGATCGAGCCGCTTTCGAAAACGCGCGTCGGTTCCGGTGTGGAATGATCGACCATGACCGGAATTTTCGAATTCGGATTGGCGGCAACGAAGCCGGAACCGAACTGGTCGCCATCGCCGATCTTGATCAGCCAGGCATCATATTCCGCGCCGGAATGGCCGGCGGCCAGGAGCTCTTCCAGCAGGATGCCGACCTTCTGACCATTCGGTGTCGCCAATGAATAGAGCTGTAGCGGATGCTTTCCGACCGGCAGTTCCTTGTCATGGGTCGGGCCGGCAATCGGCCGGTTGATATTGGCAAACGCGCCGCCATTGCCCTTTTCCCACTGCCAGACCTCTGGCGGCTGATAGCCTGCGGGAAAGTTGTTTTCGGGAGACTTTTCGGTCATGAAGATCCGTCCTTATTCCAGATGTGGTTCCAGGTGGGGGATGCTGTGTTTCAGCAATATAGGAAATGCAAAGCCGTTCCTCCACTCCCGCAGCAGACGGAACACCAGCCTCAGGAAAAAGAACCTGCTAAGCCTTTGCGATCGCGTGGAAAAATGTTCCGCTGACAAGGCCGCGCCTGCCGCCGGATGGCCCAAGCGGCTTGCCGAGACCATCGGCAATTTCGGCGAAGGGCTGATCGGTGCCGGCGTCGATGACGCTGGCATAATGGAACTCGTGTCCGCGCAGAACATCGCCGGCCTGGCCAAGCGGGCCGGTCTCGGCGATCTTGGCCTGACGGTAACCGAGGTTCATCTTCCGCTTGGCAAAGCTGGTGGCGTGCGAGAGTAGCCCGGTCATGGCGTGCGTCACGCCGTTCGCGTCCTCCAGCGCTTCTCCCAGCACCATGTAGCCTCCGCATTCCCCGTGCACTGGCTTCGTCTGCGAAAATTGGGCAAGCGACGCCCTGAAGCGCGATGCGGCTGCAAGTTGTCCAGCGAAAAGCTCCGGATAACCACCGGGCAGCCAGCAGATATCGCAGGAGGCGTCCGGGGCTTCATCGGCAAGCGGCGAGAAGGGCAGGATTTCGGCGCCGGCCTCCCGCCATTGGCGCTTCAGATGCGGATAGAGGAAGGTGAAGGCGGCGTCTTCCGCCAGTGCGATGCGCTGGCCAGGAGGGGCAATTCCCGCTTCGACCGACCCTTCGGCCAAATCGATGGGCGTTGCCAGAGCCAGCAGCGCATCGAGATTGATAGCGCGCTCCATAGTATCGGCCAGTCTTTCGATATGGGCGTCGATTTCCGGGTGTTCGCTCGCCTGCACCAGACCGAGATGCCGTTCGGGCAGCGTCAGCGACGGGTCGCGCATGACGCAGCCGGCCACAGGAAGGCCGATCTTTTCGATCGCGTCGGTGCAAAGCGTGCGATGGCGTTCGCTCCCCGCGCGGTTCAGAACCACGGCGGCCATCTTCACCGCCGGATCGTAATGGGCAAAACCATGCGCCATGGCTGCCGCCGTTTGCGACTGGCCCGAGACATCGAGGACCAGGAGGACGGGGATGTGAAAGAGCCGCGCCAGATCGGCGGCCGAGCCGGTGCGGTTATTGGAGACGGCAATGCCATCGAAGAGACCCATGGCGCTTTCGATCAGCAGAAGATCCGCACCATCTGCCTGCTGGGTCAGAAGGTGGCGCAGCAGATCCGGCTGCATCGCCCAGCTGTCCAGGTTGAGACCGGGCGTACCGGTCGCCACCGCATGAAAGCCGGGATCGATGTAATCCGGTCCGGTCTTGATGCCGCGCACCTTGATGCCGCGGCGGGCAAAGGCGCGCAGCAGCCCGATGGTGACGCTGGTCTTGCCGGAGCCGGAGCGGGGCGCGCCGATAATGATGGCTTTTGCGGTCATGGCAGAATTCTAAACTCCGGGCGCGCTTTTGATCATGCAGTTGGTCTGTTGTTTACCGATGACGGCTCACGCTGCAAGGTCTATAGGACATTCATGGAAACGGATGGCAAAAACCTTCGGCGTGGCTGGACCACCGGCACCTGCGCTGCCGCAGCGACGAAGGCCGCCTGTCAGGCGCTTTTGACCGGGTCCTTCCCTGATCTTGTCGATGTCGAACTTCCAAACGGGTCTCGACCGGCCTTTGTTCTCGCAACGGAGGAAAAGGGCGACGGGTTCGTCCGCGCGGGCATCGTCAAAGATGCCGGCGACGATCCGGATGTGACCCATGGCGCGCTGATCGAAAGCACGCTGCGCAGAACGGAAAAGGGAAGCGGCATCAGCTTCAAGGCGGGCAAGGGCGTGGGGATTGTCACCCGGCCTGGTCTGCCGCTTTCGGTGGGAGAGCCCGCGATCAATCCCGTCCCGCGCCAGATGATCAAGGCAGCGATCCATGAGGTGGCCGGTGCCGAGGCCGACTTCGAGGTGGAAATCTCCGTGCGCGACGGGGAGACGCTGGCGGAAAAGACTTTGAATGGCCGTCTCGGCATTGTTGGCGGCCTCTCCATTCTCGGAACGACCGGTATCGTTATCCCCTTTTCCTGTTCGGCCTGGATCCACTCGATCTGGCGCGGAATCGATGTGGCGCGGGCAGAGGGCCTTTCCCATCTCTTGGGCGCGACGGGCAATGCGTCGGAAAAGGCGGGGCAGGCGTTTTACGGTCTGCCAGAAACCGCTCTGATCGACATGGGCGACTTCATTGGCGGTATGCTCAAATATCTGAAGACCCATCCGGTCCCGCGAGTGACGGTCGCGGGCGGGGTCGCCAAGATGACCAAGCTGGCGCAGGGCATGCTCGACGTCCATTCCAAGCGCGGGCTGGCGGATCTGGAAGCCTTGGCAAAGCTTGCCGAAGAAGCGGGTGCGACGAGCGAACTTCTGACCACCATCCGCAACACCAATATGGTGGCGCATGCCTTTCAGCTGGCTGAGGCCGCCGGGATCGATCTTGGACATATTGTGGCACAGAAAGCCTGGGTTACGGCTGCAGCCGCACTTGGCCGGGACGATATCGCGCTTGATATCCTGGTCTTCGACCGCGACGGCAATCTTAAAGGGCGCACCGCGCCGACGCCATCAAATCGAGCGGCCCCCAATTCCGAGGCGCCGATCGGCTAAAGTCTCGTTAAGGCACCAGACCGAAGATCACCGCTGCGACGAATGCAAAGCAGATGCCGACGAGCGCTGTATGGATCGATGCCTGCCAGCCGCGATGCGGCGCGGTTGACGGCGTGAAATCTCTTGCTTTTCCTGCTTTGGAATAAGACATCGCACCCTCCTGTTCGTCCAAAAATCGGTACCGCCGATCTGCGGGATAGTGACGCTGAGAATATCGCTATTCTCTAGTGTTCCAGTAGAGATAAATTTCCATAAGATTGGGCTTGCGGGGAAAATACTGGTCGTGACTTGCCTCCCAACAAGGTCCGATCTACCGCATTCACGATTCCTTAACGTCCGAGCGGTGTTTCGGTTCAATGGGTAAAAGGTGGGAAAGACGCGTGGCGGATATCGATGCGATCATCATAGGGGCGGGTGTCATCGGCCTTGCGGTCGGGAGGGCGCTCGCGCTTCAAGGCCAGTCCGTCATCGTATTGGAAAAGGAAGCCGAATTCGGCAGCGCGACCTCCTCTCGCAACAGCGAGGTCATTCATGCCGGGCTCTATTATCCGCAAGACAGCCTGAAGGCGCGGCTTTGCGTGGAGGGGCGACAGCGGCTCTATGACTATTGCGAAAGTCATGGCGTTGCGCATCGCCGGTGCGGCAAGTTGATCGTGGCGACCGCCGAGAGCGAAATTTCTCTGATCGAAGACCTGCAGCGGCGAGGCCTCGCCAATGGTTGCGAGGCGCTGGATCTGATCAGCGCGTCCGAGGCCCAGCGTCTGGAACCGGCACTCTCCTGCAAGGCGGCATTGTCGTCACCGATGACCGGCATTATCGATAGCCATGGCTACATGCTGGCGCTGCTCGGCGACATGGAAGATGCGGGTGGCAGCATGGCTTACAGAGCGCCGTTCCTGCGCGCGGTAGTGGAAGCCGAAGGCTTCCGGGTCTTTGTCGGCGGGAGCGAGCCGGTGGAATTGACCTGCCGAACGCTCATCAATGCGGGAGGGCTGGTTGCGCCGCAAATTGCCGGCGCCATCGATGGACTGCCGGCCGCACATATTCCTGAAGCCTATTATGCCAAGGGCTCCTATTTCTCGCTGAAAGGCAGAGCGCCATTTTCGCGACTCATCTATCCGGCACCCCATGCCCATGGCCTCGGCGTCCACCTGACGCTCGACATTGCCGGACAGGCGCGCTTCGGTCCGGATATTGAGTGGATCGACCGCATCGATTACGCCGTCGATCCGAAACGGTCGGCGGGCTTTGACGAGGCGATCCGTCGCTACTGGCCGGGCTTGCCGGATGACGCACTCCAGCCAGCCTATTCCGGCATCAGGCCCAAGATTTCCGGACCTTCAGAGCCCGCGATGGATTTCCGCATCGACGGACCGGAGCGGCATGGCGTTTCCGGCCTCGTCAATCTTTTCGGTATCGAGAGCCCCGGTTTGACGGCATCGCTGGCAATTGCGGGTGAGGTTGTTTCGAGACTGGCCGAATAGCGCGTCTCAAACCGCCACGTTAGATTGCCGTGGGTCCTTTCGGCCGATGCTTTAGTCGCCCGTGTACTGAGCGTCGGTCACTTGCTCCATCCAGTCCACGACCTTGCCGTCCTTCACTTCCTGGATGGCGATATGGGTCATGGCGGTTTGTGGCGATGCGCCGTGCCAGTGCTTCTCACCGGGTGAGAACCAGACGACATCGCCCGGTGCGATCTTTTCGACCGGGCCACCTTCGCGCTGCACCAGGCCCGATCCGGATGTGACGATCAGTGTCTGACCAAGCGGATGGGTATGCCAGGCTGTGCGGGCACCGGGCTCAAAAGTTACCTGCGCGCCCTGCACCCGCTCTGCATCATGCGGATTGAACAGTGGATCGATGCGGACCGTTCCGGTGAAATAGTCGGCAGGGCCTTTGCCCGATGGTTTCGTGCCAGCGCGGGTGATTTCCATGATCATGTTCCTCGTCTCGTTGAACGCTTGAAGATCAGGCGTATTTCGACAGCGCGTCCGCCATGATGGCACTATCGACATTGCCGCCGGATGCCACGGCGATCACGGTATCGGTTTCAAGCTCATCACCATGGAAAAGGGCGGCTGCCAGTGCCACGGCACCGCCCGGTTCCACCACGATCTTCAGGCGTTGGAAGGCGAGCACCATGGCCCGCAGCGCTTCTTCTTCGGTGACGGCAATGCCAGCACCACACAGGCGCTTGAGGATCGGAAAGGTGATGTTGCCGGGCTGCGGCGTGATGATCGCGTCGCAGATGGAGCCACTGAGGGCCGCGTTTCTCTCGATCTTCCCTGAGGCGAGCGAGCGCGCCACGTCGTCGAAATGCTCCGGTTCTGCGGTACGAACCTTCAGGCCCGGGGCCCTGGCTTCCAAGGCAAGCGCGACACCCGATGTCAGCCCGCCGCCACCACAGCAAACCAGCACCTCTGCTTTCTCGATGCCAGCCTCCTGCGCCTGTTCGGCAATCTCCAGGCCCACCGTTCCCTGGCCGGCAATCACCAGCGGTTCGTCATAGGGGCGAATCAAGGTCAGGCCGCGTTCTTCGGACAGCGTCGCGCCGATCGCGTCACGGTCTTCATTGGCGCGATCGTAGAGCACGACCTCGGCGCCGTAGGCTTTGGTGTTTTCGATTTTGATCTTCGGTGCATCGCGCGGCATGATGATGACGGCGGGCACGCCGTGCAGGCTTGCCGCCAGTGCGACGCCCTGGGCGTGATTGCCGGAGGAAAAGGCGATGACGCCGCGCTTTCGCACCTCTGGTTCCAGTGCCGAGACCGCCGACCAGCCGCCACGAAACTTGAAGGAGCCGGTGCGCTGCAGGCATTCCGGCTTGATCAGGACCTTGCGGCCGGCAATCTCGTCAAGAAAGGGAGACGACATCAAGGGGGTGCGGATTGCCTCGCCGTTCATACGCTGGCGGGCGGCTTCGATCATCGCAATATCGGTCATCATCGTCTCACGTCATTCCAGATGGTGCCTACCATAGGGCCAAATGCAGCGACGTGAAGCCAAAAAAATCCCCGGTCGAAGCCGGGGATTTTCGTCTCTGCCTGGTGATTTAGGCCAGCGTGTAGGCCGTCTTCACGGTGGTGAAGAATTCGTTGGCATACTTGCCCTGCTCACGTGGGCCGAAGGAGGATGCCTTGCGACCACCAAAGGGCACGTGGAAGTCGACGCCAGCGGTCGGCAGGTTGACCATGACCATGCCGGCTTCGGCGTTGCGCTTGAAGTGCGTTGCGTGCTTCAGGCTGGTGGTGGCGATGCCCGAAGACAGGCCGAAGGGCGTGTCATTGGCAACGGCCAGAGCCTCGTCGTAATCCTTGACGCGGATGACGGAGGCGACCGGTCCAAAGATTTCCTCACGCGAGATGCGCATGTCATTGGTGGCTTCGGTGAACAGCGTCGGCTGCAGGAAGAAGCCGGGGGTTTCGCGCTTCAGCACTTCGCCGCCGAAGGCGAGCTTGGCGCCTTCCTTCTTTCCGATTTCGATATAGTCGCAATCCTGCTTCAACTGCTTTTCATCGACGACCGGTCCGACATGGGTGTCTTTCGACATCGCATTGCCGACATTGATCTTGGCCAGACGCTCGGAAAGCGCTGCCACGAACTTGTCGTGGATGCCTTCGGTGACGATGATGCGCGAAGAGGCGGTGCAACGCTGCCCGGTGGAGTAGAAGCCGGAGTTCGCAGCCGCTTCGACGGCAACGCCAAGGTCTGCATCATCAAGAACGACGAAGGGGTTCTTGCCGCCCATTTCCAGCTGGAACTTGCGGTTGAATGGCAGCGACGAAGCGGCAACGCGCTGGCCGGTGCCGGTGGAGCCGGTGAAGGTGATGCCAGCGAGATCCGGGCTGTCGAGCATTGCCTGACCGACGACGGAACCGCGACCCATGACGAGGTTCAGAACGCCCTTCGGCAGGCCCGCGCGGTGCAGGATATCGACGATCGCCCAGGCGCAACCGGGAACGAGGTCTGCCGGCTTGAAGACGATGGTGTTGCCGTAGCAGAGCGCCGGTGCAATCTTCCAGGCCGGAATGGCAATCGGGAAGTTCCAGGGCGTGATGATGCCGATGACGCCGAGCGGTTCGCGGGTGACTTCAACGCCGATGTTCGGGCGAGCCGACGGAATGACTTCGCCTGCCAGGCGCAGTGCTTCGCCGGCAAAGAAATCAAAAATCTGGGCGGCGCGGATGGTCTCGCCAATGCCTTCGGCCAGAACCTTGCCCTCTTCACGGGCGAGAAGCGCGCCGAGCTCTTCCTTGCGGGCGAGGATTTCATCGGCGGTCTTCTTCAGGATGGCGTGACGCTCGAGAATGCCGGAGCGCGACCATGCCGGAAAAGCAGCCTTGGCAGCGGCAATCGCCTGCTTGGCGTCTTCGGCGGAAGCCTGTGCGTAAAGGCCGACGACTTCGTTGGTGTCAGAAGGATTGATGTTCTTCGACGTTTCGGATCCGATCCATTCGCCGCCGATAAGGTTTTGGTGAATTGTCATTGGTGCACTCCCTGTAATGGCTTTAATTTTCAGTGCTCGGGCAGCGTGGGGGCGAAGCCCTGCTCCTTCGCGTTGTCCGCCGCGGCAGAGCGCGCGACGAGGTCGGCGGTGACCCTATGTCATGTCATGCCATCGCGAAAGACATTCGGGCGTCTAATTGTATGATTTTTTAAGTCAGTCTTCGTGCTCGCGTTTGTTCAGTCTTTCCAGATGCAGCAACAGGCCGCTATGGTCGATATCGGCGCCGCCATTGCCGACGAAGGCATCGAAAGCGCGGGTCACTTCTTCCGTCAGCGGCAGCGTCAGATCAAGATCCTTGGCGGTGGCAAGAACGCCGTTCAGATCCTTCAACTGGAATTTGGAGGGACCGCCGGGCACGAAGTTGCGGTTCACCATGCGCTCGCCATGCAACTCGAGAATACGGCTTTCGGCAAAGCCGCCACGGATGGCTTTGCGGAACCCTTCGCGCGACGCGCCACCGGCTTCGACCAGCATCATGGCTTCCGCCACTGCGCCGATGGTGATGGCGACGATCTGCTGGTTGGCGAGCTTGCACAGCTGGCCTGCACCGGATGGTCCCACATAGGTCAGGCGACCCATGGCGGAAAAGACATCGCCGAGACTGCTCACCGTTGCCTCATCGCCACCGGCCATGATCGCTAGCGTCCCGGCAGTTGCGCCCGGCACGCCGCCGGAAACCGGTGCGTCCACATGGGCAATACCAAGCGCTTTCAGCTTTTGCGAATGGTCGCGAGCGATCGGCGGGGCAATGGAGCTGCTATCGATGACGATGGCGCCTTTTTCCAGTGCCTCGGCAACACCCATGTCGAACAGCACATTGCCGACGGCATTGCCATCGCTCAGCATGGTGATGACGATGTCGGCACCTTTCGCCGCGTCAGCAGGGGAGGCGGCGAGGACCGCCCCATGCTCCAACAACGCCTGCGCTTTCTCCACACTGCGGTTCCAGACGCGCACCGTGAAGCCGGCTTTCAACAGGTTGCGGGCCATGGGCCCACCCATCAGGCCGGTGCCGATAAAGGCGATGGTGCGCGCTTGTTTGCCCGACTCCGTCATTTCAGCGAACCTCCCAGCTCGTCTTCGATATGGACCTTGATGATCTCTTCAAAATTCGTCTCGGCTGTAAAGCCCAATTCGCGCGCGCGGGTGGCCTCGAAGCCGGGCGCCCAGCCTTCGCACATGCGCATGATCATCTCATTGGGTTCGCGGCGGATGAGGCTGACGGCCTTTTCGCCTGCGATCTTGCGCAGCGCCTCGATCTGCTCGCCGACCGTGGCGCTGAGGCCTGGCATGGAGAGATTGCGGCGTGGACCGACCTTGTTCGTATCGATCGTTGCGCCATGCAGCAGGAAGCCGACAGCCGAACGGGGCGAAGCATGCCAGTGGCGGATGGTCTCCGGCACCGGCAACACTGCTTCCTGGCCGACCAGAGGTTCACGCAAAATGTTGGAGAAGAAGCCGGAGGCGGCGGCATTCGGCTTTCCGGGGCGGATGCAGATCGTCGGCAGGCGAATGCCGATCCCTTCAAAGAAACCGCGTCTCGTGTAATCGGATAGCAGCAGCTCCGAGATTGCCTTCTGCGTGCCGTAGCTGGTCAGCGGTGTGGTGTGGAAATCATCGGGGATCGGGTAAGGCAGCGGTGCGCCGAAGACGGCGATGGACGAGGTGAAGACCACCCGCGGCTTGTAGCCATCCTGGCCATTGGCAAGGCGGATCACATCGAAGAGATAACGCGTGCCATCCAGATTGATGCGGTAGCCCTTGTCGAAATCGAGCTCTGCTTCGCCGGAAACGATGGCCGCGAGATGGAAGATCACGTCCGGTCTTGTGGAGACCAGCTTTTCGGCCTCGCCGGGGGCGGAAAGATCGGCGGCGCGTGCATCGACCTTACCTTTGAAGCCGGCTGGCGATTCGGGCTGAAACACATCGATCAGGGTGAATGCCTCGATGTCCTTGCCGTTCAGCCTTCCTTCGCGAACGAGCCTTTCGGTCAGCTTGCGCCCTACCATTCCGGCTGCGCCGATAATCGCTACATGCATCTGGTTTCTCCTCCACCGCATCACAAAATTTGACTTGTAAGGTTGTCTGATAACCTTATATGACTGGCTTGAAAACAGTATTTTGAAAAACCGAAAAATTTAAGAGCGGAGACGCCAAAGAAGCGTCACCGCCTGGGTGGAGGCGAGGGGGCAGATGCTCAAGGGTCATGCGCAATCACGCGAAGAGCTGCAGGCTTCTTTGAAGGCTGGTCTTAGCGAGGGGCTGGTTCTGACGGATGCGGCAGAAATGGTCCGCTACTGCCGCGACTGGCATGGCGATGTCTCAAGCAGTGCCGTTGCCGTCATTCGCCCACGTAATGTTGAAGACGTTGCCGCGACCGTGCGGCTCTGCGCAGAGCTTGGCCTCGCCATTGTCCCCCAGGGCGGCAATACCGGTCTCGTTCTTGGTGGCGTGCCCGATGCGCCGGATCACCAGATCGTTCTCAGCCTTGAGCGCATGAATGCCATTCGCGCCATCGATACGGATGATTTTTCCGCCGTGGTGGAGGCTGGCTGCATCCTGTCGGAATTCAAGGATGCGGTGCAGGAAAAGGGCATGTTCTTTCCGCTGTCTCTCGGCGCGCAAGGATCCTGCCGCATCGGCGGCAACGTTTCGACCAATGCCGGCGGCATCAATGTGCTGCGTTATGGCATGACGCGCGAATTGGTGCTCGGTCTCGAAGTTGTTCTTGCGGATGGGACGATCTGGAACGGGCTGTCGACGCTTCGCAAGGACAATCGCGGCATCGATCTCAAGCAGCTTTTCATCGGCGCGGAAGGAACGCTTGGCATCATCACCGCCGTCTCGGTCAAGCTCTATCCCAACCCCGAGCATGTCGAGACCGCGCTTCTCGGATTGAACTCGCTCGATGATGCGATCAAGCTCTATCGCCGCGCCCGTCGTGAGTGCTGCGATCTGATGTCGGCTTTCGAGTTCATGCCGCCGGTCGCCTTCACGCTTGCCATGGAAGCCATTCCGGATCTGAAAATGCCGATCGCCGGCGATTATGCCGCCTATGTGCTGATGGAGATTTCAGGCTCTGGTCTGGTCGATACCAGCGATCTGATGAGCCGCTTTCTCGAAGGTGTGATGGAAGACGGGCTGGTGCTCGATGGCGTCATCGCCTCTTCGCGCGCTCAGGCGCAATCACTCTGGATGTTCCGCGAAGGCATGAATGAGGGCCAGGCGCTGCGCGGTGCCCATATGCGCACCGATATCTCCGTGCCGCTGTCGCGCCTTGCCGAATTCGTTGCAGAAGCGGAGGCGGAATTGGCCAAGGATCTGCCGGAATGCCTGGCGGTATCCTACGGTCATGTGGGAGACGGCAATGTGCATCTCAACGTGCTTCCGCCCAACGGCAGCACGCGTGAGGAGCGGGACCGTGACATCTACAAGGCGAAGGTCATCGTCAACGCCGTGCTAGACCGTTACGCCGGCAGCATCAGTGCCGAGCACGGGATCGGCCGCTTGAAGCGCGGGGATTTCGAAAGCCGTCTCGCGCCCGTCCAGCGGGAGATGATCGAGCGGCTGAAAGCCGCCTTCGATCCGGAGCTTCGCATGAATCCCGGTTGCCAGCTTGCCCTACAAGCGGCTAGCTAGAAGAATGAAAGTGCGCCGTCCTTCGGCGTTCATGTCCACCAGGAGCCATCATGACGCTGGAGTTCAGCCAGATTCACCGCACCGATCATCTTCCTGGCCGGATCGCCGCGGAGATCGCGCGTGAGATCAATGATGGAAAGCTGAAAGCCGGCGACAAGCTGCCGACCGAGCATGCGCTGTCCAAGACGTTCGGCGTCAGCCGTTCGGTCGTGCGCGAAGCCATCGCCCAGCTTCGCAATGAGGGCGCGGTCGAAACACGTCAGGGGGTCGGGGCCTTCGTCAGCGATCCGCGTCATCGCGTATCGATCCGTATCGAGCGCTCCAAGCTGACTGATCCCGACAAATTCCGCGATCTCTTCCAATTGCGTTTGCCGTTGGAGATCGAGGCTGCCGGTCTTGCCGCCGTCAACCGCACGCCGGAACAGTTGAGCCGGCTGGAGGCGGCGCTCAACAATATGCGCAATGCGCCGGATTGGGACAAGGACGGTATTCCTGCCGATCTCGATTTTCATCGCACCTTGGCAGAGGCGACGCAGAACGACTATTTCTCGATGT
Source organism: Agrobacterium sp. GW821-FHT02D03 (assembly GCF_059421725.1). Classification (NCBI taxonomy): domain Bacteria; kingdom Pseudomonadati; phylum Pseudomonadota; class Alphaproteobacteria; order Hyphomicrobiales; family Rhizobiaceae; genus Agrobacterium; species Agrobacterium sp. GW821-FHT02D03. Next base: position 371,092 of record NZ_JBWKVN010000001.1, read on the forward strand.
TTCTCGGCTTTATCGCCGAGCGGATCAGCTCGGCGATAAAGGTCGCCTTTTCACGCGCGGTCTTCGGCGAAATCCTGGAAACGACCATCCAGGAGCATGTGCCGATCTATGAGGCCATTGCTGCGTCCGATGCGGCGGCCGCGCGCGCCGCCATGCGCGCCCATCTGGTGGGTGCCGCGAAACGCTTGAATCTTGAGATGGAAATCTACGAATAGGCCTTTCGCGCCGGCGCGATTGGTCCTGCCCGCCACGGGCTGTGAATTTCCTCAAAAATTCGGCGTCTGGCAGGCTGGACTAAGGCCTTTTCTCATACTAAGAAGATTGACGTATTCAGGTTGTCAGACATCCAGACAATATAATTGCTGTGGAGGCAGTGGTCGGATGGGCTGAAAGTGGGAGGGATCAAGCTTGGTCGAAATCAGGACTGTCGATGCTGCTGCAATTTTGCCGGAAGATCATCGGGATGCGATCCTGATTGGTCGCGTCTGGTCCAAGAGCGAAGACGGCCCATGTCCGGTCCTGTTGAAGGATGGCGTTCTCTACGATCTCTCCAAGCTAGCGCCGACCGTCTCGGAACTGCTCGAAAAGCACGATCTCGTCGATCGTCTCTCCGACACGCTGCAGTTTGCAGCGCTCGGTGCCTTTGAAGCCTTTCTTGATGGCTCCGCCGGACAGTTGCTTTCGCCAAACGATATTCAGGCCGTGAAGGCGGCTGGCGTCACCTTCGCCGACAGCATGCTGGAACGTGTCATCGAAGAACAGGCCAAGGGCGATCCGCAGCGTGCGCAGGACATTCGCGGCCGTCTGGCTCCAGTGCTTGGCGATAGCCTCAAGGGTGTCGAGGCGGGCTCCGAAAAGGCTGCCGAGGTCAAGCGCCTGCTGCAGGAAATGGGCCTCTGGTCGCAATATCTGGAAGTCGGTATCGGCCCTGATGCGGAGATTTTCTCCAAGGCGCAGCCCATGTCATCCGTCGGCTGCGGCTCGCTGATTGGCGTTCATCCCAAGTCGCAGTGGAACAATCCTGAACCGGAAGTGGTGCTTGCCGTCACCTCCGATGGCCGCATCGTCGGCGCGGCCCTTGGCAATGACGTCAACCTGCGCGATTTCGAAGGGCGCTCCGCCCTGCTGCTGAGCAAGGCGAAGGACAACAACGCGTCCTGCTCCATCGGCCCGTTCATCCGTCTTTTCGACGGCAAGTTCACACTGGACGACGTGAAGCAGGCGCAGATTTCGCTGCTCGTTGAAGGCGAAGACGGGTTCACCATGACGGGCGTCAGCCCGATGCAGGCAATCAGCCGCACGCCCGAAAATCTGGTGTCGCAGCTTTTGAACCGCGATCACCAGTATCCGGATGGTGCGGTTTTCTTTCTCGGCACGATGTTTGCTCCGGTCAAGGATCGTCATGGTCCAGGTCTCGGCTTCACCCATGCCAAGGGCGACCGCGTGGAAATCTCAAGCCCGAAATTGGGCAAGCTGATCAACTGGGTGGCCAGCACATCCGATTGTCCGGAATGGACCTTCGGCACGACGGCATTGATGCGCAATCTCGCAAAGCGCGGGCTTCTATAACGTCCGTCGCGGGCGAGCGATCTCGCTGACGCGACACGCATATCCACAGGCTTAAAACGTTGCGCGCGCGCCTCTTTGTGTTCGCGCCGCTTCGGATCATTCTCGGGAGGGGAAAGATGCAGAAAGTCATCAATCTTTTTTACCGCATCCTCGAGACCATTCTCGTCGCGCTTCTTGCAGGCATGGCAATCATGGTCTTCGTCAATGTGGTCATGCGCTACACCATGAATTCCGGCATCAACGTCTCGGAAGAACTGGCGCGCTATTTCTTCGTCTGGATCACCTTCATCGGTGCGGTCGTCACCTTCCGCGAAAACAGCCATATGGGCATCGAAACGCTGGTGATGTTCCTGTCGCGGCGCTGGCGCATTTTCTGCATGATCCTGTCCAACATCATCATTCTTCTGTGCTCGGCGATCTTCTTCTGGGGAACGTGGAAGCAGTCCGCCATCAATGCCAGCATGCATGCGCCGGTCACCGGCCTGTCGATGATCTGGGTCTATGGTGTTGGCATGTTCACCGGCGGAATCATGTTCATCATCGCGCTCGAACGGCTGTACCGGTTTCTGACCGGCAAGGTTCGCGAAGACGAGATTGCCGCCTTTGCCGGTGAAAATCTCACCATCGAACAGCTGTCGGAGCGCTGACACATGACACTTCTCGTTTTTGTCGGCTCGCTTCTCGGCGCCATGGCCATCGGCGTTCCCGTTGCCTTCTCGCTGATGTTCTGCGGCGTCGTGCTGATGTGGTACATGGGCATGTTCAATACGGCGATCATCGCCCAGAACATGATCTCCGGTGCCGATACCTTCACGCTGCTTGCCATTCCCTTCTTCATCCTGGCCGGTGAATTGATGAATTCCGGCGGTCTGTCGCGCCGCATCATCGACTTTGCGATTGCGCTGGTCGGCCATATTCGCGGCGGTCTCGGCATCGTTGCCATCGTCGCCGCCATCATCATGGCGTCGATCTCCGGTTCGGCGGCGGCGGATACCGCCGCACTCGCGGCGATCCTGATCCCGATGATGGCGAAGGCCGGTTACAATATTCCGCGTTCCGGTGGTCTGATCGCGGCAGGTGGCATCATCGCCCCCGTCATTCCGCCGTCGATGGCCTTTATCGTCTTCGGTGTTGCGGCAAACGTGTCGATCACCCAGCTCTTCCTCGCTGGTATCGTGCCCGGCATCCTGATGGGCGCATCCTTGATCATCGCCTGGCTCATTGTCGTGCGCAAGGACAACGTCCAGCCGCTGCCGAAAACGACGGCAAAGGAACGCCTGGTCGCGACGGGCCGTGCGGGATGGGCGCTCGGCATGCCGGTCATCATTCTCGGCGGCATCAAGGCCGGTATCATGACGCCGACGGAAGCCGCCGTCATTGCTGCGGCTTACGCACTCTTTGTCGGCATGGTCATCTACCGCGAATTGAAGCCTGCCGATCTGTGGCATGTGCTGCTTCGGGCTGCCAAGAGCACATCGATCATCATGTTCCTGGTTGCCGCAGCACTTGTTTCTGCCTGGCTGATCACCGCTGCCAATATCCCGGCGGAGGTTGCCGGCTTCATCGAACCGCTGATCGACCGTCCGATGCTCTTGATGGCGGTGATCATGGTGCTGGTCTTCATCGTCGGCACTGCGCTCGATCTGACGCCCACCATCCTGATCCTGACGCCTGTCCTGATGCCGATCGTCAAGCAGGCGGGCATCGATCCGGTCTATTTCGGCGTGCTCTTCATCATCAACAATGCCATCGGCCTCATCACGCCGCCAGTCGGTGTTGTCCTCAATGTGGTTTCGGGTGTCGGGCGCATCCCGCTCGGCAAGGTCACGGTCGGCGTCTGGCCGTTCCTGGTCGCCGAAACCATCGTGCTGGCCCTTCTGGTGATCTTTCCGCAGATCGTCATGGTGCCGCTGCAATATCTACGGTGAGGGGTATCCCTTCACCCGATCACTTTTGCGGTCGTAAAGCCGCATACATCTTGACTGGAAATGCTCAATTCCAAGGGAGGAAACCATGAGAAAGCTACTTCTACTCACGACAGCCATCGCCTTCACCGCCGGTGCCGCCGCACCCGCTTTTGCCGAATACAACAGTCGGATGATCCGCGTGTCGAACGGCATCAACCAGGATCACCCGGTCGGCAACGGCATCAAGGCCATGCAGTCCTGCCTCGACGAGAAGACCGGCGGCAAGCTGAAGATGACCGCATTCTGGGGCGGCGCTCTCGGTGGTGACTTGCAGGCCACCCAGGCTCTGCGTTCTGGCGTTCAGGAAGCGGTCGTCACATCGTCCTCACCACTCGTCGGCCTGATTCCGGCACTCGGCGTGTTCGATCTGCCCTTCCTTTTCTCCAACACGAAGGAAGTCGATGCCGTTCTGGACGGCGAGTTCGGCGACATGATGAACAAGAAGCTGGAAGAGCAGGGCCTCGTCAATCTGGCCTACTGGGAAAACGGCTTCCGCAATCTCTCCAACTCCAAGCGCGCGGTTGACAAGTGGGAAGACTTCTCCGGCTTGAAGGTCCGGGTGATGCAGAACAACATCTTCCTCGACACCTTCCAGAACCTCGGCGCCAATGCAACGCCGATGGCCTTTGGTGAAGTGTTCTCCGCACTTGAGACCAACGCGATCGACGCACAGGAAAACCCCTATGTGACGATCGATACCTCGAAGTTCTACGAAGTGCAGAAGTTCGTCACCGAGACGAACCACGCCTACACGCCGTTCCTCTTCCTCTTCTCCAAGCCGATCTTCGACAGCTACACGCCCGAAGAGCAGACAGCTCTGCGCGAATGCGCGATCGTTGGTCGTGACGAAGAGCGCAAGGTCATCCGCGCGCTTAACCAGAAGTCGCTCGACAAGATCAAGGAAGCTGGTCTCAAGGTGAACGTTCTGTCTGCCGAAGAGCAGGCGCGTATCCGCGAAAAGTCCGCGGTCGTCTACGAAAAGCACAAGGCTGAAATTGGTGCGGATGTCGTTGACGGCATTCAGGCCAAGCTCAAGGAAGTGCGCGCTCAGTAATTTGCGCTAAGATAAATACCGAAACGCCCGGTGACAGATCGTCGCCGGGCGTTTTTGTTTCTCAGGACATGTCAGGCGCTCATAAAGGCCTCAAGCCGCTGCAGGCCTGTTCTGGCGGTTCTCGATCAGATCATCGACGACCGCGGGATCGGCGAGCGTCGAGGTGTCGCCAAGGGCACCGAAATCGTCTTCGGCGATCTTGCGCAGGATGCGGCGCATGATCTTGCCGGAGCGGGTTTTCGGCAGGCCGGGAGCGAACTGGATCTTGTCCGGCGTTGCCACAGGGCCGATCTCATCGCGCACATGCTTGACGAGTTCGGCGCGCAGCGCTTCGTCGCCGGTCTTGCCCGCCATCAACGTCACATAGCAATAGATGCCCTGTCCCTTGATATGGTGCGGATAGCCGACCACGGCCGCCTCCGAAACGGCGCTGTGCGAGACGAGCGCCGATTCCACCTCTGCGGTTCCAAGACGATGGCCGGAGACGTTCAGCACGTCATCGACGCGGCCGGTGATCCAGTAATAGCCATCCTCGTCACGACGGCAGCCATCGCCGGTGAAGTACTTTCCCTTATAGGTGGAGAAGTAGGTCTCGATGAAGCGCTGATGATCGCCATAGACGGTGCGCGCCTGGCCTGGCCAGCTGTCGGTGATGCAAAGATTGCCGTCGGCCGGACCTTCCAGCACCTTGCCCTCGGCATCCACCAGTTCCGGCTTGACGCCGAAGAAGGGGCGGGTGGCCGAGCCGGGCTTCAGATCGGTGGCACCGGGCAGCGGTGAAATCAGAATGCCGCCGGTTTCCGTCTGCCACCATGTGTCGACGATCGGGCTCTTGTCCTCGCCAACGACATGATAATACCACTCCCAGGCTTCCGGGTTGATCGGCTCGCCGACCGTGCCGAGAAGGCGGATGCTGGAACGCTCGGACCGTTTGACGAACTCGTCGCCGGCGCCCATCAACGACCGAAGCGCGGTGGGTGCCGTGTAGAAGATGTTGACCTTGTGCTTATCGATAACTTCCCAGAAACGTCCCTGGTCGGGGAAGTTCGGGACACCTTCGAACATCAGCGTCGTGGCACAGTTGGCAAGCGGTCCATAGACGATATAGGAGTGGCCCGTTACCCAGCCGACATCGGCCGTACACCAGTAGATGTCGCCATCCTTGTAGTCGAAGACATATTCATGCGTCATCGACACATAGACGAGATAGCCGCCAGTCGTGTGCAGCACACCCTTCGGCTTGCCGGTGGAGCCCGATGTATAGAGAATGAAGAGCGGGTCTTCCGCCCTCATCTTCACCGGCTCGCAATGGGGTTTCACGTTTGCGGTTTCCTGGTGGTACCAAAGGTCGCGACCGGGCGCCCAGTTGGTCTTGCCGCCCGTGCGGCGCACGACCAGAACCTTGTTGACGATGACGTGCTGGCGCGCGGCGATATGGATCGCCTTGTCGGTGTTTTCCTTGAGCGGAATGGGCTTGCCGCCACGAACGCCTTCATCGCAGGTGATGACGAAGGTGGACTGGCAGTCGACGATTCGGCCGGCCAGCGCTTCGGGAGAGAAACCGCCAAAGACGACGGAATGGATGGCACCGATGCGGGCGCAGGCGAGCATCGCATAGGCCGCTTCCGGGATCATCGGCATATAGATGGTGACGCGGTCGCCCTTCTTGACGCCGTGCTTTTTCAGCACATTGGCGAGGCGGCAGACGGCGTCATAGAGCTGGTTGTAGGTGATCTTCTTGTCGATATAGGGATTGTCACCTTCCCAGATGATCGCGGTGCGTTCGCCATGCGTCTTCAGGTGGCGGTCGATACAGTTGTAGGAGACGTTGGTCAGGCCGTCCTCGAACCATTTGATCGGCACCTTGCCCTTGAAGGAGGTGTTCTTGACCTTGGTGTATGGCTTGAACCAGTCGATCCGCTTACCGTGCTTGCCCCAGAATTTCTCCGGATCTTCCACGCTGTCCTGATACCATTTCAGATAGCGGTCATTGTCGATCAGAGTGCCGGTTTTGGCCGATTTGAGAACCGGGTAGATCTTCGCAGACATGAACTCCTCCTCATGCAGATTGTCTTTTTAAGTCTGGAGACTCCTGTCCTCCAGTCATGTGTCCAATTCATAACAGGTTGGTGACATCCGGCAATTAGACAAAGGTCATTTGTTTCTCGAACAATTGCAATTCTGATGCAATCCGGTTATAGAGCGGTCATATTCCCGGAAATCAGTGGTTTCATTCCACGCCCGCGACACCGGCGCGGACGCTCAGAAGGATTGTATCTATGGCTCAAACACTGCTCATGCCGAAAGCGACGGCCGTCTGGCTGGTCGACAACACGGCGCTGTCGTTCGATCAGATTGCCACGTTCTGCAAGCTTCATCCGCTTGAGGTCAAGGCAATCGCCGATGGTGAAGCAGCGCAGGGCATCAAAGGTCTCGATCCGATCGCAACAGGTCAGCTTTCCCGCGACGAAATCCAACGCGCCGAAGGCAACCCGAACCACAAGCTGAAGCTTTCCGAGCCGAAGGTTCGCGTTCCAGAATCCAAGCGCCGTGGCCCGCGTTACACGCCGGTGTCCAAGCGTCAGGACCGTCCGAATGCCATTCTCTGGCTGGTGCGCAACCACCCAGAACTGAAGGACGCGCAGATTTCGCGTCTCGTCGGCACCACCAAGTCGACCATCGAGCAGATCCGTGACCGTACCCACTGGAACGCCGCAAACCTGACACCGATGGACCCGGTCACGCTTGGCCTCTGCAGCCAGATCGACCTCGACCTCGAAGTCGAACGCGCATCGCGCGGTCGCCCGCTTCCCACCCAGGAAGAACTGGATGCGACCTTGCAGCCTGCAAGCACCACCGAAAAGCTCGGCTTCAACTATGAGCGCGAAGAAGAAAAAGAAATCGACGCCAACGCCGTTTTCGCCAAGCTCTCCTCGCTCAAGTCTACCCGGAAGGATGAAGACGAGGACGACAACTACTAACAGTCTATCCAATAATCGCCGTTGGCCGCCTGCAAATGGCAATTTCTGTGCTTCCGGTGCTCACGTACTTTAAGTACGCTGCGCTCCGGTTCTCGAAATCACCATTTTCGTCAGACCAACAGCAATTCTTGAACAGACTGTAAGGCGTCTGGTCGGTCCTGATACTGCCCGCATCCAGAATGCACCTATTGAAGCCCCGGTTTGCGCCGGGGCTTTTTGCTTTCTGCCGTTCGAGCAAACTGCACAAAGAAAAACCTCCGCAGCGCAGGGCTGCGGAGGTCAATCTGAAATCATCACGTCTTTTTTGTCTTATGCGTGGTTCATCTGTCGCTGCGGCATGTTGATAGATGGCACACCGGTCTTTTCGTCGTCGTTGACAAGGCCACTTGCTCTGAGCAGCGAGGTGAAGCGGCCACCGCGCAGACTGAGTTCATCGAAGGTACCCTTCTCGATGATCCGGCCATTGTCCATGAACAGCACCAGATCGGCGTCGCGGACAGTCGACAGACGGTGCGCAATGATGAAGGTGGTGCGATCCTTGCGCAGCGCATCGACGGCGTCCTTCACACGCGCTTCGGTTTCCACGTCGAGCGCACTCGTCGCTTCGTCCAGAACCAGGATCGGCGCATTCTTCAGAACCGCACGGGCAATGGCGATACGCTGGCGCTCACCACCGGAGAGACGGTTGCCGCGCTCACCCACCTGCGTCATGTAGCCGTTCAGTCTGCTGTCGATGAAGTCGGTCGCAGCCGCCGCAGTTGCGGCCTGGACGATTTCATCGTCGGTTGCCGAATCGCGACCCAGACGGATGTTGTCGCGGATCGAGCGGTTCAGAAGGCCGGCATCCTGGAACACGGTTGCAATCGAGCTTCTGAGCGACTGGCGCGTCACCGTCGAGATGTCGATGCCGTCCACGAGGATCTGGCCGGAGCTTGGGTCATAAACACGCTGCAATAGATTGATGAGCGTGGTCTTGCCTGCACCCGTCGGACCGACGATAGCCACCGTCTCGCCGGCATTGGCGACGAAGGAGACGTCGTGCACGCCCTGCTTGGTGTTGGCAAAGCCGAAATTGACGTTGCGGAATTCGACCGTGCCTTCGACGTGACCAAGTTCGCGAGCCGAATTCGGTTCTTCACGCTCCTGGACGGAATCTTCCAACTTGAAGAAGTCCTCGAGCTTGGCGCGGGCTTCGAAAATCTGGCTGACGAAGGCGCGCATCTGGTCGAGGCGGCCGATCAGCAGGTTGGCGAAGCCGATAAAGGCAATGACGTCGCCGACACGAAGCTCGCCATTCTTCACCAGGATCGTACCGATGACGAGGATGATCATCATCGACAGCGTCGAGGCCGTGCGGTTCAGCGCGCTGGCGAAAGCCCACCAGTCGAGAACCGGGTACTGGGCGCTCAGCAGGCGCTCGGTGAAGGACTTCAGAGCCTTGGTTTCCGCTTCGATGCGGTTGTAGCTGTGCAGCACCGAGACGTTGCTGATGGAGTCGCTCACATGGGCAAAAACGGTGTGATAGTGCTCCTCGACCGAGGCCTGGCCTTCCTTCGTGCGGTTCATCACCCACTTGCCGATAAACCAGTAGAAAATACCAAGGCCCACCAGCACGAAGCTCAGGCGAACGTCCATCGAGAAGGCAGTCGGGATCAGCAGCGCGACGGCAACGAAAGTTGCCAAATGCGTGCGCATGAATTCGAGCCAGAGGCCGAACAGCGTTTCGCTGGCGCGCAGCAGTGTGTGCAGCGCGTTGGAGGTGCCGCGCTGATGATGCCACGAAAGCGGCATGGAAATGATGCGGCCGAAGGCTTCTGTCAGAAGCGAGGCGCGGCGCCCATGGGCAAGCCGGTCCGCCTCACGCGCCACGGCAACGTAAGCCACTGTATTGAAGAGGCCGAACGCACCCCAAAGAATGAGGATGTTGGTTGGAACGGACCCTGTCGACAGCGCATCGATGATCTTGCCGAACAAAACCGGCTCAGCGATGGTGATTGCCGCAAGAATAACGTTTGCAACAACGACGATCGTGACCCGCCATTTGTTGGTTGCAAGGTAGCGCAGGGCGCGCGTGTAAACTTGAAACAGTGTCAATTTCCAAATCCCGTCTTCATGTCAGTCCTGCCCTTTGGGGCGAAACCCTTACCTTCAACGACAAGGGCGATTGCGGGCTATGCAAGCAGTTGTTTTATCGCTCTTTCTACATGAATGGGCGCTTAACGCCGGGGCTTTTGAAGCGAGACTCGAAAAAAATCGCGTTCTGCACGATCTGAATATTTTGGATTGTCAAATCGGTCTATTTCGCGGAAAAGTTTTAGTGCATGACACGTTGCTTGATTACAAATTTGCCGCGTTCGAACCTGGCTGCTAAGGGGTGCGAAAGACATACCCCCTGCAAGGTTCGTGGTCTTTTTTATTGCCAGGATCTATTTTGAGATGCAGACCCTATTTACGTTCCTGGATACCCATGCAGAGCCAATGGGTCTGGATGAATTTCTCTCTTCTTTCCAGCAGGTTATAAGCCAGTACGGGTTTGACTATTATCGTATTTTCCGACGCGCCGTCCGGCGGGCCGCGGTCAAGGATGTGGTGCTGGCGCAGCAGCAGCCCGAGGGTTGGTCGGCGATTTACGACGCGAAGAAGTATAGGGAGGTCGATCCCATCGAGCGATCGCTCTGTCTGTTGCAAAAGCCGGTGAGGTGGCGGGATGCAGTGTGCCTTCTTCCGCAGGCGACGCATCGCAAACGTGCGGCGAAACTTTTTCAGGATGCGGCTCGGCATGGATTGCGGGAAGGCTATGCTTTTCCAATTCACGGGCGCAACGGCATGCTGGGTGGCGTTGTTATCAGCGGCCTTGGCTGCCATCTGACGGAACGTGAACTGGCGATCTTCGATGCGGTCATGCGTGTCACGTTCTGGCGTGTTGCGGATTTGACCGGACACTCGGAAGATTTGCTTTCCTCTCCGGATCTTTCGGTGGCGCAGCTGACGCGCCGGGAGCGCGATGTGCTGACGCTACTGGCGCTCGGCAACACATCGCCGGAGATCGGCAAGGCCCTTTCGATCACCAGTCATACGGTGGATTGGTACCTCAGCGGTATCCAGCGCAAGCTTGGTGCGCGAAACCGCCAGCATGTCGTGGCGCTTGCGTTTCGCTGCGGCTTGATTGGTTGACGCATTCAGACGCGCGGACCAGAACCGGGATGATGAAAATCGTCCTTTCCAACATGCGGTTTTGCTGCTTAATTCCGCGGTGCAGCATGTTGGAGTGCTCATAAGGTTCTTGGGAGGCCGTTTTGAAGATATCGAAAATTCTCGTTGCCAATCGTTCGGAGATCGCAATCCGCGTATTTCGCGCCGCCAACGAGCTCGGTATAAAAACGGTCGCCATCTGGGCGGAAGAGGACAAGTTGTCCCTCCATCGCTTCAAGGCGGATGAAAGCTACCAGGTCGGACGCGGTCCGCATCTTGCCAAGGATATGGGTCCGATCGAGAGCTATCTGTCGATCGAGGAAGTGATCCGCGTCGCTAAGCTCTCGGGCGCTGACGCCATCCACCCAGGCTATGGCCTGCTGTCGGAAAGCCCTGAATTTGTCGACGCCTGCGATGCCGCCGGCATTACCTTCATCGGCCCGCGCCCGGCAACCATGCGCCAGCTAGGCAACAAGGTGGCCGCCCGCAATCTGGCGATTTCGGTTGGTGTGCCGGTTGTTCCGGCGACCGAGCCTCTGCCAGATGATCTTGCGCAAGTGGAACGCATGGCCGAGGAGATCGGCTACCCGGTGATGCTGAAAGCCTCCTGGGGCGGCGGCGGTCGCGGCATGCGCGCCATTCGCAAAAAGGAAGATCTGGCGCGCGAAGTCACCGAAGCCAAGCGCGAAGCCAAGGCGGCCTTCGGCAAGGACGAAGTCTATCTGGAAAAGCTGGTGGAACGCGCCCGCCACGTGGAAAGCCAGATCCTTGGCGACACGCATGGCAATGTCGTCCATCTCTTCGAGCGTGACTGCTCCATCCAGCGGCGTAACCAGAAGGTGGTTGAGCGCGCGCCAGCGCCCTACCTGTCGGAATCGCAGCGCCAGGAGCTTGCCAATTATTCGCTGAAGATCGCAGCCGCGACGAATTACATCGGCGCCGGCACGGTCGAGTATCTGATGGACGCCGATACCGGCAAGTTCTACTTCATCGAGGTCAATCCGCGCATCCAGGTGGAGCACACGGTAACCGAAGTCGTCACCGGCATCGATATCGTCAAGGCGCAAATCCACATTCTCGAGGGTGCAGCCATCGGCACGCCCGAATCCGGCGTGCCTGAGCAGAAGGACATCCGTCTCAACGGTCACGCGCTTCAGTGCCGCATCACCACGGAAGATCCCGAGCACAATTTCATTCCCGATTACGGTCGCATCACGGCCTATCGTTCGGCCTCGGGCTTCGGCATTCGTCTGGATGGCGGCACGTCCTATAGCGGCGCCGTCATCACCCGCTATTACGATCCGCTGCTCGTCAAGGTTACTGCATGGGCGCCAAAGCCGGATGAGGCGATCAGCCGTATGGACCGCGCGCTGCGCGAATTCCGCATCCGCGGCGTGGCGACCAACCTCACCTTCCTGGAAGCGATCATCGGTCATGAAAGCTTCCGCAACAACACCTACACGACACGCTTCATCGACTCGACGCCGGAGCTCTTCGCCCAGGTAAAGCGTCAGGACCGCGCCACCAAGCTTCTGACCTATCTCGCCGACGTCACCGTCAACGGTCACCCGGAAACCAAGGGTCGCGCCACGCCGTCCGACAAGGCCGTCAAGCCTGTCGTGCCCTATATCGAAGCACCGACGCCGGACGGTACGAAGCAGTTGCTGGACAGTTTGGGTCCGAAGGGTTTTGCCGACTGGATGCGCAACGAAAAGCGCGTCCTCGTCACCGACACCACCATGCGCGATGGTCACCAGTCGCTTCTGGCGACGCGCGTTCGCACCCATGACATCGCCCGCGTGGCAAGCGTCTATGCCAAGGCGCTGCCGCAGCTTCTGTCGCTGGAGTGCTGGGGCGGTGCGACCTTCGACGTCTCCATGCGCTTCCTGACCGAAGACCCGTGGGAGCGTCTGGCGCTGATCCGCGAAGGCGCGCCGAATCTGCTTCTGCAGATGCTTCTGCGCGGCGCCAATGGCGTCGGCTACAAGAACTACCCGGACAACGTCGTCAAATATTTCGTCCGTCAGGCGGCAAAGGGTGGGGTCGATCTCTTCCGCGTCTTCGACTGCCTGAACTGGGTCGAAAACATGCGCGTCTCGATGGATGCGATCGCCGAGGAGAACAAGCTTTGCGAGGCGACGATCTGCTACACGGGCGACCTGCTGAATTCGGCGCGGCCGAAATACGATCTCAAATATTACACCAATCTTGCGGCTGAGCTTGAAAAGGCCGGCGCCCATATCATCGCCGTCAAGGACATGGCGGGTCTTCTGAAGCCTGCCGCCGCGAAGGTTCTGTTCAAGGCCCTGCGTGAAGCAACCGGCCTTCCGATCCATTTCCACACGCATGATACGTCGGGCATTGCTGCCGCCACCGTGCTCGCCGCAGTCGACGCGGGCGTGGATGCCGTGGATGCGGCGATGGATGCCTTCTCCGGCACCACCTCTCAGCCCTGCCTTGGTTCGATCGTCGAGGCGTTGTCCGGTTCGGAACGCGACACCGGTCTCGATGCGGAGTGGATCCGTCGCATCTCCTTCTACTGGGAAGCGGTGCGCAACCAGTATGTGGCCTTCGAAAGCGATCTCAAGGGCCCGGCATCCGAAGTCTATCTGCACGAAATGCCAGGCGGCCAGTTCACCAACCTCAAGGAACAGGCGCGGTCCCTCGGTCTTGAAAGCCGTTGGCATGAGGTGGCGCAGGCCTATGCCGATGCCAACAAGATGTTCGGCGATATCGTCAAGGTCACGCCATCCTCCAAGGTGGTCGGCGACATGGCGCTGATGATGGTCAGCCAGGATCTGACGGTGGCCGATGTCGAAAACCCGGAAAGGGAAGTTTCCTTCCCGGACTCGGTCGTCTCCATGCTCAAGGGCGATCTCGGCCAATCGCCGGGCGGCTGGCCTGAAGCGCTGCAGAAGAAGGCCTTGAAGGGCGAGAAGCCGTATACGGTTCGTCCCGGCTCGCTTCTGGAAGATGCCGACCTCGATGCGGAGCGCAAGGCGATCGAAACCAAGCTGGAGCGTCCGGTCGATGATTTCGAGTTTGCCTCCTATCTGATGTATCCGAAGGTCTTTACCGATTTCGCGCTCGCTTCGGAAACCTACGGGCCGGTCTCGGTGCTGCCGACCCATGCTTACTTCTACGGCATGGAAGACGGCGAGGAGTTGTTTGCCGATATCGAACGCGGCAAGACCCTCGTCATCGTCAACCAGGCGTCTTCGGGTGTCGACGACAAGGGCATGGTCACCATCTTCTTTGAGATCAACGGCCAGCCGCGCCGCATCAAGGTGCCGAACCGTGCCCATGGTGCCAGTGGCTCGGCTGCCCGCCGCAAGGCAGAGCCGGGGAACGCCGCCCATGTCGGCGCGCCGATGCCGGGCGTTATCTCCCGCGTCTTCGCCAATGCCGGCCAGGATGTGAAGGCGGGCGACGTTCTGGTCTCCATCGAAGCGATGAAGATGGAAACGGCACTGCATGCCGAGCGGGACGGCAAAATCGCCGAAGTCCTCGTACGGCCAAGTGACCAGATCGACGCCAAGGATCTGCTGGTCGTCTACGCCGAGTAACGAAGCGACATCAAGTGTTACGAGAATGCCCGCCACCGTGCGGGCATTTCCGCTTGTGGATAAGCCCTTTGGCATATATGCGTGTTTGTGCACGATTTCACATGTTGGTGCCGAATGTCCAAAATCGACCACTTCGTCAGCGAGCGTCAGACGCTGATCTTCGCCGAGTTGCAGAGCAAGGGCCGCGTTCTTGCGCAGGATCTCGCCCAGGCTTTCGATGTCTCGGAAGACACGATCCGGCGCGATCTTCGCGATATGGCAGGGCGTGGCCTTTGCGAGCGCGTCTATGGCGGGGCCCTGATATCCGGTGGCAAGACGGTGCCGCTCAGCCACCGCGTGACGGATATGCAGGACCGCAAGGATGTGCTCGGCCGGGCGGCGGCGGCGTGCATCGCATCGAAAATGACGATCTTTCTCGACGCCGGCTCCACCAATCTTGCCATCGCCCGTCACCTGCCGAAGGGCGCGGGGCTGACCGTCATCACCAATACGCCGGTGATCGCGGCGGAACTGTCCGGCCGCGCCGATCTGGAGCTGATCGTGGTCGGCGGGCGAATTGATCCCGCCGTCGGTGCCGCCATCGATACAATGGCGATCTCTCAGCTGGAGGATATGCGACCCGACCTCTGCATCCTCGGTGTCTGCGGCATGACGGCTGATGGCGGGCTGTCCGCCGATATCTATCAGGACGCGACCTTCAAGCGGCTGGCCTGCAAGGCGAGTGCGAGAACCTTGGCGGCGATCACCACCGAGAAGCTTGGTATGGGCGCGGCCTTCCATGTGGCGGCGCTCAGCCCCGATCTCACCCTTGTTCTGGAAGGCGATGCGGATGAGGCTTTCGTTCGCGATCTCCGGAGACAAAATCTCGACATTCATCTTGCCGGGCGTGACGCCCGTGCCTCATCCCATCCGCATTCACCGAAGGACCAGCTCGCATGACCGGCTCCCCGATGTCCGTCTCCACCGCCCGCACCCCCTATATGACGAAAAACCGCTTCGGCGTCTCTTTGCTGTTCCTGATGAACGGCTTCATGATGGGCTCCTGGGCGCCGATGATTCCCGAATTTGCCAAGCGCCTTTCGCTGAGTGAGGCTGAGCTTGGGCTTGTCATTCTCGTCTTTGGTCTTGGCTCGCTGTCCTGCATGCCGGTTGCCGGTTCGCAGATCGCCCGCATCGGGTCGCGCTCCGTGACGCTCTTCTGCGCCGCCATCTTCGTGCCGACACTGCTTCTCATCACTCTCTCCAACACCGTCTGGGCGGGCGTCATCACTGTCTTTCTTTTCGGCGGTCTGACGGGCGCCATGGATGTGGCGATGAATGCCAATGCCGTTGCGGTGGAGCGCGGCATGCTGCGTGCCATCATGTCGTCATGCCACGCCTTCTGGAGCCTTGGCGGACTGATTGGCGCGGGCCTTGGCGGTCTGCTCATCACCAAGATCGGCATTTATGGCCATGCCGTTGCGCTCACCATCATCGCTGCAGCCCTTCTTGCGGTTGCCTGGCCGCGCGTCATGGTGGATCGTCCGCACCCTGAAGAAGAACGGCCAAAGGGTGGCTTGCCGCTTACACCGCTGCCCTGGATCATCGGCCTCATGGCGCTGTTTTCCATGGTGCCAGAGGGTGCGGTCCTCGATTGGGGGGCGCTCTATCTGCGCAACGAGCTTGGCGCATCGGTTGCCGTTTCGGGCTTTGCTTTCGCGGCCTTCTCGCTGACCATGGCGGTCATGCGCTTTGCGGGCGACCTGGTGCGCGAGCGTCTCGGCGCCGTGCGCACCTTGCAAGTCTGCTCGGCCCTGTCGATCATCGGTCTTCTGATTGCGGGTGCTGCCGGAAACGCCTTCATTGCCATTATCGGCTTTGCCATTGCCGGTATCGGCATCTCCAACATGGTGCCGATTGCTTTTTCCGCTGCCGGCAACATGCCGGGGCTGGCGCCTGGCATCGGCCTCTCCGTTGTGACAACCATGGGCTATTCCGGCATTCTGGTCGCGCCCTCGGCCATTGGCTTCATTGCCGAACATACCGGGCTTGCGACCGTGTTCCTCTTCATTCCGCTTCTGCACGTGGTCGTGCTGCTGCTCTCCAGGCTTGCTCGTCATGCCGACGGGGCTAGCGGTCACTGAGCCACGCCAATCATTCCGGCCGTCCGGAGCGCTTGCAATCGCTAAGGAAGCGCTCTCGTTTTGGGTCGGGTGTGAGACGGGCTCGAATTTCGCCACGATTGCGGTAAAATAAAGCAGGGCGCGCAAAAGTGTGAAGCGGTTTTGCGATAACGCCATGCGAACAAGAAGACCGTAAAGTGTGAGAGCGAAGCGACACGCTTTGACAGTTGACTGCTTCGATGTTGACAAGGCGCCCGCCTTGATCCACCTGAATGATGACCCTCACCGCAGTTGCAGAGACCATGATGAACGCACACGCCGATTACGATCCGAAGCCCCGCCGCGCCTCCGTTGCCGTCGATGTCGGTGGCGTGATCGTCGGTGGCGGTGCGCCGGTCGTGGTGCAATCCATGACCAATACGGACACGGCCGATATCGATGCGACGGTCCAGCAGGTTGCAGCCCTTCATCGCGCGGGCTCGGAGATCGTCCGCATCACCGTGGATCGGGATGAGAGCGCTGCCGCCGTTCCGAAAATCCGCGACCGCCTGTTGCGGCTTGGCATGGATGTGCCGCTCGTCGGTGACTTTCACTATATCGGCCACAAGTTGCTCGCCGATCATCCGGCCTGTGCCGAGGCTCTGGCGAAATACCGCATCAATCCCGGCAATGTCGGCTTCAAGGACAAGAAGGACAAGCAGTTCGGCGACATCATCGAGATGGCGATCCGCTACGACAAGCCGGTGCGCATCGGCGTCAACTGGGGTTCGCTCGATCAGGAACTGCTGACGAGCCTCATGGACAAGAACAAGGATGCCGGTTTTCCGCTATCCGCCCGTCAGGTCACGCGCGAAGCCATCGTCCAGTCGGCGCTGATTTCCGCCGAGCTTGCCGAAGAGATCGGCCTGCCGCGCAACCGTATCATTCTTTCCGCCAAGGTCAGCCAGGTTCAGGATCTGATCGCGGTCTATTCGATGCTGTCGGAGCGCTCCGACCACGCGCTGCATCTCGGCCTTACCGAAGCCGGCATGGGTTCCAAGGGCATCGTCGCCTCGTCGGCTGCCATGGGTTATGTGCTGCAGCAGGGCATTGGCGATACGATCCGGGTGTCGCTGACACCAGAGCCGAATGGCGATCGCACCCGCGAAGTGCAGGTGGCGCAGGAACTGTTGCAGGTCATGGGCTTTCGCCAGTTTATTCCCGTGGTTGCCGCCTGTCCGGGATGCGGGCGCACGACGTCGACCGTCTTCCAGGAACTGGCGCAGAACATCCAGAACGATATTCGCAAGAACATGCCGGTCTGGCGTGAGAAATATCCAGGCGTCGAAGCGCTGAACGTTGCCGTCATGGGCTGCATCGTCAACGGACCGGGCGAAAGCAAGCATGCCGATATCGGCATTTCGCTGCCGGGAACCGGCGAGAGCCCTTCCGCACCCGTCTTTATCGATGGCGAAAAGGCGTTGACCTTGCGCGGTCCGAACATCGCCTCGGACTTCGAGGCGCTTGTCATCGACTATATCGAAAAACGTTTTGGCCAAAAGGACGCGGCGGAGTGAGTCTCGACCGTGAAAATGCCCGAATCGCTGTGTCTTACCTCCCGAAACTCACGGAGCAATGATTTCCAATGATCAAGAAGTTTGCTGTTCTTGCGCTTGCCGCAACTTACCTTTCCGCCTGCACCACGACCGACCCCTACACGGGTGAGCAGAAGGTCTCCAACATGGCGGGCGGTGCAGGGCTTGGCGCGCTGGCCGGTGCGGTTGGCGGTCTGGCGATCGGCGGCGGCAACAAGGGCCGCAACGCGCTGATCGGTGCTGGTATCGGCGCGCTCGCCGGCGGGGCGATCGGCGGCTATATGGACAATCAGGAAGCCGAGCTTCGCCAGCAGTTGCAGGGTACCGGCGTCTCTGTCACGCGCCGTGGCGACAGCATCGTGCTCAACATGCCGTCCAACATCACCTTTGCGACGGACCAGGATCAGGTGATCCCTCCATTCTACCCGACGCTGAATTCGGTCGCGATCGTTCTGAACAAGTTCAACAAGACCTATATCGACGTCAACGGCTTCACCGACTCCACCGGCAGCCTGAACCACAATCAGCTCCTGTCGCAGCGCCGCGCCGCCTCGGTTGCCAACTACCTCGCAAGCCAGGGTGTCGATCAGCGCCGCATGTCCACCATGGGCTTCGGCCCGTCGCAGCCGGTGGCATCCAACGCCACGCCGGATGGCCGCGCCCAGAACCGCCGCGTGGAAGTGCTGATCTCGCCGCTGACACAGAACGGCTAAGACGCAATCGCGCCTATCGAATTTTAGAAAAGGGCTGCTTTGGCGGCCCTTTTTGTTGTCGGGGTGAAGATGTGGGGCAGGCGTGATAGACGCTTACGTCTTCAGCTCTTTCGCTCGGCAATAAAGCGTGCTGCTTCTACGAGGATCTCTGCCTTGTCGCCATAGGGGGCAAGCAGGTTTGCGGCATCGCGCACCTGCTCCTGCAGCTTGGCGCGTGCCCAGTCTTCGCCACGCAGTGCCACGAGCGTGCCTTTGCCGCGGGCAGCATCCTTGCCGGTCGCCTTGCCCATCGTGGCGGCGTCGGAGGTGAGATCGAGGAGATCGTCGGCAAGCTGGAAGGCGAGGCCGATCTTTTCTCCGAAGCTGCGAAGCGTCTGGCGGTGAGAGGCATCGTTTCCGGCAATGATGGCGCCGGCCTCACAGGCAAAGCGCAGCAGCGCACCGGTCTTCATCGCCTGCAATGTCACGATGCCCGGTTCGTCCGGTGCCTGTTTTTCTGCCGCCAGATCGAGCGCCTGACCGCCGGCCATGCCGCCAATGCCTGCGGCGCGTGCCAGTGCGAGCACGAGGGCTGTCTTTTGATCGCCTGTCAGCGGCGTTTCCGGGCTTGCGATGATGTCGAAGGCAAGGGTGAGCAGGCTATCGCCCGCAAGGATCGCGGTCGCCTCGTCGAACTTCTTGTGCACTGTCGGCTGGCCGCGACGCAGGTCGTCATCATCCATGGCGGGAAGATCATCATGCACCAGCGAATAGCAGTGGAGGCATTCGAGTGCGGCGCCCACACGCTGGGCCGCAGCCTCGTTGCCGCCGAGCAGCCGTGCCGTCTCAATCACGAGGAAAGGCCGCAGGCGCTTGCCGCCATTCAGCACGCCATGGCGCATGGCGTCCAGCAGGTTTGCGGGCCGTGCGATCTCGTCGTCGCCGACTGCGCCCGTCAGAAGCTCTGCCAGCAGTTTTTCCGTGCTCGCCGCGTTGTCTCGCAGCCGTGTCTCGAATGTCATGGCGCCGCTTCCTTCCATCTCGCGGCTGTTTGGCATGGGGGAAAAGGGCTGGCAAATGTTTTGTTGAAGGGGTGCGGAACTTCACCATCGTGAGTAGCCTTGATGGTGCGAGCGGAATATGAAAGGCTTGATCTGAACGAGCGGGGACGGGATGTGAGCAGTACGCCGGAAAGCGAGAGGGAGTACGAAGCGCTTCCCGAGGAGGAAAGCAGGCCGAAGTTGGATATCAAGAACCTCGCCAAACGCGTCGGCATGTTCGTGCTGGCGCTGTTGATCCTGCCGTATCTGCTGATCCCTCTCTATGCGCTTCCCTTCATTCGTCCCGTCTCGACGCTGATGCTTGCCGATCTGGTGACCTTCCAGGGCTACGATCGGCAATGGGTGCCGCTGGAGGATATTTCTCCCCGCCTCATCCAGTCGGTGATGATGTCGGAAGACGGCCAGTTCTGTTTCCACCATGGCGTCGACTGGAACCAGATGCAGGATGTCGTCAACGACGCGCTGGAAGGCGAGGCGACACGTGGCGCCAGCACCATTCCTATGCAGACGGCCAAGAACCTGTTTCTGTGGAATGGGCGATCGCTCATCCGCAAGGGAATGGAGCTTCCGCTTGCGCTGGTCTCCGACTTCGTCTGGTCGAAAAAGCGGATGATGGAGATCTATCTCAATATCGCAGAATGGGGACCGGGCATCTACGGCATCGAGGCTGCCGCGCAATACCATTTCAAGGTACCAGCCTCCAAGCTCACCTCCCGCCAGGCTGCACTTCTGGCCGTATCCTTGCCAAACCCGATCGATCGCAATGCCAGCAAGCCCGGCCGCGGCATGCAGCGTCTTGCGGGGTTGATCGAGCGCCGGGCCAGAGGCTCCGGCGCTTATGTGGGCTGCGTGCTGGACTGACCTGCTTCAGCCCTTCGTGAAGATGTAATCCGTTTCCTGCCGCAGCGTTTCGCCGGGGCGAAGGATCGCCTTGGGGAAGCCTTCGTGATTGACGGCGTCCGGCCAGATCTGGGTTTCCAGGCAGAAGCCGGCAAAGGGGCCATAGTGGCGGCCATCGTGGCCGGGAACGGCGGTGTTCAGCTTGAAGCCGGAATAGAACTGCACGCCGGGTTCTGTGGTGTGGACTTCCAGCGAGATGCCGGAGGCCGGTGCGCGCACATGCGCCACCTTGCGCTTGGCCACACGCTCTGCCGAAAGGCAGAAATTGTGGTCGTAAAGCACCTGTTCGCCCTTGTCATCCTTCAGGCTCATCGGCGTCGGCTGGCACAGATCGAACACCGTTCCCGATACAGGGCGAATGTCGCCGGTCGGGATCTGGCGCTCATCGGTCGGCAGATAGTGATCGGCGGCGATTTCGATCTCGTGGTCGAGCGCGGTTTCGGCGCCGTCGAGATTGAAATAGGAATGCTGGCAGACGTTGGCGATGGTCGGCAGATCGGTCGTCGTTTCATAGAGAACCGAAAGAACGCCGCCTTCGCGGATGGTGTAGGTTGCCGTCATCGTGCAGTTGCCGGGATAGCCGGCGCGACCGTTCGGATCGATGATCTGCAGAATGACATGGCTTGGCCCGTGTTCCATGATCAGCCAGTTGCGCTTGCCCGTGCCGTCGCTGCCGCCATGAAGATGGCTGACGCCCTTTTCGTTGAGCTCCAGCTGATAGTCCTTGCCGTCGATCGAGAATGTGCCGCCGCCGATGCGGTTGGCGTTTCGGCCAGGCGTCGCACCAAAGTAGGAAGAGTATTTAGGGTAGTCATCAAAGGCGTCGAAGCCGAGCACCAGCGGCGGCTGATGACCCTCAAGGCGCAGATCCTGAATGACCGCACCCCAGGTCATCACCTTGGCCGTCAGGCCGCCGGCGGAAATCGTCACCCGCTCGACCTTCTCGCCGGTGGCCGTAATGCCGAAATTCTCCCGTGCGCCTGCTTCGCTCATCCCGAATTCTCCCTGTCGCTTGCGATTTGCGCCGGACGTTGCGTCATTTTGGCGTCTGGCGCAACGCCGGAATGTCAAATTCTTGGAGGCTCCTGATCAGCGGGTTGTCGTGCCGATCTCGGCCAGTTCGTAAGGTGTGGTCTGGTAGATCTCGTTGATCCAGTTGCCGAAGAACAGATGGGCATGGCTGCGCCAGCGGTTGAGCGGGGTAAGCGCCGGGTCGTTATGCGGGAAGTAGTCATGCGGCAGCTTGATCGGCACGCCGGAATTCACGTCGCGGAAATATTCGTCTCCCAGCGAGGTGGAGTCATATTCCACGTGGTTGAACATGTAGAGCCGCTTGCCGCGCTTCTCATGCACCAGGCACACGCCCATCTCCTCGGACTCCATCAGGATTTCGAGGTCGGGATGCTTCTCGATATCGGCGCGGCGCACTTCCGTCCAGCGGGACACCGGCACCTGGAAGTCGTCGGAAAAACCATTGAGGTAGATGGAGGCCGGGCAGAGATTGCGGTGGCGATAGACGCCGAAGGCCTTCTCCTTCAATTCGTGCTTCGGCACGCCGTGGAAGTGATAGATCGCCGCCATCGCACCCCAGCAAACATTCAGCGTCGAATGGACATTGGTCTCCGTCCAGTCGAAGATTTTCTGCATTTCGTCCCAATACGTCACGTCTTCATAAGCCAGCGTTTCCACCGGCGCGCCGGTAATGATGAAGCCGTCGAACTTGCGGTGACGCACCTCTTCCCACGTCTCGTAGAAGGAGAGCAGATGTTCTTCCGGCGTGTTCTTGGCGCGGTGTCCGCCGATGCGCACCAGCGACAGCTCCACCTGCAGCGGCGAAGCGCCGACGAGCCGGGCCATCTGGATTTCGGTCTTGATCTTGTTCGGCATGAGATTGAGAAGCCCGATCTGGAGCGGGCGGATATCCTGACGGATCGCCATGGTCTCGGTCATCACCCGCACGCCCTCATTCACGAGGGTTTCGAAGGCGGGCAGCGTATCGGGAATCTTGATGGGCATCGCGAACTCTCACGTCCAAAAACAAAAAAACCGGCAGCGAAATCGCGACCGGTCCTCGGAA
Source organism: Agrobacterium sp. GW821-FHT02D03 (assembly GCF_059421725.1). Classification (NCBI taxonomy): domain Bacteria; kingdom Pseudomonadati; phylum Pseudomonadota; class Alphaproteobacteria; order Hyphomicrobiales; family Rhizobiaceae; genus Agrobacterium; species Agrobacterium sp. GW821-FHT02D03. Next base: position 393,827 of record NZ_JBWKVN010000001.1, read on the forward strand.
ATTGCCTGTTTCCTCGACCCTTTAGCGACTTCTTTAAAGTGGCTGCAAGCCGGTCGGCAAATCACCACTGGGGGCTGTCATAATCCCGTCCGGCCGAAAAATCAATATCGCCGCCCTCTGCAGCGTTTCCGCCTTTCCTTGGGACAAGGTTTCGCGATAAGGCAGGGCATGAGATCGGATCATTTCACCATTCTGCTGGGCGGCGATATCGCGGTTACGGATCGCCTGCAAAAGGCGGTCGCCGGATCGCGCGTGATTGCCGCCGATAGCGGTATGAAACATGCTGGGCCGCTCGGGCTCACCCCTGAGCTCTGGGTGGGCGATTTCGATTCCGCCGATGCGGCGCTTGTCGACGAATGGCCGGATGTGCCGCAACAGCCCTTTCCCGCTGCCAAGGGCGAAACGGATGGCGAGATCGCCGTTTCCGAGGCTTTGGCGCGTGGCGCGAAGCTTCTGACGCTGGTCGGCGCGCTTGCCGGCGAACGTTCCGACCATGCGCAGTTTCATTTGCTCTATGCTGTGGCGCTGGCCGAACGCGGGTTTGAGGTGGTGCTGACGTCTGGTGAGGAAGAAGCTTATCCGCTGCTTGCCGGCGCGTTGGCGCTCGATCTGCCGCGCGGCTCGCTGTTTTCGGTTGCCGGTTTTACTGCCCTTTCGGGCCTCGATATCGAGAATGCCCGTTATCCCCTCAATGATTTTGCGCTTGCCTTCGGCTCGTCGCGCACTATGTCCAACGTGGCTGAGGGCGAAATTCGCCTTCGCCTCAAAAGCGGCAAGGCGATCGTGCTTGCCCGTCCCTACGATCTGACCGGAGCCTGATGCCTTGGCACCCCCCATTCTGAAACTCGACGATATCAAGCTGACATTTGGCGTGACGCCACTTCTGGATGGCGCCAACCTGCAGGTGGAGCCGGGCGATCGTATCTGCCTCGTCGGTCGAAACGGGTCGGGCAAATCGACGCTGATGAAGATCGCCGCCGGTCTTGTCGAAGCGCAGTCCGGCGAGGTCTTTCGTCATCCCTCCGCGACAATCCGCTACCTGGAGCAGGCGCCGGATTTTGGCGCCTATGACACCGTGCAGGCCTATGCCGAATCCGGTCTTGGACCCGGCGACGATCCCTATCGGGTCAGCTATCTGCTGGAACATCTGGGTCTGACCGGCCAGGAAAATCCATCGAGCCTTTCCGGTGGCGAAGCGCGTCGTGCGGCACTTGCCCGCGTCATGGCGCCTGAGCCGGACATCCTGATGCTGGACGAGCCGACCAACCATCTGGATCTTCCGACCATCGAATGGCTGGAAAGCGAATTGCAGCAGACGCGAAGCGCGCTTGTGCTCATCTCGCACGACCGTCGCTTCCTGGAGAAGGTTTCGACCGCCACCGTCTGGCTCGATCGCGGCCAGTCGCGTCGTCTCAGCCGTGGCTTTGGCTACTTCGAGGAATGGCGCGACAAGGTGCTGGAAGAGGAAGAACTGGAGCAGCACAAGCTCGGCAAGGCGATCGAGCGCGAAGAGCACTGGATGCGCTATGGCGTGACGGCACGCCGCAAGCGCAACATGCGCCGCGTGGGAGAATTGCGTGACATGCGTGCGGCTTATCGCGGCCACAAGGGTCCGCAGGGCTCCGTGCAGGCAACGGCCGTGGAGGCGCGCGAATCCGGCAAGCTGGTGATCGAGGCCGAGGCCATCACCAAGTCCTATGGCGATCGCACCATCATCGCGCCCTTTTCGCTGCGTGTGCATCGCGGCGATTGCATCGGTCTCGTCGGGCCGAATGGTGCAGGCAAGACCACGCTTCTCAAGATGCTGACCGGTGAGTTGGCGCCCGACAGCGGCACGGTGAAACTCGGCACCAATCTGGAAATCGCGACACTCGATCAGAAGCGCGAGGACCTCAATCCTAACGATACGCTGGCGCATTACCTGACCGATGGCCGGGGCGAGAGCCTGCTGGTCAATGGCGAGCAGAAGCATGTGACCGGCTATATGAAGGACTTTCTGTTCCAGCCGGAACAGGCCCGCACGCCGATCCGCAATCTGTCTGGTGGTGAGCGCGCGCGTCTCATTCTGGCGCGAATCCTGGCAAGACCGACCAACCTTCTCATCCTTGATGAGCCGACGAACGATCTCGATATCGAGACCCTGGATCTGCTTCAGGAAATCGTCGCTGGCTTTTCCGGCACCGTCATTCTCGTCAGCCATGACCGTGACTTCCTCGATCGCACGGTCACGTCGACCATCGCGCCCGCCAACCCGGATGCGCCGGATGGCCGCTGGATCGAATATGCTGGCGGCTATTCCGACATGATGGCGCAGCGCAAGGGCGCGGCCGAAGACAAGAAGCGTTCCGAAAAGCAGGAAAAGGCGAAGGCCTCTGCAAGCGCAGCGACCAGTGCCGAGCCTTCCAAGGCCAAGGGCAAACTCTCCTTCAAGCAGAAGTTTGCGCTGGAAAACCTGCCGAAAGAAATGGAAAAGCTGCAGGACGAGATCGCCAAGCGCGAAGAGCGCATGGCCGATCCGCAGCTCTTCGCCAAGGACCCGGCTGCTTTCAACAAGCTGGCAGACGAAATGGCGAAGCTTCGCGAGAAGCTGGAGGCCATGGAGGAAGAATGGCTTGAGCTTGAGATGCTGCGCGAAGAGATGGAAGGCTAGTCCAAACCATCTTTGACAGGTCGTGAAATATGCGGTTCTCTATCCAAAACGGAGGAGCCCCACCATGCGCATGATCTTCGTCAATCTGCCGGTGAAGAATATCGAGACATCGAAAGCCTTCTTCACCGCGCTCGGCTTCAGCTTCAATCCGGAATATTCCGATGAGCGAACGCTGTGCATGATCGTCGAAAAGAACATCTTCGTCATGCTGCTTCAGGAAGAACGCTTCCGCGATTTCATCAATGGCGAGATCGCCGATGCCAATCGCGGCACGGAGGTGCTGACCTGCCTTTCGGCGTCCAGCCGCGAGGAGATCGACAGCATGCTGAAGACAGCGCTGTCTTGCGGTGGGCGAGAGTGGAAGCCGGTGCAGGATCACGGCTTCATGTATGCCGCAAGCTTTCAGGACCCCGATGGCCATGTCTGGGAACTGGTTTACATGACGGAGCAGGCATAGGCGCGCGGCGTCACGTCTTGCCAATAACCGATTGTGTCATTACATCTTTTCTCGCTCTAACGGGGTGCTTTGTCGAAAAGACAAGGCTGAGAGGCTTTGGCCAACCCGAAGAACCTGATCCGGTTAACACCGGCGGAGGGATTAGACGGCTTCCATCCAGACGCCTATTCCCGTAACCCATTCGAGAAGGTGTCTGATGTATCGTCGTTTTCTGCTGTCCGGCCTCGTCGCCGCATCCTTCCTCCTGCCGAGCCTTGGTGCTGCGCAAGATAAAAAGGTTCTCACCGTCTACACCTATGAAAGCTTCGTTTCCGAATGGGGTCCCGGTCCCAAGGTGAAGGCGGCGTTCGAGAAGACCTGTGATTGCACCGTCAATTTCGTCGGCGTTGCCGATGGTGTGGCGCTGCTCAATCGCCTGAAGCTGGAAGGTGCCAGCTCCAAGGCGGATGTCGTGGTCGGCCTCGATACCAACCTCATTGCCGAAGCCAAGGAAACCGGGCTCTTCGAAGCATCGGGCATCGACGCCTCCGCGGCAAAGGTGCCGGGCGGCTTCAAGGACGATGTCTTCGTTCCCTATGATTACGGCCACTTTGCCGTCGTCTATGACACCCAGACGCTGAAGAACCCGCCAAAAAGCCTGAAGGAACTGGTCGAGGGCGACCCGTCGCAGAAGATCGCCATTCAGGATCCGCGGACGTCGACGCCGGGTCTTGGCCTGCTGCTCTGGGTCAAGTCGGTCTATGGCGACAAGGCGCCGGAAGCCTGGGCAAAGCTCAAGGATCGCGTGCTGACGGTTACGCCGGGCTGGTCGGAGTCCTACGGCCTCTTCACCAAGGGCGAAGTGCCGATGGTGCTTTCGTATACCACGTCGCCCGCCTATCACATGGTGGCCGAACACAGCGAGCGCTATCAGGCCGCAAGCTTCGAGGAAGGCCATTACATTCAGATCGAAGTCGCCGGTCTGTTGAAGAACGCACCGGAGAAGGAGCTTGGCAAGACGTTCCTTTCCTTCATCCTGACGCCTGGCTTCCAGGATGCCATTCCGGAAAACAACTGGATGATGCCGGTCACCACCACGTCGCAGCCGCTGCCGGATGCCTTCAACAAGCTGGTCCAGCCGACAAAGACGTTCCTGATGTCGCCGGAAGAGGTGGCGAAGAACCGCAAGGCCTGGATTGATGAGTGGCTGACCGCGATGAGCGTGAAGTAATCTCACGCGGACCCCGCCCGTGATTGCGCGCAGCGACAGAAGACGGTTCCTGATCAGTGGCATGGCGGCCTTCACCGCCGTGTTGCTCTTCATCGGGCTTGCGGTCGCAGCGCTGCTTTCCTTCGATACACAGGCGGCGTCGAACGCCCTCTTCGATACCTACACGCTGCGCATTCTCCGCTTCACGCTCTGGCAGGCGATACTCTCCACCGTCCTTTCGGTGACGCTCGGCCTACCGGTCGCACTGGCGCTGGCACGCCAGCGGGATTTTCCTGGCCGTGTCTGGATTATCCGTTTGATGGCGGTGCCGATGGGTCTGCCGGTGATCGTCGGCGCGCTTGGGCTGATTGCCATCTGGGGCAGGCAAGGGCTGCTCAATGCAGCACTTCTCTCTGCGGGCGTGGAACAGCCTTTCAGCATCTATGGCCTATCCGGCATTCTCATTGCCCATGTCTTCTTCAACCTGCCGCTTGCCGTGCGCTTCTTCCTGGCGGGGCTGGAAAGAATGCCCGGCGAATATTGGCGCATGAGTGCCGTGCTCGGTATGAATTCCCTCTCCACGTTCCTCTTCATCGAATGGCCGGTGGTACGGAGGCTCGTGCCGGGTGTGGCGGGCCTGATCTTCATGCTCTGCGCCACGAGCTTCACGCTTGTCCTGCTGCTGGGCGGCGGTCCGGCTGCGACGACCATCGAGGTCGCGATCTATCAGGCGCTCCGCTTCGATTTCGATCCGCCACGTGCCATTGCCCTGTCGCTGATGCAGATTGTGATGACCGGCCTGCTTCTGGTGCTGCTCTCGTTTCTGCCGGGCGTGGAAGCGGAGGGTCAGACGCAGGGCGAGAGGGTTCGTCGTTTCGATGCCGCTCGCCCATTGGCGCGTCTTTGGGATGGGCTTGTCATTGTTCTTGCGATGCTGCTGGTCGGGTTGCCCCTCGTTGCCGTCGCGGCCTACGGATTGACTGCCGATCTGTGGCGTCTTTTGAGCGCCGAGATATTTCGACGTGCGGCCATCACCAGTCTGTCGATCGCGCTTTTCTCGGCCACGCTCTCTGTTCTCGTCTCCGTGGCGCTCATCCGGGCGCGCCAGGTGGTTGCGGACAACAATGCACCGGCGTGGGGTGCAAGGCTTCTTGCGGCGACTTTGGGCGGCGGCGCTTCGATGGTGCTTCTGGTGCCACCCGTCGTGCTGGGCAGTGGCTGGTTTCTGCTGTTGCGCCCCTTTGGTGATGTGTCCGTCTTCGCGCCATTCCTCGTGGCGCTCATCAACATGCTGATGGCCTTGCCCTTTGCCATGCGCGTTCTCGAACCCGCCTTTGCCACTCATCAGGCAAGAACCGGCAGACTGGTTGCCAGCCTCGGGCTCACGGGCTTTTCCCGCTTTCGCCTGATCGATCTTCCCGTCCTGTGGAGAGCCTTCGCCATGGCCTTTTCCTTTGCCATGGCACTGTCGCTTGGCGATCTCGGAGCAGTTGCTCTCTTCGGCTCGGAACGCTTCGTCACCTTGCCGTGGCTCGTCTACAGTAATATGGGCAGCTACCGCACCAATGATGCGGCGGGCTATGCCTTCATCCTCGGCGTCATTTGCCTCATCCTTGCAGCAGGTGGCGTGTCGCGCCAATCCGAGAGAGCGAAAGCAGCAGCATGAAAAGCGATCGGGCAAAGGTTACGCTGGAACAGGTCTCGCTGCAGCTTGGACAGCAGCACTTCTTCTTCGACACGTCCGTCAAGGAAGCGAAGGTGACCGCGGTTGTTGGTCCTTCCGGTTCGGGCAAGTCGACGCTTCTCAACCTCGTCGCAGGTTTTGAAAGGCCGACAGGTGGTCGCGTGCTGATCGGGTCTGACGACATGGGTGGACGCGATCCGGCGGCAAGGCCGATCTCGCTGATCTTCCAGGACAACAACCTCTTCGCCCATCTCGATATCGCCACAAATATCGGCCTCGGGATCAGCCCGTCGCTCCGCCTGACACAGGACGACAAGGCAAAAATTGCGTCAGCTCTTGAACGGGTCGGGCTTGCACATTTCGAAAAGCGGCTGCCCTCCAGCATGTCCGGTGGTGAACGCCAGCGTGCAGCACTTGCGCGCGCACTGGTTCGTCAGCGCGCCGTCATGCTGTTGGACGAACCCTTTGCAGCGCTTGATCCCGGCTTGCGCGCCGGAATGGCGGGGCTGTTGAAAGAGCTGCAATCGGAAAACGGCAACACGGTTCTCCTCGTCTCCCATCACCCGGACGACATTCGCCGTCTTGCAGACGCGGTGGTGTTTCTGTCGGATGGCAAGATCCTGTTTCAGGGTGCGACGGAGGCCTTCTTTTCCGCCACAGACATTCCCGAGGTCGGAGCCTTCCTCCAGAAGTAGTGCGGGACCGTGCCACAATTTGGACGCGGCGCAATGTCAATCCTGCAAATAGACAGTGAAGGTGCGTATTTTTTGCACTTGCCAATCAGGCTCAACTATTTGAGACATATATAGAGAACGTCTTTTGTCAGGGTCTTTCCGCAGCATAGATCGTTTTTGGGATCGTTTTGGATGTTCAGGCATTCTGGTGCCTGTGGGGTTTAAGCTGATATTCTGGTCTGCATATAACGGATGATCAGGAACGTTTGGAGCGGACTGGCAGGATGATGACGCGTGTGAAGGCCGTAAATGGCCGCTCCGGTCACGATATGGAAAAGCGGTCGATATCGCGGCGAGGCATCATAAGCCTCGGGGCTGCGGCATTGATGCTGTCTTCATGCCAGTCGCTGTTCAGCCCTGCCTATCAGTCCTCGCTGAAGCCTTCCGACAATCCGCAGACGGTGGAAGAGGTGCAGAAGAACGATCCGCGCGCACAGATGGGTGCGCGTGAGCATCCGCGCATCGTCGCGAGCTATGGCGGCGAATATCACGACGAGAAGACCGAGCGTCTGGTTGCCCGCATCACCGGCGCGCTGACGGCGGTGTCGGAAAATCCGCAGCAGTCCTATCGTATCACCATTCTGAACTCACCGGCCATCAACGCTTTCGCGCTGCCAGGCGGCTATCTCTATGTGACGCGCGGTCTTCTGGCGCTTGCCAACGATGCCTCGGAAGTGGCGGCGGTACTGTCGCACGAAATGGGCCACGTCACAGCCAATCACGGCATCGAGCGTCAACGCCGCGAAGAAGCGGAAGTGATTGCCAGCCGCGTCGTGGCGGAGGTTTTGTCCAGCGATCTCGCCGGAAAACAGGCGCTCGCGCGCGGCAAGCTTCGTCTTGCGGCCTTTTCGCGCCAGCAGGAATTGCAGGCGGACGTAATCGGCGTGCGGATGCTGGGTGAGGCGGGCTACGATCCTTACGCCTCGCCACGCTTCCTCGATTCCATGGCGGCCTATGCGCGCTTTACCTCGGCCGATCCCGATAGCGATCAGAGCCTCGACTTTCTATCGAGCCACCCGAATACGCCGCAGCGTATCGAACTGGCCAAGCGCCATGCGCGTGCCTTCGGCCAGGAAGGCCAAGTCGGCGACAAGGGCCGCGACTGGTTCCTCACCGGCATCGATGGGCTGCTTTATGGCGACAGCCCGCAGGAGGGTTATGTCCGTGGCAACACCTTCTTGCATGGAAATCTCGGCATTCGTTTCGATGTGCCGGAAGGGTTCCAGATCGACAACAAGGTCGAGGCGGTTCTGGCAACCGGCCCCGGTGATATGGCAATCCGCTTCGATGGCGTTGCCGATCCGAAGCAGACCAGCCTGCCCAACTACCTGACCAGCGGCTGGGTGGCCGGCCTGTTGCCGGACACGGTGCGGGAAATACAGGTGAACGGCCTGCCGGCTGCAACGGCGCGCGCCAGCGCCGACAAGTGGGATTTCGATGTCACCGTCATTCGTGTCGGCGATCAGATTTTCCGTTTCCTCACCGCCGTGCCGAAGGGCAGCGCGCAGTTGGAGACGGTCGCGAACCTCCTGCGCTCCAGCTTCCGCAAGATGACGCCTGCGGAAATCTCCGCGCTGAAGCCGCTTCGCGTGCGCGTCGTTACCGTTAAGCCGGGCGAAACGGTCGCTTCGCTTGCCGCACGGATGATGGGCACCGATCGCAAGCTGGAACTCTTCCGCGTCTTAAATGCGCTGAGCACCACCGCCGCGATCGAGCCGGGGCAGCGGGTCAAGATCATTTCGGAATAAGCAGGGCGCTGTCCGACAACGCCCCTCATTTACCCACTTCCGTTCAAACCATCGGAACGTCGAACACTTCGCCAGGACGCATCGGGCGAAAGTTTTCACGCGCGACGTTTTGATCCTTCAGGGCCGCTTCGAGCGCGATGATCGGTGCGTCGATCGCTTCATCGGTCAGTTGCACCGTGCCCCAATGGTGGCCGCAGGCATAAGCGGCGTTGCAAATCTTCATGCCTTCCACCGCCTCCGCCGGATTTTGGTGCTGGCCCTTCATGAACCAGCGCGGCTCATAGGCGCCGAAGGGCAGGTTGGCGAGGCGGAAGCTGCCATGTTTCTTGGCGGCAGCGTGGTAGTTCAGCCCACTGTGAAAGCCGGTGTCGCCGATATGGTAGATCTTGCCGCCGGGCGTCTCGATGACGAAGGCGGCCCAGAGCGCCATGCGCCTGTCGTTCAACCCGCGTGCCGACCAGTGGTGGCAGGGCTCGAAATGGACTTTGACGTCGGGGCTGACGGCAATCGCATCGCCCCAGTCTCCGACCGAAATCTTCGCAGCCTGCACCTTGGTGCGGATGATCGCGTCATTGCCAAGCGGCGTGACGAAAAGCGGCTTGTGCTCGACATGCAGCCGATGCAGCGTTTCGAGATCGAGATGGTCGTAGTGGTTATGGGTGACGAGAACGAGATCGATCGGCGGCAGGTCCTCGAAGCGGATGCCGGGCGGATTGACGCGCTTTGGTCCCACAAAGCTGAACGGACTTGTGCGCTCCGACCAGACCGGATCGACCAGAATATTCAGCCCCGCCGTCTGAATGAGGAACGAGGCGTGGCCAACAAAGGTGACGCGCAGATCTTTTCCTTCGACGCGGGCGTCTGGTTTCGCGGTCGGATAGGGGCTTGGATAGTTCTCCGGCCACTGAGCTCTCTGGCCGTTGAAGCGCCATTTCATCAGGTCGCTAAAACCATTCGGCTGCTCCCCATTGGGATTGAAGAACCGCGTGCCGTCAAAATGATCGGAGGCAGGGCCCTTATAATAAGCGCTGGCATAGGAACGGCTGGCAAAAATGCCGCCGCTTGCAAGCAGCAGGCCACCAATGGCGGAGAGGCGAAAGAAGTTTCGACGGTTCATAATATTAGCTATAGGAAGTGCACCGGTAAACAACAAGCGTCTGACCCGTAGAAGAAGCGCCTCGAAGTCGACAAATTGACGGCGCTTCGGCCAAAACTGCGGACTTGCCTTGACTTTGGCGCGCATTTCCTGTTTATCCCGCCGCATCAGCTGGCAGTTTCAAGACTCCAAGCCACCGACCGGGACCCGTCAAGGTATAAAGAGATCCCGGAGGTCAACACCCGACAGCGCGACGCGCCCTCGGGTGCTTTTTGGCTTTGCCCATTTCCGGGCGTCTTGTTTTTGCCGGCAAAAGCACCGACGTTTCGGGAAACCGAAACGAAGAAGGATGAAACGATGTTTGAAAACCTCCAGGACCGCCTTGGCTCCATTTTGAATGGACTGACCGGCCGTGGCTCGCTTTCGGAAGCCGATGTTTCCGCAGCGCTGCGTGAGGTTCGCCGTGCGCTTCTGGAAGCGGACGTGGCGCTGGAAGTCGTTCGTACCTTCACCGAAAAGGTGCGTGAAAAGGCGGTTGGCGCTTCTGTCCTGAAATCCATCAAGCCCGGCCAGATGGTCGTCAAGATCGTCCATGACGAGCTAGTCGAAATGCTGGGTTCGGAAGGTGTTTCGGTCGATCTGCATGCGCCGGCACCCGTCGTCATCATGATGGTGGGTCTGCAGGGTTCGGGTAAGACCACCACCACCGGCAAGATTGCCAAGCGTCTGACGGATCGCGAGAAGAAGAAGGTGCTGATGGCATCTCTCGACACGCGCCGCCCCGCCGCCCAGGAACAGCTGCGCCAGCTCGGCGTGCAGACCGGCATCGACACGCTGCCGATCGTTGCCGGCCAGTCGCCGACCGATATCGCCTCGCGCGCGGTCCAGGCGGCCAAGCTTGGCGGCCATGATGTCGTGATCCTCGATACCGCCGGTCGTACCCACATCGACGAGCCGTTGATGCTGGAAATGGCCGATATCAAGAAGAAGGCCAATCCGCACGAAATCCTGCTGGTTGCCGACAGCCTGACCGGTCAGGACGCCGTCAATCTGGCGCGCAATTTCGATGAACGTGTCGGCATCACCGGCCTCGTTCTGACCCGTATGGACGGCGATGGCCGCGGCGGTGCAGCGCTTTCCATGCGTGCCGTTACCGGCAAGCCGATCAAGCTCATCGGTACCGGCGAGCGGATGAACGAACTGGATGAGTTTCATCCACGCCGTATCGCAGACCGCATTCTCGGCATGGGCGATATCGTTTCGCTGGTCGAAAAGGCCGCGGAAAATATCGATGCGGAAAAAGCCCGCGCCATGGCCGAGAAGATGGCCAAGGGCAAGTTCGACCTCAACGATCTGGCCGACCAGCTGCGCCAAATGCAGAAGATGGGCGGCATGGGCGGCATCATGGGTCTGATGCCCGGCATGGCCGGCATGAAGGACAAGATGGCGTCTGCCGGTTTGAACGACAAGATGTTCGACCGTCAGCTGGCGATCATCTCGTCGATGACCAAGGCTGAGCGCGCCAACCCGGATATTCTCAAACACAGCCGCAAGAAGCGCATTGCTGCCGGTTCCGGCACGGATGCTGCCGAAATCAACAAGTTGCTCAAGATGCATCGAGGCATGGCCGACATGATGAAAGCCATGGGCGGCAAGGGCAAGGGCGGCATCATGAAGCAGATGATGGGCGGTCTGGCCGGCAAGATGGGTCTCGGCGGCATGGGCGGCATGCCTGATCTCGCCAACATGGACCCCAAGCAGCTTGAAGCGCTGCAGAAGCAGGCGGAAGCCGCAGGTCTTGGCAAGCCGGGCGCTCTGCCTCCGGGTCTTGGCGGCCTTCCAGGCGGATTGCCAGGTCTCGGTGGCAGCAAGCTGCCGGGTCTCGGCGGTCTTCCGGGTCTTCCCGGTTTTGGCAAGAAGAAGTGAGGCCATCGGTGACCACGACAGACGTCAAAGAAAAGCTCGCTGAATACCGCCAGTCCATCGACAATGTCGATGCCGCACTGGTGCACATGCTGGCCGAACGCTTCCGCTGTACCAAGGCGGTGGGCGTGTTGAAGGCCACCTACGATTTGCCGCCGGCAGACCCGGCGCGCGAAGAATACCAGATCGAACGCCTGCGCCGCCTGGCCAAGGATGCCAATCTGGATCCGGATTTCGCCGAGAAGTTCTTGAACTTCATCATCAAGGAAGTCATCCGGCATCATGAAGCAATTGCCGCTGAACACAACGGCACAGAAAAGACCGCCTGACCGGCGGGCAAGCCATTATAAGGAGAACTCACATGGCACTGAAAATTCGTCTCGCACGCGGTGGTTCCAAGAAGCGCCCGTACTACCAGATCGTTGTCGCTGACGCCCGCAGCCCGCGCGACGGCCGCTTCCTCGAGAAGGTCGGTTCCTGGAACCCGATGCTTCCGAAGGACAACGCCGACCGCATCCAGATCAATGGCGACCTCGTCAAGGAATGGATCGCAAAGGGTGCACAGCCGACCGACCGCGTTCTGCGCTTCCTCGCTGAAGCCGGCATTGCGACGCGCGACGCGCGCAGCAACCCTGAAAAGGCAAAGCCAGGCAAGAAGGCTCTCGAGCGCGTTGCCGAGAAGAAGCAGAAGGCTGAAGACGCCGCTGCTGCTGCCGCTGAAGCTGCTGCTGCAGAGTAAGTTCGGTTTATGCCGATTGATGACGGGTGGTGCGGTTTCCGCGCCGCCCGTTTTCATGTTTAATTCCCATGGGCTTGGCGAGAGATCAGCCAGGCACTAAAAGATACGCGCAAAACGCGATAACGGACGGTTCAATGGCAAAGCTGGAAAACCCCATTCTCATGGCCAAGATTGGCGCAGCTCAAGGCTTGCGCGGCGAGGTGCGGGTCAGCTCCTATACCGACGATCCCATGGCGCTTGGCGATTACGGCAATCTGGTCGCCGCAGACGGGCGCGTGTTTGAAATTCTCGAAGTGCGCCAAGGCAAGAATGTCGTCATCGTGCGCTTCCGTGGCATCAATGACCGCAATGCCGCTGAAGCGCTGAACGGGCTTGAGCTGTTTGTCGATCGCGACAATTTGCCTGACGAGGATCTGGACGAAGACGAGTTCTTCTACACCGATCTCGAAGGTCTCGACGTGGTCGATGCCGAAGGCAAGAGCTATGGTTCGGTCAGTGCCGTCTATGATTTCGGCGCGGGCGACCTGCTTGAACTGAAGGGTGCGGGACGTCGCCCGGCGCTCATCCCCTTTACCGAGGCTGCCGTTCTCGAAATCGATCTGGAAGGCGGAAAGATCCTGATCGATCCCTTTGCCGCCGGACTGATCGACAATCCGGAAGACGGCAAGGACGATCCCGAGCATCCGATTTTCGGCAAGGGCAAGAAGTAAGCCGATGAGCTTCAAGGCAACCGTGCTGACGCTCTACCCGGAAATGTTTCCGGGGCATCTGTCCTATTCTCTGGCTGGCAAGGCGCTGGAGCGCGGCCAGTGGCAGATGGAGCCGGTGCAAATCCGCGACTTTGCCACCGACAAGCATCGCAGTGTCGACGACACCCCAGCAGGTGGCGGTGCCGGCATGGTGCTGAAACCCGATGTGCTGGCAGCGGTCATCGACGCGGTGTCGGAGGGTGACGCCCGTCCGCGGCTGTTGATGAGCCCGCGCGGCAAGCCGCTGACGCAGGAGCGTGTGCGCGAATTGGCCGCGGGAGAGGGTGTCATCATCGTATGCGGTCGCTTCGAAGGCGTGGACCAGCGGGTGATCGATGCGCGTGGCCTCGAAGAGGTCTGCATCGGCGACTATATTCTTTCGGGCGGCGAGCCCGCGGCACTGACGCTTCTCGATGCGGTGGTGCGCATTCTCCCCGGCGTGATGGGCAACGATCTGTCCGGCGTGCATGAAAGTTTTGAAGGCGGATTGCTTGAGCACCCGCATTATACAAGGCCACAGGTCTGGGAGGGGCGCGATATCCCCGCTGTTCTTACCTCCGGCAATCACAAGCTGATCAACAAATGGCGGCATGAGCAGGCGCTTTCCCTGACGAAGGAGCGCCGTCCCGACCTTCTTGCCGACACTCAGGCTGTGAAGAAATAATAGCCAGTCAGCAACAGCCCGACCGTGATCACCAATGCGCGGATGATCCACTGCGGAACGCGGCGGGCGAGATAGACGCCGCAGTAGCCGCCAAGCGCAGACGCCGGGATCATGATCAGCGCCGCATGCCAGGCGACAACACCACCGCCGACGAAGACGATAATGGCGACGGCGGCGATGACGACCGCCAGCAGGTTCTTCAGGGCGTTCAGATGATGATAGGTGCCGCCTGCGGTGAGGCCGAGCACCGCGAGCATCATGATGCCCATGCCGGCACCAAAGAATCCGCCATAGATCGAGGTGAGGAACTGGCCGATCAGGCTCGCGACATTGCTTTTCGGATGCTCCTCACTCCAGCGCGGACGAAGCCAGGGACCGGCGGCAAAGAGCGCCGTTGCGGCAAGCAAGAGCCACGGCACCAGCTGGCGGAAGGACGGATTGTCGAGCGACAGCAACAGCAATGCGCCGCCAGTTGAACCGAGGATGGAGAGGACCGCGAGCAGGACGGCACCCTTCCAGTGGGCACGGATTTCCGGCCAGTAGGCGATCACCGAGGTGACGTAGCCTGGAAACTGAACGATGGAGGAGGTGGCATTGGCCGAGATCGGTGCGATACCCGCCACCGTCATGGCGCCGAAGGTCAGGAAGGTGCCGCCGCCAGCAATGGCATTGACGGCGCCGGACAAAAAGCCGCTGGCGAACAAGAGTAGAATGATTGCAATGGACATGGCCCCTCCCGGCGTTCCATCTCCCATATAAGCAGATGTGCTTTCCGACAATCAGGTGGCGGCCGACAAAATATTGTCATGTAAGGGATGACAAACCGGTGATCTTCCTGTATTGGCCCGCGTGGAACTGGGCTCACGCCCATTAACCGCAAGCAAAGAATGGCGAACCCGCTCCTGCCGCAAGGCATAATTCCAAGGACAGGATCCAAGGAATGATCTCGTTGAGCGCTCTGGCTGTTTCAGAAGAACTCAGAGGTTAACATGACCAACATTATTGCACAGCTGGAAGCCGAACAGGCCGCCAAGATCGAAGCAAAGCGCAAGCTTCCTGAATTTTCTCCTGGTGACACCGTTCGCGTCAACGTGCGCGTTACGGAAGGTAACCGTACCCGCGTACAGGCTTACGAAGGCGTCGTTATCGCTCGCTCCGGCGGCGGTCTCAACGAAAACTTCACCGTTCGCAAGATCTCCTACGGCGAAGGCGTAGAGCGCGTATTCCCGGTTTACTCTCCGCTGGTTGAAGGCGTTGAGATCGTTCGCCGTGGTAAGGTTCGCCGCGCGAAGCTCTACTACCTGCGCGACCGTCGCGGCAAGTCCGCTCGTATCGTTGAAGACACCGGCGTTCGCGCTCGCAAGCTCAACGACGCCGAGCGTCAGGCTGCTGCCGAGGAAAAGGCACGTATCGAAGCTGAAAAGGTTGCAGCAGCACAGGCTCTGGCCGCCGAAAAGGCAGCAGCAGAAGCCGCTGAAGCCAAGGCAGCTGAAGAAGCTGCAGCAGCAAAGGCTGCTGAAGGTGCAGCTGAATAAGCTTTCCCTTTTGGGATTTTCGAAAAGGCGGTCTTCGGGCCGCCTTTTTTGTTTTCTGGCTTTGCTGTGTGCCGCGCCACAGGCATTCTATTGCGAGGTGGGTTTAAGAGACGCGGGGGCATTCTAACCACCACCGCTTTCTTGAAACGCATATCTCTTGCGCGGCGGGTTTAAAGCGTGTCAATTTCCGCCATTGTTTTCAGGAGACCGCCATTGTTCAGACGCTCGTTTTTCATTGCCATCGCCGCAACGCTGCTATCGCCGGTTCTCGCATCGGCCGCCGATCTGCCGGATCTGAAGGGTCGCGAGATCGTCGTGGTGACGGAGAATGCCTATCCGCCGCTGCAATTCGTCGATCCGAAGACGGGCAAGCCGATCGGTTGGGAATATGATGCGATGAACGAGATCGCCAAGCGGCTGAATGCCAAGGTCGAATATCAGAACGCCTCATGGGATGCGATGATTCCAGCTGTCTCCGCCGGACAGTACGACATCGGCATGACCGGCATCAGCATCAAGGACGAGCGCAAGGAGAAGGTGGATTTTTCCAATCCCTACATGCGCTCGGAAATGTTCATGCTCGTGCGCGCAGACGAGACCCGCTTTACCGATGCCAAGAGCTTTGCGGCCTTCGACAAGGGGCTGGTCGGCGCTCAGGCTGGCACAACGCCTTTCTACACGGCCGTTTACGATATTCTCGATGGCAATGAGCAGAACCCGCGCATCAAGCTGATGGAGACCTTCGGTGCCACCGTGCAGGCGCTGCGCACCGGGGATGTCGATCTGGTGCTGACAGATGGCGTTGCCGGCAAGGGCTATGTCGATTCGTCGAATGGCACGCTGAAGCTCATCGGTGGACCACTCGGCGGCGACGATTTCGGCTTCATCTTCAAGAAGGGCTCCGATCTCGTGGCACCGGTCAATGCCGCGATTGCTGCCTTGAAGGCCGATGGCACCTTTGCCGCGCTCGATAAGAAGTGGTTCCTGGACTACAAGCTTGGCGAATAAGCGAGTGGGCCTGTCATCGCCTTGGAGCGTTCCGGCGTGAACCGTCCGCATTCAAAACATGCGACGGATGATTTCCCCTGGTGGCTGGTGGCGCTGGTCGGTATCGGCGCCATTCTTGCCGTGGTGATTGCCGTCAATGGCGTCTATGCCCAGGTCTTTACCACCGTCATCAATGGCATCGGCATGACGATCTTCGTCACGCTGGTGGCCTTCCTTCTCGCCTGCCTCTGGGGTCTGTTGATTGCCCTTCTGGGCATGGCCGATCATATTGTCCTGCGGCAGATTGCGCGTTTCTACATCGAGACGATGCGCGGCATTCCGATCCTGGTGGTGCTGTTCTACATCGCCTTTGCCGGCGCGCCGCTGCTGGTGGATTTCGTCAATTGGCTGATGACGCCGCTGATTGCAGCAGGCTGGATCGAGCCCGTCATCGTGCGCGACTTTTCGCTGATGTGGCGCGCGATCCTGGCGCTGACGCTTTGCTACGGAGCATTCCTCGCCGAAATCTTCCGGGCGGGCATCGAGGCTGTCGATCAAGGTCAGATCGAGGCTGCCAAGGCGCTGGGCCTCAGCCGCTACCAGCGCTTTCGGCTGGTCGTCTTTCCGCAGGCGGTGCGGACGATCTTTCCTCCGCTCTCCAATGACTTCGTTTCGATGGTGAAGGATAGCTCGCTGGTCTCGGTGCTGGGTGTCGCGGATATCACGCAGCTCGGCAAGGTCTATGCGGCCGGCTCCTTCCGCTTCTTCGAGACCTATTCCATCGTCGCTTACGTCTATCTGATCCTGACGCTCGGACTGTCGCTGATCCTGCGGCGCATCGAAAAAGGGATGCGCCGCAAGCAGGGGCGTTGAGGGCCTCAGGCCTTCAAATTCGGCTGTGAGGTGATCTGCCTGGCGATCATGCGTCCGGCGATGATCACGAGCACACCGGCAATCGCCAGGCAGGCCGAGAGGAAGAACATCGGGGCGATGGTGCTTCCCGTTTCATCCCTGATCCAGGGAACGACGTTCTGGGCGACGAAACCGCCGAGATTGCCGACCGAGTTGATCGCGGCCAGACCGGCTGCAGCGCCCGCACCCTTCAGGAATCGACCGGGAAGGCTCCAGAACACCGGCTGTCCGGCAAAGATGCCAGCCGCTGCGATGCAGAGGAAGGCGAACTGCGCGACCGGCGATGTCATCAGAGCAGACATCAGCAAGCAGAAGGCGCCAACGAAGGCAGGCACCACGATATAGGTGATCTTCTTCTCGGAGCGATCGGCAGCCGACGGCACGAGATAGAGGGCAACGGCAACGATCAGCCACGGGATGATGTTGATGAAGCCATTCGCGGTGTTCGACACGCCGAAGCTTTTGACGATGGTCGGCAGCCAGTAGCTGAGGCCATAGGCGGCGAGCGGAAATCCGACATAGCAGAGCGACATGAAGAGGACGCGCGGATTGATCAGCGCGCGGAAACCGTCCTCTGCATGTTCGTCCATGCCGGAATTCTCTGAAGCGATGCGCTTGTTCAGCCAGTCCTTCTCGTCCTGGGACAGGAACGCAGCCGTTTCCGGCTTGTCGTCGAGATAGAAGATGGTGACGATACCCGCAATCACAGCCGGAATGCCGGTTGCGAGGAAAACCCACTCCCAGCCCGCATAGCCCCAGAGACCGTCCAGATCGAGAAGCATGCCGCCAAGTGGCGCGCCGATGGCATTGGCAAGTGCCGAGAAGATCATGAACAGGCCGACCATGCGGCCGCGATAATCGCGCGGGAACCACAGCGTCAGGAGATAGAGGACACCGGGGAAGAAGCCGGCCTCGCAGACACCGAGAAGGAAGCGCAGGATGTAGAACATCGTCGGGCTGGAAGTGTAGGCGAGTGCAATGGTGACAAGCCCCCAAGAAATGATGATGCGGGCGAACCAGAGCCTTGCGCCGAAGCGATTGAGCAGCAGATTGCTCGGCACTTCGAAGATGAAATAGCCGATGAAGAACAGCGACGCGCCGAGGCCGTAGGCATATTCGCTCAGGCCCAGATCGCCGACCATCTGCAGTTTGGCGAAGCTGACATTTTGACGGTCAATATAGGCGATGAGATAGAGAAGCCCGAGAAAGGGCATCAGTCGCCAGGTGATTTTTGAAATAAGTGCTTTTTCAGATACCAAGATGTATCCCTCCCTGTCGGCGGCACGCCGAGGTGCTGCCCGATTTGACGAGACCGGCTCTCACGCGGCTTTCACGGCATCGTGAAAAAGCGGTCCCATTGCCGTGCTAACGCTTAACGCGAGAATTCTATCCCGCACACAACGCCCGGCGTTTCTTTTTGCATTGCACAAAAAGAGAATCCTTAAATACCGGTCGGGCTGTTTTCAATGACAAAGCGCCATGTTGCTGTTGAAAAGCCGATCTGCTATGAGAGAGGCATGGGATCGAAATTCGGATGTCTCGCGCCAAACATTTTCGTGCTGCAGGATCACAAGCGTCTGCCGGCACGATTTTTCGCGCGTATTTCCGGCGCGTTCAATGGTCGACTTACGTCCGCCTGATGGCCTGAAAAGGCTGTCGGCCTTTACTCCACGTCCCCACTTTCCTTTTTGACATTCGAATGGATAAAGCCATGAGCGCTCCGCGTACTCTGTATGATAAAATCTGGGATGATCACGTTGTCAACCGCGATCCCGATGGAACCTGTCTTCTCTATATCGACCGTCACCTGGTCCACGAGGTGACGTCGCCGCAAGCTTTCGAGGGTCTGCGTCTGGCCGGTCGCCCGGTTCATTCGCCCACCCGCACGCTGGCCGTCGTCGACCACAACGTTCCGACCACCGCCGACCGTCTGGAAGGCATCAAGAACGAAGAAAGCCGCATTCAGGTGGAAGCACTGGCGCACAACGCCAAGGAATTCGGCCTCGAATATTATTCCGAGCGCGACAAGCGCCAGGGGATCGTTCACATTGTTGGACCGGAGCAGGGTTTCACGCTGCCGGGTATGACGATCGTTTGCGGGGACAGCCACACCTCGACCCACGGGGCTTTCGGCGCCTTGGCGCATGGTATCGGCACGTCCGAAGTCGAGCACGTTCTGGCGACGCAAACGCTGATCCAGAAGAAGGCCAAGAACATGCTGGTGCGTGTCGATGGCAAGATCCCGGACGGCGTGACCGCCAAGGACATCATCCTCGCCATCATCGGCGAGATCGGTACTGCCGGCGGCACGGGCCACGTCATCGAATTTGCCGGCGAGGCGATCCGCTCGCTGTCGATGGAAGGCCGCATGACCGTCTGCAATATGACGATCGAGGGTGGCGCACGCGCTGGCCTGATCGCGCCGGACGAGACGACCTTTGATTACATCAAGGACAAGCCGCGCGCGCCGCAGGGCGAAACGCTGGAGCAGGCGATTGCCTATTGGAAGACGCTGAAATCGGATGAGGGTGCCCATTACGACAAGGTCGTTATCCTGGACGCTGCCAGCCTGCCGCCGATCGTCTCCTGGGGCTCTTCTCCGGAAGATGTCGTTTCGGTTCAGGGCATCGTGCCGAACCCGGACGACATCGCCGATGAGAACAAGCGCAATTCCAAGTGGCGTGCGCTCGACTATATGGGCCTGAAGCCCGGCACCAAGATGACCGATATCGCCATCGACCGCGTCTTCATCGGCTCCTGCACCAATGGCCGCATCGAGGATCTGCGCGCCGCCGCCAAGATCGTCGAAGGTCGCAAGGTCGCACCGACCGTTTCGGCGATGATCGTTCCGGGCTCGGGTCTCGTCAAGGAACAGGCGGAGAAGGAAGGTCTGGACAAGATCTTCCTCGAGGCTGGTTTCGAATGGCGCGAGCCTGGCTGCTCCATGTGCCTGGCGATGAATGACGACCGTCTGGCGCCGGGCGAGCGTTGCGCGTCTACTTCCAACCGCAACTTCGAAGGCCGTCAGGGTTACAAGAGCCGCACACATCTGGTCTCGCCCGCCATGGCGGCGGCCGCCGCGGTTGCCGGCCATTTCGTCGACGTGCGTGAGTGGCAGTAAGTACCCCATTGCTATGAAGAGTTCCGCACCCCTGGATCGCTCCGGGGGTGTTTTGTTTTCAGCTTACAGGCGCAAAGGCTTTTGCCGTAGCCAGACTGGTAATTGCCCTGCAATTCCGCCATATAAGGGCGAATGCGCCCGCACGGGGCGCGCATCTCCAATGGGTGTAGGGACATGACGCAGACGGTCGAATTCGCGAAGATGAACGGGCTTGGCAACAAGATCCTGGTTGTCGATATGCGCGGCCGCAAAGACATGGTCTCGCCGCAAGCGGCCATCGCCCTCAACGCCGATCCGGACACCGCTTTCGACCAGATCATGGCGATCCATGATCCACGCATTGCGGGCACCGATGCCTATATCGACATTCTCAACTGCGATGGTACGAAGGCGCAGGCCTGTGGCAATGGCACACGCTGCGTGGTGCAGGCGCTGGCTGCCGAGACCGGTAAGAAGGCCTTCACCTTTCAGACGGTCGCCGGCATCCTGAATGCCAGCGAGCATCAGGACGGGATGATTTCCGTCGATATGGGTCTGCCGCGTTTCCGCTGGAGCGATATTCCGCTTTCGGAAGAGTTTCACGATACCAGCCGCATCGAATTGCAGATCGGACCCATCGACGATCCCGTGCTGCATTCGCCATCGGTCATCTCCATGGGCAACCCGCATGCTGTCTTCTGGGTGGATCGCGATCCGATGGACTTCGATCTGGAACGGATCGGGCCACTGCTCGAGAGCCATCCGATGTTTCCGGAAAAGGCCAATATCACGCTGGCGCAGGTCATCTCCGACAGCCGGCTTCGCACCCGCACCTTCGAACGCGGCGCTGGACTGACACTTGCCTGCGGGTCGGCGGCTTGCGCTGCCGCCGTCTCGGGCGCTCGGACCGGACGCACCGGTCGTCGCGTCGAGATCGATGTGGCCTCCAGTCCCGTTCGCATTCCGCTTATCATCGAATGGCGCGAAGACAACCACGTCATCATGACCGGTCCTGCCGAGTGGGAGTGGGCCGGGCAGGTCGATCCCGTGACCGGCGCATGGACGCGGGGCTTGGCGACTCAAGAGGTGGGGACTCGAGAGGCGGGCGAGAAGCAGGGCGTCTTATGAGCGGCGTTGAGGTCATAACCTTCGGCTGCCGCCTCAATACCTATGAATCGGAAGTGATGCGGGCTGAGGCCGAAAAGGCGGGGCTCAACAATGCTGTGCTGGTCAATACCTGTGCGGTGACGGGGGAGGCTGTGCGCCAGGCGCGTCAGGCGATCCGCCGGGCGCGGCGCGACAATCCGCATGCGCGCATCATCGTCACCGGTTGCGCTGCCCAGACCGAGAAGCAGACCTTTGCCGCCATGCCGGAAGTCGATGCCGTTCTCGGCAATGAGGAGAAGCTGAAAAGCACCTCCTATCGCGCACTGCCGGATTTCGGCGTTTCGGCGGAAGAGAAGCTGCGCGTCAACGACATCATGAGCGTCAAGGCCACCGCGCCGCAGATGGTCAAGCACATCGATGGGCATGTGCGCGCCTTCATTCAGGTGCAGAATGGCTGCGATCACCGCTGCACCTTCTGCATCATCCCCTATGGACGCGGCAATTCCCGCTCCGTGCCGATGGGTGCGGTGGCGGACCAGGCCCGCAAGCTGACCGAAGGCGGTTATCGCGAAATCGTCCTGACCGGCGTGGATGCCACAAGCTATGGCGCCGATCTGCCGGGTGAGCCCTCGCTCGGTTATCTGGCGAAAACGCTGTTGAAGCAGGTGCCGGATATTCTGCGGCTGAGGCTCTCCTCTATCGACAGCATTGAGGCGGATCGCCACCTGATGGACCTGATCGCCGACGAACCGCGCTTCATGCCGCATCTGCATCTGTCGCTCCAACATGGCGACGACATGATCCTGAAGCGGATGAAGCGCCGGCATCTGCGTGACGATGCCATCCGCTTCTGTCGCGAGGTCCGCTCGCTACGCCCGGATATCGCGTTCGGCGCGGACATGATCGCCGGCTTTCCCACCGAGACCGACGAGATGGCAGAGAATGCCGCCACCCTGGCGGAAGAGTGCGGCATTTCCAGCCTGCATGTCTTTCCCTATAGCCCTCGCCCCGGCACGCCTGCCGCAAGAATGCCGCAACTCGACCGCGCTTTGGTGAAGGAACGGGCGGCAAAGCTGCGCGCGCGTGGGGAGGCGCTGCGCATCGCCCACCTCGAAAACATGGTGGGCAGCGAACAGACGATCCTCGTTGAAAATAACGGTTTTGCCCATACCGACAACTTTACCCTGGTGGCGGCACCCGATCTTGCGCCCCGCACTCTTGCGCGGGTTGTGATTACGGGTCACAACGGTAAGCACTTGAATATGCAATATCTGGCGGCGCAAGCGGCCTGAAGAATCTAGAGACGGAACAGTCATGGCCCTCGGCTTCATCAAAAAAGTCTTTTCGTTCGGCAAGGACAAGGCCGAGACGGATAAGCTGGAAAGCGAAGAGGCCGTTTCTCGCCAGGAGGAGCGTAGCGCCTTCGAAGAGGCGCTAAACGAGGCGGAAGCCCACACGCTGCCCGCCGAAGACCCTGTTCCCGATGTGGAGATGGAAACCGCCGCAGGACCTGCTTCCGACGAGGTCGAGCAGGTGGCTGACGTTGCCGATGCTGACCTCGGCGACGAGCAGGATGAGGAAGACGCGCCGCTTCTGCCAGGGCCTGAACTGGTTGGCGATATCGGCATGGTGCCGCTCTCCCTGCTGGAGGCCGAAGCAGCCGCTGAAGACAGCGTCGATGGTGATGCGCGGGACACGGCGTCTGTCGATGCGCCTCTCAACGAGCATGCGCTGAATGATATTCTGGACGAGGCAGAAGCCGCGAGCGGCATTCCACCTGCTGCTCTGTCTCCTGCCGTTCCGGCAGCTCTTCCAAAGGGCTTTGCGTCGGCTGCGGATCGCGTCGAGCCGGTCGAGGTCGCAGCTGAACTGAAGCTTACCTGGTTCCAGCGCCTGCGTGCCGGCCTTGCGCGCACCTCTTCGCAACTGACGAACCAGATTTCGGCCCTCTTCACCAAGCGCAAGCTCGATGAAGACACGCTGGATGAGCTGGAAGATCTGCTGATCCAGTCCGACCTTGGCGTCGAGACCGCCATGCGCATTACCGGCGCGCTGTCATCGGAGCGCTACGGCAAGGATGTCAGCGGCGAGGATGTCGCAAAGATCATGGCAAGCGAGATCACCAAGGTTCTTCTGCCTGTCGCCAAGCCGCTGGAACTCGATCTGTCGCACAAGCCGCATGTCATTCTGGTGGTTGGCGTCAATGGCACCGGCAAGACCACCACCATCGGCAAGCTTGCGGCAAAACTCTCCGGCTCCGGCCTGAAGGTGATGCTGGCAGCCGGCGATACATTCCGTGCGGCTGCCATCGAGCAGCTGAAGATCTGGGCGGATCGCACCGGATCGGATTTCCTCGGCACCAAGCTTGGCGCCGATGCCGCAGGGCTTGCCTATGATGCCTATGAGCAGGCGCGGGCAAAAAAGAGCGACGTGCTGATCATCGATACGGCGGGCCGTCTGCAGAACAAGACCGAGCTGATGGCCGAGCTGGAAAAGATCGTGCGCGTGCTGGCCAAGCTCGATCCGGAGGCGCCGCATACCGTTCTTCAGACGCTGGATGCGACGACGGGTCAGAACGCCATGAACCAGGTGGAGATTTTCCGCAACGTCGCGGGCGTCTCGGGCCTGATTATGACAAAGTTGGATGGCACGGCGCGCGGCGGTATCCTCGTTGCGATCGCTGCCAAGCATAAGTTGCCGGTCTATTTCATCGGCGTGGGCGAAGGTGTGGACGATCTGGAGCCGTTCGAAGCAGAAGATTTCGCCAAGGCGATTGCGGGAGTTTGAGTATGGATGTTGAGAGCAATCAGCGCGAAAGCGAAAAGATGGTGCGGGAAATCAGCCCGCTCCTGAAGTTCGTTTTAGAACTCGGACCGCTCGTCGTCTTCTTCTTTGCCAACTCCAAGGGCGACTGGCTGGCGGAAAAGCTTCCCGTTCTGCATGAATTCGGCGGTCCGATCTTCATCGCCACCGGCCTCTTCATGATCGCCACCGCGCTCGCGCTCACCGTCTCCTGGATCCTCACCAGAACCCTGCCGATGATGCCGCTGATCTCCGGCCTTGTCGTTCTGGTCTTCGGTGCGCTGACGCTCTATTTGCAGAACGATACTTTCATCAAGATGAAGCCGACCATCGTCAACACGCTGTTCGGCGTCATTCTGCTGGGTGGGTTGTTCTTCGGCCAGTCCTTGCTCGGCTATGTCTTCAACTCTGCCTTCAAGCTGACGGATGAGGGCTGGCGCAAGCTGACGCTCCGCTGGGGCATCTTCTTCCTCTTTCTTGCGGTGCTGAACGAAGTCGTCTGGCGCAACTTCTCCACCGATACCTGGGTTGCCTTCAAGGTGTGGGGCACCATGCCGATCACCATCATCTTCACCATGGCCCAGATGCCGCTCGTCATGCGCCACTCCGTCGAACCCCTGAACAAGGACGACAAATGACCACGACGGTTGTGCCTGCCGACCGCTCGTCTTCGGTCAAGTGGTATTGGGTGGCAGTAGGGCTGCTGCTCGCGCAGATCGTCATTCTCTACATGATGGGCCGCGTTCCAATCTGCGAATGCGGCTATGTGAAGCTGTTCGAACCGGGGGTGAATACGCCCGGTAACTCACAGCACATCGCCGACTGGTACACGCCGTCCCACATCATCCACGGCTTCCTGTTTTACGGGTTTGCCTGGCTTCTCTTCCGCAGCAAGCCCTTGTCGTTTCGGCTGTCTCTCGCCGTTCTGGTCGAAGCGGCCTGGGAACTGCTTGAAAACTCCCCGATCATCATCGATCGCTACCGCAATGCCACCATGGCGCTCGGCTATAGCGGCGACAGCATTCTCAATTCGGCGATGGACACGGTCTTCATGATCGTGGGCTTCTTCTTTGCTGCACGCGTGCCGGTGTGGCTGACCGTTCTGATCGCGATTTTCTTTGAGATTTTCACCGGCTGGTTGATCCGCGACAACCTCACCTTGAATGTCCTGATGCTGGTCTGGCCGGTGGATGCCATCAAGGAATGGCAAAATGCGCTTCCCGGCGCCTGATCTCACGTCATTCTGCAGTAAGGCGGAGGCTTTGTTAAGAAAGGTCCGTTAGAACTGCGGACCTCTCCCTTTCCATGCGCGAAGGCCGACGTCTTGCAGGATAATTTTGCCTATCTGCTGCCCTTCATTATGGTTACATTCGGGTCCGTTTTCCTCGGCTTGCAGGTCATGGGCTTTCGCGCCGGTCGCTACTGGGGTCTCGGCTACATTCTGGGTGCTGTCGGCTTTGCCCTGCCGATGGTTCTGCCGGAGAGTTTTGATCTTGTCGGGGCACTACTGGCCAATTTCGTCTTCCTTGCCGCCTTTGTCCTTTATGGTCACGCTCTTCTCCTCCAGTTTGGAGCGCCGACCTATGTGACGATGCGGCTCGGTGCTGCCGCCGTGGCCTATCTTGCCGTCTGCTTCTTCATCCTGGTTCAGCCAAACCTGCGAAACGAGCTTGCGACATCGGATCTGGCGCTTGCGCTCATTCTTGCCCCGTCCATTTTTCTCGTTCGCCGCAAGATACGAAACCTGATGGACAAGGTTCTGCTGGTCGCTGTCTCGCTGGTGGTCGCAGAGACGTTGATGCGGGTCGGCATATTCCTGTGGTTTACGACCGGCTCCTCGCCGGAAAGCGTGGGTGCCTATTTTACCTCGGATTATTCCTATCTGGCGCAGTTCACCGCCAGCATCTGCGGCTTCCTCATGGCGCTTTCGGTGCTCGGTAGTGCGATAGCCGATGTTATCGAACAGCACCGGCTGGAAGCAGACCACGATCCGCTCACCGGGCTTCTTAATCGGCGGGGTTTCGATCTTTCCGCTCCGGACTTCCGGTTGACGCCACTGCCTTCAGGCGCAGTTCTGATTTGCGATATCGATCACTTCAAGTCGGTCAATGACCGCTTCGGTCATGCCACCGGCGATCGGGTGATCGTCGCGCTTGCATCGCTTCTGAAGGAAACTCTGCCGGCCAGTGCCAAGGTTGCGCGTTTTGGCGGGGAGGAATTCGTCGCCTATGTTCCAGACATGCCGGCCTCGCAGCTTGCGATACTGGCCAATATGGCGCGCAGTGCCTTTGCCGTCCGCAACTGGTCCGAAGGTCCGTTTCCGGTCCATATCACCAGCAGCTTCGGTGTATCCGCCATCGCGCTTGGCGACCACTCCATCCATGATGCGATTTCGCGGGCCGATGGCTTCCTCTACAGGGCGAAGGAAGCGGGCCGAAATCAGGTTGTCCAGGAAGGAATTGCGCTTCTGGGTGTCACGCCTGTTCCAAGCCTCAAAGTGGTTGCCAGCTGACGACTATCACCGCTGCCATCAATCGCCGGCAGCAGCGCTTTCGATTGCCGGGATCAGTTCACGCTCATAGGTCGTCACGTCGATCGGGCCGACCTTCTTGTAGAGGATCGTGCCATCCGGACCGACGAGATAGGTTTCCGGAATGCCGTAGACACCCCAGTCGATCGCCGCCCTGCCATTTGGATCGATGCCGATGGCGGCATAGGGATTGCCGAGTTCGCCAAGAAAGCGCACGGCGTTGTCGGCCTTGTCCTTGTAATTGATGCCGACAATGTTGAGGCGCCTGTCCTTCGACAACTCCTTCAGCATCGGGTGCTCCTGCCTGCAGGGCACGCACCAGGAGGCAAAGACGTTGACCAGCGTCAGCTTGCCGGTAATGGCCGCATCGGTGAGCGCCGGTACATTGGAGCCCTCCAGTGGCGGCAGCGCCAGCGCAGGCGCCTTCGTGCCGATCAGTGCCGAGGGAATGGCGCTGACATCGAGGCCGTTGACGTCCTGCTCATAGAGCATCTTGGCCGCAATCGCGGCGAAGCCACCAAAGACCAGCAGCGGCAGGAGTGCGAGCACGTAGCGCGAGCGACCGCGCGATGCGGAAGGAGAGGCTTGTTTGTCGCTCATGTCGAGGATGCCTCGGTTTTGGCCGGACGGGAGCGGCGGCGGATGCCGAGCGCTTCCAGCTCCTTCAGTTCGCGCTTGCGCGCGCGTCCGTCGAGCCAGACCCAGGCAATCAGCCCCAGGACGATCAGGCCGGTCAGCGCGTAGGACATGCCGATGTAAAAGGCGTGGGTCATGGTGTCACGCTCCCCTTCCGGCAGCACGCGCGGCAAGGCGTCGTTGCGCGGCGATGCGCCGGCGCATGATCTCGTTGCGCATGGCGGCAAGATGAAGCGTGAAGAACAGCAGGGTGAAGCCGACAGCCATGGTCAGCAGCGGCCAGAGGAATTCCGGATCGATGGCCGGGCCATCCATGCGCATCACGCTTGCCGGCTGGTGCAGCGTATTCCACCATTCGACGGAAAACTTGATGATCGGGATGTTGACGAAGCCGACGAGGATCAGAACCGCACTGACGCGCGCCGCCTTTGACGGGTCGTCCATCGCCTTGTTGAAGGCAATCAGGCCGAGATACATCAGAAACAGAATGAAGACGGAAGTCAGGCGCGCATCCCACACCCACCATGTGCCCCACATGGGCTTGCCCCAGAGCGAGCCGGTGATCAGCGCAATCAGCGTAAAGGCAGCACCAATCGGCGCTGCGGATTTATGGCTGACATCGGCCAGCGGATGGCGCCAGACCAGCGTGCCGATGGCAGAGAGCGCCATGACGGTGTAGCACATCATCGAAAGCCAGGCGGCGGGCACATGCACATACATGATGCGTACCGTATTGCCCTGCTGGTAATCGCCGTCCGTTGAGAAGGCGAGATAGAGGCCAGCCAGCAGACAAAGGGCTGAGAGCCCCGCAAGCCACGGCAACAGGCGTGACGACAGCGCCAGAAACCGTGTGGGATTGGCGAGATCGCTGAATTTGGTGATGGCTAGGCTCGTATTGGTCATGGCATCTTTCTGGCCGCGGGCAAGGCCCTTTTACAATGCGGACGAAGCCGCGGCAATTGATCCTTGTCAATCGGCGGAATTGCGCAATGCCAAAGCTGCGAAGAACGGACCGACCACCGATGAAAAGAGCGTGATGGCAATCAGGATCAGGAAGGGCGGCATGAAGGGGGCCGGATCTTCCACCGCGGCATAAGACGCACTGACGCCGAAGATCAGCACGGGGATGGCGAGCGGCAGAACGAGGATCGACACCAGCAGACCACCGCGTGGCAGCGCCACGGCAACCGCCGCACCAACCGCGCCGATGAAGGTAAGGGCCGGCGTTCCGACAAGCAGCGTCAGCATGACGGCGCCAATGGCGACTTCACCCATATTCATGAACAGGCCGAGAAGCGGCGAGGCGACGACCAGCGGCAGGCCGGTTGCGGTCCAGTGCGCCAGGCATTTGATCAGAACCGTCAGCACCAGCGGATTTTCATGCATCAGGATCAGATCGAGAGAGCCGTCGTCGCGTTCTGCCTGGAACAGGCGGTCGAGGCCGAGGAGGGCTGCGAGCAGCGCGCCGATCCAGACGATGGCAGGTCCAATGCGAGACAGGAGATTGAGGTCCGGTCCGACACCGAAGGGGATGACGGCGACGACGGTCATGAAAAAGAGAACGCCGATCAGCGCGCCGCCGCCGGCGCGGATGGAGAGTTTGAGGTCTCGTAGGAAGAGGGCGATCATCGTGGCGTACTCCCTCTTTTGGGAAGTCTGTGCTGGGGCTTTGGTTGCTGACCCCCCTCTGCCCTGCCTGGCATCTCCCCCTCAAGGGGGGAGATCGAATCGCGGCACGGTCTCGCCCCTCTCAGCTCTTGAAGACGGAGCGGAGAGCACGCCTCTTGCAGATCTCCCCCCTTGAGGGGGAGATGCCCGGCAGGGCAGAGGGGGGTACTGTCTGCGACGAAGGTGGTAACGAAAGAGCCCATCAATAAACCTCCTCCACCCCAGCAAACCCCGTCATCCGCAATTCCTGTGCCTCCTCCAACCCCAGCGGCTGGTGGGTTGCGGCAATCACCATTCCGCCCTTGGCAAGATGCGCCTTCACCAATCCGGTGAACATCCGGTCCGCTTCCGCATCCAGCGCCGCCGTCGGTTCATCCAGGATCCAGATCGGCTTCCACGCCACGAGCAGCTTCGCCATGGCGAATCGCCGCTGCTGGCCGGCGGAGAGATAACCGAAGGGCAGGTGGGTGATGCCGGCAAGCCCGACAATGTCCGCGGACTCTTCAATCGATACAGACGGCGTGCCGTTGAAATCACCGAGAAAGCGTTTCCAGAAGGACAGGTTTTCGTAAACCGTCAGTTCCTGCTTCATGGCGTTGCGGTGGCCAAGATAGTGGCTGACTTCGGCGGGACGAGTGCCCTTTTCTATTCCTTCGCCGGCTATCTTTATGGTGCCCGCCTCGGCGGGCAGGAGCCCCGCAAGGACGCGCAGAAGCGTGGATTTGCCCGATCCGTTGGGGCCTGTGAGAACGAGAGCGTCGCCATCCGTTAACTGGAGAGAAACGTTCATGAATATGAAATCTTCGCCCCGTCTGACGCCAAGATTTTCCGCTGTCAGATGCACTGCTCCGCCTCGTTTAAGAATTTCATCATCTCGATCAAAAAAAATCGAAATTAGCCGTTCGTTGGTCTGGCACGTTTTAGCGAAATTATCTATATGGGTCTCAACCACGCCAGCGGCCGGCGTGAACATCACCTAGCGCCGGACCTGAATGTTGCGGAAGCAATTTTCTCGTGCGGACAGCGGAAATGGTCGTACCCGCATCCTGATGTGCATGATAGTGCATAGGTGTCCGCACGCGCGTGTTGGCTATCAGAATGAACGGGGTTTATAACCGTGGCAAAATCTCTCGACAGTTTCAATTGTCGTTCCGTTCTTACCGTCGACGGTAAGGATTATGTCTATTACAGCCTGCCGAAAGCGGAAGCGAACGGCCTTAAGGGCGTCGCCAATCTCCCCTATTCGATGAAGGTTCTCTTGGAGAACCTGTTGCGCAACGAAGACGGCCGTTCGGTTCGCAAGTCCGATATCGAGGCTGTTGCCGAGTGGCTGAACAACAAGGGTCTGAAGGAAGCGGAAATCGCCTACCGTCCTGCCCGCGTTCTGATGCAGGACTTCACCGGCGTTCCTGCCGTCGTTGACCTTGCAGCCATGCGTGATGGCATCAAGGCGCTCGGTGGCGATCCTGAAAAGATCAACCCGCTCGTGCCCGTCGACCTCGTCATCGACCACTCTGTCATCGTCGACGAATTCGGCAATGCCAACGCCTTTGCCCGCAACGTCGAACTGGAATATGAGCGCAACGGCGAGCGTTACCGCTTCCTCAAGTGGGGCCAGCAGGCGTTCAAGAACTTCCGCGTCGTTCCTCCGGGCACCGGCATCTGTCACCAGGTGAACTTCGAATATCTCGGCCAGACCGTCTGGACGAAGGATGAGGATGGCGAGACGATCGCTTATCCGGATACCTGCGTCGGCACCGACAGCCACACGACCATGATCAACGGTCTTGGCGTTCTGGGCTGGGGCGTTGGCGGTATCGAAGCCGAAGCGGCCATGCTCGGCCAGCCGGTTTCCATGCTTCTGCCGGAAGTCATCGGCTTCAAGCTGACGGGCACGCTGAGAGAAGGCGTCACCGCAACCGACCTCGTTCTGACCGTCGTGCAGATGCTGCGCAAGAAGGGCGTCGTTTCCAAGTTCGTCGAATTCTTCGGACCTGGCCTCGACACGCTGCCGGTTGCAGACCGTGCGACCATCGGCAACATGGGCCCGGAATATGGCGCGACCTGCGGCTTCTTCCCGGTCGATACCGCAACCGTCGGCTATCTCGACATGTCCGGCCGTGCGAAGGATCGTATCGCACTCGTCGAAGCCTACTCCAAGGCGCAGGGCATGTGGCGCGACAATGACGGCTCGCAGCTCGTCTTCACCGACACGCTCGAACTCGAACTCGGCGACGTCGTGCCATCCATGGCCGGCCCGAAGCGTCCTGAAGGCCGCCTGCCGCTCGAAACCATTGCACCGAACTTCGCAACGGCTCTCGAAAACGACTACAAGAAGCCAGGCCAGCTCAACACACGTTACGCGGTCGACGGCGAAAGCTACGATCTCGGCCATGGCGATGTTGCCATTGCAGCCATCACGTCTTGCACCAATACCTCCAACCCGTCGGTGCTGATCGCTGCCGGCCTTCTGGCCCGCAACGCGGTTGCCAAGGGTCTGAAGTCCAAGCCTTGGGTCAAGACCTCGCTTGCACCTGGAAGCCAGGTCGTGGCGGAATATCTGGAAAAGGCTGGCCTGCAGAAGGAGCTCGACGCGCTCGGCTTCAACCTCGTCGGCTTCGGCTGCACGACCTGCATCGGCAACTCCGGCCCGCTGCCTGCGCCGATCTCCAAGACCATCAATGACAAGGGTCTGATCACCGCTGGCGTTCTCTCCGGTAACCGTAACTTCGAAGGCCGTATCTCGCCCGACGTTCAGGCGAACTACCTCGCTTCCCCGCCGCTCGTCGTCGCCTATGCGCTGGCCGGTACGGTGCAGAAGGACCTGACCACGGAGCCGCTCGGCGAAGACCAGAACGGCAACCCGGTATACCTGAAGGATATCTGGCCGACCTCTGCGGAAGTCCAGGAATTCATCCAGAAATACGTCACGCGCGAACTGTTCGAAACCAAGTATGCGGACGTGTTCAAGGGCGACGAAAACTGGCAGGCCGTGCAGGTTCCCGATGGCCAGACCTATGCCTGGGACGACAACTCGACTTACGTCCAGAACCCGCCTTACTTTGTCGGCATGGGCAAGAAGGGCACCGGCCTCAAGGACATCAAGGGCGCTCGTGTTCTCGGTCTCTTCGGCGACAAGATCACCACCGACCATATTTCTCCGGCCGGTTCGATCAAGGCAGCGTCTCCTGCCGGTGCATACCTCACCGAAAACGGTGTGGCGGTTGCCGACTTCAACCAGTACGGCACGCGCCGTGGCAACCACGAAGTGATGATGCGCGGCACCTTCGCCAACATCCGCATTCGCAACCACATGCTTGGGCCGAACGGTAAAGAAGGTGGCTACACCATCCACTATCCGTCCAAGGAAGAGATGTCGATTTACGATGCTGCGATGAAGTACAAGGACGAGGGCGTTCCGCTCGTCATCTTCGCCGGCGTCGAATACGGCAACGGTTCTTCGCGTGACTGGGCGGCAAAGGGCACCAACCTGCTCGGCGTCAAGGCTGTGATCGCGCAGTCCTTCGAGCGTATCCACCGCTCCAACCTGGTCGGCATGGGCGTCGTGCCCTTCACCTTCCAGGAAGGCACGACATGGGCAAGCCTTGGCCTGAAGGGTGACGAGACGGTTACGATCGAAGGCCTCGAAGGCGAGATCAAGCCACGCGAAACCAAGATCGCCAAGATCACCTACTCGGACGGCACAGTGAAGGAAATTCCGCTGCTTTGCCGCATCGATACGCTGGACGAAGTGACCTACATGGACAATGGCGGCATTCTGCAGACCGTTCTTCGCGATCTGGCAGCCTGATCCCACAGTCCAAAGACATCGAACGCCGGGAGCAATCCCGGCGTTTTTTTGTGGCCTGCGGGGCAGCATCTTCCGAGGGTCTGATCGGTCCGAAGGAGCGGGTCTTAACCCTTCCCTTTTCGCCTTCAAATGACGCCTGCGAAGCTCACCCCATCGTGACTTCCTCTTGAACAGAGTTCGAGGCTATTTTCCGCCTTGCCACCATACCCGAATTGATTGCATCAATGGTTCGGACCGGCCTTCAGACAAGGGTTCACGCTATGCCGAATATAATTGGCCCGCAGCGAAGCGGCATTTTCAGAAACGGGCTTCGCAGCGTTGGCGTTTCCGTATGCCTGTTCGGTGGGCTTTCTGCGGGTGCAGCCTATGCTCAGGACGGGCTTAAAGGCGTGGTCGAGCTCTTTACCTCGCAGGGCTGCGCCTCCTGCCCGCCGGCAGACGCCAATCTGCGCAAGCTTATCCAGAATGGCGATGTGATCGGACTGTCCTATCATGTGGACTACTGGAATTATCTCGGCTGGACCGACTCGCTGGCGTCGAAGGAAAATACCGAGCGGCAATATGGCTATGCCCGCGCGCTTGGGCGCAACAATGTCTATACGCCGCAGGCGGTCGTGAATGGGCGTGACCATGTGAAGGGTGCTGATATCCAGACGATCTACCGCCGCCTGGACGATTTCAACAAGTCGGGCGAGGGCTTGAACGTGCCGATCAGCACCGAGCGCGTCGGCGATGAGATCGAGATCGATATCGGTGCCGGTCAGGGCAAGGCGGAGGTCGTCGTCGCCTATTTCAACCGCGAGCAGGTCGTCGACGTGCAGAAGGGGGAGAACCAGGGCAAGACCATCTCCTACTGGCACAGCGTCTATGATGTGCAGACGGTCGGCATGTGGGATGGCAAGGCCATGACCGTGAAGCTACCGGCAAGCGTCATGAGCAAGGCGAAGTCCGGCGGCTGCGCCGTACTGCTGCAAAAGATGGATGCGGCTGGCAATCCATCGGCCATCGTCGGCGCGAATGTGCTGATGCAGTCAGAGGGATAAGACGAGATTTTTGGGGATCCCCGCTGGGGGGAGATCCGGCCCGGGCATTGGGGGCTGGGGGTAAAGGGTCAATGCACCGGACCGGGTCATCTTGGTGCCTAGGCATCAATTGACAATCGCACTATTCCATTGAATTCGGGCCATGATTTGTTCGAAATTGGGCATTTGCGCCCGCTTGTTCTGCCTCATTGGTTACCGGAAAAGCCGCTCTTTGCCGGACGACTTTGCGGGCTTGCAATTTCGCCAAGGCGAGGACAGACTGTCGCAGAGATGTCATAAGCAGTCGAGCGAGGTGCCGGATGGCCGATCAGCCGGATTTGCAATACGCGACTTCCCAGACCCGGGAAGGCTCCACCGTCGTTGATCTTCGGGAATACAAGCGAGCCAAGGACCCCTTGCCCGTGACCTTCCACCGCCGGGAACTGGACGCCATTTTGCGCGTCTACGGCCGCATGGTGGGCGAAGGTGAGTGGCGCGACTACGCCATCGACCACATGAAGGAAAAGGCAGTCTTCTCCGTCTTCAAGCGCTCCGGCGAAATGCCGCTCTTCAGGATCGAGAAGAACCCGAAGCTTGCTGCCAAGCAGGGAGCCTACAGCGTCATCAACACCGATGGCCGCATTCTCAAGCGCGGGCATGAGTTGCCCCAGGTGCTGAAGGTGTTCGACAAGGCTTTGAAGCTGATCGACTAGAGTTGTGCGTCCGATGGGACGCAAAAGGGACGCATTACCTTTTTGAATCGACGCATGGTGCTTTCCGGACATCGAGTCCGATCTTCGGGCCGATGTTGTCAGGCGGCAGGGGAGCGATGCTTCCTCGGCCTCATAGGCGGGCATGAAAAAGGCGGCCAGTGGCCGCCTTTCTGTTTGAGCGCTATCGCGATCCTTAGTTGTTCCGGTTGCCCAGGAACTGAAGCAGGAACATGAACAGATTCAGGAAGTCGAGGTAGAGCGTCAGCGCACCCATGATCGCCTTGCGACCGGCCACGAGAACGTCATCACCTTCGAAGTACATTTCCTTGATCTTCTGCGTGTCATAGGCGGTCAGGCCTGCAAAGATCAGAACGCCGATTGCAGAGACTGCAAAGCTAACAGCGCTCGACTCCAACCAAATGTTCACGACCGACGCGATGATCAGGCCGAACAGACCCATGATCAGGAACGAGCCCATGGCGGACAGGTCCTTCTTGGTCGTGTAGCCGTAGAGCGACAGAGCGCCGAAAGAAGCAGCGGTGATGAAGAACGTCTGGACGACGCTAGCTGCGGTGTAGGCCACGAAAATCGACGAAATCGATAGTCCAACCAGGGCAGCGTAGACCCAGAACGTTGCTTGAGCAGCAGAAACGCTCATCTTATGAACGCGGAAGCTTAGGAAGAAGACGAGGGCTAGCGGTGCCAGCATGACGACCCAGCGAAGAGGCGATGCGTAGACCGCAGCGCCGAGCTGGGTCAGCATTGTACCGTTGCTAAGCGTCGCGACGGCCGCCGCAGGATCGGTTGTTACAGCGAGGCTAGCAAAACCGAAGGCAGCAACACCGGTAATCACCAGCGCGAGCGCCATAAGGTTGTAAACCTTCACCATGTAGGAGCGAAGACCTTGGTCGATCATCGCACCAGACTGAGCACGGCCTTGAGCCATACGGTTCTGGTAGTTGTTAAAGTCAGCCATTGTTTCCTCTTTTAGCTCCGAAGTTGCTACGGTGTCGGGATAAGACCACTATGCGGATACTATCCCAGGCGCCGCTGCGGAGCTACAGCAAGCCTACCAGAGAATATGAGGCGATGGCGCAGCCGTTACAAGTGCCAAAAATAACGAAAAAACACCGTATGCGCGAAAAGCGATAACGTTTTTGACATCATTACCAAGAATTAATCGTAAAAGTTAAATCGCGCACAACTTTTCCGTTTTTTAGATTTTCACTTGCATCCAACGGCTTACTCGCCCGCCTGGCGCAGCACCGGTGCAGCCTTCTGGCCGAGGATGCGCCATGTGCCGATCAGCCCGATGCCCACCGTCATCACCAGCGAAACGACAAGCGTGCCAATTGCCACATCGGGCAGGAAGCTGGAGGGCAGCTTCATGATGCGGGCAATCACGAACCATGCGGAGACGCCGCCCGCCAGAAGGGCGAAGGTGGCGGTCGCCACGCCGAGGATCATGTATTCATAGGAGAAGGTGCGGATCAGCATGGAGCGCGTTCCTCCAAGTGTTTTCAGGATCACGGCATCGCGGGTGCGCGCACGGTTGCCCGCCGCCAGCGCGCCTGCCAGCACCAGCACGGATGCAATCAGCGCAACAGCTGCCGCCGCGCGTATCGCGGTTGCTAGCTGACCGACCAGCCGGTCGACGATATCGAGCGCATCTTTGACGCGCACCGTGGTGATCGTCGGATAGGCGTTGGTAACGTTGCGCAGGATCTCGCCTTCCTTGGCGGGTGTCGCCGACGGGTCTGCGAGCGTTGCCAGCCATGCATGCGGTGCGCCCCGGAACGTGTTGGGCGAAAAGACCATGACGAAATTGATCGACATGGACTGCCACTGCACATCGCGCAGATTGGCGATCTTGGCGGTGATGCTGCGGCCAAGGACGTTGACGGTAACCGTATCGCCAATCTTGAGGCCAAGTTCGCCCGCCTCTTCGGCGGCAAACGAGACCAGCGGCTCGCCGCTATACTCCTTGCCCCACCAGGTGCCTTGCGTGAGCTTGGCATTCTCCGGCAGATCTTCCGAATAGGTGATGCCGCGATCGCCGCGCAGAACCCAACGGCCGGATGGCGGCACTTCGATCTTGGTGACGTCCTGGCCGTTCAGCGCCAGGATACGGCCGCGCAGCATGGGAACTTCTGTCAGCGTACCTTCCGGCGCCTCGCGCTTGACGAGGTCGCGGAAGCCATCGCGCTCGCTTCCCTGAACGTCGACGAAGAAGAAGTTCGGCGCTTTCTCCGGTAGCGTCGATGTCAATTCCCGCCGCAGATTGCCGTCGATCAGTGTCAGCGTCACCAGAAGCGTGAGGCCAAGACCAAGCGACAGCACAACGGAAGGCGTCAGCGCGCCGGGGCGGTGGATATTGCCGATGGCGAGCCGAAGGGCTGCGGAGTGAACGCGTGGACTGCGTCTCGCCAGGGCGCGGATGCCCCAGGCGACAAGCCTCAGCACGACGAAGGCGAAGGCGATCGCGCCGAGAAAGACCGAGGCGATGAAGCGATCATCCGCCGTGAAAATGGCAAGGCTCGCAAGCGCTGCAAGAAGGATTGCCGTTGCAGCCAGATACGGCCAGGAAGGAAGCTTCCCTTCATCGAAGCCCTGCTCGCGGAAGAGTGCGGTTGCCGGCACCTCGCGTGCCTGACCGAGCGGCACGATGGCGAAGGCAAGTGTGGTCAACATACCGAAGACGGCGGCAAGCCAGAGTGCCGAAGGGTAGAAGGCAAGCTCCTTCGGTACCGGCAGCACGCCGTCCAGAAAGCGCATGGCAATGAGTGGCGCTATGGCGCCGAACAACAACCCGATCAGAATGCCGACGCAGGCAATGAAACCGATCTGGAACAGATAGGTCATCGTCACCACGCTTGCAGGCGCGCCAAGGCATTTTAGCGAGGCAATCGTGGTGCGCTTGGAATCGAGAAAGGCGCGTACCGCATTGGCGACACCAACGCCGCCGACGATCAGCGCAGTGAGGCCAACGAGCGTCAGGAATTGGGAGAAGCGATTGACGTTTTCGGTGAGCTGCGGCGCTGCCCGATCGCTGGTGCGAATGGACCAGCCGGCGTTGGGAAACTGCTTGTTGGTCGTTTCGATGATCGTCGCGCGTTGCGACGGGTCGGTCAGACGCACCTTGTAGGCATGCTCGACAAGGCTTCCCGTCTGGATCAGGCCGGAGGCGATAAGTGCATCGCGGCTGATGAGCAGGCGGGGCGCGAAGCCGAAACCGTCAGACAGCGTGTCCGGCTCGGTGACGATGGTACCCGTCAGTTTCAGCCTGGCATTGCCAAGAAGCAGTTCGTCGCCGACCTTGATGCCGAGACGCTCAAGCAGCATGGGGGCCGCGACCGCGCCGAAGCTCTCGCCTTGTTTGGCCAGAAGCGCGGGAAGGGGTTGCGCCGGCTCGGCGACGAAATCGCCGTAGAGCGGATAGGCGCCATCGACGGCCTTGACCTCGGCCAGGCTCTGCTGTGAGCCGTCTTCCAGTCGCGCCATGGAGCGCAGCCCGTCGGAGACGGCAACCTCACCGAGGCTATCGATATAAGCGCGCTCTTCAGCACTCGCCTCGCGGTTTCTGAGTTCGAAGCGCACGTCGCCAGCCAGGATCGACTGACCTTCGTCGGCGATAGCGCTGGTGACTGCGCGCGAGACGGAATTGACGGCTGCGATAGCGCCCGTGCCAAGCGCGATACAGGCAAGAAAGATGTAGAACCCACCAAACCCGCCGCGGATTTCCCGGCGTGCCAATCTCAGCGCATTTCGAATGTTGGCGGCAGACGGGATCATGCGCTTGCCGCCTGTCTGGCGGCGGTGGAGCCGGCACTTTCGCCTTCGATCTGGCCGGAACGAACCTTGATCTGGCGGGTGCAGCGGGCGGCAAGAGACGGATCATGGGTGACGAGGATCATCGTCATGCCACGCTCTGCCTGCTTCGAAAACAGCAGATCTGCGATCTGCTTGCCGGTATCGGTATCGAGATTGCCCGTCGGTTCGTCGGCGATCAGCACGGCGGGCGAGGGGGCAAGCGCTCTGGCAATCGCCACGCGCTGCTGCTCGCCTCCAGACAATTGGCCGGGATAATGGTTGAGGCGCTGGCCGAGGCCGACCGCGGTCAGTTCTCGCGTCGCAATGTCGAAAGCATTCGGCACATTGGCAAGTTCAAGCGGAACGGCGACATTCTCAAGCGCCGTCATATTGGCGATCAGGTGAAAGGACTGGAAGACGATCCCGATATTCTTGCCGCGAAAATCCGCCAGCGCGTCTTCGCCAAGCGTATGGAGATGCGTTCCCGCAATTGTGATCTCGCCGCTATCAAGCCTTTCAAGGCCCGCCAGAACCATCAGCAGCGTAGACTTGCCGGAGCCGGAAGGCCCGACAATACCGACGGCTTCGCCCTCTTCAATGGTGAGATCGATGCTCTTCAAAACGTGGACGGAGGCGGCGGCGCTGCCAAGGGTGAGATCCGCTTTCTTCAGCTCGATGGTGCTTTTCGCCACGTTTTTGCGTTCCTATATGATCAAGAGTGCAGAAGCCTTGCTGGCTTCACCAATTAGGAAGGCTGAAATGAATTTTAAAGCCGTTGTCGCTCACTTCGTCGTCATCCTTGGGGCGTTTCTGTCCTCTTCAGCCGCCTGGGCTCAAGATAGACCTTTGCAGATCGTCGGCTTCGGCGACAGCCTGATGGCCGGTTATCAGCTTGCGCCGAACGAAAGCTACGCCGCCCAGCTCGAAGCCGCGCTGAAAGCCAAGGGCGTCAATGCGGTCGTGACCAATGCCGGCGTTTCGGGCGACACGAGTTCTGCCGGCCTTGCGCGCGCCGAATGGTCGGTACCGGATGGGACCGATGGCGTGATCCTGGAGCTTGGCGCCAACGATGCGCTGCGGGGCATTCCGCCTGCCGATACCGAGAAGAACTTGGCGGCCATCATCGAAGGATTTCAGAAGCGCAATATCCCGGTTCTCATGATGGGCATTATCGTGCCGCCAAACATGGGGGGCGACTACGGCAAGGCGTTCAACCCGATCTATGAGCGGCTGGCGCAGAAGTATCAGATCCCGCTCTACCCGTTCTTCCTGGACGGTGTCGTGCTCGATCAAAGCCTGCAACTGGAAGACAGAATGCATCCCAATGCCAAGGGCGTTGCAGTGATGGTGGAGAAGTCTCTGCCAGCCGTCGAGGCCTTTGTTAAGACTATCCGTGAGCAAAAAAAATAAGCACTTGCGCAGCGAAGCTTTGCATGATTCGCTGTCCTTGTTCTGCCAAGAGATTCGGGGAGCTCGCCATGCCGAGACTGTTTACCGCCCTCGAAATTCCGCGCAATGCGGCGATGAGCCTTTCATTGTTGCGCGGTGGTCTACCGGGAGCCCGGTGGATTGACGTGGAGAATTATCACATCACCTTGCGCTTTATCGGCGATATAGACGGACGCACCGCTGACGAAGTGGTCGACCGGCTGGATCGTATCGATCGCGAGGAGTTTCAGATCAACCTGACGGGGATGGGCTCCTTCGGATCGAAGAAGCCACATTCGCTTTGGGCCGGGGTTTCTCCCTCTCCGGAAATGGTCGCTCTCCAGGCAGAAATCGAGCGCATCTGCCAGCGTCTCGGATTACCGCCGGATCCGCGAAAGTTCACGCCGCATGTGACGCTGGCGCGGCTTCGCAATTCCAGGCTCGACGATGTGGTCCATTATCTCTCGGGTCGTGGGGATTTCCGAACCTCCCCCTTCACCGTCGGGCGCTTCGTGCTGATGTCCTCGAAGGAATCGGTTGGCGGCGGGCCTTACATCGTCGAAGAGGCCTTCCCGCTCTATGAAAGCCGTTCAGCTGGCGTCTATGCCGACGCTGGACTGCTTCCGGAGAAGAGCCTGTTCTAACTCTATGATGTCTGAACATGGTATCGGCTGGGCAAACGTCCCGGCCGAGCATCCATTTGCGCGGTTGATCTGACGGTCAAACATGAACCAAAGCGCATGCCCGTCCGTTCAGTTGCATAGAACAGTGTATCAGGGGAAGGGACCATCATGACCTATGCGAAACTTGAAGCGGACGCCGTGCGAACGGCGCTTGAGACGCTGGAAGGCTGGTCTTTGCGCGAAGACGGTCTGGCAATCGTCAAGGCCTACAAGTTTGCCAGTTTTGCCGAAGCCTTCGGTTTCATGGCTGAGTGCGCGCTGGCGGCAGAAAAGCTCAATCACCATCCGGAATGGTCCAATGTCTATTCGCGGGTGAAGATCTGTCTCACCACGCATGATTCCCAAGGGATCACCGAGCGCGATATCCTGCTGGCAAAGGCGATGGAGAAGGCGGCTGCCGGGCGCGGCAATTGAACAGCGGTCTTCATCGCCTATATTATTCGTCATGACCAAAGGAACTACGACCATGGATGACGTCAAGATCGGTGAAATCCTGCTTCCCGGCGATCCCGACACGCAGAAGGAACGCGAGGAGACTGTTCGATCCAAGTTCTGGCCGAAGATGAAGCGGGTGGTTAGCAAGGTACCTTTTGCCAGAGACGCGGCTGCGGCCTATTATTGCGCTGTCGATCCCTCCACGCCGCTTCGAGCCAAGGGTATTCTGCTTGCAGCACTTGGGTATTTCATCATGCCGATCGACGTCGTGCCGGATGTTCTGGCGGTCATCGGCTTTACCGACGATATTGCGGTTTTGACCGCAGCCCTTGCGATGATACGGGCGCATATCAAGATGGAGCATTACGACGCCGCCGATCTTGCGCTGGAAAAGATGCGCGAGGAATAACGGCTCTGTGATGCGCCGTTAGACGCGGTTCCAAATCCCGACAAATTCTTGCCTGAATTGCCGTGTCATACCTTTTGCGTGGCGCTGACTCGCGTCGCTCGAAGCGTGTTTTACATGCGTTGAGGACCTCTGACGCATGCATTTCGGTCAAGGCGTTTTCAGCCTTGGCGCAGCATGTTTCTTGGGGCGCGGGGAGTATCCGAACTGTAACACCGCGATACAATTCTCACCTTTTAATGATGGCGTTGACGGTTTGGTAACCGTTCCTTAGCCAAAATGAAGATGACGGCCTTCACCTCGCACCGGCCCGGCCTAGCCGTTCGGGCAACTGGAAGACAATAAACCCGGCAGGAATTTCAATGTTTGTAAGAAGTGTAGCAACCGCAGCCGCCATTTTGCTGACCAGCGTCAGCATTGCCTCTGCACAGTCGCCCACGCGCATCCAGCAGTTCAACGCTTGGGGTGCCTATTCGTACAAATCGGGTAAAAGTACCGTTTGCTATGTTCTTTCCGTTCCAACCGCCAAGGAGCCGGCAAGTGTCGACCATGGCGATATCTTCTTCATCGTGTCGCAGCGTCCCGGTCAGAACATTTCCTATGAGCCGCAGGCCATGGTGGGCTATCCGCTGAAGGAGGGCTCCAAGGTCAATGTGACGATCGATGCCAAGAACTTCGTGATGTTCACCAAGGACAAGGCGGCCTGGGTCGAAAATGCCGCTGAAGAGCCGGCACTCGTCGCAGCCATGAAGGTTGGCAAGAGCATGACCGTCAAGGCGACCTCCGGTCGCGGCACGGCAACCTCCTATTCCTATTCGCTGTCTGGCATCTCGGCTGCTCTCAAGCAGATCGAAAGCTGCAAGTAAGCAGTTCTAAAAACTAAAGCGTGCCGCGATCTTTCAGATCGCTCCTCACGCTTTAGACTTTCTTCTTCCGCATGTCGGTATCGCAAAACCGGTTTCCACTTTTGCGCGACATGCTTTAAGTCTGATGGCCGGTCCCTGACCGGCCATTTGCGTTTTTGCCGGTTTGATGCTAGATGCGCGCCAACACGAATGCTGGCGACACCATGTGATCGCCGCGCTTTTGGATTTTCTCGACATGCAGATGACGTTCCGCCGTTTCGACTGGTCGGTTTCGCTCGTGCATTGGATGATGGGATAGGACGATGTCCACTTTGGAAGCTACACCCGGTCTTGCAGTCAAGGCGCCTCTGGTCGCCAACAGCGACCTCATGTCGGACAAGCCGTCGCTGATCGGCATGACGCGCGATGAGATGGCGGATGCGCTGACGGAGATCGGCGTGCCGCAAAAGCAGGTCAAGATGCGCGTCAGCCAGTTGTGGAACTGGCTCTATGTGCGCGGCGTCTCCGATTTCGACAACATGACCAATGTCGCCAAGGAGCTTCGCAAGACGCTGAAGGCGAAGTTCACCATCGCGCGGCCGGAAATCGTCGAAGAGCAGATCTCCAATGACGGCACGCGCAAGTGGCTGATGCGCTTTCCTCCCCGGGGCGCCGGTCGCCCGGTGGAAATCGAGACCGTTTATATCCCGGAAGAAGGTCGCGGGACGCTTTGCATCTCCAGCCAGGTCGGCTGTTCGCTCACCTGTTCCTTCTGCCACACCGGCACCCAGCGGCTGGTGCGCAACCTGACGGCGGAAGAAA
Organism: Agrobacterium sp. GW821-FHT02D03; assembly: GCF_059421725.1. NCBI lineage: Bacteria > Pseudomonadati > Pseudomonadota > Alphaproteobacteria > Hyphomicrobiales > Rhizobiaceae > Agrobacterium > Agrobacterium sp. GW821-FHT02D03. Next base: position 436,712 of record NZ_JBWKVN010000001.1, read on the forward strand.
TTCTCTCGCAGCTTCTACTCGCCCGCGATCGTCTGGGTGATTTCCCGGATGGCTCGACACCGGTCGGCGCCTATGTGCCGAGCGAAGGCCGCAAGGTCTCCAACATCGTGATGATGGGCATGGGCGAGCCGCTCTATAATTTCGAGCATGTGAAGACCGCACTCCTGATCGCAACCGATGGCGATGGTCTGTCGCTCTCCAAGCGCCGCGTCACGCTCTCCACCTCCGGTGTCGTGCCGGAAATCTTCCGCACCGGCGACGAAATCGGCGTGATGCTGGCGATCTCCCTGCATGCCGTGCGCGACGAGCTGCGCGACATGCTGGTGCCGATCAACAAGAAGTATCCGCTGAAGGAGCTGATCGACGCCTGCCGCAATTATCCGGGTCTCTCGAATGCGCGCCGCATCACCTTCGAATATGTGATGCTGAAGGACGTCAATGACAGCCTGGAAGATGCCAAGATGCTGACCCAGCTTCTGAAGGGCGTCCCGGCCAAGATCAATCTCATCCCCTTCAACCCATGGCCCGGCACCAACTATCAGTGCTCGGACTGGGCGCAGATCGAGAAGTTCGCCGACTTCATCAATCAGGCCGGCTACGCCTCACCGATCCGCACCCCGCGCGGCCGCGATATTCTGGCAGCCTGCGGCCAGCTGAAGTCGGAATCCGAACGCATGCGCAAGACCGAGCGCCTGGCGTTTGAAGCGATGATGATTGCCAATCATGGTGCTGACGACTGATTTTCCGCTGTCGTCGCCCCGAGGACAGCCTCAGTCTTGAGCCTTTCCGGTAAGGGGCTTGTGGCGACACTCTTTCTGACGTCACCTTTGAATCCAGGTCATCTCCCGCTGCCTCCGGCAGCTTTTACATTATCCGCTGTGTTCCACTTGCGACTGCAGCTTGCTCGGCACCGGGTTTGTCCATAACTCATCCAGCTCAGCAAATACTCGGTTGGCAAAACCGTCTTCCAAGAGGGCAAGTGCGGATGTTGCCACTGGTTCTATGGTAAAACGTTCGGGATAGCCCAGCGCTGAAAGACGTTGAGCGCAGGAGGGATGAGAGGACAGCTCGTCGACCTCCATCGACCATGCGTGCTGCGCATCCTGTGACTTTGGTGATCTCTCCAGGATTGCGCATGCCGACAGAGGCGTAAGCGTCCTGATTGCGTCGGGCTTGAGTACTCATTGCAAGAACACGTCTGTATCTTGATCGCGGAAATTTTGTCTTACGTCAGACGGGTGTTGGCTTTGAGCTTGGCTGCGGGGTATCGGGCTGGCGTGGTATAGACGGCATCCGCGAGAAGAGGATCGGCAGTTGCAATCTATTTTTCGTCGGGCTTATGGACCTCAGCGGCTTTCGATTGAACCTTACCCTCAACCCAATCAAATATTTGATCACTCCGATCTGTCCCACGTGATTGATTTCGGCTTAACCCTTTCTTAAAGAGGGCGGGAAAAGCAAAACAATCGGAGGAATACCCCTATGCGCGCACTTATTCTGGCGCTTGCCGCCGCCACGGCTCTCGTCCTTCCCGCCAAGGCGGAAGACGTCACCGTCGCTGTCACAGCCATTGTCGAGCATCCAGCCCTCGATGCCGCACGTGATGGCGTCAAGGCCGCACTTGCTGAGGCTGGCTACAAGGAAGGCGAAAACCTGAATTTCGTCTACCAGTCCGCGCAGGGCAACCCAGGTACCGCCGCACAGATCGCCCGTCAGTTCGTTGGCGACGCTCCGAACGTCATCGTGCCGATCTCCACGCCTTCGGCTCAGGCCGTCGTTGCCGCAACGCGCGATATTCCAGTCGTCTTCACCGCGGTTTCCGATCCCGTCGGCGCGCAGCTCATCAAGTCGATGGAAAAGCCCGGCCGCAACGTCACTGGTCTTTCTGACGCGCTTCCGGTCAATGAGCATCTGGCTCTGGTCAAGGAAATCGTGCCGTCTGCCAAAACGATCGGCTACATCTACAACTCGGCTGAGGCCAACTCCGTTTCGACGCTCGCTCTGTTGAAGGAAGCAGCGGCAAAGGCGGGTCTCACAGTTGTCGAATCCGTCGCCACCAAGTCCTCCGAGGTCCAGGGCGCGACCCGCGCGTTGGTCGGCAAGGCGGATGTGATCTACGTCCCAACCGACAACACCATCGTCTCCGCCTTCGAAGCGGCAGCCGGTGTTGCGGCTGAAGCGAAGATCCCGCTCTTTGCTGCCGATACGGATTCGGTTGCTCGTGGTGCCATTGCCGCGCTCGGCTTCAACTATTTCGATGTGGGCAAGCAGACGGGCGCTGTCGTTGTGCGTATCCTGAAGGGTGAGAAGCCCGGCGATATTCCAGCGACCACAGCTGTTGGCACCGACCTTGTTCTCAACAAGAAAGCCGCTGAAAAGGTTGGCGTCACGTTCCCCGAGAGCGTTGTGAAGCGCGCCACGAAGGTGATCGAGTAACACCGAACTTTTCGTCTCAAGTCATCCTCGGCCTCGAGCCGAGGATCCAGGTCTTGATGCTCTCATGAATGGTCGGGTCAAGCTCGACGATGACGAAATCAAAGTCTAGGCCTTCATCATTCCCAATCGAGAGTGCCGCTGACAAGCGGCATTCTTGCTCTATCGGCGCGGCGAAACATCCGGTCGAAAAACCCAAGGACTTCTGTCGTGAGCCAAATCGCCTTCTGGGGTGCCGTCGAACTGGGGCTGGTCTTCGCCTTTGTCGCTATCGGCGTTTATCTCGCCTTTCGCGTGCTCGATTTTCCCGATCTGACTGTTGATGGTTCCTTTCCGCTCGGCGCTGCCGTGGCGGCGGTGCTGATCATTGCCGGGCTTAACCCTTGGCTTGCAACAGGTGTGGCGATGATTGCCGGTGCCGGTGCGGGTATGGTCACGGCGCTTTTGAATGTCCGCTTCAAGATCCTCAATCTTCTCGCTTCGATCCTGACGATGATTGCGCTGTTCTCGGTCAATCTGCGCGTCATGGGCAAGCCGAATGTCGCGCTGCTCAATCAGGAAACGGTCATCGAGCCCTTCTATGGTCTTGGCATGTCCGACTATCTAGTGCGGCCGCTCTTCGTCGGCCTGCTGGTGGTCGTTGCCGTCATCCTCGTCTGGCGCTTTCTGGAAAGCGATGCAGGACTTGCCATGCGCGCCACTGGTGCGAATGCCCGCATGGCCCGCGCTCAAGGGGTAAAGACCGGCAACCAGATCTATCTCGGCATGGCGCTTTCCAACGCGCTTGTCGCGCTTGGCGGCGCGCTCTTTGCCCAGACCAATGGTTTTGCCGATGTGACGTCCGGTGTCGGTACCATCGTCGTCGGTCTTGCCGCCGTCATCATCGGTGAAACGCTGTTCGGTTCGCGCGGCATTCTGATTGCCCTGATCGGCTGCGTCTTCGGATCGATCGCCTATCGTCTTGCCATCCAGCTGGCGCTCTCCAGCGATGCGCTTGGGCTTAAGGCATCCGACCTCAATTTCGTCACCGCCGCGCTGGTGGCCGTCGCCCTCATCCTGCCGCGCCTGCGCCGTGGAGGAGCTGCATCATGATTTCGCTTTCCGATATTCAGGTCATCTTCGGCAAGGGAACGCCGCTGCAAAAGCAGGCGCTCTCCAAGCTCAATCTCACGATCGAAAACGGCTCCTTCGTCACCGTTATCGGCTCCAACGGTGCCGGTAAATCGACCCTTCTCGGCGTGCTGGCGGGCGACGTGTTGCCGAGCGCCGGCAAGGTGACGATCAGTGGCGTGGACGTGACGCGCAAGCCGACGGCCAGCCGTGCGGGCCAGGTGGCGCGTGTGTTTCAGGATCCGCTGGCGGGAAGCTGCGGCGCGCTCACCATCGAGGAAAATCTGGCGCTTGCGGCTGCGCGCGGCAAGGTGCGCGGTCTTCTCCCGGCTCTTGGCGGCGGACGGCGTGCCTTCTTCCAGGACCGCATCGCCTCGCTTGGCCTCGGGCTCGAAAACCGTTTGAAGGACCGCATGGATCTTCTCTCCGGCGGACAGCGTCAGGCGGTATCGCTGGTCATGGCAACGCTTGCAGGTTCCGATGTGCTGCTGCTTGACGAGCACACCGCAGCTCTTGACCCCGGCATGGCGGAGTTCGTCATGGAGCTCACCCGCAAGGTGGTGGAGGAGCGCAAGCTCACCACGCTGATGGTGACGCATTCCATGCGCCAGGCGCTGGATTACGGCGACCGCACCATCATGCTGCATGCGGGCGAGGTCGTTCTCGATGTGTCGGGTGAAAGCCGCAAGGGACTGCAGGTGGAGGACCTGATCGAGATGTTCCGCAAGATCCGCGGCCAGACGATCGATGATGACGAGTTGCTGATCGGCTAAGAAAAAAGGCGCCGCAGAGGCGCCTTTTTCGTATCCGCTTGTTACTTCGCTTGCGTCAGGAAAATCTTCACGGCGAAGAGCGAGAAGACACCGGCGATGGTGTAATCCAATCCGCGAAGAACCTTGCGATTGCGCTGCAGCCAGTCGGAGAGCGAGTCTGCGGCAACGACAATCCCGATGCCGATCGGCAGTGCGACGATGATCGACCAGAGACCGAGGAAGATCAGCTTGCCGGTCACGTGCGGGTCGGAGGCTGTGACGAATTGCGGCAGGAAGGTCATGAAGAAGATGATGACCTTTGGATTGAGCAGGTTAACCCACAGCCCGTTGACCAGAGCAGACGTCATCGACGCGCCCGCCTTCTGCTCTTTCGGGCGCTCCATCACGAAGTTTGAGCCGTGGCGGATGGCCTGGATGGCGAGCCAGACGAGATAGGCAGCACCGCCCGTCTTCAGGATCATGAAGGCTGTTGGCGAAGCGACGATCAGCGCTGCCACGCCGAAGGCGACCAGCAGCGTGTGAACGGTAATTCCAAGATTGGTGCCGACCAGCGTCATGAAGCCCGCCTTGCGGCCTTCGCGCAGCGAACGGCTGATCCACAGCGTCATATCCGGGCCGGGCGTCACCGCCAGAATGAGAATGGCGATGGTGAAGGCAATGAGTGTCGGCAGGCTCGGTATGAAGTCCACGAAGGCACCATAAGGCTAAAGCATGTCGCGCAAAAGTGTGCAGCGGTTTTGCGATAACGACATGCGACAAAACAAAGGGCCTAAAGCGAAGGAGCGAATCTGAAAGATCGCGACACGCTTTAGGGTTCAGGTGCCTACTCATAACGCTGTTTGACGAGCCTGCCAATTCCTCTTCACGTTGCGTCAGCCGTTCAAGAACGCCTTAAAGTGCTCGGCATAATCTTTATGCCAGCGCGACAATGGCGGCCGGTTCTGGACGATGTCGTTGGCGGCCCAGAGAATGCGCTTCTCGTCGGTCTTCCGGTCCACCTCGTTATCGGGGCAGAGAATGTAGAAATCGCCCCTGCCAATGCTCTCCAGCATGAAATCGACCGTCTGCTCCGGCGTCCAGGCGCCGTCCGGCTTTTCCGTGCGCTCTCCTGCGGTGAGACCGGTGAAGACGAAGCCGGGGATGAGCAGATGCGCAGAGATCGCGCCCTTGTCGGCATTGCGCAGCTCGTGCTGCAGCGCTTCAGTGAACGCCTTCACGCCCGCTTTCGCGACATTATAGGCGGGATCGCCAGGTGGGGTGGTGATGCCCTGCTTGGAGCCGGTATTGATGATGAGGCCCGGCTCTCCATGGGCGAGCATGCCCGCGCCGAAGACTCGGGTGCCGTTGATGACGCCCATCAGGTTGACGCCGATCACCTTGTCCCAGTTGGCCTGTGGGCCGAAAAGGGCGCTGCCCGGCTGGATGCCGGCATTGTTCATCAGCACATGCACGCGGCCGAAGCGCTGGATGACGGCTCTTTCCAGCGCCTCAAGCTCATCGAGCTTCGAGACGTCGGTCGGGATGGAGGCGATATTCGCCGCGCCATCGGGCACCTCTGCGGCGATCTGACGTTCGGCGGCTCCCAGTTTTTCGCCATCGAGATCGACCAGCACGACGCTCATGCCGAGATGGGCAAACTTGCGTGCCGCGGCAAGCCCGATGCCGGAGGCGGCGCCGGTGACCACGGCTACATTGTCCTGTCGCAATGCGGGGTGAAATGTCGACATTGGTTTCTCCTTCTCCATGGCCGTCTTTTTTAAACGGCGGTGGCGTCCCATGTAACCAAGCGCCTCTCAAGGCGCTTCGAAATCTAGCGTTTTTCTCTCTCAAGTCACGTGACAAGTCATCGGGCGCTCGATGTGTTCCCGGGCAGCGCCCATTTTCATTATCTCTTGCGTGTACCGATAAACTCGCTAAAAGTGCCGCAATCTCAAGGAAAGGCGAGGCTTCACGCGATCGCCGGTTATGCAAATGGATTTCACGAATGGCACTCCCGAAAGACGTTAAGAAAGTCGTTCTCGCCTATTCCGGCGGTCTCGATACCTCGATCATCCTGAAGTGGCTGCAGACCGAACTCGGCGCGGAAGTCGTCACCTTCACCGCCGATCTCGGCCAGGGCGAGGAGCTGGAGCCGGCGCGCAAGAAGGCCGAGATGCTCGGCATCAAGGAAATCTTCATCGAGGATGTCCGCGAGGAATTCGTTCGTGATTTCGTCTTCCCGATGTTCCGCGCCAACGCCGTCTATGAAGGCGTCTATCTGCTCGGCACGTCGATTGCCCGTCCGCTGATTTCCAAGCATCTGATCGAGATTGCCAAGAAGACCGGTGCTGACGCCATTGCTCACGGCGCGACCGGCAAGGGCAACGACCAGGTTCGTTTCGAGCTTTCCGCTTACGCCCTGAACCCCGATATCAAGATCATCGCACCGTGGCGCGACTGGACCTTCAAGAGCCGTACGGATCTCCTGAACTTTGCCGAACAGCACCAGATCCCGGTTGCCAAGGACAAGAAGGGCGAAGCGCCGTTCTCCGTCGATGCCAACCTGCTGCACTCCTCGTCCGAGGGCAAGGTTCTGGAAGACCCGGCGCAGGAAGCCCCGGAATATGTGCATATGCGCACCATTTCCCCGGAAGCCGCACCTGACAAGGCAACCGTCATCAAGGTCGGTTTCCGCAAGGGCGATGCCTGCTCGATCAACGGTGTTGAAATGTCGCCTGCAACCCTTCTGCAGACGCTCAACGATTATGGTCGCGACAATGGCATTGGCCGTCTCGACCTCGTGGAAAACCGCTTCGTCGGCATGAAGAGCCGCGGCGTCTACGAAACCCCCGGCGGCACGATCCTGCTTGCAGCGCACCGCGCCATCGAATCCATCACGCTCGACCGCGGTGCAGCGCACCTCAAGGATGAGCTGATGCCGCGTTACGCCGAGCTGATCTATTACGGCTTCTGGTTCTCGCCGGAGCGCGAAATGCTGCAGGCCCTGATCGACAAGAGCCAGGAGCATGTGGAAGGCGAAGTGACGCTGAAGCTCTACAAGGGCAATGTCATGGTCACCGGTCGCGAGAGCGCAAAGTCGCTCTATTCCGACAAGCTCGTCACCTTCGAAGACGACCAGGGCGCCTACGACCAGAAGGATGCCGCCGGCTTCATCAAGCTCAACGCGCTTCGTCTGCGTACGCTCGCAAAGCGTAACCTCGGCAAGTAATTCTGCGTTTGATGTGAAGATGAAAAGCCCCGTTTTGCGCGGGGCTTTTTATTGCTCCCTGCTCAGCCGTCTGTCCGGTTCTTATCCATCGCCGCGGTGTGGAGGTTCTTCTGCAAGACGGAGAGCAGCGCATGGAAGCGCTCGATGTCTTCCCTGCCCAAACCTTCGGTCGCCTGCGCCATCAGGCCATCCACCTCCTCGCGCACCGATTTCAGCATCTGCGTCGAGCTTTCCGTCAAATAGATGCACTTCGACCGGCGGTCGTCCGGGTTGGGGCGACGCTCCACGAGTGCGAGCGATTCCAGCTTGTCGAGATAGGTACAGACCGTCATCGGTTCGAGACCGATGCGAGCGGCAATGTCCGCCTGCTTGGCACCGTCGATGGCAGCAACGGTCAGCAGCGCGCGGGCCTCGCCGGGCGTCAGCCCAAGGCCTGCATTGGCAATACGCCGTTCGAACACGCTGTTGAGAAAACGGGCGCTGCTATTGAGCAGAAAGGCCAGCGGTTCTCGTTCGGGATTGGATGTCATCAAATGGGTGCTTTTCACTAGAACTATTCTACGTTGTGACAACTTCTGTCTTTCCATGCAATCGGATGGGAGAAGAAAGTGTTCCGCACGCTCCATGTCTTTGACATCCAGGCATCGTGCTTTTGCGGAATCGACGCCGATTTTAGGTCCGTTGCGGTTGCCCTTCTTGCGGTCTGATATTGAAAGCTTGCCGTCAGCATGCCCATATGGCTGACAATCACATCTGCATGAGGACATCACCATGACATCGACGATCGCGCATTATTCCGCTCTGACCGACTGGAACGGGAAAAACGGGCTGCCGCGTTTCGATGCTGTCAAGGATGAGGATTTTGCCGGTGCGTTCGATGCGGCCCTTGCTGCCCATGATGCAGAGATCGATGCCATTGCCGGCAATAGCGAAGCGCCGAGCTTCGGCAATACGGTAATTGCGCTCGAAATCGCTGGTGACGAGTTGTCGCGCGTCTCGGCGCTGTTCTGGAACAAGGCGGGTGCCCACACCAATCCGCAAATCCAGGCGCTGGAGCGCGAGATTGCGCCAAAAATGTCGCGCCACTATTCGCGTATCGGCATGAATGAGGCGCTGTTCAAGCGCATCGATACGCTGTGGGACAAGCGCGAGACGCTGGGACTGACCCATGAGGAACTTCGGGTCCTAGAGCGCCACTGGAAAGGCTTCGTGCGCGCCGGCGCGAAACTGCCGAAGCCGGAGCAGGAGCGTCTGGCCGCCATCAACGAGGAGCTTGCGGGACTTGGCGCGAATTTCGGCCAGAACGTGCTTGCGGATGAAAAGAACTGGAAGCTGCTGCTGTCCTCGGACGAAGAGCTTGCCGGCATTCCGGGCTTCCTGCGCGATGCCATGGCGGGCGCCGCCAAAGAGCATGGCGAGGAGGACAAGTTTGCAGTGACGCTTTCGCGCTCCATCATCGAGCCCTTCCTGACGTTTTCCGAGCGCCGCGATCTGCGTGAGCAGGCCTTCAAAGCCTGGGTGGCGCGTGGCGAAAATGGTGGCGAGACCGACAATCGCGAGATCGTCAGGAAGACACTGGCGCTGCGCGAAGAAAAGGCAAAGCTGCTCGGCTATGACAGTTTCGCGGCCTACAAGCTGGACGACACGATGGCGAAGACGCCGGATGCGGTAAACGGTCTTTTGACCCAGGTCTGGGAAAAGGCCGTGGCGCGCGCAGGCGAAGAGGAAGCCGAGCTTGCCACGGTCATTGCCGACGAGGGCAAGAACCATGAGGTCATGCCCTGGGACTGGCGCCATTATGCGGAGAAGCTGAGAGCAGAGCGCTTCAACTTCTCCGAGACCGAGCTGAAGCCCTATCTGCAGCTGGAAAAGATCATCGAGGCCTGCTTCGACGTGGCGACACGCCTCTTCGGCATCCATGCCGTCGAACTGAAAGACGTCAAGGCCTACCACCCCGATGTCCGCACCTTCGAAATTCGCGACGCCAATGGCGAGTTGAAGGCGATGTTCCTAGGTGACTACTTTGCCCGGCCCTCCAAGCGCTCAGGTGCATGGATGAGCTCCTTCCAGTCGCAGCACAAGCTGCCGCTGAAGAATGGCACGGTCGGTGAACTGCCGATCATCTACAATGTCTGTAACTTCGCCAAGCCATCCGCTGGCAAGCCAGCGCTGCTGTCGCTCGATGATGCACGCACGCTGTTCCACGAGTTCGGCCACGCGCTGCATGGCATGATGTCGAACGTCACCTATCCGTCCGTTTCCGGTACCGGTGTTTCGCGCGACTTCGTTGAACTGCCGTCGCAGCTTTACGAGCACTGGCTGACCGTGCCGGAAATTCTCGAAACCTATGCGCTGCATTACGAAACCGGCGAGCCGATGCCGAAGGCGCTGCTGGACAAGGTGCTGGCGGCCCAGACCTTCAATGCCGGTTTCAACACGGTGGAGTTCACCTCCTCGGCGCTGGTCGATATGGCGTTCCACACCCGTGGCACGGTGGAGGACCCGATGGCGGTGCAGGCAGAGGTGCTGTCTTCGCTCAATATGCCGAAGTCGATAACTATGCGCCACGCAACGCCGCACTTCCAGCACGTGTTTTCCGGTGACGGCTATTCCGCCGGCTACTATTCCTACATGTGGTCGGAAGTCTTGGATGCCGACGCCTTCGAGGCTTTCGAGGAGACGGGCAATCCCTTCGATCCGGAAACGGCGCGCAAGCTTCTCGACAATGTCTATTCCGTCGGCGGCGCGGTCGATCCGGAAGTGACCTACAAGGCCTTCCGCGGCAAGATGCCGAGCCCGGAGGCCATGCTGAAGAAGCGCGGACTGGTCGCTGCGTAACGCATACCGCGCAGACGGGTGAAGACGTCTAGCGACGCCGACACGCGGTCAAAGAAAGAGGGAAGGCGGGAAGAGCGAATCTGAAGGATCGCACCCGCTTTAACCTTGAAAGCGCGCAAAAACCTGTCACACATCTCTGATACGGCGTTTTCGCAAGGGGCTTATGTCACAGGCCCCCCTTTCGCATTTGCAAAAAAAAGGTTATGAGCCCGCCAAACTAAATTGGCGCATCCCATACGATCAGCGCCCCAACCTCAGAGATTTAATCATATGGCCCTTCGCAACATCGCGATCATCGCGCACGTTGACCATGGAAAAACGACACTTGTTGACGAGCTTCTGAAGCAGTCTGGTTCGTTCCGCGACAACCAGCGCGTTGCCGAGCGTGTTATGGATAGCAACGATCTGGAAAAGGAACGCGGCATCACCATTCTCGCCAAGGCGACCTCTGTTGAGTGGAAGGGTGTTCGTATCAACATCGTCGACACCCCCGGCCACGCCGACTTCGGTGGTGAAGTCGAGCGTATCCTTTCGATGGTGGACGGCGCGATCGTTCTGGTCGACAGCTCCGAAGGCCCGATGCCGCAGACGAAATTCGTCGTCTCCAAGGCGCTGAAGGTCGGTCTTCGCCCGATCGTCGCGATCAACAAGATCGACCGTCCGGATGGCCGCCACGAAGAAGTCATCAACGAAGTCTTCGACCTTTTCGCCAATCTCGACGCGACCGACGAGCAGCTGGACTTCCCGATCCTGTATGGCTCCGGTCGTGATGGCTGGATGAACGTCAATCCGGAAGGTCCGAAGGACCAGGGTCTTGCACCGCTGCTTGATCTGGTTCTCGAGCACGTGCCTGAGCCTACGGTCGAAGAAGGTCCGTTCCGCATGATCGGCACGATCCTCGAGGCCAACAACTTCCTCGGCCGTATCATCACCGGCCGTATCGCGTCCGGCTCGATCAAGCCGAACCAGGCCGTCAAGGTTCTGGGCCAGGATGGCAAGACGATCGAAACCGGCCGTATTTCGAAGATCCTCGCCTTCCGTGGTATCGAGCGCACCGCGATCGAAGAAGCCCATGCAGGCGACATCGTCGCTATCGCTGGCCTCTCCAAGGGCACCGTCGCCGACACGTTCTGCGATCCTTCGGTCACTGAAGCCATGACCGCGCAGCCGATCGACCCGCCGACCGTCACCATGTCCTTCATCGTCAATGACAGCCCGCTGGCTGGCACCGAAGGCGACAAGGTCACGAGCCGCGTTATCCGCGACCGTCTGCTCAAGGAAGCCGAAGGCAACGTTGCGCTGAAGATCGAAGAAGCCGAAGGCAAGGACTCGTTCTTCGTGTCCGGCCGTGGCGAATTGCAGCTTGCGGTTCTGATCGAAACCATGCGTCGCGAAGGCTTTGAACTTGCCGTGTCGCGTCCGCGCGTCGTGATGCACAAGGACGAGAACGGCACCCTGCTGGAGCCGATCGAAGAAGTCGTCATCGACGTCGATGAAGAGCACTCCGGTGTCGTCGTTCAGAAGATGTCTGAGCGCAAGGCTGAAATGGCCGAGCTTCGTCCTTCCGGTGGCAACCGCGTTCGTCTGAAGTTCTATGCGCCGACCCGTGGCCTGATCGGCTACCAGTCGGAACTCTTGACCGACACGCGCGGCACGGCGATCATGAACCGCCTGTTCCACGATTATCAGCCCTTCAAGGGTCAGATCGCTGGCCGCGTCAACGGCGTTCTGCTGTCGAACGGTTCGGGCGAAGCTGTCGCTTATGCGATGTTCAACTTGGAAGACCGTGGTCCGATGATCATCGAGCCGGGTGAAAAGGTTTATGCTGGTATGATCATCGGCATTCACACCCGTGACAACGATCTCGAAGTCAACGTGCTGAAGGGCAAGCAGCTCACCAACATCCGCGCCGCCGGCAAGGATGAAGCCGTGAAGCTGACGCCGCCGATCCGGATGACCCTCGACCGCGCTCTGTCCTGGATCCAGGACGATGAGCTGATGGAAGTGACGCCGAAGTCGCTTCGTCTGCGCAAGCTCTACCTCGATCCGAACGATCGCAAGCGCTTCGAAAAGGCCAAGATGGCCGGCTGATCGCCCCGCCATTAACCGTGTTTCCAAGAACCCGGCTTGAGCACGCCTCAAGCCGGGTTTTTCTTTGTCTGCGCGAATCAAGCCCGCTTGTCTCAATGGTAAAAAAAGCGTTAATCTTTGCCCCATCGTCCACATGATTAGGCTGTGGGTAAGCTTCCCGCCGTTAACCTTTATGGCTGGTAAGTTTCCATGGCCGGGGCCAGAATCGCGTTATGAAAACGTTATCCATCGATGTGCGCCGGGCTGAACCGGAAGACGCTGCCGCTATTGCAGAGACGCATCGGCTGTCCTGGGAGCAGGCCTATGCAGGACTTATTCCGCACAAGCCGCTCTGGCAGATGCTGGATCGCCGTGACGAGGACTGGTGGCGCCGCGCCGCCCGTGGTTCCGCCACGCTGCTGGTGGTCGAAGTGGCGGGTGTGGTTGCCGGTTACACGACGCTTGGCCTCAACCGTGCCCGTGGTCTTCCCTATGATGGCGAGATCTACGAGCTTTATCTGCGTCCGGAATATCAGGGCATCGGCCTTGGGACCGTCCTTTTCAAGGAAGGACGCCGCCTGTTGAAGTCTCTCGGCTGCAACGGCGTGGTGGCCTGGTGCCTCGAGGACAGCGATGTCGCCAGCCGCTTCTTCCGCTCGCACGGCGGCAAGGATATTGCCGAAGGCTTGGAAGACTTTGCCGACAAGCAGCTGCGCAAGATCGGTTTTGCCTGGCGCTGACTGTTCTTCAAGCCGCGTGATGTGCGCATTGACGCAAGTATCACGATTGGCCCGACCCCGTTACGCCGCCAGGGCACCTGTTAAGACTTCTCGCCCCTCGTTTCTTGTAACGCTCTCAAACCTTTAAGCTCAGCCCATTCTTGGTTCGACAAAAGCGCAAAGGTTGCGGCAGGCGATGTTGCAAAGCGCTGCCTTTCCCAGTATCGAGGATCAATCTCAACTCACCGAAATAAGGAAAGAGTATGCGTATTGATGCAATCTCCGTCGGCAAGAACCCGCCTGAAGACGTCAATGTGATCGTTGAAGTGCCGGTCGGCGGCCATCCTATCAAGTACGAGATGGACAAGGATGCTGGCGCACTGATCGTCGATCGCTTCCTCTACACGCCGATGACCTATCCGGGCAATTACGGCTTCGTGCCGCACACGCTGTCGGAAGATGGCGACCCGATCGATGTGTTGATCTGCAATACCCGCCCGCTGGTGCCTGGCTGTGTTATCAATGTTCGCCCGATCGGCGTGATGATCATGGAAGACGATGGCGGCAAGGACGAAAAGATCCTCGCGGTTCCGGCTCCCAAACTGACGCAGCGTTACGACAAGGTCAAAAACTACACCGACCTGCCAGACATCACGCTGAAGCAGATCGAGCACTTCTTCGAGCACTACAAGGATCTGGAACCCGGCAAGTGGGTGAAGATGGGCGGCTGGCAGGATGTCGACGTTGCCAAGAAGCTGATCCTCGAAGCCGTCGAACGCTACAAGGCGCAGGGCTGATCTCAGCCCATCACCTTTTCAAGCTTACCTAACAGATCCTCCGGTTCGCCATCGAGCCGGAGGATTTTTTTGCGCGATGTTTCCCCGGACAGGAAACTGATTGATGACTTTGGGATCTTCAGCGTCTTCGACAGAAGCGCAATCAGCGCCTTGTTTGCCTTGCCGTCTTCCGGCACCGAGGTGACGCGGGCCTTGAGATAGGGCAGCCCTTCGGCATCCGTCTCCACCCCATCGATGGCGTCACGACCCCCAGAGGGCGTGAGCCTCACTCTCAGCTCGATCTGCCGACCGACGATCTTCCAGGGCTGGAGCGTCAAATGAAGAGCGAGATCAGGAAAGGTCTGATCGGATTCGCGATGATCATCTGAAGGAAGACAATGCCAAGCAGTACCACGAGCGGCGAAAGATCGATGCCACCCATGTTCGGAAGAACCCGGCGGATGGGGCGCAGAACCGGCTCGGTAGCCTGATACAGGAAGTTGCCGATCGCGTTTACGAACTGATTGGAGGAGTTGATGACATTGAATGCGTAGAGCCATGAGAAAATGGCGCTGGCGATCAAGATCCACCAGTAGATTTGCAACGCCAATAATATGATTGTAATCACCGCGTCGATAATGCCTACCATCAATGTCTCCTATGTTGTTGGCAGACATTTAGACATTACCACATGAGCCGACAAGTACCGTCACACGGAAGTGCGCGTTTAGAAAGTGTGTTGTCTTAGCGGCCTCTTTCCAAGGTGGGTAAAAAGCCGAAGACCAACCTCGGCTTTTGCTGCACCGAAAGCGTGACGGGATCTCTCATGCCAGCTTCCTCCTCTTTGCCACTCCAGCCTGCCGCGCGTCTTCGTCGCAAAACTGCTCTACACCGTCGCTCGACGCGGCTTAGATCGCGTCTGCATCGGCCTCATCATGACCTTCAAGGTGCTTGTGACTAGCCACCTGCTGGCGCTGCAGTACGCGGTCGCGGACGGAGACGCCGAGAAGCTCGGCGATGCGCCAGATGACGTTGTCTTCCATCTCGTTGCGCTCGCCATCTGCGTAGACGATGTCCCAGAGAATGCCGATGAGTTCGACGCGTTCCTGTTCGTTCAGATGGCGGCGGATGTCGGTGGTGAAGCGGTAATAATCCACCGCCTCCTTGCCGGCTTCCTGCCCCGCATCCATCAGCGCATCCAGCTTGCCGGAACTGAGGTCATAATGCTCCTGCAGCAATTCGCGCAGGCGCTCACGCTCCACCTTGGACACCGTTCCGTCCGCTTCCATCACCTGAAAGCAAAGGGCGGCGATGGCGACGCGCAGGTCGTCGGGCGGAAAATCGCGAGACGTGTCGCCACTCGTCAGGCTTTGGAAGAAGGTCTGGATACGGTCGAGCATGGCTCTCCTTGAGCGTTAAAGGCTGCCTTAAAACAGATTGAGGCGGTTTTTTTCGTCCGCGGGGGCAGAGGGTTTCTTCACCCCCGGATCATCCGGCAAACCGCCGAAGAAAGGAACGGCTTCCCCGCTTTTTTCGATCACTGTGGTTTTTGGCGCAACCGTCTTGGATGTCTGGCTCGCCGGGGTCACGGGCTTTGCGGGTTCGGCAAGAGGGGCGCCCTCTGCTTTCTTCACGCCAGGGTCGTCAGGCGCGCCGCCGAAGAAGGGCACGACTTCCTCCGCTTTCGCCGAGGGCGTGACCTTTGCTGGTTCACGCGCTTGGACCTTGGGCTTTTGCGTTTCGACAACGGGATGAACCGTGGTCCTCGTTTCGGCTTTGGACTCAACCTTCGTCTCGACGTGTGGCTTCGGCTCGGTTTTCACCGGCTCTGGCTTTACTGGAACCGGGATTTCGATGATGCGCTCACGAATTTCCGGCTGCGCCACGTCGGGAAGAGAGGCGAGTGCGCTATCGACGCTCACATCTTCCACCGGGCCATCCAGCTGGCCGAAGGGCGCCTTCCATTCAAAGGCATCGAGACGGCCGGAGACCGGCGAGACCGGATGCCATTTTTCCGAAACGATGCCGTCTGCCACCCAGGCCGGGTCGCGCGGCGCGCGCAGCGCCTGCGCCATCCAGTGACGCACACGGCCCTGGTCGCCGGTCTCGGCCTCTTCGATATCAGCCAGCAGCAGGAAGACGCTTTCGCGTGGGGCGATGCGGGCGGCGGCCTGCGCCTTGGCTCTCGCCTTGTCGAAATCCTGCGCAGCCAATGCTGCCTGCGCCACGGCAAAGAGCGATTCGATATTGTTGGGCTTCAGGCTCTCCAGCCGCTCGGCGCGCTTCAGCCGGTCGATCGCCGTATCGCCGCTACGGGCGCGGACATAAAGCTCGGCGATCTGCGGATGCGGCTCAGCCTTCCAGACGGGTTCCAGAATGGCGGCCGCCTTGCGCAGATTGTCTTCGCGGAGATACGACTTGGCCGCGACGAGCGCTGCCGGTACGAGCGCCTTCGACAGTTTCAGCGCGGACTTTGCATCGTCGCGCGCACCCTTCGGGTCGATCTCGAACTTCTCTTCGGCCTTCGCGGTCAGAAGCACGGCCTTCAGGCGCTCGGCTTCGCCACGCTCAATGACATGGGCGGCCTTCTGCTGGTCGAGCAGGCGGATCGCATCGTCCCACTCGCCGCTGCGGCATTTGCTTTCCAGCGTCGCTTGCGCAGCCCAGGGCAGATAGGGTGCGTTTTTCGCCGCATCCTCGGCATATTGCAGAGCTGCCTCATGCGCGCCCTGGCGGCGAGCCTCGATATAGAGGCCGCGAAGACCAAGCTCACGCGTCTCCGGGTCATTTGCCATAGCCTCGAACTTGCGGCGCGCGGCGTCATACTTGCCTTCGATGAGATCCGCCTGGGCTTCCAGCAGATGGATCAGGGGCTCCTGATCGGCGCTGAGCAGACCCTGTGTTCTCGCGGTCATCTTGCGGGCCAGCAGGGCATTGCCAGCACCGGCAGCGATCAGGCCGGTCGACAGTGCCTGATAGCCGCGGTCGCGCTTGCGGGCGCGGAAGTAGCGGCGTGCGGCATGTGGAGAGTTCCACAGCGTGCTGATCATCCACCACAAGATCATAATGGCTGCGATGAGGGCGGCAACCATGGAGGCCGCCACCATCATGCTCATCTGTATCAGCTGCCCCTGCCATTCCAGCGACAGAACGCCCGGACGATCCGCCAGCCATGCGAAGCCGACGGCGATGAGAAGGACGATGACGACGAAGCTAACGATTCTGGTCATGTCTTACCCCTGCTGGCCTGTGCTGCTGACGGCGCGGTTCAATGTGCTGTTGACGAGATCCTCGACCTGAATGCGTGCGTCCAGCGACTTCTTGTATTCGGCCGATGCCGTCTTGGCGGCTTCGGGCAGAGCATCCCATTCAAGGGCCGCACCCTTCAGGTCGCCATTCTGCAGCTTGTCTTCCATGCGGGCGATCTTGGCATCGTCGCCCTCGCCCTCGACATTGCCGACAGGGCGGACCTTGACCAGCGACATGGCGCTGTTGGCCAGCCGGTCGAAAATGCCTTCATTCGGGTCGGTCGGGCGAAGGGCCGTCAGCATCGCGTTGGCGACGTCGGGGAAACGACGCACCAGTTCCGCGCGCGTCGGTACGCCGGTATTGGCGAAGGGGCGCAGCGACTGGATCGCCGGATCGTCCGGCGTGACCTTGGACAGCGTGTCGAGTTCGGTGAGGAAAGGACCGCCACGATCGATCGCCGCCTTGAGTGCTGCCGAGGCAATGGCGCGCGCCACTTCGACATCGTCCCGAGGCTCGTTGATCTTGGTTTCTGCCGCGTCAAGCCGCTGTGTCAGCGACGCGATCTTCTGGTCTTCTGCGGCGCGCTCGGACTGCAAGGTCGAAACCGTGGTCTCAAGCTGGGAGATCTTCGCGCTGGCGTCGCCGCCGGATGCGGTGGAGCTTTCCAGTGCGGCAAGGCGCTGCTCAAGGGCAGACGTGTCAGCGGTCTGTCCTTTTGGTGCTTGCGCGATCTGCTGCTGCAGGCTGGCGACCTGAGACTTCAACGCGGCCAGTTCCGTCGACGAACCGCTATCGGCTGAACTGGACGGCAGGACGCCGGCATATTGCATGCTGCCTGCGGCCAGAAGCGCAATCAGGCCACCGACAATGCCAGCGGCGATCAGGCCGGAATTGCCTTGCGGCTTTGCATCCCGCGATGTCGATGTGGTGGCTGCCGAAGGCTTGCTGGCTGACGATGCGCTGGATGTGGATGACGTGGTCTGCGGCTTGAAGGGTTCGCTCTTTGGAGCGTCCTTCCCAAAGGTGCTCGATGTCGTTTTGGTGCTATCGGCAGCGCTGCTCGATGCAGCAGACGATGTGGTGGTGGAGGCCGCGGCCGCTGTGGCTTTCGGTGGCTCCTGCTTCACGGTCGCGTCCGTCTTCGCTGGGCCTTCGTCTTTGCCGGACGCGTCCTGCGGCTTTCCGACATTCGGCTCAGGCTCGATCGGCGATTTGGTTGGCTGGTCCCAGATCGGTTTCGGATTCTCGGCTTTCGCGCCGTCCGCCACGCCGGTCGCTGGCTTGGCGGGTTCGGGAGTACCCGGTTCCGTCACCGGCTTTGCGTCACTTGCCGCGCTTGTCGCCGTCGTATCCGCAGGCGTCGATGGCTTGGCGGCGCTGACATCCGTCACGTCCTTGGCGTCCAGATCGATCGTGACCGGCTCGGTCTTGGATTTGGAGTGGCGTGGCGGCTTTCCGGATACCATGACAACCTCATTCTAGTCGTGTCTATTCCTCGGTCGCGGTGGCGACGTACCACCTTTCGGGAAGACGGGATCGCATATCGCCACGCCCCAAACCTAGTCAGTGATGGTGGCAAAGGAAAGAGGCGAAAGGGAATTAGGTTCCAGCGCCCCCGTCCAGAAGCTGCAACATTGCGTGTTCGCTTGGCGTGGTGCTTGCACATGCGCGACTGCGATGCGGTGTCGGAACGACGTCCAGAACCTTTTCGCTGATGCAGATGAAGCGGCTGGTGTGCAGAAGGGGCGCCAGATCATGGGCCTGGACAAGGTCAAAGAAGGTTCGTGCCGTCTCGCGGGAATAGAGGAGAACCGCATCCGGCGGAATGTCGAGCATGGCCCGCAAGGCTGGCCTTTCCCACAAGACCGGCTGCATCTCGTAAATCTCGGCGACATCCAGCGTGATGACACTTGCCGCGAGTGTGTTTTCGAAGCCGCCCTCGCGGGGCCATCCTGCAAGATAGAGCACATGCGCAGCAGGGCTCTTCGCTGATGATGCTTGCGTGTCGGGCGCCAGTGTCGTCTTCACGAGACGGGCAAGTGCCACGCCATCTCCCTCACCGGCAATCACGGTCTTAAAGCCGCACTCGCGTGCGGCCTGAGCGGTTGCCGCTCCCACAGCGAAAAGCGGGCGGTGCAGATGGCCGGACAGATCGATGCCGGATGACGTCAGTGCGCGAAGGGCTTCGGCGCTGGTGACGGCGAGAGCGTCGGGTTGGCGCGTCAGCGCCTCTCTTGCGGCTTGCGCCTTGTGCACCGCCTCGGTCAGAGGCAGCAGGATGGGTTCGTGGCCGCGCTCGCGCAACAGCGTCGCCGTCTTCTGCCCCGAACGCATCGGACGGGTCACGACGACGCGCATGGCTCAGGTCCAGCTTTCGAAGAAGCCGGGACCGGCGGCGTGCCGCACCTTTTCGCCGGCCTGGCGGCCGAGCGTTTCGGCATCGGCAAGCGTGCCGGACACCTCGACGGCATGTTCGGTCTGCCCATCGGGTGTGAGGATGACGCCGTGGAAATGCAGGTCCTCCCCATGACAGGTGGCAAGCCCCGCAATCGGCGTGCGACAGGAGCCGTCGAGCGCTGCGAGGAAGGCGCGTTCGCACATCACCGCATCATAGGTCGGCCCGTCATTGATGGCAGAGAGCAGATCCTGAATCCGGCTATCGCCGATGCGACATTCGATGCCGATGGCGCCTTGCGCGGGGGCAGGCGGGAATGCCTTTGGGTCCAGCAGTTCGGTTGGAACGTCGTCCTTGTTCAGCCGCTTGAGCCCGGCAAAGGCAAGCAGGGTGGCATCCGCCTGGCCTTCCGCCAGCTTGCGCAGTCTCGTATCGACCAGACCACGGAAGATGATGACCTCAAGGTCCGGGCGCAGGCGACGGATGAGCGCCTGACGGCGGAGCGAGGCGGAACCGACGATGGCGCCGTGCGGCAGTTCCAGCAGGCGAGGTGCCGTTCTGCCGATAAAGGCATCGCGCACGTCTTCGCGCGGCAGAAAAGCGCGCAGCTCCAATCCGTCGGGCAGCCTGGTTGCCATGTCCTTGGACGAGTGAACGGCAAAGTCGAGATCGCCGGAGAGCAATTGCGCTTCCAGCTCTTCGGTGAACAGGCCCTTGCCGCCAATTTCGGACAGGGGGCGGTCGGTCATGCGGTCGCCCTTGGTCGCGAGCGGCACGATTTCGAACATCTCCGGGGCCAGGTCATGCGCCGCCGCCAGCCGGTCGCGCGTTTCGAACGCCTGCGCCAGTGCCAGCGGGCTACCGCGTGTGCCTATTCGGAAAGGTTTTGTTTGCATCGGCATCTATCCGTTGTTACCGGAGGTGTTCGTACCTAAGTTTCAAAAGCACCGCAATCAACGAACCGGCTGATGACCCCCTTTCTTCGTATCCTCGGCATAGAGACCAGTTGTGACGAAACCGCTGCATCTGTGGTGGTTCGGCATGCCGACGGCCGTGGCGAGATCGTCTCTGACGTCGTTTTGTCGCAGCTGGAAGAACACAGTGCCTATGGTGGCGTGGTACCGGAAATTGCCGCCCGCGCCCATGTGGAAGCCCTCGATACGCTGATCGAGGAAGCGCTCGCCAAGGCGGGCGTGAGGCTGGAGCAAGTTGACGCGATTGCCGCCACCTCTGGGCCTGGTCTCATCGGCGGCCTGATCGTCGGGTTGATGACCGGCAAGGCAATTGCGAAGGCTGCGGGCAAGCCGCTTTATGCCATCAACCATCTGGAAGGTCATGCACTGACGGCGCGGCTGACGGACGGGCTTTCCTTTCCCTATCTGATGCTGCTCGTGTCCGGTGGTCATACCCAGCTCATCTTGGTCCGCGGTGTCGGCCAGTATGAGCGCTGGGGAACGACCATCGACGATGCACTCGGCGAAGCCTTCGACAAGACGGCCAAGCTGCTTGGCCTGCCCTATCCCGGCGGACCGGCAGTCGAGAAGGCGGCGAAGAATGGCAATCCCGATCGCTTCCCCCTGCCACGCCCGATGGTGGGTGAGGCAAGGCTCGATTTCTCCTTTTCCGGTCTGAAGACGGCCGTGCGGCAGGCTGCGACCGCCATCGCCCCGCTCACAGATCAGGACATTGCCGATATCTGCGCCTCCTTCCAGAAGGCGGTATCGCGCACATTGCAGGACCGGATCGGGCGCGGGCTTCAG
This sequence comes from Agrobacterium sp. GW821-FHT02D03, assembly GCF_059421725.1. Lineage (NCBI taxonomy): Bacteria > Pseudomonadati > Pseudomonadota > Alphaproteobacteria > Hyphomicrobiales > Rhizobiaceae > Agrobacterium > Agrobacterium sp. GW821-FHT02D03. The sequence continues at coordinate 458,043 of NZ_JBWKVN010000001.1, forward strand.
CGTTTCACCGAAACCTTCCCCTCCGTCGAGGGTGGACCGGCCCTCGTCGTTGCCGGTGGTGTCGCCGCCAATCAGGAGCTGCGCGGCACCTTGCAGGCGCTCTGCGACAAGCACCGCTTCCGCTTCATCGCCCCGCCGTTGTCGCTTTGCACCGATAATGCCGCGATGATCGCATGGGCGGGGCTTGAGCGCATGGCGCAAGGCATGGAGCCGGATAGTCTCGATGTGCAGCCGCGCTCGCGCTGGCCGCTCGATGCTGAGGCTCAGACCCTTGTCGGCTTCGGCAAGCGTGGGGCCAAGGCATGAGCAAGCGCGAAACCATCGTCGTCATCGGTTCCGGTGCGTTCGGCACGGCGATTGCGGTGGTGATTGCGCTGGAAAATCGTCATGAGGTGACGCTGCTCGGTCGCGATCCGTCGCTGATGGCAGACTTGCAGGCCGATGGCGTGCATGAGGCGGCCCTGCCGGGAATCGCGCTTCCCGATGCGCTGAACTATTCCGCCGAACCCGAAGTGCTGCGCAATGCCGGCATCGTGCTTTTTGCCATGCCTTCACAGGCGCAGGCGGATGCGGCGCGCCAATATGGTCCTTACCTGGCTAAGGATGCCGTGGTAATGACCTTGGCGAAGGGGATCGACCGCTCGTCCGGCTTGCTTCTCACACAAGTACTGGAAGAGGAATTGCCGTCGCATCCTGTGGCCGTGCTTTCAGGGCCGGGCTTTGCTGCCGATATTGCCAAGGGGCTGCCGACAGCCATGGCGGTCGCAGCCAGCGATGCCGCACTTGCCGAGCACTTGGCGCAAACCATCTCCGGCCAGACCTTCCGGCTTTACGCCTCCACCGATCGTATTGGCGTGCAGCTTGGTGGTGCGCTGAAGAATGTGCTGGCGATAGCCGCCGGCATCGTTGAAGGGGCAGGGCTGGGTGAATCGGCGCGTGCGGCGCTGATTGCGCGCGGGCTTGCGGAAATGTCGCGGCTTGTCGTTGCAGTCGGCGGGCAGGCAGATACGGTGCGCGGGCTTTCCGGTCTCGGCGATCTCGTCCTGACCGCCACCAGCCACCAGTCGCGCAATCTGCGCTTCGGCATATCGCTGGGGCAGGGGGATGCACCCTCGGCCTTTCATGGCGGGCTGGTGGAGGGCGCCTATGCCGCCTCCGTTGCGTCCCGGCTTGCCGCCGACCACAAGATCGACATGCCCGTTACCGATGCCGTTGCGGCGATCATTGACGGGCGGCTGGACATTCGCACTGCCATGCGACAATTGATGACAAGGCCCATCACCACCGAATAGGGACTGGGCAAAAGAGGAGAAGACAATGCTGTTTGCCTTTATCTGCAAGGACAAGCCCGGCCATCTGAATGTGCGCATGGACACCCGCCCCGCGCATCTGGAGCATCTCAACAAGCTGAATGCCGAAGGCACGCTGAAGATCGCCGGTCCGTTTCTGGATGCGGATGGCAAGCCGAATGGCAGCCTGGTGATCGTCGAAGCCGCCGATATCGATGCTGCGCGTGCCCTTGCCGATGCCGACCCTTACGCCAAGGCGGGTCTTTTCGAAAGCGTCGATGTGAAGCCCTATAATTGGGTCTTCAACAATCCGGCTGCGTAAGGACCAAGCACGACATGGCGAATTACTGGCTTTTCAAATCCGAACCCGACACTTGGTCCTGGGAACAGCAGAAGGCCAAGGGCGAGGCTGGCGAGGAATGGACCGGCGTGCGCAACTACCAGGCGCGCAACAACATGCGGGCGATGAAACTTGGCGACAAGGGCTTCTTCTATCACTCCAATGAGGGGCTGGAAGTCGTCGGCATCGTCGAGGTCTGCGAGTTGTCGAAGCCGGATTCCTCTGCAGAGGGGGATGCGCGCTGGGACTGCGTGCACATCAAGGCGGTCCGCGATGTGCCGAAGCCCGTGACCTTGAAGGCGGTGAAGGCCAATCCGAAGCTTGCCGACATGTCGCTCGTCACCTCTATGCGGCTTTCCGTCCAGCCGGTGACGGAAGAGGAATATCTGGAAGTCTGCCATATGGCAGGCGTCGACAAGCCACCGCGCTCGCCAGACTGATCCAGACCTTGAAGACCGCGCCAGACGACTTCATCCGCGCCAATACGACCATCATGGCACCGCCGCATGTTCCAGAGCTTCGCCTCCATCTGGCAAGCGAAGCGCATGATCTGTGGTTGAAGACGGAAGAAGAACTGCAAGAGACCGGCCTGCCGCCGCCCTTCTGGGCCTTTGCCTGGGCCGGCGGGCAGGGGCTGGCGCGTTATATTCTCGATAATCCCGATATCGTGCGCGGCAAGCGAGTCGTCGATTTCGCCAGCGGTTCCGGCATGGTGGCAATTGCCGCGGCCCTTGCCGGTGCCGCACACGTGCTGGCGGTCGATATCGATCCCTGGGCGAAGAGTGCGGTGATGCTCAATGCTGCGGTCAACGGCGTCACGATCAACGTGATCTCAGAAGATGTCATCGGCAAGGATCTCGACGCCGACGTGTTGCTTGCTGGTGATGTGTTTTACGACAAGGGATTTGCCGATGCGCTCATCCCATGGTTTTCAACCCTCACGTCCAAGGGCGTTGCCGTGCTGGTTGGAGATCCGGGCCGCGCCTATCTCCCCAAGACGAAGCTGACCTCCTGCGCCACCTATCAAGTGCCGGTAACGCGGGCGCTGGAGGATAGCGAAGTCAAGCAGACGACCGTCTGGCGTCTGTCCTGACTTCCGAAATTAAGGACGGATGACGCAGACGCCTGCTTCATAATGGCAGCTGTCATTGAATGTGCGCTGGTTCACGTGGATGATGCGTGGCTCGACGGTGCTTCGACGATAATCATCCGGCAGATAGGCGCCGCCGCCTTGGGCGTAGAAGTAGTTGCCGTTGCCCGCAAACCGCGCCGCCGTCAGTCCGCCCGCATAGGTGCCAATGCCTCTGACATGGGAAGGCAGACCATAGCCACCGACCACGGAGGGCTGTGAGTCGCTGTATCTCTGATAGGAACGCTGGTCGCGGTGATAGTCGTTTGCCGTCGCCAGGGAGGGGGAACCAATGGCGATCAGAAGGGTTGGAATGATCCAGAATGCGGGCTTGAACATGATCTTCTCCATCCAGTTTTTAAGCTTTCCGTTCGATCGGAAAGGCTGCTTTTATTTTACGTTTACGTAAATTAAATCGAATGCTGACGTTTGGAAACGCTCGATATTTTATTTTCGATCCCGAGAATCACGCAGAATTTTCTAGACCACAATCGATTAAATTCAAAACGGTTGCCGATTGTACTTGTCGTGATGCTCTCCTGCGATTAAAGGTCGCGCTTGGTGCAATGCACATTCTTTCGTCATGTGCGTTGTTTGGGGGCGCCCGGCTATCATCGGCGCCAGGAAACGCCGTGAGGTTCATATGGCGAACACGACAAACAATCGGCCTTTGTCGCCGCATCTTCAAATCTACAAGCCAATTCCGACAATGGTTGCGTCGATTGTACACCGTATCACCGGTGGCGCACTCTATTTCGGCACGCTTCTCGTTGCCTGGTGGCTGATTGCGACCGCCTCCGGCGTCGACGCTTATGCCTGGGTACAATGGGCCATGAGTTCGCTGATCGGCAAGCTGGTCCTGATCGGCTATACTTGGGCGCTGGTTCACCACATGCTGGGCGGTCTTCGCCACTTCATGTGGGACCTGGGCCATGGCTTCGACAAGCATTTCACCACCAAGCTCGCCAAGGCGTCCTTCGTCGCGTCGATCTGTCTGACCGCGCTGATCTGGGTTGTCGCCCTGATCGTGCGCTGAGGAGATAACATCATGGATATGCGCACCCCTCTCGGCAAGGTTCGCGGTCTCGGTTCGGCCAAGGAAGGCACCGAGCATTTCTGGCGCCAGCGCGTGACGGCCGTTGCCAACGTGCCGCTTTTGATCTTCTTCGTCGGTTTCCTCGTCATGTATGGCGGCGCACCCTATGAGGTCGTCGTTTCGGCTCTGTCGAACCCGCTTGTCGCGGTGACCATGGGCCTCGTCGTCATTTCCGGCCTCATCCACATGAAGCTCGGCATGCAGGTCATCATCGAGGACTATGTGCATGCGGAAGTTCCGAAGCTGGTTCTTCTGATGCTGAACACCTTCTTCGCGGTGGCCGTCGGCGGTCTCTGTCTCTTCGCCGTTCTGAAAATCGCATTCGCAGGATAATCCGTCATGGCACCGAACAGTTCACCCTCCCAGAACGGCAAGGCCTATACTTACGTCGATCACTCCTATGACGTCATCGTCGTGGGTGCCGGCGGCGCTGGTCTGCGCGCCACGCTCGGCATGGCCGAGCAAGGCTTCAAGACCGCCTGCATCACCAAGGTTTTCCCGACCCGTTCGCACACCGTTGCCGCCCAGGGCGGCATCGCCGCCTCGCTCGTCAACATGACGCCCGACTGTTGGCAGTGGCACCTTTACGACACCGTCAAGGGTTCCGACTGGCTCGGCGACGTGGACGCCATGCAGTATCTCGCCATGGAAGCGCCAAAGGCGGTCTATGAGCTCGAGCATTACGGCGTGCCCTTCTCGCGTAACGCCGAAGGCAAGATCTACCAGCGCCCGTTTGGCGGTCACATGCAGAATTACGGCGAAGGCCCGCCGGTACAGCGCACCTGCGCTGCCGCCGACCGTACCGGCCATGCCATTCTGCACACGCTTTATGGCCAGTCGCTGCGCAACAACGCGGAATTCTTCATCGAGTATTTCGCGCTCGACCTGATCATGTCGGATGACGGCCGCTGCACGGGCGTCGTTGCCTGGAACCTCGACGACGGCACCATTCACCGTTTCTCCGCCAAGATGGTCGTTCTGGCGACCGGCGGCTACGGTCGCGCCTATTTCTCCGCCACCTCCGCGCATACCTGCACGGGCGATGGCGGCGGCATGATTGCGCGTGCCGGCCTTCCGCTTCAGGATATGGAATTCGTTCAGTTCCACCCGACCGGCATTTACGGCGCGGGCTGCCTGATCACCGAAGGCGCGCGCGGCGAAGGCGGCTATCTGGTCAACTCCGAAGGCGAGCGCTTCATGGAGCGTTACGCCCCATCGGCCAAGGACCTGGCATCGCGTGACGTCGTGTCGCGCTGCATGACCATGGAAATCCGCGAAGGCCGTGGCGTTGGCAAGAACAAGGACCACATCTTCCTGCACCTCGATCACCTTGATCCGGCGGTTCTGCATGAGCGTCTTCCGGGCATTTCCGAAAGCGCCAAGATCTTCGCTGGCGTGGACGTGACGCGCGAACCGATCCCGGTTCTGCCGACCGTTCATTACAATATGGGCGGCATTCCGACCAACTATTGGGGCGAAGTGCTGAACGCCGACAGCGAAAACCCTGGTCGCATCGCACCCGGCCTGATGGCTGTAGGCGAAGCGGGCTGCGCCTCGGTTCACGGTGCAAATCGTCTTGGCTCCAACTCGCTGATCGACCTCGTGGTCTTCGGTCGTGCGGCCGCCATCCGCGCCGCCCAGGTCATCAACCGCGAGGAGCCGGTTCCGGCGCTCAACATTGCTGCCTGCGACAAGATCATGGATCGCTTCGACCGCCTGCGCAACGCCAGCGGCAGCACGCCGACGGCCGTGCTTCGCGACAAGATGCAGCGCGCCATGCAGGAAGACGCCGCCGTGTTCCGCACGCAGGAATCGCTTGCCAATGGCTGCGAGCGTCTCTCCGCCATCTGGAAGGAACTTCCCGATGTGAAGGTGACCGATCGCTCGATGGTGTGGAATTCCGATCTGGTGGAAACGCTGGAACTGGAAAACCTGATGGCCAACGCTATCACCACCGTCTACGGCGCGGAAGCCCGCAAGGAAAGCCGCGGCTCGCATGCGCGTGAGGACTATACCGATGGTCCGTTCGCCGGCCGCGACGACGTCAACTGGCGCAAGCACACGCTGGCCTGGGTCAGCGAAGCGGGCGACGTCAAGCTAGACTACCGTCCGGTTCACACCGAACTCATCGCCGATGGCATCGATCCCAAAAAGATCGAGCCAAAAGCACGCGTCTATTGATTTGAGAGGTATTGGACATGGTTGAACTTGCTCTCCCCAAAAACTCTCAGATGACCGAAGGCAAGGTCTGGCCGAAGCCGGCAGGCGCGAAGAATATTCGCGAGTACCGGATCTATCGCTGGAACCCTGACGACGGCCAGAACCCGCGCATCGATACCTATTACATCGATATCGATGATTGCGGCCCGATGGTTCTCGATGCGCTTCTCTACATCAAGAACAAGATCGATCCGACGCTCACACTTCGCCGTTCCTGTCGTGAAGGCATTTGTGGCTCCTGCGCGATGAACATCGACGGCACGAATACGCTTGCCTGCACCAAGGGCATGGAAGAGATCAACGGCACGGTAAAGGTCTATCCTCTGCCGCATATGCCGGTGGTCAAGGACCTGGTGCCGGATCTGTCGAACTTCTACGCGCAGCACCGCTCGATCGAGCCATGGCTGAAGACGGTGTCTCCACCGCCCGCGAAGGAATGGAAGCAGAGCCACGAAGACCGCCAGAAGCTGGATGGTCTTTATGAGTGCATCCTGTGCGCTTGCTGCTCCACCTCCTGTCCCAGCTATTGGTGGAATGGCGACCGTTATCTTGGTCCAGCCGTTCTGCTGCAGGCCTATCGCTGGCTGATCGACAGCCGCGACGAAGCAACGGGTGAGCGTCTCGACAACCTCGAAGACCCTTTCCGTCTGTACCGCTGCCACACCATCATGAACTGCGCGCAAGCCTGCCCCAAGGGTCTGAACCCTGCCAAGGCGATTGCCGAGATCAAGAAGATGATGGTCGAGCGTCGCGTGTGACGGTCGCCTTGTATCTGTAATGTTCGCAAGCCGCGGCCACAGGTCGCGGCTTCTTCATTCGAAAGCGGCAAAGAATTTTCCTAAAATGCCGTCGAAATGGCAATTATCGTTGCCGCGTCTTGCCTTAGCTAAGGCTTTGGTAATAATTCAGCCGCTTTGTGTAACCATGAATTTTCCGAAGCGACGAGAATCGGGAGCTTGAGATGCAAGTTAGATATGTGGTGACGGGCCTTGCGGTCGTTATCGGCCTCGCCGGTTGCCAGCGTACCTCTTACGATTATAGCAGCAATTCGAATGCGGGTCCCGGCTATACGCCGCCGCTTCAGGCGCAGCCTGTTCCATCGGTCCAGTCCGGCGCGCTGCCTCCTCCCGGTGGTTCTTCCCAGTTCCCGACGGCTCCGACGGCAACGCCTCCCGGCAGCGCCACTGTCGCAGCGGGTGCGCCGACGACGGCTCTGGATGTGACCAAGGAATCGATGGTCGGCAACTGGCGTGTGTCCAATGGCGGCGCCAATTGCGATATGTTCCTGACGCTCACCAATCTCGGCAGCGGCTCACGCGGCGGTACGCGCGGTTGCACCGGCGACCTGACAGCCATGGGCTCCTGGGAAGTCTCGGGCAAGATGGTCCAGTTCAAGAACCGTCAAGGCGATACGATCGGTCGCGTCTACAAGACCTCTGATGCCCGTTACGACGGTACGACCAATAACGGCCAGCCTCTGAGCCTCAGCCGATAACAGATCGACGGGGAGCGCGCGTCCGCTGTAAGCGACGTGCGCTTCGCGCGCGGGGTCTTTCTCCATGCAGCGAGTGCCGGACTACAACCATAGTGTCGTTGAGCAACTCAACGCATTGACGGCGTCCGGCGAGTTGAAGGCCGATGCCGCCCAACTCGGCGTTGCAGCCCACCTCGACAGAATCCTCTCCGACCTGAAGCTGCGCAAGCCCGCGAAGAAGAAGAGCGCGCTTGGCTGGATGTTTGCCCGCAAGGCCGCCGCCTCGCCGTCCGTCAGGGGGCTCTATGTCCATGGCAGCGTTGGGCGCGGCAAGACGATGCTGATGGACATGTTCTTCCAGATGGCGCCGGTGGAGAAGAAGCGCCGCTGCCATTTCCATGAATTCATGGCCGATGTGCATAATCGCGTCCACGCCCACCGGCAGAAGCTGAAGAACGGCGAGACCAAACAGGCCGATCCTATTCCGCCGGTCGCCGCGCAATTGCTTGCCGAAGCCGAGCTGCTCTGCTTCGACGAATTCACCGTCACGGACATTGCCGACGCGATGATCCTTGCGCGGCTCTTCACCGAGCTCTTCGCCAATGGCTGTACGCTGGTCACCACTTCCAATGTCGTGCCGGACAATCTCTACAAGGACGGTCTCAATCGCGGTCTTTTCCTGCCCTTCATCGATCTCCTCAAGCAGAATGTCGAAGTCGTTTCGCTCGATAGCCCGATCGATTACCGCATGGAGAAGGTCAAAAGCCTGCCTGTCTATGTGACGCCGCTCGATGGCGCTGCCGATCAGGCGATGGACATGGCCTGGCATCATCTGACTGCAGGTCAGGTCGTTGCCCCGGTGGAGATCGAGATGAAGGGTCGTTCCGTCCTCGTGCCGCGCGCAGCGGGACGGGTGGCGCGCTTCACCTTCCGCGATCTTTGCGAGAAGCCGCTCGGCGCGTCCGATTTTCTGGCCATTGCCGATCGGTTCGATACCGTCTTTATCGATCATATTCCGCTGCTGAGCGCGGACCGCCGCAATGAGACCAAGCGTTTCATCATCCTGATCGACGCGCTTTACGATCACACCGTTCGGCTTTTCGCCTCCGCCGCCGCCATGCCGGAGGACCTTTTAGGCACCAGAAAGGGCACGGAAGGTTTCGAGTTCGATCGCACGGCATCGCGTCTATTTGAGATGCGCAGCGCCGACTATCTCGCACTGCACAACGAAAAGCGTCATGCAGCGTGACGCTTTAATGACATAATATATTACGTTTACGTAAGAATTTTATCATCTAAACGATTGAAAAACCTTGCTCTGAAAGAATCGGTTGCCATTTTTGGCCAATGCGTCTAAGCCGAGTGCGACAATTTCAGCCGCAGTCCGTCTGCGGAAAATTGAGTTGAAGCTTAAGAGGAAGCATTCGATGTCTCGCAAAAAGATTGCACTTATTGGTTCTGGCATGATCGGCGGCACGCTGGCGCATCTCGCCAGCCTGAAGGAATTGGGCGATATCGTCCTCTTCGATATTGCTGACGGTATTCCGCAGGGTAAAGGTCTGGATATTGCCCAGTCCGGCCCGGTCGAAGGCTTCAACGCAAAGCTCACCGGCGCGTCCGATTACGCTGCCATCGAAGGTGCAGACGTTTGCATCGTCACCGCAGGCGTTGCACGTAAGCCCGGCATGAGCCGCGACGATCTTCTCGGCATCAACCTCAAGGTCATGGAACAGGTTGGCGCGGGCATCAAGAAGTACGCCCCCAATGCTTTCGTGATCTGCATCACCAACCCGCTCGACGCCATGGTCTGGGCTCTGCAGAAGTTCTCCGGCCTGCCGAAGAACAAGGTCGTCGGCATGGCCGGCGTTCTCGACAGCGCCCGTTTCCGCCTCTTCCTCTCCGAAGAGTTCAACGTTTCGGTTGAAGACGTCACCGCCTTCGTTCTCGGCGGCCACGGCGACACGATGGTGCCGCTTGCCCGTTACTCCACCGTTGCCGGCATTCCGCTGACCGACCTCGTCAAGCTCGGCTGGGTCTCGGCTGAGCGTCTCGAGCAGATCATCCAGCGCACCCGTGACGGCGGCGCGGAAATCGTTGGTCTCCTGAAGACCGGTTCCGCCTACTACGCACCTGCCGCTTCCGCCATCGAGATGGCCGAATCCTACCTCAAGGACAAGAAGCGCGTTCTGCCTGCTGCCGCCTATCTGTCCGGCCAGTACGGCGTCAACGACATGTATGTCGGCGTGCCGACGGTGATTGGTGCGGGCGGTATCGAGCGCATCATCGAGATCGAACTCAACAAGGACGAGGAAGCAGCCTTCCAGAAGTCCGTCGGTGCCGTTGCCGGTCTTTGCGAAGCCTGCGTCAACATCGCTCCGTCGCTGAAGTAATTGCCTCTCAGGCTGTAAACAGGGAATAACCCATGAATATTCATGAATATCAGGCCAAGGCTCTTCTGAAGGGCTATGGTGCGCCGGTTGCCGAAGGGGTTGCCATCCTCAAGGTCGAAGAAGCCGAAGCTGCCGCCAAGCAGCTTCCCGGCCCGCTCTACGTGGTCAAGAGCCAGATCCACGCTGGTGGCCGCGGCAAGGGCAAGTTCAAGGAACTCGGTCCCGATGCCAAGGGCGGCGTTCGTCTGGCAAAGTCTATCGAGGAAGTCGTTTCCCACGCCAAGGACATGCTCGGCAACACGCTGGTCACCGCCCAGACGGGCGACGCGGGCAAGCAGGTCAACCGTCTCTACATCGAAGACGGCGCAGACATCGCTCGCGAACTCTATTGCTCGCTGCTCGTTGATCGCTCCGTCGGCAAGGTTGCCTTCGTCGTTTCGACCGAAGGCGGCATGGACATCGAAGCTGTCGCGCATGACACGCCTGAGAAAATCCACACGATCGCCATCGATCCGGAAGCCGGCGTGACGGCTGAAGACGTTGCCAAGATTTCCAGCGCGCTCGAACTTGACGGCGTTGCTGCCGAAGACGCCAAGTCGCTCTTCCCGGTTCTCTACAAGGCCTTCGTCGACAAGGACATGGCGCTGCTCGAGATCAACCCGCTGATCGTCATGGAAAATGGCCATCTGCGCGTTCTCGACGCCAAGGTTTCCTTCGATGGCAACGCGCTGTTCCGCCATGACGACATCAAGGCGCTGCGCGACGAGACCGAAGAAGACGCCAAGGAAATCGAAGCCTCCAAGTGGGACCTCGCTTACGTGGCGCTCGACGGCAACATCGGCTGCATGGTCAATGGCGCCGGTCTTGCCATGGCGACGATGGACATCATCAAGCTTTACGGCAAAGAGCCTGCAAACTTCTGCGACGTCGGCGGTGGCGCTGGCAAGGAGAAGGTCGCTGCAGCCTTCAAGATCATCACCGCAGACCCGAAGGTCGAGGGCATCCTCGTCAACATCTTCGGCGGCATCATGAAGTGCGACGTCATCGCTGAAGGCGTTATCGCCGCCGTGAAGGAAGTCGGTCTGAAGGTTCCGCTCGTCGTGCGCCTGGAAGGCACGAATGTCGAACTTGGCAAGAAGATCCTGAACGAATCCGGCCTCGCCATCACGGCTGCCGACGATCTGGACGATGCTGCCAAGAAGATCGTCGCCGCGGTCAACGGCTAATTTTTAAGGATCCTGATTAATGTCCATTCTCGTCAATAAAGACACAAAGATCCTCGTGCAGGGCCTGACCGGCAAGACCGGTACGTTCCACACCGAACAGGCTCTTGCCTATTACGGCACGCAGATGGTCGGCGGTATCCACCCCTCCAAGGGCGGCACCAACTGGACCGGCTCCAAGGGCGAAACCCTGCCGATCTTCGCAACCGTTGCCGAAGCCAAGGAAAAGACCGGTGCAGACGCATCCGTGATCTACGTTCCGCCAGCAGGCGCTGCTGACGCGATCATCGAAGCGATCGACGCCGAGATCCCGTTCATCACCTGCATCACCGAAGGTATTCCGGTTGCAGACATGGTTCGCGTCAAGGCTCGCCTCGACCGTTCCAGCTCGCGCCTGCTCGGCCCGAACTGCCCAGGTATCCTGACGCCGGAAGAATGCAAGATCGGCATCATGCCGGGCTCGATCTTCCGCAAGGGTTCGGTTGGTATCGTCTCGCGCTCCGGCACGCTGACCTATGAAGCCGTGTTCCAGACATCCAACGAAGGCCTCGGCCAGACGACGGCTGTCGGTATCGGTGGCGACCCGGTCAAGGGCACCGAATTCATCGACGTGCTGGAAATGTTCCTCGCAGACGAAGCCACGACCTCGATCATCATGATCGGCGAAATCGGCGGCTCGGCTGAAGAAGATGCAGCCCAGTTCCTGATCGACGAAGCCAAGAAGGGCCGCAAGAAGCCGATGGCTGGCTTCATTGCCGGTCGTACCGCGCCGAAGGGCCGTACCATGGGCCACGCCGGTGCTGTCGTTTCCGGCGGCAAGGGCGACGCAGAATCGAAGATCGCTGCCATGGAAGCAGCGGGCATCAAGGTTTCGCCCTCTCCGGCACGCCTTGGCAAGACGCTGGTCGAAGTCCTCAAGGGCTGAGACTGACACAATCTGGCAGCGGGCAGGGGCTGGAAACGGCGGCCTGCCCGAAGCCGCATGAAGACGGACGCAAGAGCCTGATCACCATGGGTCGACCGGTTTTCGCGTCCGGTATGCAAGACCAAAGACTTTCGAGCGTTTCGGCATGTCCTCTGAGACATGCGGCGATGCTCAAGCGGCAAGAATGCAAGCGACCGGTCGCGAATGGCCATCAACGGGATTGAGGAGGCGGACCATCACGTCCGCGAAAAAACAATGGCAAGGCAAGAAGCCAACGAGCAGTTTCAGATCACGTCGTTTCTCGACGGCGCGAATGCGGCCTATATCGAGCAGCTCTATGCCCGGTACGAAGAGGACCCTTCCTCGGTATCGCCTGAGTGGCAGAGTTTCTTCAAGGGTCTGTCCGACAATCCCGACGATGTGAAGAAGGCCGCCAAGGGCGCCTCCTGGAAGCGCTCCAACTGGCCGATCGCGGCTGGCGGCGAGCTGATTTCCGCACTCGACGGCAACTGGGCGACGGTCGAAAAGGCCATCGAAAGGAAGGTTCAGGCCAAGGCCGAAGCCAAGGGCGCCGAAACCGGCAAGCCCGTCAGCGAAGCCGAAGTGCTGCAGGCGACCCGTGATAGCGTTCGCGCCATCATGATGATCCGCGCCTACCGCATGCGCGGCCACCTGCATGCGAAGCTCGATCCGCTCGGCATTGCCAGCGCTGTCGAGGATTATAACGAGTTGTCGCCGAAGTCCTACGGCTTCGAAGAGAGCGACTACGACCGCAAGATTTTCATCGATAACGTGCTCGGTCTCGAATACGCGACCGTCCGCGAAATGATCGATATTCTGGAGCGCACCTACTGCTCCACCATGGGCGTCGAGTTCATGCACATGTCCAACCCGGATGAGAAGGGCTGGATCCAGGAACGTATCGAAGGTGCCGACAAGGGCGTTGCCTTCACCGCCGAAGGCAAGAAGGCGATCCTGTCGAAGCTCGTCGAAGCCGAAGGCTACGAGCAGTTCCTCGACGTGCGTTTCAAGGGCACCAAGCGTTTCGGTCTGGATGGCGGTGAATCGCTGATCCCGGCGCTGGAACAGATCATCAAGCGCGGCGGCCAGGACGGTCTGGAAGAAGTCGTTCTCGGCATGGCGCACCGTGGCCGTCTGAACGTTCTGACCAACGTCATGGGCAAGCCGCATCGCGCCGTGTTCCACGAGTTCAAGGGTGGCTCCTTCAAGCCTGACGACGTGGAAGGTTCGGGCGACGTGAAGTACCACCTCGGTGCCTCTTCCGACCGCGAGTTCGACGGCAACAAGGTTCACCTGTCGTTGACGGCAAACCCCTCGCACCTGGAAATCGTAAACCCTGTCGTCATGGGCAAGGCGCGCGCCAAGCAGGACCAGCTTGCCAAGATCTGGGATGGCGACACCATTCCGTTGTCCGAGCGCGCCAAGGTTCTGCCGCTGCTCCTGCATGGCGATGCCGCCTTCGCAGGTCAGGGCGTTGTTGCCGAAATTCTCGGACTGTCCGGTCTTCGCGGTCACCGCGTTGCCGGCACCATGCACTTCATCATCAACAACCAGATCGGCTTTACGACGAACCCGGCCTTCTCGCGCTCGTCGCCCTATCCGTCCGACGTTGCCAAGATGATCGAAGCGCCGATCTTCCACGTCAATGGCGACGATCCGGAAGCGGTGGTCTATGCGGCCAAGATCGCGACCGAATATCGCATGAAGTTCCACAAGCCTGTCGTCATCGACATGTTCTGCTACCGCCGCTTCGGCCATAACGAAGGCGATGAGCCAGCGTTCACGCAGCCGAAGATGTACAAGGTCATTCGTGGTCACAAGACCGTTGCCCGCATCTATGCCGACCGCCTCATCGCCGAAGGGCTGATGAACGAAGGCGAATTCGAAAAGATGAAGGCAGACTGGCGCGGCCATCTGGAGCAGGAATTCGAAGCTGGCCAGAGCTACAAGCCGAACAAGGCCGACTGGCTGGACGGTCAGTGGTCGGGTCTGCGCGCCGCCGACAATGCCGATGAGCAGCGTCGTGGCAAGACCGGCGTGCCGATGAAGCAGCTGAAGGAAATCGGCAAGAAGCTGTCGACGATACCGGAAGGCTTCACCGCCCACCGCACGATCCAGCGCTTCATGGAAAACCGCGCGCAGATGGTTGAGACCGGCGAAGGGATCGATTGGGCGATGGCCGAAGCCTTTGCCTTCGGTTCGCTTGCGGTCGACGGCCACAAGATCCGTCTTTCCGGTCAGGATTGCGAACGCGGCACCTTCTCGCAGCGTCACTCGGTTCTCTACGATCAGGAAACCGAAGAGCGTTACATCCCGCTGGCGAACCTGTCGCCGACCCAGGCGCGTTACGAAGTCATCAACTCGATGCTGTCGGAAGAAGCCGTTCTCGGTTTCGAATACGGTTACTCGCTGGCCCGTCCGAATGCGCTGACCCTCTGGGAAGCCCAGTTCGGCGACTTCGCCAACGGTGCGCAGGTGGTGTTCGATCAGTTCATTTCGTCTGGTGAACGCAAGTGGCTTCGCATGTCCGGTCTCGTCTGCCTTCTGCCGCATGGCTATGAAGGTCAGGGTCCGGAGCACTCCTCTGCGCGTCTGGAGCGTTTCCTCCAGCTTTGCGCCGAAGACAACATGCAGGTTGCCAACTGCACCACGCCTGCCAACTACTTCCACATTCTGCGCCGTCAGGTGAAGCGCGACTTCCGCAAGCCGCTGATCATGATGACGCCGAAGTCCCTGCTGCGCCACAAGCGTGCGACCTCGTCTCTGACGGAAATGGCGGGCGAATCCTCCTTCCACCGTCTGCTGTGGGACGATGCGGAAGTCATCAAGGACGGTCCGATCAAGCTGCAGAAGGATTCCAAGATCCGTCGCGTCGTCCTCTGCACCGGCAAGGTTTATTACGACCTTCTGGAAGAGCGCGAAAAGCGTGGTGTGGACGATGTCTACCTGCTGCGCATCGAACAGCTCTATCCGTTCCCGGCCAAGGCGCTCATCAACGAGCTGTCCCGCTTCCGCAATGCGGAGATGGTCTGGTGCCAGGAAGAGCCGAAGAACATGGGCGCGTGGTCCTTCATCGACCCGTATCTCGAATGGGTTCTGGCGCATATCGACGCCAAGTACCAGAAGGTCCGTTACACGGGCCGTCCGGCTGCCGCCTCTCCGGCGACCGGCCTGATGTCCAAGCATCTGGCGCAGCTTGCTGCGTTCCTCGAAGACGCATTGGGAGAGTAATCACTCTCCCGCTTCGACCCTCGCAACAAAGACACCTGAATAACGGAACGATAACATGGCCACTGAAATCCGCGTACCAACACTGGGTGAGTCCGTCAGCGAAGCAACTGTCGGCACCTGGTTCAAGAAAGTCGGCGATACCGTCAAGGCTGACGAGCCGCTGGTCGAACTGGAAACCGACAAGGTTACCGTCGAAGTCCCAGCCCCTGCGTCCGGCGTTCTGACTGAAATCGTCGCCCAGAATGGCGAAACCGTCGGTCTCGACGCGCTGCTCGGCCAGATCGCCGAAGGCGCTGCTGGTGCTTCCACCTCCGCGCCTGCACCGGCTGCCGCTCCAGCTGCACCTGCGCCTGCCGCCGCACCGGCTGCTGCTGCACCTGCCCCTGCTGCTTCCGGTTCTGTTCCGCCAGCGCCTGCTGCCGGAAAGCTTCTGTCCGAAAACAATCTGTCTGCCGATCAGGTCGATGGTTCGGGCAAGCGCGGCCAGGTTCTGAAGGGTGACGTTCTGGCGGCCGTCGCCAAGGGCGTTTCCGGTCCGGCCGCTGCTCCGGCACCGGTCGCTGCACCGCGTCCGGTTTCTGCAGAGCAGGATGCCGTTCGCGAAGAGCGCGTGAAGATGACGCGCCTGCGCCAGACGATCGCTCGTCGCCTCAAGGACGCCCAGAACACCGCTGCCATGCTGACCACCTATAACGAGGTGGACATGAAGGCGGTGATGGACCTGCGTAACCGCTACAAGGACGTGTTTGAGAAGAAGCACGGCGTGAAGCTTGGCTTCATGGGCTTCTTTACCAAGGCCGTGACCCACGCGCTGAAGGAACTGCCTGCGGTCAACGCCGAAATCGACGGCAATGACATCATCTACAAGAACTATTGTCACGTCGGCATGGCTGTCGGCACGGACAAGGGTCTTGTCGTTCCGGTCATCCGCGATGCAGATCAGCTCTCCATCGCCGGCGTCGAAAAGGAACTCGGTCGTCTTGCCAAGGCAGCCCGCGATGGCTCGCTCGGCATGGCCGACATGCAGGGCGGCACCTTCACCATCACCAATGGTGGCGTCTATGGCTCGCTGATGTCCTCGCCGATCCTCAACGCACCGCAGTCCGGTATTCTCGGCATGCACAAGATCCAGGAGCGTCCGGTCGCCATCGGCGGTCAGGTCGTCATCCGTCCGATGATGTATCTGGCACTCTCCTACGATCACCGTATCGTTGACGGCAAGGAAGCCGTAACCTTCCTCGTTCGCGTCAAGGAAAGCCTGGAAGATCCGGAACGTCTGGTTCTCGATCTCTAATCGACTTGCTTTTCGTTTCAGCGGGGTTTCAAGTGAAATCCCGCTGAATTCTCGTCAGGAGCGCCCTTCTTGGAACCGACATTTCTCGCCGCGTCGCCCTTTCTGCCGCTCATTGGCTTGAGCGTTCTGATTCTCGTGGTGCATGTGACGTCGCAGGCGCTGATCGCGACCAAGGAGCTTGGGCGCGAGTGGAATGCCAGTGCTCGCGACGATGATCGCAAGCCCACGGGCAAGCTTGCAGGCCGCGCCGAACGGGCTTCGGCCAATTTCCGCGAGACCTATCCGGCCTTCATCGCCCTTGCCTTCGGTGTGATCATGGCAGGCGATCCGTCCGGCATTGCGCTGATCGGTGCCTGGCTCTGGCTGGTGTGCCGCATCATCTACATTCCACTTTATCTGATGGGCATCCCTTACGTGCGGTCGCTCGTGTGGGTAGGATCGATGATCGGCTTGCTGCTGATGTTCTTCGTTTTGATGTTCTGAGGGCTGGCAAATCATGCACCAGTATCTAATTGAGCTTGCATCCCTGATGGCAATCTTTGCCTTCGCGATCGTCTCTCCCGGTGCGGACCTGGCCATGGTGATGCGCCAGGCCATGGTGCATGGACGTCGCGAAGCCATCATCACCAGCTTCGGCATCGGCACATCCTTGATGTTCCACGTAACCTACACCATCCTCGGTCTTGGCCTGATCATCTCGCAGTCGATCTACCTCTTCAATATCGTCAAGTGGCTCGGCGTCGCCTACCTGATCTATATCGGCATCAAGGCCCTGCGCGCCGGCAAGATGGAGCTTCCAGAGGTTTCGGACAATGCGGTGGCGCATAAGCGCCAATCCGGCCTTAAATCCTTCACGCTCGGCTTTGCCGCCAATGCCTTGAACCCGAAGCCGGTCTTCTTCTTCCTCTCGATCTTCTCGACGGTGGTTCATGCCCACACGCCGGTCATGATCAAGTTCGGCTACGGCATCGTCATGGCAAGCTGCCTGATTGCATGGTTCGTCGGCGTCAGCCTGTTCATGACGACGCCGCGCATGCGTGCGGCCTTTGCGCGCGCCAGCCAGTGGATCGACCGCACCAGCGGCGTGGTCTTCATTTCGCTTGGCATCAAGCTCGCAACCGAAAAAGCAGCCTGACATGCAGTTGCGACACGGCAGGGTAGGCGCTGATGACTGAGGGTCCGGTTCTTCTCGTGACGGGTGGCAGCCGTGGTATTGGTGCGGCCACCGCGCGTCTTGCCGCCAAACGCGGCTGGCGTGTGCTCATCAATTACGCCACCAACGAAGCGGCGGCACAAAGCGTGGCCGATGATATTGCCCGCGATGGCGGCACTGCCCATATCGTGCAGGGCGACACGGGAACGGAAGACGGCATCGCCTCGATCTTTGCCGCACTGGATAGCCGTTTCGGTCGCATCGACGGGCTGGTCAACAATGCCGGCGTCGTCGATCAGACGGCTCGCGTCGAGGAGTTTTCGCGCGAGCGGCTCGACCGGATGTTTGCGATCAACGTCATCGGCAAGATCCGCTGCGCGTCCGAGGCGGTCAAGCGCATGTCCACCAAGCACGGCGGGCGCGGCGGTTCGATCGTCAATATTTCATCGATGGCAGCAGTCCTGGGAAGTGGCGGCCAATATGTCGATTATGCCGCTTCCAAGGGTGCTGTGGATACGTTCACCATCGGGCTGTCGCGGGAAGTTGCAACTGAGGGCATTCGCGTCAACGCGATCCGCCCCGGCATCATCGATACCGACATCCATGCATCGGGTGGGCTGCCGAACCGCGCCAAGGATCTGGCGCCCATCGTGCCCATGCAAAGACCCGGTACTGCTCAGGAGATCGCAGATGCGGTCCTCTACCTCCTTTCGCCCGAGGCGTCCTATGTGACGGGCGCTCTATTGAATGTGAGCGGCGGCAGATAGCTGCCCAACAATGAAGGAAATCAAATGGCTTATGATGTAGTTGTTATCGGTACCGGCCCCGGCGGTTATGTTTGCGCCGTCAAGGCTGCACAGCTCGGTCTCAAGGTTGCTGTGGTCGAAAAGCGCGCGACCTATGGCGGCACCTGCCTGAACGTTGGCTGCATTCCCTCCAAGGCTCTGCTGCATGCCTCTGAAATGTTTGCCCATGTTGCCCATGGCATGGATAGCCTCGGCATCGAAGTGGCGGCACCGACGCTGAACCTCGACAAGATGATGGGGCACAAGGACGGCGTGGTGAAGGCCAATGTCGATGGCGTGGCCTTCCTGTTCAAGAAGAACAAGATCGATGCGTTCCAGGGCACCGGCAAGGTCGTGTCCGCCGGTAAGGTGTCCGTCACCGCCGAAGATGGCTCGGTGCAGGAACTGGAAACCAAGAACATCGTGATTGCCACCGGTTCGGATGTCGCCGGCATTCCAGGCGTTCAGGTCGATCTTGACGAGCAGGTCATCGTCTCCTCGACCGGCGCAATCGCGCTTCCAAAGGTTCCGGAGAAGCTCATCGTCGTCGGCGGCGGTGTCATCGGTCTCGAACTCGGTTCCGTCTGGCAGCGCCTCGGCGCCAAGGTCACCGTCGTCGAGTACCTCGACAACATTCTCGGCAGCATGGATGGCGAGCTTTCCAAGCAGGCGCAGCGCCTGTTTGCCAAGCAGGGCATCGACTTCAAGCTCGGCGCCAAGGTGACGGCGGTCGAAAAGACCGGCACTGGCGCCAAGGTCACGTTCGAGCCGGTCAAGGGCGGCGCAGCTGAAACGCTGGAAGCCGATGTGGTTCTGATCTCCACCGGCCGCAAGCCCTACACCGACGGTCTCGGTCTTGCTGAGTCTGGCGTCGCGCTCGATAGCCGCGGCCGCGTCGAAATCGACGGTCACTACAAGACCAATGTTGCCGGCATCTATGCTATCGGCGACGTGGTCAAGGGCCCGATGCTGGCACACAAGGCGGAAGATGAAGGCGTGGCACTTGCCGAAATCCTCGCCGGCCAGCATGGTCACGTCAATTACGACGTCATTCCGGGCGTGGTTTACACCCAGCCGGAAGTCGCCTCCGTCGGCAAGACCGAAGAGGAACTGAAGGCCGCGGGCATTGCCTACAAGGTTGGCAAGTTTCCCTTCACCGCCAATGGCCGTGCGCGCGCCATGCAGGTCACCGACGGCTTCGTCAAGATCCTCGCCGACAAGGAGACCGATCGCGTTCTCGGTGGCCACATTCTCGGCTTCGGCGCTGGCGAACTGATCCAGGAAATCTCCGTGCTGATGGAATTCAGCGGCTCGTCGGAAGATCTGGGTCGCACCTGCCACGCTCACCCGACCATGTCGGAAGCGGTGAAGGAAGCGGCACTCGCAACCTTCTTCAAGCCGATCCATATGTAATCGCCGGACTCGGTCCCTCGGTTTTTTCAGGCGCCGAACATTACATTTTTGTAAGCTCAAAAGCCGCATCTTGTCCTTCTCGATGCGGCTTTTATTGTGAGTTCCATAAACCTCACAATGGAGCAACCTCATGGGTTCAACGACGGTCACCGGCTACAGCATACCGCAGAAAGCGCTCCATTGGATGATGGCGCTGCTGATCCTCTTCAACCTGATTTTTTCCGATGGCATGGAGCATTGGAACCGGCTGATGCGCCGTGGTGAGCCAATCACGCCGGATGATATTTCGTCGGCCAATATTCATGCCTATGTCGGGATTGCCGTTCTGGTTCTCTGTCTTGTGCGGCTCTGTCTTCGGCTGGTGCAGGGCGTGCCGGAGGCGCCTGCAGACGAGCCGCCGATCGCCAAGCTTGTGGCCAAGGTCACGCACTGGGCTTTCTATGCGATCTTCCTGGCCATGCCTCTGAGCGGCATCGGCAAATATTACTTCGGCAATGATATTGCCGGTGAGCTCCACGGCGGGCCGATCAAGCTCCTGCTCTGGGCGCTCATCGTGCTCCACATTCTTGGCGTGCTGGTCCACCAGTTCTTCTGGCGCACCAATCTGTTGCGGCGCATGGCCTGAGGTGTCTTGAAGGACGAGAGGTTCTCTCCGCAGGGCGTTGCGATCGGGCTGAACTTCTCCTCGCCGTCATCCTCGCCTCAAGGGCGAGGATGACGACCGAGAGGTGTCCGGTCTTTTGGAAGTTACGTAACCTGTCTTCTCCAATCGAAAAGAGCAGGCCGCTCGTTGAGTGGCCTGCCCTCTCGCGCTACGCCCTGATGGCGTGAAGATACTGGAAGTGCCGTTCATATTGCTCGAGCACATCCTGAATGAGTTCGTCCTTCGAGAACTCCATGACGTCATAATTCTGGCCGCCATCGAGAAGGTAGATCTCCGCCCGGTAGTAATAATCGGCGCGTTTGCGGTTGCTCTGGCTTTCGAAGAAGCTGTAGCCCGGGGTTTCGTAACGGCGCATGCGCACACCATAGACGAATTCTTCCGGCTGACCCGGCGCGACCGTCAGCTTCAGCTTGCCGGGTTCTTCCGCAAGCGTGGTGACCAGCGAGCGCTTTTCCAGTTCCGCTGCGACGGCGCGCAGCGCATCGGTGGCCGTCTCACGCATGAAGCGTTCGCCCTCGGCCTTCGAGGGATGGTGGAGAATACCCTGCAACTGGCGCTGCCAGGAAATGGCGTTGCGTGGCCTTAGGTTCTGGATAAGCGCATCCTGGCGCACACCCTCGCGCCGCAACCCTTTCCACAGACCCCAGCACATCAAGAGCATCACGAAGGTGAAGGGAAGCGCACCGGCAATCGAGGCAGTTTGCAGGGCATCGAGGCCGCCGGCGTAAAGCAGGATCGCGCCGATGATGCCCGACGTGATCGCCCAGAAGACGCGACGCGCCACCGGTCCATCTTCGCGTCCACCCGATGTCAGCGTATCGATGACGAGAGCAGAGGAATCCGCGCCGGTGACGAAGAAGAAGACGATCAGCGCCATGGCGAACCAGGACACATAAAGACCGAGTGGGAACTGTTCGAGGAACACGAAGAGCGCCAGTGTCACGTCCTTCGAAACGGCGTCCGACACAGCCGTCGTGGCGCCTGTCAGGTGAAACGCGATCGCGGTATCGCCAAAGACCGTCATCCAGGCGAAACTGAAGCCTGCCGGCACCAGCAGAACGCCAGCGATGAATTCGCGAATGGTGCGGCCGCGCGAAATGCGGGCAATGAACATGCCGACGAAGGGCGACCAGGCGATCCACCAGCCCCAATAGAACAGCGTCCAGCTTCCCAGCCATTTGCTCGGACCTTCGTCCGGCGAATAGGCATACATGTAGAAGGTGCGCATGACGAAATGATCGAGATAGGCGCCGAGGTTCTGGACGAAGGCGCGCATCAGGAAGGTCGTCGGCCCCATGACGAAGACGAAGAGCATCAGCGCCACGGCCATCAGCATGTTGAGGTTCGACAGGAACTTGATGCCCTTGTCGAGACCGGTCGCCACCGAAATGGTCGCCATGGCGGTGATGATGGCGATGAGCGGCAGTTGAACCCAGAAGTTGATTGGCCAGCCGAGAACATGGTTGAAACCGGCATTGACCTGCAACACCCCGAGCCCAAGCGATGTTGCGACACCGAAAAGCGTGCCGATGACGGCGAAGACATCGACGGCATTGCCGATCGGGCCATAGATGCGGTCACCGATCAGCGGGTAGAGAGCGGAGCGCATGGTAAGCGGCAGGCCATGGCGGAAGGAGAAATAGGCCAGCGACAGGCCGATCACGGCATAGACGGCCCAGGCATGCAGACCCCAATGGAAATAGCTGATTTCCATCGCGGTTCTCGCCGCCTCGATCGTTGCGGGATCCCCGGTGGGCGGTGCGGTAAAGTGCTTGATGGGTTCGGCGACACCGAAGAAGACGAGCCCGATGCCCATGCCCGCGGCAAAGAGCATGGAGAACCATGCGCCATAGCTAAAATCCGGCTCCGCATGGTTCGGGCCGAGCTTGATGCGGCCATAGCTTGAGCAGCCGAGATAGAGCATGAAGATCAGAAAGATTGCCACCGACAGCAGGTAGATCCAGCCGAGTTCGGTGACGATCCAGGACTGCACCCCGCTGAAGACGCTGGCGGAGCCTTGCGGCCAGATGACGCCGGCCAGAACGAAGATGGCGGTCAGACCGACCGACCAGAAAAATACGGGTTTGTTGACACCTTCCATCAATCCCACAGGCTTTGTGTCTTCTGAAGCTTGTTCTTCGCCCATGTGTTTTCCCTCTCAATCTACAACTTGAATATGTGCCTGTCAGGCAGGCGCGGATGCCCCACGCGAACCGCGCCCATGCCGCAAATGTATTGCGCGCCAAATAGTTGCGTGTTTCTGTCTGTTTTCGGACATGACTTGCTAATACACGCCAGAGCCGAGCCAGCCGAAGTCGCAGCAGCGTCGGATTGTCGCGTATCCGCGCCTCGGGAAAAGGACCATAGTGCCGCCTGGGGAAACCGAGGTGGAAGGCGAAGCGTTGGTGACGAGAGATTTGAGCAACATATTGCCGGGCGCGGATTGGCGCGATTGCTTTGAGGGGAAGGTGGACGATCTGAGGCCGCACTCGCTCGATGTCGCTCGGCGTCTTCTCGATCATCCGCCGGCTTGGATCAGCGGCTTGATGGCGCTTCGCAACACCATCGTCGCAGTCTTCGGTTTGAAAACGGTAGCGCTGGCGGCAGGCGAGTCAGCCGGTGGGTTTCCTGTCATCTCGTCTTCACCCGAGCGCACGGTGCTTGGTTTCGACGACCGCCATCTGGATTTCAGGATCGTGGTGGATCTGGAAGAGAGGACAGGCGGCGCCTTGGTCCGCGTGACCACCCTGGTGCGACG
Organism: Agrobacterium sp. GW821-FHT02D03; assembly: GCF_059421725.1. Taxonomy (NCBI): domain Bacteria; kingdom Pseudomonadati; phylum Pseudomonadota; class Alphaproteobacteria; order Hyphomicrobiales; family Rhizobiaceae; genus Agrobacterium; species Agrobacterium sp. GW821-FHT02D03. Next base: position 481,448 of record NZ_JBWKVN010000001.1, read on the forward strand.
CAAGAACCTGTTTGGCCGGATGTACCTTCTCGCCGTTGGGCCGTTTCACCGGCGCATCGTGCCAGCGACGATGCGGCCCTTTTGCCGGGATGTTCGTCCCGCTCTGGTCTAGGAGCGGCTTTAAAGTGAGTCGCGATCTTTCAGATCCGCTCCATACGCTTTAAGTCCTTGTTTTGTCGCATGTCGTGATCGCAAAACCGCTGCACACTTTTGCGCGACATGCTTTAGTTCACGCGGGTCAGCGTAAAGCCCTTCTTCCGCAACAATTCGATCACGCCTTCATTGCCGGGCAGGTGAAGTGCGCCGACGGCCATGAACACACCGCCCTGATCGAGATGGCTTTCGGCCCGGTCTGCCATCACGTGGTTGCGGTCGGTGATCAGCCGTTGTTCGAAGGCGGCGTAACCATCGTCGCCCTTGTTGTTCTCGTCCGGATCGATGCTCTTCATCATCGGCGTGATCATGCCGATCTCGCCCTTCAGATAGAGATCGATCATGGTGGCCATGATATCCTGCATCCGGTTGCCCATGCGCAGCATCTCGATCAGCGACTGCACATGGAAGGTCATCGGCAGACCGGACAGGGCGCTCATCTGCTCCACCAGCGTTTCCAGCCCGACGAGCTGCTTGCCCTCCTTCAGCGCATCATTGGCGAGCTTCATGTCGAGGAACTCCGCGCCCTTGGCCTTGCGTGCCAGTTCGCAGGCGGGCAGGGCCACGAAGCTGGAGAGAATCCAGGGCTTCATCTTGATCACCGCATTCAGCGGAATGCCGCGCTCCTTCAGGCCGGTTTCAAGCTTTGCCACATCGTCCGCAGACAGCATGTCGGTGATAGACTTGCCATCGACAAACATGGTGAGGTCAGGCCGGGCAAGAAGCGAGGCGCCGGCCTTCTTCTCGCTGGTGATCTCGTCGGATTCGACGATGACGGTTTTGGCTTTGGCAAAGGCTTCTTTCGCGCCCTTTGGCATATCCACCACGCGGGGATCGGCAAGGTGCATGGTGCCAAGAAGCCAGGACGGGTCCTTGCCATCCTTCTCGATCTTCCAGAGCGTGCCTTCGCCATTTGGGACTTTTTGCGCGTTGGCAACGATGGCCGCGTAGGCCTTGGGATCGGTCTTCTGCATCTCGACCAGGATGTCGCTGCCGCCGCAGGCATCCGCCTGCTGTTCGGCGGCATTGGCGTCCGAGAGGGTCAGAAGCGTCATCAGCAGAATGGAGAGTGCAGCCAGATGCAGTGCGGCGAAGAGCCACAAAAGTGCGTTGCCGAACCGGCCCATCAGTAGCGCTGTCAGGCCTTGCGGCCGCAAGAGAACGGTCATCGAATCACCTCCGTCTGCACCTTATGGCTTATAGGAGCGCGCCTTTGCACGGACGGTTAATGCTCATGGTTTACAAAGCGTTAACAAGGGTTACGCCCTAGGATGGGCCTTGTCGTAGATGTCGAGGAGCCGTGCCGTATCGACACCGGTATAGATCTGCGTCGTCGACAGGCTGGCATGGCCCAGGAGTTCCTGGATGGTGCGAAGATCGCCGCCGCCCGCCAGAAGATGGGTGGCGAAGGAATGGCGCAGGGCATGCGGCGTGGCATTGTCCGGCAGGTTGAAGGCGCCGCGAAGCTTCTGCATTTCGCGCTGGATGATGGCTGGCTGGAGCTTGCCGCCGCGTGCGCCGAGGAAAAGCGGTTCGTCGCTGGCGAGCGCATAGGGGCAGAGCTTGCGATAGGTTTCCACCGCCTCCAGCACGACGGGCAGCAGCGGCACGAGGCGCATCTTCTTGCCTTTACCGATGACGCGCAGACTTCTGGTACCTGCTGGAAAATCGCCGGGCTTGAGATCAAGCGCTTCGGAAATGCGAAGACCACAGCCATAGAGCAGCGCCAGCACCGCGGCGTTGCGCGCTGCGATCCACGGCTCTTCGGCAAGCTGCCCTTCCTGCGTGGTGATCCTGAGCGCCTGACCATCGGTCAAGGGTTTGGGCAGGGACTTTGGTTGCTTGGGTGCGCGCATGGCAGTGGCCCCTGCGGCATTGACGAGCCCGGTCTTTTCCAGAAAGCGCAGGAGAGAGCGCAGGCCTGCGAGGTTTCGGCCAAGCGATCGCGCACCGGTTCCCTCCTTGCGGCGGGCCGCCAGAAAGGCGCGCAGATCGGTGGCGCGGAGATTTTCGATATCCTGGATGCGGGCGGGATGGCCGTTATAGCCGGTCATGAAGATCAGGAACTGGCGCGTATCGCGCTCATAGGCATCGAGCGTGTGCTCTGACAAACGCCGCTCGTCTTCCAGAGCAGCCAGCCACTCCCGACGCTTTTCCAGAAGCTCCGGATCGGCAAAGGTGAGAATTTCGTCCACGTCATACATCCCTTTGTCTTTGGGCATTCATCATAGGCTCACGCGGTCAGTATTTGGTTAAAGGCGCGATAACGCGGTGGGGAGGTCCAATTATGATTTGTGTGAAAACCGTTCCGATTTCCGCAACGATGCTATAGAGGTTCCCTTTTCGTTTCCTAAAGGACAATGTCGCTGCAACCATGGCAGACGATTCGACCGATCTTTTTGGTGCTCTGTTCGGCCCCGCATCCGGCAGCGTGAAGCCCGGCGGTGGCGGGCCAACCATTGCCGTTCCCGTTCTGGTGCCGATGCCGGCGCCCGGGCCCTATAGCTATGGCGTGCCGGACGATATGGTGGTGGAGCCTGGCTCCATCGTGCAGGTGCCGCTTGGGCCCAGACAGGTCATCGGCGTGGTATGGGACAAGAATGACGGACCGCCCGTCGATCCCAAGAAGCTTCGTCCGATCACAAAGACATTCGACTGCCCGCCGCTTCGCGAAGAAATGCGTCGGTTCATTGATTGGGTGGCCTCCTATACGCTGTCACCTCCCGGACTGGTGGCGAAGATGGCATTGCGCGCGCCTGCCGCCTTCGATCCCGAACCGATGATCGAGGGATTGCGGCTGACCGAAGCCCGGCCAGAACGGCTGACCCCTGCACGCGAACGGGTGATCGAGCTTGCCGGCGAGGGCCATGGCTGGACGCGGAGCGGTCTGGCCCATGCGGCGGGCGTCTCCACCAGCGTGGTCGAGGGTCTTGCCAAGCAGGGTGTGTTCGAGACCGTCTTCCTGCCCGCCCCACCGGTGGTGGCGGAGCCTGACCCCGAATATTCGCCAGCGCGACTGGAAGGACCGCAAAGACAGGCGGCCTCCGAAATTCTGGAGGATGTGCGCAAGGGTGGCTTTGCCGTTTCGCTGATCGATGGCGTGACGGGGTCTGGCAAGACGGAAGTCTATTTCGAGGCGGTCGCCGAAACGTTGCGCCAAGGCAAGCAGGTGTTGATCCTGCTGCCGGAAATCGCCCTGACCGCCGCTTTTCTCGACCGGTTTCAGGATCGCTTCGGCTCGCGCCCAGCGGAGTGGCATTCGGATGTCTCGCCGCGCATGCGCGAACGCGTCTGGCGCCAAGCGGTGACGGGTGAGGTGAGGGTGGTTGCGGGTGCGCGTTCGGCGCTCTTCCTGCCATTCGACAATCTCGGCCTCATCATCGTCGATGAAGAGCACGATCCGGCCTACAAGCAGGAAGACCGCGTCTTCTATAATGCGCGCGACATGGCGGTGGTGCGTGCCCGCATTGGCGATTTTCCGATTGTGCTGGTTTCGGCCACGCCTTCGGTGGAAAGCCAGGTCAACGGCAATTCCGGTCGTTACAATACCATTCACCTGCATACGCGTTTTGGCGATGCGGCGATGCCGGATCTGCATCTGGTCGATATGCGCCGCCACCCGCCGGAACGTGGCGGCTTCCTCTCTCCCGTCCTGCTGCGCGGCATTGCCAAGACGATCGAGAAGGGCGAGCAGGCTCTGCTCTTCCTCAATCGACGTGGCTATGCACCCCTGACGCTTTGCCGGGTGTGCGGTCATCGTTTCCAATGCCCGCAGTGCTCAAGCTGGCTGGTGGAGCATCGTTTCCGCAGCCAGCTCCAGTGCCATCAATGCGGCTATAGCGAACCGACGCCGGATCATTGCCCGGAATGCGGGACCTTCGATCATCTCGCCGCCTGCGGTCCGGGCGTGGAGCGCATCGCCGAAGAGGTCGAAAAGCATTTCCCCGAGGCCCGCACCATCGTGCTTTCCTCCGACCTGATGGGCGTGAAGCGCCTGCGCCTGGAATTGGAAGCCATCGTCAAGGGTGAGGCGGATATCGTCATCGGCACGCAGCTCGTTGCCAAGGGCCACAATTTTCCGCTGATGACGCTGGTCGGCATTGTCGATGCCGATCTCGGACTGGCGAATGGCGATCCGCGCGCGGCAGAGCGCACCTTCCAACTTCTGTCGCAGGTGACGGGCCGCGCAGGGCGCACCGGGCGCAAGAGCCATGGCCTGCTGCAGACCTACCAGCCGCAGCACCCGGTGATGCAGGCGATCGTGTCCGGCGATGCGGAGGCGTTTTACGACCGCGAGATCATCGAGCGGGAAAAGGCCATGCTGCCGCCCTTCGGGCGTCTTGCCTCCATCATCGTGTCGGCCGATAGCAGGGCGGAAGCGGAAACCCATGCGCGTGCGCTTCGCGCCTCCGCGCCGCAAGCGGCGGGCATCATGCTGCTCGGTCCGGCCGAAGCGCCGCTGGCACTTATCCGCGGGCGGCACCGTTTCCGGCTTCTGGTGCATGGCAAGCGCAATTCCGACATGCAGTCCTTCCTGCGGGCGATGATTACCAATGGCCCGAAGGAGCGTGGCTCCATCCATGTACAAACCGATATCGATCCGCAAAGCTTCCTGTAACGGGGCAGGACGCAACCATCTTTCGGCATCGTTCCCGTCATGGCATAAGGCGGCCAAGGGATTCGCAATTTGGGGGCGCAATAATGGAGTTTTACTTTCCGACAGAACTCGGTGAGCAGCTGGCTTTTTTCGCAGCGGTCGTGTCGTCGCTGATCGGCCTGGTGGTGATGTTTGCGCCGATGATCACCTTTCGCCTCTTCGGCCTGCAGGTGTCGGGCGAACGTCGTGACGGGCTGGTGCTGATCCGCTCCTGCCTTGCCGGTTTCTATCTCGGTCTTGGCGCGTCGGCGCTGCTTCTCGCCCAGCCGATGGTCTACCTTGCCTTTGGTGGCGCATTCGCGCTTGCCTCTTTCGGCGCGCTGCTCTCCATCCTCTCCGATGGAGGCGCAACGATCCGCAATTCTTTACTTCTGGTTGTGCATGCGGCCTTGGCTGCTCTTCCGCTGATGTATGTCTTCGGACTGGTCTAATGTACGGTTTGAAGCATTTCTTTCCGGTATCAGCGTCACAAGCGCGTCATTGGGAAAATTAAACGGCATTCCCCCTTGCCCAAAAGAAGGTTTCCGCTATTACGCGTGTTGCGAGTCCCGGCGTCCTATGCTAGACGGACCGCGAAATCGAGATAAGGCAGGGGGGAATTCCAGCCTTTTTCGGGGAAATTGAAACGAATTCAAGAATTTGACGAAGCCGATCGCTCGGCTGCGTTTTCTTGGATGAATAGCAGGGAAAAATTGCCCGTGGCAGATACCTCCCATGGAACATCCGGTGTAGCGGAAAGGTATGCGTCTTCGCTTTTCGAGCTTGCCTTGGAAGCGGGTGTTGTTGAGGCAGTCGGTGCCGATCTCGACAGGTTTCAGGCCTTGCTCGATGAAAGCGACGACTTGAAGCGTCTGGTTGTGAGCCCGGTCTTCTCTGCGGAAGATCAGTCGAAGGCCATCTCGGCCATCGCTGAAAAGGCTGGCATTTCCGGTCTTGCTGCCAATTTCCTCGAGGTCGTGGCCAATAACCGCCGCCTGTTTGCCGTTCCCGGCATGATTGCCTCCTACCGTACCACTGCTGCTGCCCATCGCGGCGAAATTGTTGCCGAAGTTACTTCGGCGCATGCGCTCGATGAAGCGCAGGAAACTGAACTGAAAGCGGCGCTCAAGAGTGTGACCGGCAAGGATGTGACGATCGATCTTACGGTTGATCCCTCCCTGCTTGGCGGTCTCATCGTTAAGGTCGGTTCACGCCAGATCGATACGTCTCTTCGCACCAAACTTTCCACCCTTAAGCTTGCACTGAAAGAGGTTGGCTGATGGATATCCGCGCCGCGGAAATTTCCGCAATTCTGAAAGATCAAATCAAAAATTTCGGCAACGAGGCGGAAGTCTCCGAAGTCGGCCAGGTTCTGTCCGTTGGTGACGGTATTGCTCGCGTTTACGGCCTCGACAATGTCCAGGCCGGTGAAATGGTCGAGTTCCCCGGCGGCATTCGCGGCATGGCGCTGAACCTTGAAGCCGACAATGTCGGTGTGGTTATTTTCGGTTCCGACCGTGACATCAAGGAAGGCGACATCGTCAAGCGCACCGGCGCGATCGTTGACGTTCCTGTCGGTCCTGAGCTGCTCGGCCGCGTGGTCGACGCTCTCGGCAACCCGATCGACGGTAAGGGCCCGATCAATGCGACGGAACGCCGCCGCGTCGACGTCAAGGCTCCTGGCATCATTCCGCGCAAGTCGGTTCACGAGCCGATGTCGACCGGCCTCAAGGCTATCGACGCTCTGATCCCGGTTGGCCGTGGCCAGCGCGAGCTCGTCATCGGCGACCGCCAGACCGGCAAGACCGCCATCATTCTCGACACGTTCCTGAACCAGAAGCCGATCCACGACAACGGCCCGGACAACGACAAGCTGTACTGCGTCTACGTCGCCGTCGGCCAGAAGCGTTCCACCGTTGCCCAGTTCGTCAAGGTTCTGGAAGAGCGTGGCGCTCTGCAGTACTCGATCATCATCGCGGCAACCGCATCCGACGCTGCTCCGATGCAGTTCCTGGCTCCGTTTGCCGGTTGCGCCATGGGCGAATACTTCCGTGACAACGGCAAGCATGCCCTGATCGCCTATGACGATCTTTCCAAGCAGGCTGTCGCCTACCGTCAGATGTCGCTTCTTCTGCGTCGTCCTCCGGGCCGCGAAGCTTACCCTGGCGACGTTTTCTATCTGCACTCGCGTCTTCTCGAGCGCGCTGCCAAGATGAGCGACGAAATGGGTTCCGGTTCGCTGACGGCTCTGCCGGTCATCGAAACCCAGGGCAACGACGTTTCCGCCTTCATTCCGACCAACGTGATCTCGATCACCGACGGCCAGATCTTCCTCGAAACCGACCTGTTCTATCAGGGTATCCGTCCGGCTGTTAACGTCGGTCTGTCGGTTTCGCGCGTTGGTTCTGCCGCTCAGATCAAGGCCATGAAGCAGGTTGCCGGCTCGATCAAGGGTGAACTTGCCCAGTATCGTGAAATGGCCGCGTTTGCCCAGTTCGGTTCGGACCTCGATGCCTCCACCCAGCGCCTGCTGAACCGTGGTGCGCGTCTGACCGAGCTTCTGAAGCAGCCGCAGTTCTCTCCGCTCAAGACGGAAGAGCAGGTCGCGGTGATCTTCGCTGGCGTCAATGGCTACCTCGACAAGGTCGCGGTCAACCAGATCGGCAAGTTCGAACAGGGTTTGCTCTCCTACCTTCATTCCGAAGGCAAGGCGATCCTCGACACCATCCGCACGGAAAAGGCTATCAGCGACGATACCAAGGGCAAGCTCAAGGCTGCTCTCGATAACTTCGCCAAGTCTTTCTCCTGATTAGGCTCTGACTGGGACGGATAACGGATGCCTTCACTAAAGGATCTGAAAAACCGCATTGCCTCCGTAAAGGCGACGCAGAAGATAACCAAGGCGATGAAAATGGTCGCCGCGGCGAAGCTTCGGCGCGCCCAGGAAGCTGCGGAGGCCGCCCGCCCTTACTCGCAGCGCATGAGCGCCGTGCTGGCCAACATCGCTCAGGCGGTGGAAGCCGATGTCGCTCCGGCGCTGATGACCGGAACCGGCAAGGACGATGTGCATCTGCTCGTCGTCTGCACGGCCGAGCGCGGTCTTTGCGGCGGTTTCAACTCACAGATTTCCCGCTTTGCCCGCGATCAAGCCCGCAAGCTGATGGCGCAGGGTAAGACGGTCAAGATCATCACGGTCGGCAAGAAGGGCTATGACAGCCTGCGTCGCGAATTCTCGTCCAACATCATCGAGCGCATTGAACTGCGTGACGTGAAGCGGGTGGGCTTTGCCAATGCCGATACGATCGCCAAGAACATCATTGCCCGTTTCAACGCTGGCGAGTTCGATGTCTGCACGCTGATCTATTCGGAGTTCAAGTCCGTGATCAGCCAGATCCCGACCGGCCTCCAGCTGATCCCGGCTGCTGTTCCGACGGTCGAACAGGCAGCGACCAGCAACACGGCGATCTACGAATACGAGCCGGATGCGGCCTCCATTCTGGAAGACCTCATTCCGCGCAACATTTCCGTTCAGGTTTTCCGCGCACTGCTGGAAAACGTGGCTGGCGAAATGGGCGCAAAGATGAGCGCGATGGACAACGCAACCCGCAATGCCGGTGAAATGATCCACAAGTTGACGCTCTCCTACAACCGTCAGCGTCAGGCTCAGATCACCAAGGAACTCATCGAAATCATTTCGGGCGCGGAAGCGCTCTGAGGTAAGGAAAGAGGGTAAGGATAATGGCTCAGGCAGCTACCCCCATTAAGACCGCAGCGACCCAGGGCGCTACCGGCAAGGTTACGCAGGTTATCGGCGCTGTCGTGGACGTTGCGTTCGAAGGCGAACTGCCGGCGATCCTGAACGCGCTCGAAACCGACAACAACGGCAACCGCCTTGTTCTCGAAGTTGCGCAGCACCTTGGCGAAAACGTCGTTCGTACGATCGCGATGGACTCGACCGAAGGTCTGGTTCGTGGCCAGCCGGTGGCTAACACCGGTTCGCCGATTTCGGTTCCGGTTGGTCTTGAGACGCTCGGCCGTATCATGAACGTCATCGGCGAGCCGGTTGACGAAGCTGGTCCGCTGAACACGGCAACCAAGCGCTCTATCCACCAGGAAGCCCCTGCCTACGTCGACCAGTCGACGGAATCGGAAATCCTCGTCACCGGCATCAAGGTCGTCGACCTGCTGGCACCTTACGCAAAGGGCGGCAAGATCGGCCTGTTCGGCGGCGCTGGCGTCGGCAAGACGGTTCTGATCATGGAACTCATCAACAACGTCGCCAAGGCGCATGGCGGTTACTCCGTCTTCGCAGGTGTGGGTGAGCGTACCCGTGAAGGTAACGACCTTTACCACGAAATGATCGAGTCCGGCGTGAACAAGCACGGCGGTGGCGAAGGCTCCAAGGCTGCTCTCGTTTACGGCCAGATGAACGAGCCGCCAGGCGCACGTGCCCGCGTTGCTCTGACCGGTCTGACGATCGCTGAAAACTTCCGTGACGAAGGCCAGGACGTTCTGTTCTTCGTGGACAACATCTTCCGCTTCACGCAGGCTGGCTCGGAAGTGTCCGCTCTGCTCGGCCGTATCCCGTCTGCAGTTGGTTATCAGCCGACGCTTGCCACGGACATGGGCCAGATGCAGGAACGCATTACCACCACGACCAAGGGTTCGATCACCTCGGTTCAGGCCATTTACGTTCCCGCCGACGACTTGACCGACCCGGCACCTGCAACCTCGTTCGCCCACTTGGACGCGACGACGGTTCTGTCGCGCTCGATCGCCGAAAAGGGTATCTATCCGGCTGTTGACCCGCTCGACTCCACGTCGCGCATGCTCGACCCGCTGATCGTTGGCGAAGAGCATTACGAAGTGGCTCGTAAGGTTCAGTCGACCCTGCAGCGCTACAAGGCTCTTCAGGACATCATCGCCATCCTCGGCATGGATGAACTGTCCGAAGAAGACAAACTGTCGGTTGCCCGCGCCCGTAAGATCGAGCGCTTCCTGTCCCAGCCGTTCTTCGTTGCCGAAGTCTTCACCGGTTCTCCGGGCAAGCTCGTGGCTCTCGAAGACACGATCAAGGGCTTCAAGGGTCTCGTCAACGGCGAGTACGACCACCTGCCGGAAGCGGCATTCTACATGGTCGGCTCCATGGACGAAGCTATCGAGAAGGCAAAGAAGCTGGCTGGCGAAGCCGCTTGATGTGATTGAACTGGTGCGCGGTTTTTCGCCGCGCGCCGTTGCCCCCCGCGACATCGTCTCTCGCGCAATCAGAAGAAGTGAATAGCCATGGCCGACACTTTCAAATTCGAACTTGTTTCTCCCGAGCGTTTGCTGGTTTCCGAAACGGTCAGCGAAGTCGTGATTCCGGCGACGGAAGGCGAAATGACGGTTCTGGCGAACCACGCACCGGTCATGACGACGATCAAGCCCGGCATCGTCACGCTGAAGACGGCATCTGGCGAATCCCACAAATATGTGGTGTTCGGCGGCTTTGCCGACATTCTGCCGACCGGCTGCACGCTGCTTGCAGAATCGGCCGTTTCGGCTGACGACATGAGCCCGGACGACCTGCAGAAGCGCATCGCAACGGCCCGTTCGGAGATCGAGGAAGGCAACCACCACCACGATCACCTGACGAAGCTGGAAAAGCACCTTTACGAGCTGACGAACCTGCACGAGGTTCTCGTCGCCGCTTGAAAGGACCGGGCGGGGTCGCGCGAGCACTCGTCCACATAGGAAATGAGAAAAAAGCGGTCCTGGTGACCGCTTTTTTTTGTTTTGGGCGCCGCTCACAACGGTGGAAATATCCAGCGCAGTATAGACCGCCATAGGGCGTCAAATGCGACTGTCGACATTGCCCAGCCTACCTCATGCCGGCGACATCACCTAGCTTATGGTCACACTCCATCTGGAGGACAATCAGAGCGCCGTGCGTCCTATTGGACGCACAAAGGATGCTCAATCTTCTTTGATCTACGCATCGTGCTTTCCGAAAATCGATTCCGATTTTCGAGCCATTGCTGTAGGCCCTCAGAACTCCGTCCACTCCGCTGCAACGACGGCTGGTGCCGCTGAACCATAGCGTCGAGCCGGCGCGTGTCTCACAGGGGTCATGACCTCTAGGGCAGGCGCAGCAGCCGAGGCTCCGGTCGCAAAGCCCACATCAAACTGTGTCAGGAGCTGGCGGAGCGTCTCGGCCTCACGTGCAAGCCCATGGCTGGCTGCCGTCGTCTCTTCCACCATGGCGGCGTTCTTCTGCGTGGCCTGGTCCATGAGGTTCACGGCATGGTTGATTTCGCTGAGGCCTGACGCCTGTTCGCGTGCCGCTTCGACAATGGCCGCCACGTTGGTGTCGATCAACTCGACCTGGGATGCGATATCCTTCAGGGCCTCGCCCGTTTCGCCCACCAGCCCCACACCGCGCGCCACATGCGCGCCCGACGCATTGATCAGTTGCCTGATCTCCTTGGCGGCTGCGGCGGAGCGCTGAGCAAGATCGCGCACCTCCTGCGCCACGACAGCAAAGCCTTTGCCGGACTCGCCTGCGCGTGCCGCCTCCACGCCAGCATTCAGCGCCAGAAGGTTTGTCTGAAAGGCGATACTGTCGATGACGGTGATGATGTTGGTGATTTCGCCGGCGGAATGGGAGATGGCGTCCATGGCGGCGATGGCGCGGTGAACGATCTCGCCGGAGCGCTCGGCGTTCGCCTTCGTCGCGCTGACGAGGCGGCCCGCTTCATCGGCCCGCTGGCTGGCGTCCGCGCCCGTGGTGGTGATCTCCTCGAGCGCTGCGGCGCTCTCCTCCAGAGAGGCTGCCTGCTGCTCTGTGCGCTGCGCAAGCTGGTCTGCGGCAACCCGGATCTCTGCCGAGCCGGAGGCGATGATTTCCGAGTTCTGTGCCACGGTCTGCATCGTGAGCCGCAGCTTCTCGATGACCTCGTTGAAGTCGCTTCTGAGCTTCTCCATGCTCGGCACGAATGGGGTGTCGAGCCTCTGGCGCAGATTGCCTTCAGCGAGTGCGCGCAGTGCCAGGCCAAGCGTCGAGATCGCGCTCATGCGTGGTGTCACGTCGGTGGCAAATTTCACCACCTTCACCACTGCGCCCCTGTCGTCGAGGATGGGGTTATAGGCCGCCTGGATCCAGACCTCTTTGCCATCTTTGCCAAATCGGACGAACTCGTCGGAGATGAATTCACCGGAGGCCAGCCGTCGCCAGAAATCGCGATAGGCCTCCGACGTGGCATAGGCTTGCTCGCAGAACATGCGGTGATGACGGCCTTGGATATCGTGGAGATCGTAGCCCAGAGTCCGACAGAAATTCTCGTTGGCGGTGATGATGTCGCCTGCTGGCGTGAATTCGATGACCGCCTGGGAGCGGGAGATCGCCTCCAGCTTGCTGTTGTCCTCTTTTGCCTTCAGCTTCTTCTGCGTGATGTCGCTGGCGATCTTCACGACCTTGTAGGGCTTGTTGCCGCGAAAGACGGGGTTGTAGGACGCCTCGATCCAGATTTCTCGCCCGTCTTTGCGCAGTCGCTTGAACTCGCCGGTCTTGAAGGAACCTGACGCGAGTGCGCTCCAGAAGTCACGGTAATCTGGGGAGTTGACAAAGTCCTGATCACAAAAGATCCGGTGGTGCTTTCCCACAATGTCGGACAGTTCATAGCCCAGTGCAGCACAGAAATTCGCGTTTGCATCCAGCACATTGCCGTGCAGATCGAATTCGATCACGGCTTGCGATGCGGAGAATGCCTTCAAAACATTGGTCTTGTCTGCGCTCTTTACCAGCCAAAACATTTTCTTCTCCAGGACAGCCGAAATGTTGTGGTCGTGCTCCTGGTTAACTGAGCACAAGAACGCCCGTTACTTGCGCATCGGCCGGATCGATTATGCGCTCGTCTGAGTGTATTAGAGCAAATTAATATTAAAAGTTTCTTTCTTAGCGCGAGCGCAATAATGACGTGTAGAAAATACTCTTCGGTGGTGCGGTGATGGCTTCAGTGGTCAGCGGGATCTTTCCGGTGTCTCGCTCCGCAAGGCCTCCAGGGAAAAGCAAAAAGCCGCGCGGAGGTGTCCGCACGGCTTTGATGATTGGTCTTAAAGATGAGGCGCTGATCAGGCGGCCAGTTCATCCATATCGGTTCCCTTGAACATCTTGGCGAGGTTCAGGAAGCAGATCATGCCATGTTCGTTGGCAATGATGCCTTCGGAGAAGGACTTGTCAAAGGAGGCGGAGACTTCCGGAACTGGCTGAACCTGGCTCGCCGGGATGGTCAGAATGTCGGAGACGCGGTCGACCAGCATGCCGATGACCATGTTATGCACTTCGGCAACGACGATGGCGCTGCGCTCATTGGCAACCGTGCTCGTCATGCCAAGCTTGTAGGCAAGGTCGATGATCGGAATGACCGAGCCGCGCAGGTTCATGACGCCGATCACATCCGGTGGCGCATGCGGGATAGGCGTGGACGGTGCCCAGCCGCGGATTTCGCGGATCGTGGTCGTCTTGACGCAGAATTCCTGATCGTGAAGACGAAACGCTATGATTTCGAGGGTTTCGCCGCCGAAGTTTGTCGAGTTGATCATTGCCATCAGAATTCTTCCCAATCCTTTTGTGTCGGAGCCAGAGCCAGAGAACCGGATGTCGCGTAGACCGCGGGTTTCGGCTTCCTCTCCGGAGCGCGCGCAACGGGCGTTCTTTGTTCCAGCTTCACTGGTTGATTCGTAACAGAAGAATGTTTCTCAAATCTAAATTGCGCGAGAAGTTCGTGCAGGACATGCGCTTCATGCGCGAGGCCGTGGCTGGAGGCGGTCGTCTGCTCCACCATCGCGGCATTTTGCTGGGTGTTGGTGTCCATGGCTTCAACCGCGTGGTTGATTTCCTTGATGCCATTGGCCTGGTCATGCGCCGTCTCGACGATCGCCGCGACATTGGTGTCGATCTCCGCCACCTGGCCGACGATCTTGCTCAGCGCGTTGCCGGTCTCGCCGACGAGATCGACGCCTTCCTTTACCTGCGACGCGGAGGTGTTGATCAGCGTCTTGATCTCTTTTGCCGCATTGGCCGAGCGCTGCGCCAGTTCACGTACTTCCTGCGCCACGACCGCAAAGCCCTTGCCCGCTTCCCCGGCGCGTGCCGCTTCGACACCGGCGTTCAGTGCAAGCAGGTTGGTCTGGAAGGCAATGTCGTCGATGACGCCGATGATGTTGCCGATTTCATTCGAGGATTGCGAGATGCGGCCCATGGCATCGATTGCCTTGCCGACGATGAGGCCGGACTGTTCCGCATCGGCCTTGGTATTGGCAACGAGGCGGCCTGATTCTTCGGCACGTTCGGCGTTTTGCGCCACGGTGCGGGTGATCTCGTGCAATGCCGCAGAGGTTTGTTCAAGTGCCGCCGCCTGCTGTTCAGTGCGCCGCGCAAGGTTGTCGGTGGCGTCGCTGATTTCACGCGCACCCATGGTAATGCTGCTGGTGCTTTTCGCCACATCGCGCATGGCGCCTTGAAGCTTTTCCAGCGAGGCGTTGAGATCGTGGCGGACTTTTTCCAGCGTGGGGGTAAAGGGCACGGAGATCGTGCCTGTCAGGTCACCATTCGACAATGCCGTCAGGCTGGCGGCAAGATCGTCCACAGCCACAACGCGATCGGTCACGTCGGTCGCATATTTGACGATCTTGAACACCTTGCCGTTCTCATCGAAGATCGGATTGTAGGATGCCTGGATCCAGATCGGCTTGCCGCTTTTGCTTAAGCGCTTGTACTCGGCTGCGGTAAATGTGCCGCCAGCCAGAGTCCTCCAGAATTCGTTGTAGGACGGATCGTTGCGGACGCTGTCTTCGCAGAAAATGCGGTGATGCTTTCCCTGAATTTCTTCAAGTTTGTAGCCGACGGCATCGAGGAAATTCTGGTTCGCTGTGATGATGTTGCCGGTCGGGGTGAATTCGATGATGGCCTGCACACGCGAAATCGCCTCCAGCTTCCCGGCATCTTCGGACGCTTTCCGCTTCGTTTCGGTGATGACGGTTGCAAGCTTGACGACGCTCTTGACGCTACCGCCGGCCATGACCGGATTGTAGGAGGCCTCGATCCAGACTTCGTGTCCGCCATTGGCGATCCGCTTATACTGACGCTTGTCGAAACGGCCAGCCGCGAGATTTTTCCAGAACTGCCTGTAATCATCGCTGTTTGCGTAGGACGGTTCGCAGAACATGCTGTGGTGCTTGCCGATCACCTGATCGGCCGTGTAACCCATCGCGGTGCAGAAATTCTCATTCGCAGACAGGATTTTTCCCGAAGTATCAAATTCGATAATCGCCAAAGAACGACCAAGAGCGGCTAGAACCGCCTTGGCATGGGTTCCAGGAAGAGAAAGCATTCAGTGAACTCCATCACTCACGGTTCAACCGCAAGGTCACACCACTATTGCGTTGCGTGCAGACAAGAGCCTTAAGCGCAACCGGCGCGGATGGTTCAGGGCAACAACAATTGTTTTAGCCCATCAAATTTAAGAATCTCTGAATTTCAAAAAGTTTGACTATTCTCTTAACGTTACCACCTTAAATCTCATGGTTCACGCATAAGTTGATCAATATTCTTTCTCGTAGAAGATGCCGGCGGCGCCTTCTCCATCTGCGCCCGCGGAACCGCGCAGTTTCACGCCCCGGCCGACATCGAGATTGATGATCGCCTTGGCGCCGGAATCGCCGCTCTGCTCCAGCTCGAGATAGGTTCTGTCATTGATATATTTGCCGGCGGAGACACGCGCGCGCCCCTCGGCGTCGGTGGAGATATCAAGATCGTCAATGCCGAGATTGCTGCGCAGGCTGTCGAACAGGGAGGTGGAGCGACCGCCGGCCAGCTGACTTGCCGCATCCGCAAGCCGTGCAATCTGCAAGGGCGAGAGTTTCGACATGGACTGGCCGAAGATCAGCTGCGCCATGATCTCGTCCTGCGGCAGCGCGGGAGAGGAGCTGAAGGCAAAGGACGGATCGTTGGCATTGCCGCTGACGGTGACCGTTACGGTGTTGGAGCCTACGGTGGAATCGGCAGACATATTGAGAACGGGGATCAGGCCGCCGCCGAACGTGATGTCGCCATTGGTGAAATCGAGTCGACGGGTCAGAATTTCCAACCGGCCGCGGCGCATGGTGAAACCGCCAGAGACCTGTGGGTTCGCCGCCGTGCCGCGCACCGTCAGATTGCCGTTCAGCTCGGCGTCGACACCACGACCGCGCACGAAGATGCCACTTGGCGCATTGATCTGAAGATCGAGACCAATGGAGGAGGAGGTGCCGTCGCCACCCTGGTCGGCCCGCAGTTCCGCATCCTGGCGCCGGACCGCAGGAGGTGCGTTCTTGTGCTTGATGTCGATTTCCGTCAGCGAGGCCGGCAGGCGCTCAGGGATGGTGATGGCGCTCTTATCCAGCGTGATCGTTCCGGCCAGCATGGGCGAGGTCAGCACCGGCCCCTTCAACGTCACTGTGCCGCTGGCCTGGGTGGAGAACAGCGTACCGTCCACGTATGTGGCGCGGTTCAGCGTGAGGCTGAGATCGGCCGGGAAACCAGCGCCGGGATTGATGCCGATGGTGCCGGAGCCCGAGAGCGTTCCACCGCCTGACATGGCGCCGGTGAGCCGCGAAATGGTGGCGACATCGCGGTTGAAGCTGATCGTCGCGGCTATATTGTTGATGGTCAGATTGCGCCGAACATCGGTCACGCGGGCGCCGTCCGTGGTGATCGTGCCCGTTACCGAGGGTGCGGTTGCGGTACCTTCGATGCGAATATCGACAGCGGCGGAGCCGTTGACAACGAAGCCCTGGGCGGATGTCTGGGCTGCGAGCGCGGCAAAGGGAATATTGCCCTTGAAGCTCATGGCAAGCGGCCGGTCACCAGCAAGGCCGAGGGTGCCGCCACCGGACAGCGCCAGGCCGCCGCCTGCGGAAAGCGTCGTATCAAGCCGCACCGTCTGTCCCGCATAACGGCCATTCGCCTTGATGCCCAAGGGACCAAGGCCTGCGGCGCGCGTCTGGGCCACGGCTGCGTCCGACCAGGTCAGATCGTAATCGACAGCCGGATCGGTCGCTGCCCCTTTTGCCACGACCGTGCCGGAAATGGTGCCTGCCGCATCGAGCCCTGGCGAAAAGGCATTGGCAAGATTGGCGGGCAGCGCGCGGATGGCAACGTTGAGATCGAGCGTCGACCCAGCCGTCCCGTTGACATCGACACGCCCGTTGCCTGTCTGGATGGTGAGACCGGCGATACGGGCAGCGCCGTTTTCGATGGCGATCACAGTGGGGGCGGCAAGCCGCACCGGAATCCCGCGCGGCGTTGCCGAGAAGGCGTCCACGGAGACTGTCATTGGCGAGGCACCGGTGTTTGCCCGACCCTTGAGCACAAGCGGCGCATTGTCATAACGACCGTTCAGATCGAATGTGGTGGCGTTGGCCGCATGATCGATATCAAGCGTGATCCCGGAGAGGACCGCAGCACCCGCATCGATCTTGTCCGCCTTTACATTGCCGTTGATGGCGAGCGCCAGAAGATCGTCCACCTTCAGATCGGCCACCAGTCCGGCAATCGTCGTGGTGCCCTGCCGTAATGTGTTGCCGCTGGCGCGAATGGTGGCGGCAATCTTGTCATTGGTATTGCTGATGGCGACATCGCCCTTCAGGTCACCGCTTGCCTGCTGGGCGGCGAGCGCTGCCAGCAGTGAGATATCGGGAAAATCGAAGAAAAGGTCGCCGGATGGCAGGAATTGCGGCGTCAGTTGCAGCTTGCCGGTCAAGACATTCGGGCCGACCTTGACGTTCAGCTCCGGAATGGCCGTGCCTTCACCCGTCTGCACAAGCGCGGCAGAGGCATCGATCGGCTGGTTGTCGAGCGTACCGGTCGCCTGGAACTTGGCTTGCGGGGCTGCGACATCCGCCTTGCCGCTGGCGGAAACCTTGAGCGATTGCAGTGAGCGTCCGGCCAATGTTGCACGGGTGGCTGAGAGATTGGCGGTGAAATCCGCCGCATTGATCGGGCCGTTTGCCTCTAGCGAAAAGTCAAGCGACCCTTGCGCCTGCGGTGACAGCTTCTGCAGCGAGGGCAGGCGGCCGGAGAGTTTTGCACCGATCGTGCCATTGTCGAGGGTCACATCGCCATTGGCTTCAAGCGTGCTCGACTTCACCACAAGGTTTTCAAGGCTGGTCGCGCCGCCGATGAGGCTGTTGACATAGCCGTCAATCGCAATCGTTCCGTCGAATTTCTCAGACAGACCAGTCGGCAGTACCGACGGCAGCACGAAGAGGCGCAGGTTCGATGAGACGCGGCCTTCGGTGAGATCGTAGGAGCCACTTGCCGTGCCGCCGATGCTGGCGCTTTCCAGTGTGGCGCCTTCAAAGGCGATGGATTGCGGTGAGACGCGCAAGGGCGCGCTGAGCTTCAACGGTGCCTTGATGGCGCGCTCCAGATCGGGCGCGGTCAGCGCCGACTGATCGACGGCAAGCAGCGTGCGGATCGTACCGGTGCGGCTGGCGACATTCAGATCGTCGCTGGTTGCGGTCAGCTTCACACCCTGAAGCGTGCCTTGCGGCGCGGTGAGCGAGCGCAGCGACACGACCGTGTTCAATCTGGCCGCATCGGCATTGCCGCGCAGGCTGAGATCGATGCCATCGACCAGCGCCTGGACTTCATCCTGCCCGAGCGGCAGGCGCACATCGACGGGGCCGTTGGTGCCGATCAGATTGGCGGTCAGATCGTTCTGGCCTTGCGGATCGATGCTGCCGGAGGCCGTCAGGATCAGAGCGCCGGTTTCCAGATTGCCGCTTTCGACGCTGATGCGTCCTTCTGGCGAAATTGATGTGGCAAGGTCGATCTTGGTCTCTCCGGTAAAGAGCTGGCGCATCAGTGGCGGAAGCAGCCGATCCGGCTCCCCGCCGCCCCGCAGCGTGATCCGGCGCGTTCCATCGGATGCCAGGCTATGACGGCCATCAAGCGTTAGGACCTGGTTTCCGCCAACGGAGCCGACGAGCTTGCCCGTCCAGTCCGACAGCGGTCCATCGCCATTGAGGTCGATGGAGACGGCGGGAGCGCCGGGAAGACGCAGCAGATTGGCGAGCAGACCGCCTTCCGGTTCGTTCAACAGCGCCTTGAGTTTCAGCACGTTCTCGCCCGGAACATAGGCGAAGTCGGCGTCGATCGAAGCGCGCTGTTCATCCTTGCGGGTGACGGAGAGGGAGGCTGTGATCGTATCGGATGCGGCATAGCCATGGCCGGATGCGCTGAGCGAGAACGGACGGCCGGCAAGCTTTTGGCCGAGTTCGATATTCGGCAGGGAGAGATCGTCAATGGCCACTTCGACAGGCAGGGTAAAGCTGCCGGAACTCTGATCGGCCGGTTCCGTCGATGGAAGAGGGAGACGATCGACGGTGATAGTGGCGGCTGTCAGCTTCTCGGCATGGAATTTACCGGTCAGGAGATCGAGCGGCGACCAGTCGAGCTCGACGCCGTTGAGCTTGGCGTAGGGGCCATCCCGATCGGCAATCGTCACCGTGTCCAGCCGCAGCCTGCCGCTCAATAGGCCTTCCGGCGGCGAAATGGTGATCGTCCGATCCTTGCTGGAGGCAAGCCGTGAGACTTCGTCTGCTACGAAACGTGCGCCGAAGGGGCTCAAGCCCAGGAAAAGAACCACCACCGCAAGAAGGGCGACAGCCCCGAGCGCGATATAGGCGAACCACTTCAGCAATCGAATCAGGATGGTCATGAAGGATAATCTACACTTCGCTTCGTCGTCGTGACAGATGTGGACATTGTGCCTTTGAGAGGCCAAGCCCGGCGTGGTTGGCTGTACCTTCTTCAGCTTCAGAAGGCTTGTCCGATACCGGCGTAGATGCCGAAGCTGCTGCCGTTTGGATATTTCTCCAGCGGCATGGCGACATCAAGACGCAAGGGTCCAAAAGGTGTCTGATAGCGAAGGCCAATGCCGGCGCCAGCACGGATATCGGAAAAATCCGGGGTGATCTCGGGGGAGACGATGCCCGCGTCGACGAAGGGCACGATGCCGATGGTCTCGGTCACCTTGATGCGTGCCTCCAGCGATGTGACGATATAGGAGCGTCCGCCGGTCGCTTCGCCATTGGCCGCATAGGGCGAGATTTCCTGGTAACTGTAACCGCGCACCGAGCCGCCACCGCCCGCAAAGAAGCGGCGTGTGGTGGGAATGTCTTCCAACGAGCCGCCGCCAACCAGCACGCCGCCTGCAAGCTTGCCCGCCAGCACCACCTGATCATCCGAGCCGAGGCCGAGATAGCCGGTGGTCGAGCCTTCGAGTGAGCTGAAGATCGTGCCGTTCAAGGCTTCATAGCTTGGCGTGGCCGCAATTGAAGCGCGGAAGCCCTGCGTCGGGTTGAGCTTGTCATTGCGCTTGTCGCGGACAAATTCCAGGGGGACCGAAGTCGTCAGATACTGGTTTTCACCGAACGCATCCTCGGTGTTTTCCCACTCGACTTCGAGACCGGCAGATGCGGTGTCGTAGTCGTTGAAATCATAGGCAAAGCCGGCATAGGCCGTGACCGTCTGGGCGTCGTAGCTGTCCGGATGCTCGGTCTTGGCCTTCAGGCTCGCGGTGAAGGTGGTCTCAGGCGTGAAGATCCCGGGCTTCACGAAGGTGATGCCGGCGGAATAATCCATGTCCTGAACGGTGGACGCTTCCCCAAGGCGCGTGACGGCACCTTCGATGCGGAGCGACTCGGCTTTTCCAAAGAGGTTCCGGTGGCCCCAATAGCCCTGCAAGCCAGCGCCTTCGGTGGTTGAATACTGCGCGCCGACGCCGAAATAGCGGAACTTGCCTTCCGAGACTTCAATGGTCAGCGGCAATGTTCCGTTCGGGGCCAGCGTGTTGGCTTCCTTGATGGAGATGCTGGAAAAGACACCGAGCTTGCGCAGGCGGTCGGAGGCCTTGCGCAGTCTTTCCGGCGAGTAGGGCTCGCCGCTGTTCAAGCGCGAGTATCGGCGGATGAAGTCGGCATCAACGGCCCGGTCGCCTTTGACCGTCACATCCCCCGTTGCGGCGATGGGGCCGGCTTCTGCCACCATGGTCAGATCGACTGTGTTGTTGGCGTGGTTGGCGACGGCCTCGCGCTTGGTCAGCTTGGCAAAGGGCCGGCTTTCGGATTTCAGATCTTCAATCAGCTTGTTGCCGGCGCGAATGATGGCAAGGGAGCCCGCGTCTCCGCCGGTCACGAGACCATATTCAGCAGGGGTGTGCCCGCCCACTTCACCCTCAAATCGTACGGTGCCGAGCGTGAAGACCGGTCCCGGCGTCACATCGATAACGATCGGCACAGGCCCAGAGGTGTTGAAGGTCGGAACGGGCGGAATGGAATCGATATCCTGCCCGGCAATGGTGATCTTGACGATGCCGCCATAGCGCGCGTTCTCATAAAGGGCCGCAACCAGCCTATCGCGATCGTCCTTGGCGCGGATCAAAAGCCCAAGATCGCCCGATGCCGGCTTGTCCGGCTCTGCGACCAGAAGAGAACTCTTTTCCAGACTGTCGCGCAGCTTGCTGTCGGCACCCGGCGTGTTGAGGGTCACGGTAAATTTGACGGGATTGAGAACTTCATTCTCTTTGTCGTCGTCGGATCCCCACAGCTGGATGCCGAAGATCTTCAACGCGAAGGCCTCGCGCACGAAACCCGGAGAACAGGTAACGGCTGCCGCCACCGCCAATGCAGTGCCTGCCCTCCAGTACGCAATACTCTTCCGTTGGTCAGTCCGCTTGTTTGGCATACGCTGCTTTATGGTTGAGCATTTATTATTGCTCCCGCCCGTTTATCCTTCGTTAAAGCGCGTGGCGATCCAAAACAAATCGCGCGCTCCGCCTCCCGTTCGTCGCAGTCCTGCGGCGCAGACAACGGCTTTGCCGTTTTACGCTGGTTGCTGATACCCTTAAATTTAATCATAAATCAGAGACAGGGGGCACCCCAAAAACGGTCACATGCATGTGGAAACAAAAAAGCCCCGGTTTTTGCCGGGGCTTCTGATGCAATTGTGCCACGCCTTAGCGGCAACGTGCCGTGTAACGCTGACCGTACTGGTCGCGATAGTAGCAATAGCCCGGCTCAGACGCGCGACCGATAAGGTAGCCCGTCGCGCCACCAATCAGACCGCCGACTGCCGCGCCGCGCACGTTACCGGTAATAGCGCCACCAGCCAGCGCACCGATCACTGCGCCGCCACCAGTGGTCTTTTCAGTCTGCGTGCAGCTTGCGAGCGCCAGACCCATAACAGCAAAAACAACAGCCTTCTTCATGAACTCTCTCCACGTTACATTTGAGCTCGATGGCTCTCGGTAGGCGTCCCAATACATCTGCGGCGACTGCTACCTCCGACCGCTGCAGATATCTAACAAGTCGAGTGTTACTGTGGAAGCCCCCATTTAAGGCTGCGCTCCCCTGGTCAATCGATTGTGCCCTACTCAACGGCGCGTCGATGAAAAGGTTCCAAATTTTTTAGCAGTTTGACATGAATCAAGTTTGTCATTCCTTTAGAGTCTTATAAGAATATTGGAACGGTTCAAAAGTGGAGGCGAATTGACGCAGCGATGCAATATCGGCGTCAAGGGGGTTGACGGTTCAAGGAGGTGGACCGAAAACGCTTGCACGTATTCTGGAGCATGGAATGGACTTCGAGGCATATTTCAAGACCGAACTGGATGGCTTGCATTCGGAAGGCCGCTACCGCGTTTTTGCCGACCTCGAGCGGCAACAGGGACATTTTCCGAAGGCAACCCGTTACACCGCCGATGGTGAAAAGCGCGACGTCACGGTCTGGTGCTCCAACGACTATCTCGGCATGGGTCAGAACCCCAAGGTGATCGAGGCGATGAAAGCCGCGATCGATCACTGTGGCGCGGGTGCGGGAGGCACCCGGAATATCTCTGGCACCAGCCATTATCACGTCAAACTCGAGCGCGAACTTGCCGATCTGCACGGCAAGGAATCGGCGTTGATCTTCACCTCCGGTTACATCTCCAACTGGGCGACGCTTGGTACGCTTGGTCAGAAGATCCCTGGCCTGATCATCTTCTCGGACGCGCTGAACCATGCCTCGATGATCGAAGGCATTCGTTACGGCCGTTGCGAGAAGGTCATCTGGAAGCACAACGATCTCGAAGATCTGGAAGCCAAGCTGAAGGCCGCCGATCCGGCAGCACCGAAGCTGATCGCCTTCGAATCGGTCTATTCCATGGATGGCGATATTTCGCCGATCAAGGAGATCTGCGATCTCGCCGACAGGTACGGCGCCATGACCTATCTTGATGAAGTGCATGCGGTCGGCATGTATGGCCCGCGCGGTGGCGGCATCGCCGAGCGCGAAGGCCTGATGGACCGCCTGACGATCATCGAAGGTACACTCGGCAAGGCTTTCGGTGTGATGGGCGGCTATATTGCAGCGTCGGAAGCGCTCTGCGACTTCATCCGTTCTTTCGCCTCCGGTTTCATCTTCACCACGGCGCTTCCGCCGTCCCTGGCAGCCGGTGCCGTGGCTTCGATCCAGCACCTGAAGGCCAGCCCCTTCGAGCGCGCCCGTCATCAGGAGCGCGTGCGCACGCTGCGTTCCATGCTGGACGCGAGCGGTATTCCGCATATGGCAAACCCCAGCCACATCGTTCCGGTGATGGTGGGTGATGCCGCCAAGTGCAAATGGATTTCCGATATCCTGCTCGATGACCATGGCGTCTATGTGCAGCCGATCAATTATCCGACCGTGCCGCGCAAGACGGAGCGTCTGCGCATCACGCCGACCCCGCTTCACACCAATGCGGATCTCGAAGGTCTGGTCGGTGCGCTTCATCAGCTGTGGTCGCGTTGCGCGCTGGCGCGGGCTGTTGCCTGATCGTCACCTC
The DNA here is from genome assembly GCF_059421725.1 of Agrobacterium sp. GW821-FHT02D03. Taxonomy (NCBI): domain Bacteria; kingdom Pseudomonadati; phylum Pseudomonadota; class Alphaproteobacteria; order Hyphomicrobiales; family Rhizobiaceae; genus Agrobacterium; species Agrobacterium sp. GW821-FHT02D03. The sequence goes on from NZ_JBWKVN010000001.1 coordinate 505,124, forward strand.
ATCTGTCTGAAAAGGGGCGCAGCTTGCCGGCTGCGCCCCTTTTTAAATTTTAGTGCTCAAGCATCTCCCGGACGATCTCCTTGCCCGACAGGGACGACGGGTAGTAGGTCGGCCAATTGGTCAGTTCCTTCAGCACCGTGGCGCGGTCATCACCCCAGTAGAGGTGGTAGTGGCCAGCCTTTTGCGGCGCGATGGTGTGGTCGCTGAACTGGATGTATTGTGGTGCTGATGCATCGCCGCCGGTCTTCTTGAAGATGTAGCGAACGCCGCGATTTCCCTTCTTGTAGGTCAGGATCTCATAGCCGTCGCTGGCATACTTGCCTTCTGTGGCCTCGCCGTCCCGATAGAAGGTCACGTCGTCGCCCTTGATGGTGATGCGGTTGACGTCGGTCTTGTAGCCGACATCATATTCCTCACGAAACGCCTTGGCGCTCTTCTTGCCGTGCTCGGCCTTGTGCTGCATCACCGGATCGAGCGTGCCATCCACGAGATAGGGATAGACCGACTGCCAATCGCCTTCCCAATCGGAGAGCGGGCGCTCCTTCACGGCGCTGTCCTCGAAGTAGCCCTTATAGACGTCGCTGGAGCCGTGCGAGTGCCCGTGGGAATGGTTATGGGCGTGGTTGTGGCTTTCGGACTTTGCCGGCGCTGATTTCTCCTGTGCCACGGCGGCAGTGGACAGAAGCAGCAACGCGCTGACGGAGAGGGCGAGGGCTTGCGTGAGTTTCATCGTGTTTCCTCATTTGTGATGTAATAACGTAACAAGACGCGACATAACGAGAAAGCTGGGGCGTGGCAAGTCGGGATCGACATTTTACGCACAGCTATGCGCCCGATGGCGTCCACCGGGTTGTCGTCCTGTCGATCACTGTGAGGAGAGGCCCTACGCGGCCTTCTGCTTCTGCCGGATCACATCCTCGGCATAAGCGCGGGCTTGCGCGTCGGCGGCCAGAATGGCTTCGATCGTATCGGCTGGCCTGCCATCATTCATCCGCTCCATGACGGATTCGACCGTATCGGCCATGTGCAAGAAGCCGATCTTGCCATCGACGAAGGCGTGAAAGGCGGTTTCCTCTGCGGCGTTCAATACAGCACCCTGCACGCCGCCGCGTTGCAGCGCCAGACGCGCGAGCCTGATCGAGGGGAAACGGTCCTCGTCCGGTGCCTCGAAATCCAGCCGTGCCAGCTTGGCAAAATCCAATCGCTCGACATCGAGCGTGCCGCGGCCGGGATAGGTCAGGGCATAGGCGATCGCCGTGCGCATATCCGGGCAGCCGAGCTGGGCGATGACCGAACCGTCGGTATAGGCCACCATGGAATGAATGATGGATTGCGGATGGACGATCACTTCGATCTGCGAGGGCTCAAGGTCGAAAAGATATTTCGCCTCGATCATTTCCAGCGCCTTGTTGAACATGGAGGCACTGCCAATCGAGACTTTCAAGCCCATGGACCAGTTGGGATGGGCGCGCGCGATCTCGGCGGTGACGCCATCCATCTGCTCGCGGCTCCAGGTGCGGAACGGGCCGCCGGATGCGGTGAGGACGATGCGCTCCACCTTGTCGCGGTTCTGAGGCTCCAGGCACTGGAAGATGGCGCTGTGTTCGCTATCGACCGGAATCAGCGTGCCGCTGCCCTCGCGCATGGTGGAGATGAAGACATCGCCGCCGGTGACGAGGCACTCTTTGTTGGCGAGTGCGATATTGGCACCGCGACGCGCGGCTGTGAGCGTCGGTTCAAGCCCGGGTGTGCCGGCAATCGCCGCCATGACCCAATCGGCCTCCAGGCTTGCGGCTTCCTGCAAGCCGCTTTTGCCCGATGCGACGGCAATGCCGCTTCCGGCCAGTGCGTCTTTCAGTTCGGCATATTTTTCGTCATCGGCGGTGACGGCGAGCTTCACGCCAAGTTCGCGCGCCTGTTCAGCCAGCAACGCCACATTACCTGCCCCTGTCAGCCCCAATATCTCGAAGCGATCGCGTCCGCCAAGCTGGCGGATGACATCCAGCGTGTTCGTTCCAATTGAGCCGGTGGCGCCGAGGACGGTCAGTTTTTCAGGCGGGTTGCTGCCCTTTTGGCGTGTCATGTGAAATCCGGCTTTGGTGGAAACTGTTACCTCATGGCTCTACAAGCGAAACCGGGGCAGAACAAGGTCAAAGCCTGTCAGCGATTTTTCGCCACTATTGCGTCCTCTTCCTCACCGATGACATCTGCGTGCGTCGCTTGCCAATAATGGTGTGAGCATGCAGGTTGTGTGGCTTGATGCGACGCGCCCTGACGCATTGGATACGGCATTGATAAATAGAGGATTTTCATGAAGCGATTTTTGATCTCCAGCGGCTGGATTTTCGTCATCACCCTGTTGCTGGTGCTTGTTTTCATTCCCTTCGATCCGCGCATCTCGGAGCGGGCGCAGGCGCTTCCCGGCTCAATCGTCGGCTTCAACGAGGCGATCACCGATTTTGGCACCTTTCGCTGGATGCTCTACAGCACCGGGCTCTTTGCCATCCTTGCCTATATTGCCGCGCGCTTTTTCCTGGCGAGCCCCTATTCGGGGAGGCTGCGCACCGCATGGCGGCTCTTTGCCTATTTCTTCCTGACGATCGGCAGCGCCAGCATCTTCGTGCATCTTTTGAAATTCCTGATTGGTCGTGGACGTCCCGAACTCTATGCCGAGATCGGCGCCTACAGCCTGACGCCATTTACCGGCGACAATCTCTATGAGAGCTTTCCCTCCGGCCATTCCACGGCGGCGGGTGCCTTCTTCGGCGCCTTTGCCATGCTGATCCCGCGCTTTCGCTATGTGTTCATGGCGCTGGCGCTCGTCATCGGCGTTTCGCGGGTGATCGTCGGGGCGCATTATCCAAGCGATGTGGCGGCGGGCCTTCTGCTCGGCATCTGGACGGCCATGCTCTTCGCCTTTATCTTCGCGCGCAAGGAATGGTTGTTCCGTTTGATCAAGGGCTGGCCCTATCCGAAGAACACGCCGCTTCCGCCTGCCGATCAGGCATGATGACACAGGACATTGCCATGCCAAGCGACGACCACGACGACGCCCAGGCGATAGAGACCACGGTTGCCATCGTCGGCGGTGGGCCGGCGGGCATGATGCTCGGTCTGCTTCTGGCGCGGGCGGGGATCGATGTCACCGTCATCGAAAAGCATGGCGATTTTCTGCGCGATTTTCGCGGCGATACGATCCACCCCTCGACGATTGCACTCATCGAGCAACTGGGTTTTGCCCAGGAATTTCTGGCGCTGCCGCATACCAAGGCGGAGAAGCTGCATGCGGATGTTGGCGGTCACAAGCGCACCATCGCGGATTTCTCCTGGCTGCCGGTCAAACACAAGTTCATCGCCTTCATGCCGCAATGGGATTTTTTGAACTTTCTCGCTGGCAAGGCCGGACAGTTCGAGAGCTTCCGCCTGTTGCACAATGCGGCTGTCAGCGACCTTATCGAGACCAAGGGGAAGGTGAGCGGCCTCAAGCTCTCCACGCCCTCCGGCGTCCTTACCGTGAAGGCCGATCTGGTCGTTGGTGCCGATGGCCGCAATTCCACGGTGCGCGACAAGGCCGGGCTGCATGTCGAGCGCTTCGGCGTTCCGACGGAAGTTCTGTGGATGCGGCTTTCGAAACAGCCGGGCGATCCCAACGAGACCATGGGCCATGCCGGCCCGCAGCAGGGCTTCGTGCTGATCGATCGTGGAGACTACTGGCAATGCGGCTATGTGGTGCGCCGCGGCGTCTATTCCGAGATCAGCGAGAAAGGCATCGAAGCTTTCCGCACGCGCGTCGCCGAGGTCTGCCCGCTGCCCGCCGATCGGCTGCAGGAGATCAAGAGCTTCGACGATGTGTATCTTCTCACCGTCCGCATCGACCGGCTGACGCAATGGTGGAAGCCCGGCTTGATCTGCATCGGCGACGCCGCGCACGCCATGTCGCCGATTGGCGGTGTGGGCGTCAATCTCGCCATTCAGGATGCGGTGGCGGCGGCCAATATTCTGGTGCCGGCTCTGCGTGACAAAGGCTCAATCTCCGACGACGATCTGGCTGCGATCGAACAGCGCCGGACTTTTCCCACTAAGGCAACCCAAAAGCTGCAATTGATGATGCGCAGCAAGAACCGCAAGGATCACGAGGCGGCCCCCAAGGCCAAAGGCCCGCCCGCCTTCGTGCGCGCCATCATGCGCTTTCCGCTTCTCGCCCATCTGGCTGGCCGTTTGATCGGACTTGGGTTTCGGCGGGAAAAGATCAACTATTAAGCGGGCTGTCGGGCGTGGGGGTGCCTTGGAGACACCACACGTTTCCGGCTGATTCGGCCTTCAACACAGTGCGAAAACCTCTCCGCCGTCATCCTCGGCCTTGTGCCGAGGATCCACGAAATAAGGCCACAAACGCTTCAAAAATATGGATCCTCGGGTCAAGCCCGAGGATGACGAGGTGGATGGATTTATCCCCCATATGAACGTTGTGCGGAAGACGCCTTCTGAGCTCAGGTGGACGGGTACATGGCCGTTGCTACAAGGGTCGAAACCCTACGCGTCATCCATCTGATGCTCAGCATAGAGCCTACGCAGAACGCGCGCCGTGCCGTTGGCGCCATCGAGATCAAGGCTGATCTCGCCGGGCTCCGGTAGAGCCAAGGCTGCGCGGATGGCCTCTGCCATGGTCTGCGGCGAGATGGCGTTTTCTTCCAGCACCTGGGCAAGGCCAAGCTTTTCCAGACGCGAGGCGCGGGCGCCCTGTTCGGTTTCGCCGCCCGCAGCGAAGGGGATGAGCAGCGAACGGCACTTGGCCTGCAGGATATCGCAGACGGTGTTATAGCCGGCTTGCGAGATAGAGAGCTTTGCACCAGAGAGAAGGCTGGCGAAATCCTTGCGGAAGCGGAAGATGGAAATAGTCTCGCCGGCTTGAGCCGAAATCGCATCGAAATCCGCCTGCGGCATGTTGGGGCCGGTGATCAGGCACCAGGATTTCAGTTCGGGGATGTGTGGTGCGGCGGCAAGCGCTGCTTTCAGAAGCGCGCCGCCCACGGCGCCGCCGCCTGCGGAGACCACCACGTCGAAACGCTCCTGCGGCGGCTGTGGTTTTGCCGGTGCGACGAGGCCGGTATAGACGATGCGCTGGCTGATCTGTTCGGCAAGCGGAAAGGTCTCTTCCAGCCGCACGAAGTTTGGATCGCCATGGACGAGCACCGTGTCGAAGTGTTTCTTGACGAGATCGATGGTCTCTTCGTCGCGGCCGGGCTTGGCACGCTCCTGCAGAATATCGCGCAGCGACGTCATCACCAGCGGGCGCTTGATGCTTTTCTCGATGGCGGAGAGTAGCGGCAGCAGTTCGAAACGCACCTGTCTGCGGCCAAAGGGAAAGGCCTCGATGATGACGATATCCGGCATGGCGCCTTGATAGGCTCCCAGCAGCATGCTGGTACGATTATCCTTGAAGGCATCGTCCACCGGCGCGCCATTGGCATCGACGAGGCCTGCAAAATTGCCATCGGCCACCGCCACCGGCGGCAGTTCGACATGGCGAATGCCTTCGCCCGGAAAGCCCGGAACCGGCGTTCCGCCTGTCACCATCGTCACGTCGAAGCCATCGGCGACCAGTGCATGGGCCACGCGGCTGGCGCGGGCGATATGGCCGATGCCGAGCAGATGCTGGACATAGAAGAACACGCGAGGGGCTTGTGTAGCGTCGGTAGCAGTGGTCACGGGGTCTTCTCCCATTCCTGTTCGAAGAGATTTTTGAGGTCGGTGATGCTGGTGCGATGATCGAAGGCGGTGCGCACGCGGTGTTCGGCGGCTTGGCCCAGCTTCGCTCTCAGCGCGGGATCGGAGATGGCGCGCGCCAGCGCTTTGGAGAAGGCGGCTTCGTTTTCCGGTTCTGTCAGCAGGCCGTTTTCGCCATCGACGAAGAATTCCGGAATGCCCGAAATATTGGTGGAGACGCAGGTCAGCGCCTGGCTGGAGGCTTCCACGAGAACATTCGGCAGGCCGTCGCGGTCGCCATCGGCGGTGATGCGGCAGGCGAGCGCGAAGAGATCGGCCTTGCGATAGTGCTCCAGCACCTGTTTCTGATCCATCGCGCCCGTCCAGGTGATCCTGTCGGCGATACCCAGTTCCTCGGCGAGCGCTTTCAGCGTCGCCAGTTCGTCGCCGCCACCAATATGGGTGAAGCGCCAGTGCAGAGACTGTGGCAGGGCGGCAAGCGCCTTCAGCAGAATGTCGATGCCCTTCTTCTTCACCGCGCGGCCAACGCCCAGGATCTGCACCGGATCGGCGGGGTGTGAGCCATCGCGTGGCGGGCGGGTACCCTCCATCGGTGGAAAGCGCGTGAGGTCGAGGCCGTGATAGCTTAAATGCACCGTGGCTGGAGTGGGCGACAGCGCCTGCAGATGGCGATAGCCGCTGGCGGTGCAGGTTACGGCCCAACGGGCGCTGCCGAGCTTGTAGGAGAGATCGGCATCCGTCGAGGTCCAGATATCCTTGGCATGGGCCGAGATCGTCCACGGAATGCCGGTGATCAGATGCGTATAGGCGGCAACGGAAGCGGGCGTGTGGATGAAGTGGACGTGCAGCCAGCCGGCATCCCGCGGCCATTCATGGGAGAGCACCGCCGCCTGACCGAATCGGCGGAAGCGGTTGCGGGAAAAGTCGTGGCGGAGATCATGGAGGAATTGCCGCAGCGCCTTGCCGAAGCCAGGCTTCCTGCGGCAAGCCCATAGCGCTTTCAGCACCCGCAGCGGTTCCTCATGCAGATATTCCGGCAGGTAGGTGACGGGCGCGCGAATTTCGTCATGCACCGGGTGGCGCTTCTTGTCGGTGGGGCGGCGCATGGAGACGAGGTCGAGTTCGAGCCCGGCTCTTTCCAGTCCCAAGAGTTCCTGTGCGATGAATGTCTCGGAGAGGCGCGGATAGCCTTTCAGCAGCACCACGATTTTCTTTTTTGCGGTCACGTCGTCGTGCCTTCTTTTCTTTGGCGCAATCACCCTTGGCGCAATGCCGGCGAATGTGAGGGGCGCAACATCACCAGACGTTTCGCGGACATGCTGCTGCCCGCCTCAGGCGGTGGCGGAGATGACGTTTGGCGTATCATCCGGTTGCAGCCATTCGGCGACGCGCCGCGAGATGTTCTCCAAGCCGTCGAGCTTCATGTTGCGGCCATTGGCAGAAGGTGGCGGGCGCTTCAACAACGCCTTCAGCGCCTTTGCCATCAGTTCGGGATTTTCCGCTTCCTCGGGCGAGAGCATGTCGAACAAGCCAAGCTCAGACGCGCGGCTGGCGCGGATCAATTGCTCCTCACGCGGCACGATCCGCGGCACTACCAGTGCCGGCTTGTCGAAGGAGAGGATTTCGCAAACGGTGTTGTAGCCGCCCATCGACACCACGCCCTGCGCCCCGGCAACCAGATCTTCCATGCGGTTATCGAAGTCGATGATTTCCATCTGCGGAATATCGGCAACGTTTGCTGCAAACTTCTGCCGCTGTTCGGTCGGCATGTAAGGCCCGAGCACCACCAGCGCCTTCTGGGTGAGGGTTCGATCGAACTTGTAGGCGCGGATCACGTCGTCGATCAGCTCGCTGCCATCGCCACCGCCACCGGTCGTCACCAGAATATAGTCCTCCTCATGCCGGTTGGGGTTATCGCCCCGCGTCTTGGAGCGTTGCAGGAAGCCGACGAATTCGGTCTTCTCGCGAACCCCGGGGGGCACCTCGAGGCCGGACAGCGGATCATGGAAATCCGGCGGGCCATAGACCCAGACATGATCATAGAAGCGCTCGATCTTGTTCAGCACATCGTTGCGCTTCCACTCGGCTTCGAGCAGCTGCGGCGCATCCATCACGTCGCGCAGGCCGATGACCAGCTTGGTGCCGCGAGATTTCAGATAGGTGAGGGTTTCTTCCACTTCGCCGCGCAGCCCCATCGGCTCCTTGTCGACGATGAAGATATCCGGCTGAAAGCTCTCGGCGGTGTGGTAGATGATCGAGCGGCGCATCTTCAGCGTTTCCTGAAGATCGATATGCTGGTCGAGCGAGGTGTATTCGCCGTTTCTGAGCTTGATGACGCTTGGGATCTTCACGAAGTCGACGCGCGCGCGATAATCGAAGGCGCCTGCAATGGTGGCGCCGGAGATGATCAGGACATTCAGGCCGCGATAATCCTCCACCAGTGCATGGGCAATGGTGCGGCATCGACGCAAATGTCCAAGCCCGAAGGAATCGTGGCTGTACATCAGAATGCGTGCATCGTTTAAACGAACTGTCACGAGCAGAACCTCTTCTTACCGCCTGGGCGCGCGGTGAGTGTCTTTATGCGGAAGGCGCAGAAGCGCCTTGTCTTGTCGCATGCCGTGGTCGCAAAACCGCCAAGCATGCTTGCAGTGAACCCCGTCATTTAAACGGGTCTGCTGCATCACGTAGTCCATCGCCAAGGAAATTAAAGGCGAGCACGACGAGGACGACTGGAAGAATCGGGATTAGGAGCCAGGGATACAAGGCAATCACGCTGACGCTTCGCGCTTCCGTGAGCAGAATGCCCCAACTTGTGATCGGCGGACGAAGGCCAAGCCCCAAGAAGCTCAGTGCCGTTTCGCCGAGGATCATGCCTGGGATGGTGAGCGTGGCGGACGCAATCAGGTGCGACATGAAGCCGGGGATCAGATGGCGGCCGATGATGCGGCTGGTGCTGGCGCCCATCAGCTGGGCGGAGAGCACATAATCCTCCTCGCGCAGTGCCAGAAGTTTGGAGCGCACGGCGCGCGCAAGCCCCGTCCAGTCCAGGAGGCCAAGGATGACGGTGATGCCGAGATAGACGAGGATCGGGCTCCAGGTGACCGGCATGATGGCGGCGAGCGCCAACCAGAGCGGAATGCTGGGGATCGATTGCAGCACCTCGATGATGCGCTGGACGATGAGGTCGAAAACGCCGCCGCGATAGCCTGCGAGGCCCCCGATCACGATGCCGAGGACGAAGCTCATGGCGACGCCGAAAAGGCCGATGGTCAGCGATATGCGCGCACCATAGATGATGCGCGACAGCACGTCGCGGCCAAGCCGGTCTGTGCCCAGCAGGAACATCTGTCCGTCCTTGGCGGGGCAGACGAGGTGGATGTTGGAATCGAACAGCCCCCAGAAGGTGTAGCCGTCGCCACGGCAGAAGAAGCGGAGTTTCTGCACATCCGTCGGCACATCGGAATAGACGCGGCGCAGATTGTCCATGTCGAGGCTCATGGTGCGGCCATAGACGAAGGGGCCGACGAACTCGCCGTCATGGAAGAGATGAATGCTCTGCGGCGGAGCGTAGATGTTCTCCACGTCGCGCGTGTGCAGATTATAGGGTGCCAGAAACTCGCAGATGAAGATCGAGAGATAGGCCAGCAGCAGGAAGACGCCGGAATAAAGCGCGAGCTTATGCTGCTTGAACTGCCACCACATCAGCTTCCACTGCGATGCCCGGCCGACCATGGCGAGTGCTGTGGTGGAGGGCTCCACCAGATAGGGATCGAAGGGAGCGGTGGACACGTAATGCGCCAGCGGCTCGCCGGGCTTTGGAATGGATGAAGTCATTTGACGCTCCCACCTCCCAATCGAATGCGAGGATCGAGAATGGCGAGCGCAATATCGGAGATCAGCACGCCGATGACGGTGAGGAAGGCGAGGAACATCAGGAAGGAGCCGGCGAGATACATGTCCTGGCTCTGCAGCGCGCGGATCAGCATCGGACCGGTGGTTTCCAGCGAAAGCACCACAGCGGTGATTTCAGCACCCGAAATGATGGCTGGCAGGATGGAGCCGATATCCGAGATGAAGAAGTTCAGCGCCATGCGCAGCGGATATTTGGTCAGCACCTTGAAGGGGTGAAGCCCCTTGGCGCGCGCCGTCACCACATATTGCTTCTGCAATTCATCCAAAAGGTTGGCGCGAAGGCGCCGGATCATGCCCGCCGTTCCTGCCGTGCTGATGATGAGAACGGGAATCCATAGGTGTTCGAGGATCGACTTGAACTTGTCCCAGCTCATCGGCTGGTTCAGATATTCGCGGTCCATCAGATGGCCGATGGAGGTACCGAACCAGATATTGGCAAAATACATCAGGATCAGCGCCAGCATGAAATTGGGAATGGCGATACCCAGCAGGCCGAGAAAGGTCAGGCCGTAATCGCCCCAGCTATATTTATGCGTGGCGGAATAGATGCCGATGGGAAAGGCGACGATCCAGGTGACGATGATGGTGACGAAGGACACCAGAACCGTCAGCCACAGGCGCTCGCCCACAACTTCGCTGACGGGCAACTGGTATTCGAAGGAATAGCCGAAATCGCCGACCAGCATGCCAGTCGCCCATCTGAAGTAGCGAATGGGGGCCGGTTGATCGAAGCCATAGCGGCTGCGCAGCTCCTCGATTTCGGCCATATTGGCCGTCTCGCCCATGGCGCGCATTTCCGCGACATAGCTTTCGAAGTAATCGCCCGGCGGCAATTCGATGATGGTGAAGACCAGCATCGAGATCAGGATCAGCGTCGGGATCATGAAAAGGATGCGCCCGATAATATATCTGAGCATGTCAGGCGCTCCCGTCGTACCAGAAGGTGTCTGGCATGTAGATGCCGAGATAGGCGGTCGGCTCGAAGCCGAAAAGCGCCTTTTCCGGCACGTTCTTCAGCCGGGCTCTGTGAACGATCGGCTGAAGCGCGCCGTTCACCGTGCCGATGGAGAAGACCTGTTGCGTGTAGATCGACAGCATTTCCAGCCAGATCGCCTTGCGCTCCTCAAAGGTGACGCTGCGGCGCCATTTCTTGAAGAGGTCAAGCAGCTGGATGGCCTCCGGCAGATCCGGCGGTTTGCCTTCGCGCCCGCCGGAGAGATAATGGATGCCCCAGACCGGCCATTGCAGCTGGTCGTCGCCGGTGGGTGCAAGCCCGGAGGGCAGCATGTCGGCGTTGGGAATGGCATTGTCCATGCCGAACCAGACAGACATCAGCACCTCGCCGCCCATGGCACGCTTGCGAAAGACGTCGCGCTGCGTCGGGCGGCTGGACAGCGAAATGCCGACCTTGCGCCAGTGATCGGTGATCAGCTCCAGCACATCGGTTTCCAGCGTGCTTTCGCCAGCCGTTTCGACAATCACATGGGCGGGCCTGCCATCGGGCAGAATGCGAATGCCGCGATCGTTGCGCTCCGTCAGCCCCATCTCGTCCAGAAGCCGGTTGGCAAGCTCGGGATCGAACTGCGCCCAGGCGGTCGCAAATTCCGGGCGGAAGAGCGGGCTTTCCGGCAGCACGGTGTCGGCGCTTTCTTTGGCAAGGCCGTAGAAGCAGACCATGTTGATCTCGTGCCGGTCGATCGCCACCGAAAGAGCGCGGCGCATGCGCACATCGCGAAACAGGGTGCGCCAGGTGTCGTCGGCGCAGTTCAGGTTCGGCAGCAGGCAGACCCGCGATCCCTGGCTGCGCTTCCACAGATTGACCTTCAGCGGGTAGCGGGCCTCGGCATCCTTCAGGAAGGTGTAGTCGTTGAAATCGAGGTTCATGAACTGCAGGTCGCTATCGCCCGACGCCGTCTTGGCGGCGATGATTTCCGACGATGTGACGTTCAGCAGGTAGCGATCGATATAGGGAAGCTGGCGGCCATTCTCGTCGACTCGGTGGTAATAGGGGTTGCGCTCGAAGATGAACTGCTCGGCCGGCGGCGCGGTGATCACGCGCCAGGCATCGAGTGTCGGCAGGTCGGGATTTTCCGGGCGCAACTGGCGCGACATCTTGATGTGCAGGCTGCTCCAGTCGTCCGCCTTGTTCTTCTTCATCAGCTTGGCCAGCTTTTCCGGCGTCTGATATTTGACGTGGAACTGCTTCATATAGGCGGCGGGCAGGAAGACGCGGGCGGGTGACGCACCGGCAAGCTTCGCCAGGAAATCCGGGTTCGGGCCTTCCCAGGTGTAGCGCACCGTCAGCGGATCGACGGCCTCGACCAGAGGCGGCTTGCCATAGACAAGCAGCTCGATCGGCGGGCCGCCCTTGTGGATTTCCAGGTTGAGCGCCACGTCTTCCCAGAAATAGCGGAAATCCTCGGCGGTGAAATCGCTGCCATCGGACCATTTGTGACCTTCGCGCAGTTTCAGCGTGAAGATGCGCTCCTCATCCACCGTGTAGGATTCCAGGATGTCGGGGATGAAGTTCAGCTTCTCATCGTAACCCACGAGCCGCGCGTAAGAGTCGATCGGCATCAGGCGAATGTCGCGCTGGCCGCCGATCAGCATGCGGATACTGCCGCCTTGCTGGCCGGGCTCGCGGCCCATGGCCTTCAGATTGATGACGCGCGGATTTTTCGGCAGGCGCTGATCGAGTGGCGGCAGCTCGCCCTTGTCGCGCTTTTCCTTGAAGAAATCGGCATCGATATAGGTGGCAGCAGAGGCCTTCCAGGGTGCGAAGACCGAGGCGAGCAGGGCAAGGGTGGTGCGGCGCGTGATCAAGACCGTAGCTCCCGAACATCCGCATTGGCATTGGCAAGCACGAGGTGTCCGCCGCCGAGATCGGCTGTTATCATCTGTCCGTTATCGTCATCGCGGAACTGCTTGCCCCAGTCGAATTTACCGGTGGCGCTGATCTTGCCGATGGTCTTGAAATCCAGCGGCCGGTCGAGATCGGGGAAGGGGACGGCGGCCAGCAGCGATTTCGTATAGGGATGGATCGGATTGCGCATTAGCGTTTCGCGTGGCGCCAGCTCCACGATCTTGCCTTCGCACATCACCGCCACGCGGTCTGCCATGTAATCGACGACGGCGAGATTGTGGGAAATGAAGAGATAGGTGAGCCCCAGATCCTTCTGCAAATCCTTCAGCAGATTGAGGATTTGCGCCTGCACCGACACGTCGAGCGCGGAGACGGGCTCGTCGCAGATCAGCAGTTCGGGCCCGAGCATCAGCGCACGCGCAATACCGATGCGCTGGCGCTGGCCGCCGGAGAAGCTGTGCGGATAGCGGTTCAGCGCATTGTCGCCAAGGCCGATGGCACGCAGCAGGTTCTTGACGCGCTCCTGCCGGTATTTCGAGTCACCGCGACCGTGAATTTCCAGCGGTTCGCTGAGGATATTGCCGACCGTCATGCGTGGCGACAGCGAGGAGACGGGGTCCTGAAAGACCATCTGGATGCGGGTGCGCAATTCGCGCAGGTCGTCATCCCTGGCATTGAGCACATCGATATCGCCGTTCTTGCTGTGAAAGATGATCTCGCCGTCTTCCGGCCTGACAGCGCGCATCAGGATTTTGCTGACCGTAGTCTTGCCGCTGCCGCTTTCGCCCACAAGGCCCAGACATTCACCGCGCATGATATCGAAGCTGACGCCATCCACCGCCTTGGTGGCATTGGCACTGCCGGAGGTGAACCAGGTGGATTTGCGGGTGGTATAGGTCTTGGAGATGTTCTTGACGCTGAGCAGCACGCCCGGCGCCTTGTCGACATTCGCCGTCTTCTTGCCGATCAGGCTTTCCTTGTCGATCGTGACATCACGCAGCGCCTTCAGCCGCTCGCCAGGCTTCATGTCGAAATGCGGCACGGCTGCCATCAGACCCTTGAGATAAGGGTGCGACGGCGCACGGAAGATGTCGTCCACCGTGCCGGCCTCCATGATCTCGCCCTGGTAGATGACGGCGACTTCATCGGCAATATTGGCGACGACGCCGAGATCGTGGGTGATGAGCAGCATGCTCATATTGAGCCGGCTCTGCAGGTCGCGCAAAAGCTTGAGGATCTGCGCCTGGATCGTCACATCGAGTGCGGTGGTCGGCTCGTCGGCAATCAGCAGCGCCGGACGACAGATCAGCGCCATGGCGATCATTGCGCGCTGGCGCATGCCGCCGGAGAGCTCGAAGGGGTACATCTGGCAGATCTTGGCCGGATTGGAAAAGCCGACGAGATCGAGAGTCTCTTCCATCTTTTCCTGCCGCTCCTTCGGTGTCAGAACCGAGTGGATGCGCAGCGCCTCGTCGATCTGGTTGCCGATGGTGTGGAGCGGCGAAAACGACGTCATCGGCTCCTGAAAGATCAGGCCGATGCGGTTGCCGCGAATGGCGCGCAGGGGCTTGCCGTCGGGCTCCAATTGCAGAAGGTCGATAGGACGTTCATCGGGCTTCAGCGGATCGGAAAAGAGAACGCGGCCGTTGACCCTTGCGGTGCGCGGCTGGATGCCCATGATCGTCTGGCCGATGACGGATTTTCCCGAGCCGGATTCGCCCACAAGTGCGGTGACTTTTCCAGGCAGAATGCGAAGGCTTGCGCCCCGGACCGCCTCGATCTGTCCGCCCATGATGGAAAAAGAGACTTGCAGATTTTCGATGCGAAGCAAGTCTGCGCCTGCACTCATGCCATAGGTTCCCTTGCCGTCTTGTTGGATGCCTGTAGCATTATCACGCGGCGCTTGACATTCACGTTATCGCACACTCCAGGTTCTGTCCATGCTCTTGAAACCATGAAAATTTCCGGCTTTCTGCCTGATCTTGGGGTTGCGAGAAAACCTCTATTCCGAAGATATGTCGGGGATATTAAAGCTGCGGAGCGACCATGCCAGCCAAAGCCACTTTCGATGAAACGCTTGCAGACATCCGCCGGTTGCTGGCCCAGAAAGATTTCGCGTCTGTGCAGGATCGCCTGGCGCGTCTTTCGGCAGAGGACGATCAGCATCTCATGGGTGAGATCACCGCACTTGGCCTGCCGCGCCGCCTGCATTCGGCCTATCTGCGGCTTGCCAAGGCCAAGGGCGATGCAGTTGCCAAAGCCGGCTATCAATTTCTCCTGGTGCCTCCGCCCGAGATATTTGCGCCCTATGGTCGTTTCTCCGCAAATGAAAGACGAGCGATTGCGCAGAAGAACCGTGAGGCGGTGCCAAGGCTGATCCACCAGATCTGGATCGGTACGAAAGATGTGCCGCCCGCAACCGCTGCCTGGCGCAAACATGCGGAGGCCAATGGCTATGTCTATCGCCTGTGGCGGGAGGCCGATCTTGAGGCGGAGGGCATCGATGCCGATCCGATCTTCCGGCGAATGCTGGAGGATGGGGATTATCCTGGTGCTGTGGATGTGGCGCGCTATTTCATCCTGTCGCGCGTGGGCGGCATCTATCTCGATTGCGATTTCTATCCAGCGCGCGACGACATGAGTTTCGGCGATATCCTTCCCATGGTCGGTCTCACCGCCTTTGCCGAGGAAACGCCGCGGCTGACGGGGCAGGGAAGCGTGTTGCTCGCCAATTCCTTCATCGCCACACCGCCCGGCCATCCCGTCTTCGAGCGCATCTTGCAGGCTCTGCCGGAGATTGCCGAGCGCCTGCCGCGCGCGCCCGCATGGTGGGGCACGGGCCCGCTGATCTTTAGCGTGGTGGCGCGTGCGGGATCGGTGACGTTGGCGGGTGCCGATTTCGTGGCGGCGTTGCTGGCAGACCGGGCGGATTTCAGTGCGGTGGAAGAGGCGCGTGCCGAAGCCAGGGCCAAGGGCGATGGGCTGCTGATCGCCTGGAAATCATGGTGAGGGCTGGGGTAGTTCCGTCAGTTCAGCATCACGCTCTGCAGCGGCTTTCGCGGCCGCAGCCATCTGCTCTTTGCGCTTCTCGTCTTCGGCGCGTTTCAGCTTGCCCTGATCGTAATGCCATTTGACCGAATAATACATGCCGATGCCGACGACGAGCAGCTTCAGCGGCAGCATTACGATCGGGAAATACTCGAACCATTCCATGTGTGTCACACTTTCCAAACAGAGCCTACAGCATCGGCCCGAAAATCGGATTCGGTTTTCGGAAAGCACGATGCGTAGACTCAAAAATTAAAGCGTCCTTTGTGCGCCCATAGGGCGCACGGCGCTTTAGTGGCTTTCTGACCGTGTGCTTACGCCTGCGCGGACCGACTTGATATTCGACATTTTGTCGCGTGGCATCAGGCCGCCGAGCCGGCCTCTTTGACCAGCGCTCCGGCGCTGCGCCAGCGGCAGCCGGGGTGGTTGGCCGTCAGCGCAAACAGCCGGTCAAGAAAGGCCCATGCCGTCTCGTCATGATCGAGATGATGGGTGAGAATGCCGGTGGTTCGTGCGCCTTGTTCGGCCGCCACCATGCGCTCGGCAGTTTCGGCAAAGAGCAGATCGTGATCCTTGCCGCCTCTCGTTCCGCGCCAGTCGATGATATCGACATGGGTGTTCAAGAGAAAAAGAGGAGCGGTCTTTTCCGGTCCATAGACCGACAGCGCCCGGTAGCCGATGGCGGGCAGGCCTTCGACGATGTCCGGATCGATCCGGTTCCATGGCGGCACCAGCAACGGCACGAAGCGATTTGGATAAAGGGTCTGCAGCTTTTCAAAGCCGGCACGCAATTCGCCAAGCACGGTGTCCTTCGGGCGATGAAGCCCAAGCTCCCGCTTCTTCTCCTCCGGTCCGGCATGATTTTGATGTGCCCAGCCATGCACCGCGACATCGATCTTGTCGGCGCTGTCCAGCCGACGTGCCAAGGCATCGCCGGTGGGCTCCGGAATGACAGCCAGCGTCATCGGCACGGCATAGCGGTCGGAGAGCGTCAGCAGGCGGTCAAGCGCTGGCGTCGGCACCGTCGCATCGTCGTCGCGCAGCCAGAGGTCGGCGGCAACGCCGCGGCTCATAAAGCTGTCGAGTGTGTCCAGAAGTCTCTTTTCCGTCATGGTGCGTTTCCTCTGGCGTCTTGCAGAATTCGGTCGAGCGTCGATGCCGCCTTGCGCAGTGAACGCTCCTCGATGACGAATGCCCGCGCATTTTCTGCCATGGCCCGTCTCTTTTCCCGATCGGTCAGCAGGTCTTTCATGGCATCCGCATAGCTCTGCGTCTCTCCGGGCTGTGTCAGAATGCCGGTTTTTCCATCGATCACCACTTCCGGCACGCCTGCGATGCGCTCGGCGATCACCGGCAGACCAGCGGCCTGCGCTTCCAGATAGGCGAGCCCATAGGCCTCGCCATGGCCGGGCCAGAGATAGAGCGAGGCGCAGGACAGGATTTCGGCGATCTGCTGTGGGGTCTTCTCGCCATGCCAGACGAGGCGATGCGGTGCGGTCGCCTGGAAGAGCTGCTGCACAGCCTTACGTTCTGGTCCGTCGCCGATGATATCCAGCGTCCAGTCGAGATCGGGCGGCAGGCGTGTCAAAGCCGCCGATAGCGCCTCATAGCTGCTGAGCTTGTCGCCCGCGCGCATCATCGCCACCGTCGCCATTCGCCCGGCTTGCGGTGCCAGGGTCTTTGCTTCGAACAGAGAGGTGTCGAGGAAGGGTGGAAGCATCTGCAGGCGCGTCGCCGGATTGGCCTTTCGCAGGCCGTCGCGGTCGCGATGGGTGAAGCAGATATTGACCGCAGCAAGGCTCAGATCCTCCAGCAGCGTTGCCTGAACCTGCGCCCAGCCAGACGCATTGCGCTTGGGGGAGTAGGAGGCCTCCGCCGTCACATAGGGGATGGCATAGGAGCGGCTGAGATGCGGTCCCAGACGATCGAGCGCCTTGTAATAGGGATGGTAGCAAAACCAGAGATCGGGCGCGCCATGGCTCTTCCAGAGCGCCGAGATGCGCTGCCGTTCCTGCTCCGCGTCACGCGCCAGCGCATCCGCCTCTTCGCCACTGGGCTCGCGCATGAAGGACCGCAGTTCCGAGACCACTTCGACCTCGTGGCCGGCGCGCCGCATGGCCTGCATCAGCAGCCTTGCCATCAGCCTGTCGCCGGAGGGGACCGGGTGGTGCGGAGACTTCATCGGGCAGTAGAATGCGATCTTCATGGCTACCAGTCATGCGTTTTCGGCTGACGCTTCGTCAACTGTAATTTAGACCGTCGCAGCCTTGACACCATGGGTCTTCTTGCCCAACTGAAAGGCCAGGTTTTCCTCGCGCGCAGGACGCAAAACGCTTTGACCTCTTCTCCAAATGCACAGCGACTTCTCGACCTCATTCAATCGAAAGATGCGCGGGCGGGTGTCATCGGGCTTGGCTATGTGGGCCTGCCGCTTGCCATGACGATCGCCACATCCGGCTTCAAGGTGACGGGTTTCGATATCGATCCGGGCAAGATCAAGGCCGTCGAGGCGCGCAAGAGCTATATCGAGGCGGTGCCGGATGACATTCTGGCAAGCACCTGTGATAACGGCACTTTCGAAGCCACCAGCGATTTCTCCAAGCTTGGCGACTGCGACGTGATTGCGATCTGCGTTCCGACCCCGCTCACCAAGTATCGCGATCCCGATCTCTCCTATGTGGAGAACACCTGCCGAGAGATTGCCGAAACGCTTCGCCCCGGCCAGCTCGTGGTGCTGGAATCGACCACCTATCCCGGCACGACCGATGGCATCGTCAAGACCATCCTGGAAAAGACCGGGTTGAAGTCGACCGAAGATTTCTTCCTCGGATTTTCGCCCGAGCGCGAAGACCCCGGCAACCGTGACTTCCACACCTCCACCATTCCGAAGGTGGTGGCGGGCGACGGGCCGGATGCGGCGGAACTGATGACGGCTTTCTACGGCTCCGTGGTCAAGACCGTCATTCCCGTCTCCACCACGGCGACGGCCGAAGCGGTCAAGATCACCGAGAACGTCTTCCGTGCGGTCAATATCGCGCTCGTCAACGAGTTGAAGGTCGTCTACGAGGCGATGGGCATCGATATCTGGGAAGTTGTGGATGCGGCCAAGACCAAGCCCTTCGGCTACATGCCCTTCTATCCCGGCCCCGGTCTTGGCGGCCACTGTATTCCGATCGATCCCTTCTACCTGACCTGGAAGTCCAAGGAGTACGAACTCCCCACCCGCTTCATCGAACTCGCCGGCCAGATCAACACGGCCATGCCACGCCATGTCGTCGGGCGGCTGGCGGAAGCGCTGGACGTCCATCAGGGCAAGGCGCTCAGCCGCTCCAAGGTGCTGGTGCTGGGGCTGGCTTACAAGAAGAACGTGCCGGATATCCGCGAAAGCCCGTCCTTGAAGCTGATCGAGCTCATTCTCGAGCGCGGCGGCAATGTCGCCTTCCATGACCCTTATGTGGCGGAAATCCCCAAGACGCGCGAATATAGCGAGCTGATGGGCATGAAGTCTGTCGCCTGGACCAAGGACAGCATTGGCAGCTTCGACGCGGTACTGGTTGCGACCGACCACGACAACATCGATTACCAGCAGCTTGCCGACTGGTCGCCGCTGATCATCGATACGCGCAACGCCTTTGCCCGTCGCGGCATCAGCGCAAGCCACATCCTCAAGGCCTGATCGGATACCCCTTCACATGAGCAGACTGGACAGCTTCATCCGCCGCCTCAGCGCCCAGCGAGACATCTTGAACCATGTGCATGGCGATCTCGATCTGCCAGCCGAAGGTCCGATCATGGAAATCGGGCTTGGCAATGGACGCACCTTCAACCATCTGCGCGAGCTGTTTCCCGATCGCCGCATCGTCGCCTTCGACCGCGCCATGGGCGCACATGCCTCCTCCGTGCCGGAAGAGGGCAATCTGGTGCTGGGCGAAATCGACCAGACGGCGAAGGAGTGGGTGGGCATCGGTGCGGCCCTCGTTCATGCCGATATCGGCACCGGCTATGACGAGAAGGATGCGGTGACGCTCACATGGCTGCCGCAGATCGTTTCGGGCACGCTGGCCAAGGGCGGCATTGCCATCAGCGGCCTGCCGCTGAAGGAGCCTAGCCTCGATCCGCTGTCGGTGCCGGACACAGTGCCGACGGATCGGTATTTTCTGTATCGCAAGATTTGAGGCTTTTACGACAGAAGCCCACGGGCTTCTTCCTCGGAGATCAGAAAGACCTTCATCTCCGAGCTGCGCCCGCGAATGGGAATGGTGCGGCTTCGAAGTCCGTCACGCTTGTGCCCGGACTGGACCATCACCGGTTCCGAGACGACGATGGAGGTGTCGAATTCCTTTGCGGCCGTCTCCAGGCGGCTTGCGACATTGACCGTATCGCCGATCGCCGTCAGCGTCTTTGCCGCGCCATAGCCCATGATGCCGACAATCGACGGGCCGGCATGAATACCGATGGCGATGCGCAGACGCACGGCAAACTGCTGCTCCAGTTCTTCATTCAGCTTCTCGACATTGCGCAGGATCAGGCAGGCGGCCTTCAGTGCATCGGCCGAGGCGGTTTCCCGGTTGCCGTCCAGACCGAACAGCGCCATGGCGCCATCGCCGATAAATTTGTCGATGCGCCCGCCTGCCTGCTCCACCGATTGGCTGACGACGGTGAAATAGCGGTTCAGCAGAAACACCATGTCATAGGGCAGGCGCGATTCTGACAGGGCGGTGAAGTTTCTGAGATCGCAGAAAAGAACCGCAATCTCCTCCTCGCGACCGGGGCGGATCGGCTCGTTATTGGCCGGTGCATCATCCTGCTGGCGGGCGGCAAGAAGCAGCGCCACCTTGACGCGACCGGTCGGACGAAGCTGGCAACCGAGTCTCACATCGGAATCGGCATGAATACGCTGCAGGGTGGCGCGCTCGATATCGCCCGGCTCCGGCAGGGGAGCCTCCGATTCCAGGATCTTGACGCGGCAGGTGGAACAGCGCCCCTTGCCGCCGCAGGCGGAGAAGTGGGAAATGCCTTCGAGCCGGCTTGCCTCCAGAATGCTGAAACCCGCCGGCGCGCGCAGCGCATGGCCGTCTTCATACAGGATTTCGAAGCCGCGCGATCTCTGCCGCCAGCCTCTTATGGCGCGCGCGGAAAATGTCAGGATGACGGCTGCGCCAAAGGCAAGCCGTATCCCGAAGGTGATATGCGAGATCGTCGCCTGGCGCTCCGGCGACCGTGGCGAAGGGGCGGGCGGCGGGTCTGAGGGCGAGCGCATCCCCGCCTCGGAATGGGGATGATCGGCCGGAAGGTCCATCTCCATCTGCCGCCCGGCATCGCTGAAACCCAGCAACGCCATGATTGGCAGCAGAACCGCAAACATTAGGAGATACGGCGCCACCTGCCGGTACCAGCTTCGGTAGCGCAGCCAGAAATAGACGCCGAGACAGCCATGCGCCCAGATAAGCACCAGCGCAATGCTCTGGCGAAGGCCGAGATAGGGGGACATGATCCAGAACCGGCGGATGACGACGTCATAGCCCTCATCGATGCCAAAGAGCATGCGGGAGAACCGGATGCCGGCGGCGTGATCGATGATGAGGAAGGGGATAGCCAGGCCAAGCAGGATTTGCAGCGCCTCGCGCCACGGCATCTGCAGCGATCGCAGCAGGTAGATGGAGCGCAGCACGAGGAAGAGGTGAACGACGACCGAGCCGTAGAAGATGACGCTGCTGATCGGGTTCAGCCAGAGGAGACTGAACCAGCCTCTGCCATATTCAGCCGTATCGATGGAAATCAGTGCAAGCGCGTGGTTGAAGAGGTGACAGGCGACAAAGGCCAACATGACGAGACCTGAGAGCAATCGCGCTCGCCGCAAAGAGGTCTCTGTCACGTATTGCGCCAATCCCGACCTCAAATCTCGTTCAATACAAATGAATATTCAAATAATCGTCGTCTGTCGCGGTCCGCAGTAGCACGCTTTGTCGTGACCTGCCGATACACCGGCTGTCTTTGCCTGCTCAAGACGAATCCTGAGCCTCACGGAGATAATGTTTTTTAGTCTTATTCGAGGCAGCCGCCGGTCTAAAGCATGGTCCACGCAAAACTGTGAAGCGGTTTTGCGACAAAGACATGCGATACAACAAAGACCTAAAGCTCGATCGTCTGCCCGTCATAGGCTGCAAAGGCGCCAGCAAATTCCTTCTTCGCATCCTGGTCGATCTGGTCGAGTTCATCATCCGTGCGGAAGGGGGCGTGGTGAATGAAGCCGACCGATTTTGCGTTGGCATGTTTGGCAAGCTTGATCCCCTGCTGCCAGGAGGAGTGGCCGTACCCCTTGTAAAGCTCCATTTCCGCGTCGGTGAAGCTCGCGTCATAGAGAAAGAGATCGACATCGTCGATCAGTTTCAGCACCGCCTTGTCGAGCTTGCCCGGCTCATGCTCGGTATCGGTGATGATGGCAAGGCTCTTGCCCTGCCAGTCGATGCGGTAGCCGATGGCGTTGCCCGGATGGGTGAGCATACCGGTGCGGATCGACAGGTCCGGATGGACCGAGAGCGTGTCTTCGGCGGTAAAATCGCGGGTATCGATATGGGCGCAGCAAATGTCGAGTGGTGCGGGAAACCAGGGCGGGCTCATGAATTCGCGCAGCATGTCGCGGGTGGTCTTCTGGCCTGCCAGATGGCCGGACCAGATGCGAACGTCGTTCTCGCGCTTGAAGAATGGTTTGAAATAGGGGAAGCCGACAATGTGGTCGTAGTGGCAATGGGAGAAGAACATGTCGACGCTGCCGGCACCTTCGGCCCTCAGCGCCAGACCGGCCGGATGAAGACCAGAGCCTGCGTCAAAGAGCAGGATATGCTCGCCGCATCGAACCTCGATGCAGATCGTGTTGCCGCCATATTTGTGGAATTTTTCTCCCGATACAGGAAGCGTCCCTCTCGCTCCCCAGATCTTGACCCGGAATTCCTGTCTATTGCCCCGACGGTCTCCGTCGGAATTCAACGCCATCATACACCCCAACCTGCCACGGCAACCCGTCTCAACGCTTCCTCCGTAGGGTCCCGTTTTCTCTTCGCCAACAACTGGCGCGTGCCTACTCCACGCAGCATTTCAGTTTTATGACTGCAGCACCACTTTTATTTTTTCCTTAAAGCGCCGCAGTCTGGAAGAATATATTATCAAACGCTTGAATGCGCGCGAGCCTTGCTCAGTTCCGTCGTCGTCTGCGTCAGACGCTCGGCCAGAACACGCATGACCTTGATGGTGATCTCGGGGAAGTCCGACATCAGCTTGAAGAATTGCTCCTTGCCGATGCGCAGCGCCTCCACCGGCGTCGAGGCTTTCACGGTCGCGGTTCTGACACTGTCGCAGAGAATGGCGATCTCGCCGACGATGGCGTTGCCGCTCATTTCCGTCAGCTTGATCTGGCCCGACGGAGAGTCGATCAGAACATCGACCTTGCCGGTCAGAAGCACATAGGCACTATCGCCAATATCGCCCTGCCGGAACAGCTCGTCTCCTGCAAGATAGGAAACGCGGTCCGAAGCAAAAGCAAGCAACTTGAGTTTCGACGGTTCCATCTCGCTAAAGAAGGGAACGCGTTTCAGCATCTGAATTTCATCTTTGAAAAGCATAGCCTTGTCCTGGTTCGTGTTCCTGTCGGGCGCCTGCAATGTATCAGGCCGCGATCATTTCCTTGAATGTACCGTTTTCTTGCATAAGAGTCTCGTATGATCCGTCTGCGACAATTGTACCGTGGTTAACAACGATAACCCTATCGAACATCTTGGAAAGCGACGGGTTCGACAAGACCCACAAGACTGCCGGATTTGCGCCATCTCTCCTTAAGAAGGCGATGACGTTGTCGACGATCTCCTGCTGCAGGCGATGATCGAGGCCCGGTAGCGGACGGTTGAGCACATAGTAATCCGAGCGGCGCATCAAGGCGCGCGCGAGATTGAGCTTCTGGCGCTGCAATGGGCCAAGCCGCTTGCCGCCGGCACCGAGGTTGAATTCGAGACCTACGGCCAGAACGCGCTCGTAAACGCCCTGCTTGCGCATGGCATCGGCGACGATCCGGGTGATGCGGCGCGAGGCATCGGTGTAACGATGGCTGACCTTGCCGAAGAGGATGTTGTCGAGCAGGCTGGTGGAGGCGGCATATTGATCCGGATCGTAGGGCTCGATCACGTCGCGAAGGTCTCCCGGCAGGTTCTCGTGGAACATGTGGCGCACTTCGACGATGCGGTTCATCACCTCCGGCGTCAACAGACCGAAACGCTGTCTTGGTTCGACGTAGAAGAAGCTGAGGCGGATCATGGCGCGGCGGTCGGCCTCGCTCGCATCGTCATACTGCTTGCCTTGCAGGCGCTGCAGCATCTGCTGATAGTTCGGAATGTCTTCCGCCGTCATGAAGCTTAGCTGCTGAAACAGCGGATGATCCGGCGGCAGGTCGGAGAAGATTTCGACGATGTTCTCGGCGATCGTATAACCCATGTCGAAGAGCGTTTTGGAAAGGCCCGTTCCGCGCATGAGCGACAGGAAATACTTGCTTTCGATGATCTTGCTGCTGCCGGTCTGGGCGTCGCGCATGGTTCCGAAGAGAATGTTCTCGCCCACTGTCGCCTCGGTGTTGTAGCTGTCCGGCTCGAAGGGGACGATGAGGCCGGAGAGGTTCTCGCGTTCCAGTTCGCTGCGCAGCGTCCGGCGCAATTCGACGATGCGGGCTGCCAGATGCAGGTCGCTCATTGGATCGATGGAGGAGCGGAGCGCAAATTCGAGAATGTCTGGCGAAAGCTGAACAGTGTCCAAAACGGCGAGCATGGATTTGAGAAATTGCTCCGGATCCTCGCGGCCTGCCGGGCTCGACTCGTAATCGATCCAGTCGCCGTTGAGATCCATGTCCGGGTTCTCTGCAAGCTTGGCCTCGCGGACTTCCCATTTTCGGTGCTCGAGTTCAGTCCCTTCATACTGCTTGGGTTTGAGGGGCGCATGCTTCAATCCGTAGAGAAGATTGTCCTTCAGGCTTGCGTGGAAGAAGTAGCTGTCGGCCGAGACGTATGAAATGCGCCGTCCGGTGACTGATTCGGGCAGATCGTGGAAATCGGTGTCGCCAATGGAAATCTTGCCCGATGTTGGCCAGAGCGTGCGTCCCAGGGCATCGGCCAGCGCCTCGGCACCGGCGCTGCCGACGATCGCGACGGTTTCGCCGGGGTTGATGGTGAGCGTTGCCTGATCGAGCAGCCGCGTGCCGCTATCATCATCCAGCGACAGCGCCGAAATGACGATCGGGCCGGTGATTGCGGCTGCTGCCGCCGGCGCCAGATCCTGGATCTTCGGGTCGATCATGCTTGGGGAATCGAACTGTTCGAAGACCTGTTCGTACTTCACCTGCACGTCCTGGCGGGCCTGATCCCAGTCGATCAGCTCTTTCAACGGGCCGGGCAGTTCCTTGTAGGCGTTGATGACGGCAACCAGCTGACCGACGTCCAGACTGCCGCGCAGCGTCAGATAACCGCCCACCGCGTAGAAGAAGAACGGCGTCAGCTGCGCCAGGAAGTTGTTGATGAATTTGACCAGGAACTTCCACTGATAAAGGTCGTAGCGGATCTTGAAGATCTGACCGAGGCGCTGGCCGGCATCGGCGCGTTCGAAGTTCGATGTGTCATAGGCATGGATCGTGCCGATGCCATCGACCATTTCGCCGATGCGACCGGCAAGCTCGCGCGCGGTCAGCTGTCTCTGACGGCCAAGATCGATCAGGCGGCGGCGCATTTTCGGGATGATGCCGACCTGGATGGCGGCCATGAAGGCGGCAATCATGCCGAGCCAGAAATTCTGCACCAGAATGAAGAAGAGCGCCGACAGTGCCTGGCCGCCAAGCAGCGCCGGCTGGACGAAGGCGTCACCGGTAAAGCCGCCGAGCGGCTCCACCTCGTCCTTGATCATGCTGGAGATTTCCGCGCCCTTGACGCGCTTGAAATGCGTGGGCGGAAAGCGCAGGACCCGGTCGATCAACTGGAAGCGGATGCGGCGCAGCAGCCGCTCGCCCAGCCGGCCCTTGTAGGTGTTGATGTAATATTTGAAGAGGCCGTTGACGATGACGAGCGCCAGGAAGGTGAGGCTGAGCCCCATCAGCGTCGCCATGCGGTTCAGCTCGATGCCCGGAAACAGCGTGACGGTGCCGTAATAGGGTATACTCAGCGTCAGATGCATGAACAGCTGGGTGGCGTTGGCGCCTTCGAAGCCATCGCCCTGGATCGGGCCGTTGACGATCTGCTTGGGCAGATCGAAGGCCAGGAAGTAGGGGATCATCGACAGCGCCACGATCAGCAGAATGAAAAGCTGCTGATTCCTGGTGTGCGTCCAGATGTAACGCGTCAGACTTTTTTCCATCGAGGACTTCTATGCCGTGCCGGATAAAGTGGAAGGTAATGGATGTTCATGCGCGCGTCAAAGCGGCTCCGGAGGGGTAAGGGAGCGCTTAAACGGGTAAGGGATATGGTGGTTCACCTACCAGTGAAACAAGTCGCTTCACTACAACATTGGCCGGAAAACCGAAACATTTTTTATCAATACCGAAAATGCTGACGTTGCCCAAGCGACCGGATCTCGCCATGGGGCTCGGCGGGTGCATTCTCGCCTGCGATCAGCTCGATGGTCCTGGCCTCTCCAGGCGCCAGATGAAACCAGTCATCGGCCGGGCGGAAACCTTCGGCGCTGACCGTGATCGACTGCGCGAACCGGTCCGTGCTCACCGTCATGAACCAGCGGCCGTCCTTCTGCTCGGTCGTCGCCGTCAGCGTCGCAGGATGCATGGCGGCGGCGCGGCCGCGCGGAAAATGGAAGGCGTCGGCAATCAGCTCTCCTGTCACGGCGTCCTTCAGGCTGGCGACGGTCACATCATGGGCAGGCGGGCCAAATCGATAGGCATAGGTGGTATCGAAAAAGGCGCCGAAACAATCCGTGGCGGCAAGGCTTGCTTTGGATCGCGACGCAAGTTCGAGCTGCTTCTGGCCTCGAACGACAGGCTGCAGGCCATCACGCAGGCAGGTAAGTTCGACAATGAGGCTGCGCGTTTCAGCCGTTTCGTTGACGAGATGGACGGCAAGCCCGTTGGTGCCTTCGTCCGTCAGGATCAACTGCACAGGGCGAAAGGCGCGTTTCAGCCCATACCAGGCCGACTTCGGCTCGCCGGTCGAATCGATCACGCCCCAGCCGGCACCGGGCACGAGGTCTTGAAGGGTCAGCACCATGGCGCCCTGGCAGGAGGAGCCGTTGCGCCGCCATTCGCCATAGGTCGTTTCCATCACCTCGGCAACTGCGGCACGCGAAAGGTCGAGATAGCGCTCGCCATCCTCGCGCCGTGTCCGCGACGGGTCGAGACCATAGAGGATATTCAGATAATGATCGCGCACATCCTCGAAATCCCAGGAGGCGCCGCGATCGCGCGGCACGCGGGATTTCCACACCGGATGATGAACGGCGGGAACGGGCAGGTGCCGATCAAGCGTCTTCTGCTGCGGCACATTGGCGAAGGCGAGGCACTCGCCGGCAAAGCGCACATCGGCGCGCCGGGCATCGTCCAGCGGGCGGCAATAGGCGCCCACGCCGTAGTAGTGGCCGACCTTCTCGTCGGTGAAGAAGGGCTGCGCGCCGCCGAAGGGTGAGTTCGGGACATAGGCGATGTCGGAGCGACGCGCTTTGATGAAGCGCGGCAATATCTCCTCGGTCAGCGGACCTTTCCAGAAGCTCTCGCCGAGGCCCAGCATCGCGCCCTGCTGGTACATTTCGCTGCCCCCGCAGATGACGGTCAGCGAGGGAGAGAGCGCCGCATTCGCCAGAAGGTCCGCCGTTTCCTTCTCGATATGGGCGACAAAGCCTTCATCTTTCGCCGGGTAATCGAAATTGGCGAGCATCATGTCCTGCCAGACCATCAGGCCGAGTTCATCGCAAAGGCTAAAAAAGTCTCTGGTCTCATAGGCCATGGTTCCGCCAATGCGGATCATGTTCATGCCCGCCTCTGCGGCAAGGTGCAGCCAGGGTGCGTAATCCTCTTTGGCGCCGGGAAGCCGGACGATATCGGCGTTGGACCAGACGGCACCCCGGCAGAAGATGGCGACGCCATTGATCGTCAGACCAAAGCCTTTCCCATCCGCACCGTGATCGATCTCGATGCGGCGGAAGCCGGTTTTGCCCAGCGTGTGCGTCTTGCCGTCGATGCGAAGGTGAACCTCGTGCAGCGTCGGCGTGCCACGGGTGGCGGGCCACCAGGGCTCTATGGCCGGAAGCCGCAGCTCGGCTGAGAAGAGAGCGTCTGAAACGGACTCAAGCGTCTGCCAGCGACCCCCACAACCGATCTCGATAACGGACGAGGACCGCGCTTCAACGCTGACACGGAGGATGCCAACGCCATCTTCTGTCAATTCGGTGGCGAAGGAGGTGAGGTCGAAATCCGCGTCGCCGTCACGCACCAGCCGGATCGGTCGCCATGGTCCTGCGGCGTGGATCTCCGGGCACCAGCCGGGCATGTAGCCCAACGCCGTCGTGCGGATCAGCCGAAGCGCCTGCGTCGACATCATCTGCGGACGCCAGCGGGCGCGGGGGCCGGTCTTTTCCAGATGGGGTTTCAGGGCGCGAAAGCAGATCGCCAGCTCATCCGTGCCGGAAAGCGTGACGCCAACCTCAAGCGCCTCGAACATGCTAGATGCGTGCGCGATAGGCTCGTCGTTCAGATAGATGTCGGCGATGGTCGCAAGGCCATCGAAATGCAGCGTCGCGCTTTGCAGGGCAGCGGTTTCGAGCGTCAGTCGGTACCAGGCATCGAGATGGTTGAGCGGTTGTGGGTCGAAGCGGTCGAAGCTACCAGCCTTCTCCAGCGCCTCGGCGACGGTGCCGGGAACCGGTGCTGCAAGGCTTTCCGAATTTGCCGGGATGTCGGATGGGCGCTCATAGGCACTGGCTTGCGTCAATGTCAGCGTCCAACCCTCCGTCAGCCACTGGCCGGAGAGGGCGTCATGTCGAAAGCTCGCGCTCACGCGGCCTCGCTGGCGGTGTCGAGATGGGAATTGAGCTTCGCCATCAGCGCGTCCCAGGCGTCAGCCGCGGGATTAAGAGCGGTGGCGAGCGGCTCGAATTTGCGACGCGCCACGGCGCGTGCCAGCTGGAACTGCACCGTCTTTGCCACTTCGGCGATCTTCAGCGCCTCGGCGGCTGCGTCATCGAAAGCCTGTGGTCCGGCAAGCCATTGCAGGTGGCTGGCGGCGAGTTCGAAATTGGCGCCGAGCTGGCGTAGTGTGTTGAAGGCGTATTTGTGGAAGAAGCCGAAGGGCCGGTCGGCAACCTTTTCCACCTGTGCCGGGAAGACCTGCGAGAATGCCCGGATGGGATTGTCCGCCGGTCGTCTGGAAAAATGCTGAACCAGCAGGCGCTTTGCAACTGCGCGGCGGCGTTCTTCGGGGACTGGCTTTTCCGGAAACTTGGCGAATTCCGCATAGGGCAGGAAGGGCGGTTCGCCCTCTTTCAAGTGGTGCTGGAACACGCCGGCATAGTCTTCGCCTTCCAGCGCGAAGTAGCCGGCATTGTGGAAATAGTCGAGCTTGAGACTGGCGCGATCGATGCGGTTGATGGCAATCGTCGTCTTGCCGTGATCGTTTCGGTAGCCGACCCCATGGGTATCCGGCAGGTAGAAGCTGTCCACCTCGATCAGGGAAATGCGGCCGCGCTTCAGCTGCGTTTCGATATGGGTTTCGACATCGTCGAAGATCGCAAGCTCGGTCGAGCGGATGCCATAGAGCGCTTCGAGGTCTTCGAGCGGCATCTTGAAGAAGGTGAAGTGGTCGCCCTCGAAGTCCTGCGTCAGGGTAAAGCCGAACATGGCTTCGGGCGGCAGGCCGCACGAGGCCACAAGCTCGATCCACAAATCGACAAAGCAATTGGTTTCCGGCCACATCCTGTCGGATGCGTGGAGCAGGTGAGGGACATGGCTCTCAGGGCTCAGGGCCGCAAAAATTGCCGTCATGCGTACCTCTTAGGCCTCAGTTCCAAAGCGTGTCGCGAACCGACTGCGGCCATTGATCGACATCCAGCCCGTGCTTGGCAAGGAGGGCGAGCGCCAGTCGCTCCAGGCCGAAGCCGACGCAGGCGGTGTGGGCGACAGAGCCGTCTGCGAGATTGAGACCCCATTTCGCGCCGAAGGCATCCTGGTGGTAGTTGAAGCTCATGCAGGCGGTCAGGTTGGCCGTCGACGTGACCGGGATCAGCAGTTCGAACTTCAGGTTCTGGTCGCGCTGGTTGTTGGCCAGCATACGGCCTGCGCGTCCGAAGAAGGGATCGTTGGCGATATCGAGCTTCACGTCGAGGCCGATGCCTTCCATCATTGCCACGCCGCGATCCATCCACAGCTGGCGGAAATCGGTGACGTCGCTTTCGGTGCCCATGCGGACATATTCGCGCATGCGGAAGAGCTGCTGGCGCGCCGGGTCCTTGGAAGGCTCATGGCGGAAGCAGTAGGACTGGATGTCGTAGAGACCGCCGCCATCGGGCAGATTGCCGCGCTTGGCGATGGTCGGATAGAGCGGATAGCAGGCGGCCGGTGTGAGCACGATATCGGTGATCTTCTGGTCTTTTGCCCAGTCGTCGCCGCCCTCATCCATTGTCTTCAACAGGTTGACGTGGTCGAGCTCGCAGCCGCAGAAGGAATGGACGGTACCGGCGAGCTGCGGGAAGCTCTTCATGTAGCCGCTTTTTTCGAAATAGGCGCGGTTGATGCCGGGTGGAAAGCGGATCGCTTCGGCCTTATCGCCGGCACCCACTTTGCTGACCAGGCTTTCGAGGCCGGTGATCACGTCTTCGAACTGACCGCTTCGGCCATAGAGCCCGTCGACGCCGGTATCGATGAGCAAACCCTTGTCGAAGAGCCTGTCGAGGAAAGATGTTTGTGCGTCCATGGTCCTACCTCAGAAGGCTCGTATCCTGCTTTTGAACCAGCAGGAGATTGGCGGAATTGCTCAGGATTCTGTCATTAGAAATCATCAGCCGGGCAGAATGCGCGTCACGCAGATGGCGGCCAAGGCTATAGGGCGTGCCGTTCTTGTAGCCCATGATGCCGCAGATCAGCATGGCATGGTCGATGATTTCCAGAATGGTCTCGGACGAGCAGATCTTGACGTTGTTCATGGCAATGGCAAAGCCCATCGACATCAGCTTGTCCGGGTCGGCTCTGGTCTCGTCATAGGCCTTGATGCCGGCAATCACGTTGGACTTGACGATCTGCAGCTTGTTCGACACTTCGGCCAGTCGCAGTGCGCCGGGCGGTGCTGATCCTGGCGATTTGCGGGCGGCGGCGCGTACGAAGCTTTGCGCCCGCGCTACCGCGTCGGACGCGATGCCGTACCACACGCCGCTCCACAGAAGATGCGAGGTGGCGAGCATGGATTGCGCTGCAATTTCGGCAAAAGGCTTGGGGAAAATCTGTTCGGCCGGCGCCTCGCCCTTGAACAGGAAACCGTCGGAGCAGGTGCCGCGCATGCCAAGCGTATCCCAGACATGGGTGCGCTCCAGGCTATACTGGTCCTTCAAAAACACCGTCATCACCTGATCGGAGGGAGCGGCATCCTTGTTGCTGCGCGAGGTGATGAGAATGGCATCGGCTTCGCTGCCATAGGAAATGACGGTCGCGTCCTTTTCCAGGCGGCAGATGTCACCATCCACTTCGATGGCGCAGATGGAATTGCGAAGATTGCCGCCAATGCCGCCTTCGGTGGTGGCGGAGGCCAGCAGCAATTGTTCGTTTGCCAGGCGGCGCATGAAGGCGCTGTGCCATTGGCTTTCTTCGCCGTGCTCCACCAGGCTCGAGGCCTTGATGTGGTGCATGGCGTAGATCATTGCGGTGGCCGAACAGGCCTGGCCGAGAATGGAGCAGATATCGGCAAGCTCCAGCATGGTGGCGCCTTCGCCGCCCATGTGAACCGGAACCTGGATGCCGAGCAGCTTTTCCTCGCGAAGCGCGTCGACGGCCTCTTTCGGGAAGCGGCCTTCGGTATCCACCGCATCGGCATGTTTTGCGGCAATTGCCGCCACCCGCGCCGCCCGGGCGCTCAGTGCTTCACGGTGAGGCGCGACGGCGAGGTTCATCAGGCAGCCTCTTTCCCGTCGAGAATGGCTTTGACCGTGGTTTCGATGGCGGCGATGCTGGCAAAGGATTTGCGGTTCAGCATGCTGTCGGGAAACTCGATGTCGAAGGCCTCTTCCAGGCCCAGCATCAGCTGCACGGAGGCGAAGGAGGACAGGCCCGCGGCATAAAGATCGGCATCGTCGGCAAGCGTGTCGACGGAAACGGGAAGCTGACCGAATTTTGCCAGCACGTCACGGATAGTAGAATTCATCCCAAGTATCTCCCTTTAACTGGAGGCATTATCGCGTAACTTCTGAGTTACATTTAAAAACATAACATTGTCATAAGTGGTGCGGTTAATTTCCGGTGACATTGCTTGGCGCCCAACGCAATTGTGGTTTCACCACCGCCCTCTTTTGGCGCAACCAGCTGCCAGCTTGACAATCGGCGCCATGAGGTTTTTGATTGCGGCATTCACCAGGGGGGTCCCGGCAAGGGGCTGAGATACTGCTAGAGCGCGCAGTGACCCGTTGAACCTGATCCAGTTCATACTGGCGTAGGGACGGTGCAAACGCGGGCATTCTGGCAGAACCGGCTTAACGCCGGGGAACCGTCATCTTTCCTATCCCGCGCTTTTCGTCTTCATGCTCGAACTGGGTCTCCACTGTTTTGCTTTGGAGCCTCACGATGAACATTGCCGCTAAAAATCTTACCCCAACCGTTACCACCGGTCCGTTGCCCGCCTCCACCAAGGTGCACAAGCCGGGCGTTCTTCACCCGCATATCCGCGTGCCGATGCGCGAAATTGCGGTCCATCCCACCGCCGGCGAGCCGCCGGTGACCGTCTATGATGCCTCCGGTCCCTATACCGATCCGACACATCTTGTGAACATCGATGCCGGTCTGCCGCGTCATCGCCAGGAATGGGTTCTGGCGCGTGGCGATGTCGAAGCCTATGAGGGCCGGCATGTGAAGCCGGAAGACAATGGCTTTGCCACCGGCGAGCGACTGACGCCGGAATTTCCCGTGCGCAACCAGCCGCTGCGCGCCAAGGCGGGCAAAGCCGTCACCCAGCTGGCCTATGCGCGGGCGGGCATCATCACGCCGGAGATGGAGTATATCGCCATCCGCGAAAACCTCGGACGCGAGGCGGCGCAGGAGAAGCTTGTGCGCGATGGCGAAAGCTTCGGCGCGCATATTCCAGATCATGTGACGCCGGAATTCGTCCGCCAGGAAGTGGCTTCTGGTCGCGCCATCATCCCCTCCAACATCAACCATCCGGAAGCCGAGCCGATGATCATCGGGCGGAATTTTCTGGTGAAGATCAACGCCAATATCGGCAATTCCGCCGTCACCTCCTCCATGGCGGAAGAGGTGGAGAAGATGGTCTGGGCCACGCGCTGGGGTGCCGATACGGTGATGGATCTCTCCACCGGGCGCAACATTCACAATATCCGCGAATGGATCATCCGCAATTCGCCGGTGCCGATCGGCACGGTGCCGCTTTACCAGGCGCTGGAGAAGGTCAACGGCATTGCCGAGGATCTGACCTGGGAGGTGTTTCGCGATACGCTGATCGAGCAGGCCGAGCAGGGCGTGGATTATTTCACCATCCATGCCGGCGTCCGCCTGCATTACATTCCGTTGACCGTCAATCGCGTCACCGGCATCGTCTCGCGCGGCGGGTCGATCATGGCCAAGTGGTGTCTGCATCACCACAAGGAAAGCTTCCTCTACGAGCATTTCGACGAGATCTGCGACATTTGTCGCGCCTACGACGTGTCGTTTTCACTGGGGGATGGCCTGCGCCCGGGCTCGATTGCCGACGCCAACGATGCCGCGCAATTTGCCGAGCTGGAGACGCTGGGCGAGTTGACGCAGATCGCCTGGGCCAAGGATTGCCAGGTGATGATCGAAGGCCCCGGCCATGTGCCGATGCACAAGATCAAGGAAAACATGGACAAGCAGTTGAAGACCTGCGGCGAGGCGCCCTTCTACACGCTTGGACCGCTGACGACCGATATCGCACCCGGTTACGACCACATCACGTCGGGCATCGGTGCGGCGATGATCGGCTGGTTCGGCACGGCGATGCTCTGCTATGTCACGCCGAAGGAGCATCTGGGCCTGCCCGATCGCAACGACGTGAAGGTCGGGGTCATCACCTACAAGATCGCGGCGCACGCCGCCGATCTCGCCAAGGGGCATCCGGCGGCGCAGTTGCGGGACGATGCGTTGTCTCGCGCCCGCTTCGAATTCCGTTGGGAAGACCAGTTCAACCTGTCGCTCGATCCGGAAACGGCACGCTCCTATCACGATGAGACGCTGCCGAAGGAAGCGCACAAGGTCGCGCATTTCTGCTCCATGTGCGGGCCGAAATTCTGCTCCATGCGCATTTCCCATGATATCCGCGCCGAAGCCCAGAAGGAGGGGCTGGAGGCGATGGCGGAAAAATTCCGTCAGGGTGGCGATCTCTACATGCCGCTGGAAAAGCCCGTGGCCGGTGAATGAGATGCGCATCCTGATCAAAGGCGCAGGCGTTGCCGGTCTGACGGCTGCTCTTGAGCTGACGCGGCGCGGATGTGCGGTGACGGTGTTCGATACCGCGCCGCAGATCGGCCACGGCGCATCCTGGTTTGCCGGCGGCATGCTGGCGCCCTGGTGCGAAAGGGAGAGCGCCGAGCAGGCGGTGCTCGATCTCGGCCAAACTGCACTCGACTGGTGGGAGGAGGCCGCACCCGGCCTCGTCACACGCCATGGCACCCTGGTGGTCGCACCCGCACGGGACAAGGCGGAACTCACCCGCTTTGCCTCCCGCACCAGCGGCTACCGGCTGGTGGATGAGGATGAGATTGCAGCACTCGAGCCGGACCTTGCCGGGCGTTTTCGCCATGGGCTGTTCTTCGAGGGCGAGGGCCATCTTGACCCGAGACTGGCGATGGCGGCGCTGCACCAGCGTCTTGTGGCAAGCGGCGTCGCCTTCCATCTGGGCGGAGGGCCACCCGATGAAGGCGGCTTCGATCGCATCGTCGATTGCACCGGCCATGCGCGGGTCGGATCGCTCTCAGGACTTCGGGGCGTGCGCGGTGAAATGCTCTATCTCGCCACGCATGAGGTTTCGCTGTCGCGCCCGGTACGGCTCCTCCATCCGCGCATTCCGCTCTACATCGTCCCGCGTGAGCCGGGGCGCTTCATGGTGGGCGCGACGATGATCGAGACGGAGGAGGCGGGGCCGATTTCTGCCCGCTCGATGATGGAGTTCCTGAACGCCGCTTACGCGCTGCATCCGTCCTTTGGCGAGGCGCAGATCATCGAAACCGGAACCGGCATCAGGCCTGCCTTTCCTGACAATCTTCCGCGCATCGTTGAGGATGGCAAGAGGCTCTCAATCAATGGCGCGCACCGGCACGGCTTCCTGCTTTCGCCAGCCATGGCGCGGCAGGCTGCCGACATTTTAGACCACAAGGAGGTATCCCATGCGGATTCACGTCAACGGCGAAGTGCATGATCTTTCCGCCACCACGCTGTCTGAACTGCTCTCGGCGCTCGATTACGAGGGCGACTGGCTAGCCACAGCCGTCAATGGCGATCTCGTGCATGCGCAGGATCGCCCGCAGTTTCACTTAAAGGATTCCGACCGGATCGAAATCCTTTCCCCGATGCAGGGAGGATGAACCATGTTTCGATTGTATGATCGCGATGTCAGCTCACGGCTGCTGCTGGGTACTGCGCGCTATCCGTCGCCCGCCGTTCTGGCGGATGCCGTTCGCGCCAGCAGGACCGACATTCTGACCATTTCGCTGCGGCGTGAAACGGCAGGCGGCAAAAAGGGCGGGCAGTTCTTCGAGATGATCCGCGAACTCGACCGCCTCATCCTGCCCAATACGGCGGGCTGCCATACCGCCAAGGAAGCGGTGCTGACGGCAAAGATGGCGAGGGAGGTGTTCAAGACCAACTGGATCAAGCTGGAGGTGATCGGCCATCACGACACACTCCAGCCGGATGTCTTCGCGCTGGTGGAGGCGGCGCGAATTCTCGCAGACGAGGGTTTCGAGGTTTTCCCCTATACGACCGACGATCTGGTGGTCGCGGAAAGACTGATCGATGCGGGCTGCAAGGTGCTGATGCCCTGGTGCGCACCGATCGGCAGCGCCATGGGGCCCCTGAACCTCGCCGCGCTCAAATCCATGCGGGCGCATTTTCCCGATGTGCCGATGATCGTCGACGCCGGCCTTGGCCGCCCCTCGCATGCGGCAACGGTGATGGAGCTTGGCTATGATGCAGTGCTGCTCAACACGGCCGTCGCCGGTGCCGGCAACCCGGTGATCATGGCGGGCGCCTTTGCGAAAGCCGTGACGGCAGGGCGTGAGGCCTATCTTTCCGGCATGCTCGAGCCCCGCGACATGGCGGTGCCGTCGACGCCGGTGATCGGGACGGCGGTGTTTTCGTGAGGCTATTTTTAGGGTGAGCGCATTCCCCGTCCTCCCGGACTTGATCCACTGCTGTCCGGTTTGAATGTCTGGTCTGGATTTGCCGCCCCCCCTCTGCCCTGCCGGGCATCTCCCCCTCAAGGGGGGAGATCGGCCAGGGGCTATCTTCGCATGTCCTATCTCCCCCTCAAGGGGCGAGACGGTGCAACGGTTCGATCTCCCCCCTTGAGGGGGAGATGTCCGGCAGGACAGAGGGGGGTGCGGTCCGTCTCGCCGGACACTGAAAGAGCCGAAGAGTGGTGACGGCGGGGATATCCTCCTTCCCTCATTCCTGTGCTTGTCACAGGAATCTAGCAGTCGCGCGTCTGCGCGACGAGAAAGGCCCTTTCAAACCAAAGACTTGGTCTGACTGGATTCCTGTGACAAGCACAGGAATGAGGGTGGGTGAGGCTGACCCCCGGCAACAGTGACTATCCTGCAATTGACAACACATCCTCACAGCGGGATACCGGCACGACAACAAAAGGAATGCCGCCCTTGCATAATCTGCTGACCGATATTGACGGTGTTGCGGTGGGCCATGCCACCGATCTTACGCTCGGCTCCGGCGTGACGGCCATCGTTTTCGATGAACCGGCGATTGCCTCCGGCTCGGTTCTGGGTGGCGCGCCGGGTGGGCGCGATACGGCGCTTCTTGATCCATCCATGACGGTGGAGGCGGTGGATGCCTTTGTGCTTTCCGGCGGATCGGCCTTTGGGCTCGATGCAGCGGGTGGGGTGCAGGCGGGGTTGCGCCAAGCCGGGCGCGGTTTTCCGGTGGGCAATACCCGCGTGCCGATCGTGCCGCAGGCGATCCTGATGGATCTCTTGAATGGCGGCAACAAGGATTGGGGGCTGCATTCGCCCTATCGCGACATGGGGTACGAGGCGTTCAAGGCTGCCACGCGGGAACCCTTTGCGCTCGGCACCGTGGGCGCTGGAACGGGTGCCACGACCGCGACCGTGAAAGGCGGGCTGGGCTCTGCCAGTGCCAAGACCTCCACCGGTATCACGATTGCCGCGATCGTCGCGGTCAATGCCCTGGGCTCGGCAACGGTTGGCACGACGAAAAACTTCTGGTCTGCCCCCTTCGAACGCAATGGCGAATTTGGCGGGCTTGGCTTACCAGCACAGTTCACTGAGGCCGATACGGCGCTGCGCATCAAGGGCGTGACGCTGACGGCCACAACTATTGGCGCGGTGGTCACGGATGCGGTGATCACCAAGGCGCAGGCGCATCGGCTTTCGATTATGGCGCATGACGGGCTTGCGCGCGCCGTGCTGCCTTCGCATCTGTCCAGCGATGGCGACACGATGTTTGCCGCAGCGACGGGCAAAAAAGCGCTCACGCAGCCCACGGATTTTGCCGAACTTTGCCATCTCGCCACGCTGGTCATGGCGCGTGCCATTGCCCGCGGCGTGTTCGAGGCGAGCGCGCTTCCGCATGAGGGCGCGCAACCATCCTGGCGGGATCGCTTCGGAGCCGCGCAGCCATGAGCGACACGCCATCGCGCCCGCCTCTCAAACTCGTGCTGCGGGTGGATTTTCCGCCTAACGAGCGGCTTGGACGCGGCAAGATCGAGCTGATGGAGCATATCGCCGCCACCGGCTCCATCTCTGCGGCCGGACGCGCCATGGACATGTCCTATCGCCGTGCCTGGCTGCTGGTGGATGCGCTGAACCACATGTTCAAAGAGCCAGTGATCGAATCGCAGCGCGGCGGCAAGCAGGGTGGCGGTGCGGGGCTGACGCCTTTTGGCGAAGAGCTGCTGGCGCGCTTTCGCGGCATGGAAGCGCGGATGCGCGAGACGCTGCAGGCCGATCTCGACTGGCTGGACGCCAACCGCGCAGCCGACGATCGCAAGGCTCAGGATGCGCCCTCTCAATAGGGCCCATTCAATAAGGGTCAAGTGCCGCCGATTTGACAATGGCGAAGACCGGGCTTCCGGCTTTGAGCGACAGCCGCTCGATGGAAAGGCTCGTTACCCGCGACTGGATGAGGGTGCCGCTGCACGCCACCTGCACCAGCGCCATCCCATCGCCAAGCGCCATGCCTGTCACGTGGCCTTCGACAATGTTGAGCGCGCTCAAACCCTCCGGTCGCACCGTTGCCAGCATCACGTCTCGTGCCGGAATATGCACGCGCACCGCCCTGCCGGGCTCTGCGGTTTGCGCGGGCACCTGAAGTGCGGTTTGACCCAGCCGAACGGTCGCGAGCCGGTGGGCGGCATCGAAGGCCTCCACCGTGCCGGAGAGAATGCTGCCTGCTTCGCGCCGCTCCAGATAGGTGCTGAAGGCGGGCTGGGAGAGGATGTCCGAGGCCGGGCCAGCGGCATCGATCCGGCCATCCTTCATCACCACCACATGGTCTGCCAGGCGCGAAACTTCGCTGACCGAGTGGCTGACATAAAGGATCGGGATGGTCGTCTCGTCGCGCAGCCGCTCCAGATAGGGGATGATCTCGGCCTTGCGCGCCTCATCTAGGGCGGCCAGCGGCTCGTCCATCAACAGCAGGCGGGGGGAGGAGAGGAGCGCTCGGCCAATCGCCACACGCTGCTTTTCGCCACCGGAGAGCTTTTCCGGCCGCCGCTGCAACAGCGCGCCGATGCCGAGCATCTCAATGACGCGTAAGGAGGCGGCCGCATCCGCACTGGCACCAGAAAACCAGCGGCCATAATGCAGGTTCTGCTCCACGCTCAAATGCGGAAAAAGCCTCGCTTCCTGAAACACATAGCCGAAGCGCCTTTTATGCGCGGGCGTGAAGATGCGTTTTTGCCGATCGGCCAGCACCGTGCCATCCAGTTCGATCCGCCCTTCATCCGGCTTCGTCAGCCCGGCAATGATGCGCATCACCGAGGTCTTGCCGGAGCCGGAGCGACCGAAAAGCGCGGTCACGCCTTTGTCTGCGGTAAAGGCTGCATCCAGGGTGAAGCTGCCCAGCCTGTGGCGGGCGGAGAAGGACAGCGTCATTGCCCGGCCACCCTTCTGCTGACCAAGCGGGCGAGAAATTCCGATGCCAGCAGCGCCACCATGGAAATAACGATCGCCACCAGCGTCAGGCGCATGGCACCCGCATCCCCGCCCGGCACCTGGGTGAGACTATAGATCGCGGCAGAGAGGGTTTGCGTTTCGCCGGGAATGTTGGAGACGAAGGTGATGGTCGCGCCAAACTCGCCCATCGCCTTGGCAAAGGCGAGGATCATGCCGGCAATGATGCCGGGAAGGGTGAGCGGCAGCGTCACCGTCAGGAACACCCAGAGCGGGCTTGCCCCCAGCGTTCCCGCCGCTTCCTCCAGCTTGCGATCCACCGCCTCGATCGACAGGCGGATGGAGCGCACCATCAGTGGAAAGGCCATGATGGCGCAGGCAAGGGCCGCACCCGTCCAGCGGAAGGAAAAGACGATGCCGAAATGCTGA
Organism: Agrobacterium sp. GW821-FHT02D03; assembly: GCF_059421725.1. Lineage (NCBI taxonomy): Bacteria > Pseudomonadati > Pseudomonadota > Alphaproteobacteria > Hyphomicrobiales > Rhizobiaceae > Agrobacterium > Agrobacterium sp. GW821-FHT02D03. Next base: position 544,662 of record NZ_JBWKVN010000001.1, read on the forward strand.
TCGAGAAACGCGCCGATCACCCCCTTGCGGCCAAAAAGGATCAAAAGCAGAAAGCCGGTGACGACCGGCGGCAGGATCAGCGGCAGGTGCACGATGCCGTTCAGCAGCGACTTGCCGAAGAACCGCCCACGCGCCAGCGCCAGCGCAATCAGAATGCCAAAGGGAAGGCTTGCCAGCATGGCAACGGTCGAGACCCACAGGCTCAACCGTATCGCCGTCCATTCTTCCGCACTCAGCGATAACCAGTCCAAACTGCCATTCCTGTTTTTAAAGCGCGTCACGATCTTTCAGAGTCGCTCCTTACGCTTTAGGTCTTTGTTTTGTCGCATGTCGTTGTCGCAAAACCGCTGCACACTTTTGCGGACATGCTTTAGGCGCCGGGGCGCGCAACACCGCCCCCCACTTTTGCGACACGGGCGCTTCCGATCCGACCGCCTATCGTTCTTGCAAACCGCTGAGCAACTTTGCGCGATTTGCTTTAAGGATTTGTTCCGATACCCGTTCTGAAGCATGGTTCACGCAAGACTGTGCAGCGGTTTTGCAATCATGACATGCGACAAAACAAGGACCTGGAGCTTAGGCAGCGAATCTGAAAGATCACGACACGCTTCTAGCCAAAGACGAGCAGCGTTTCCACGCAAACGCGATCAGAGCCGACGCGATGATGCGGCTCTGACAGCCCGTCGCGCCGTTTCGGACCATGCGCCTCTCCCTTACTTCAGAACCGTAAAGCCCTGGGCCCCGAAGAAGGGTGCTGCCTTGGCCGATTTCAGAAATTCCAAATAGGCCGCCGCTGCCGGGCTTTTGGCATCCTTCAGCATCGCGACGGGATAGATGATCGGCGGATGCGAATCTTCCGGAAAGGTGCCGACGATCTTCACGCCGGGATCAGCCGCCGCATCCGTCTGGTAGACGATGCCATAGGGCGCTTCCCCGCGCGAGACCAGAAGCAGCGCTGCGCGCACACTTTCCGCCCCCGCCACCTTGGCGGAAACCGCGGACCAGACCCCAAGTTTCTCCAGCGCCGCCTTGCCATATTTGCCCGCCGGCACGGAATCCACCGCCCCCATGGCAAGCTTGCCATTGCCGACGAGAGCCGAAAGATCAAACCCCGGCTTGATCTCCACCGGCTTTGCACTTGCCGCAGGCGCAACCAGAACGAGGCGGTTGCCCAGAAGATTGCTCCGCGTGTCTTGCCTGATCAGCCCCTTGCCCGCCAGATAATCCATCCAGGCCAGATCCGCCGAGATGAAAACATCCGCCGGCGCACCCGCCTCCACCTGCTTCGCCAGCGCCGAACTCGCTGCATAGGACACCACCACCTCATCGCCGCTCTCCTTGGCGAACTCGGCATTCGCCGCATCCAGCGCATTCTTCATGCTGGCCGCAGCAAAGACGGTGACCTTCTCGGCGGCCAGTGCCGGCGAGGAAAGGACGGGTGCCGCGAGGCACCCGGCGGCGATGGCCCATGCGGCGGTTTTCAGAATGATGCGGCGGTGGAGTGTCATGGCGGCCCTCGAGCGAAATATCTGATTGGATATATCGGTGGTAATGGATGAGGGTTATGTTTGCAAGGATATAGCGATGTGTTCGGAGCAGCGGAGGGATGGGCATGGCATATCGTGCCACGTGCTTTGTCCCTCATTGCAACAGATTCGACTCTCCCGCGGGAATCAGTTATAAATTTAACCCAACAGGTAAAATTGGTTCACGAAATGAGTTGCAAATTTTCTCAGCTGTGAGAATATCGGCTCAGGGAGTTATCGTTCACCCTGTACCGACGAGAAGGAACACAAGATGCTAACCGAACTCGGAAAGGAACTGCGCAGAATTCGTATAGATCACGACGAGAAGATGATTGAGATGGCTGGCAAACTCAATAAGTCGGCTGCCTTCATTTCCTCAATCGAGACTGGGAAAAAATCTCCTCCGTCCGGTTTCGAGGAAGCTGTCATCAAGGTTTACCAACTTGCGGCTGAGGCGGCCAACAAAATTAGAATAGCCGCTGATCGTTCAAGGAAAGCGTTTATTTTAGAGCCGAATAATGCTCTGGGCAGAGACACTGCCGGTCTTATGGCTCGCCGATTAAACGATCTCTCATCGTCTGATCTGGAGGAAATCCGACTTATCTTAAATAGAGGAAAGGTAAATGAGTAGTCAGAACTTTGTCGTGCCGCCTCGATCATGGGATTCAATTGGGACAATTGCAGACGGTTTTCGGCGCAATCTTGGCCTTGAGAACACCCCATATATGCCAGTGATCGATATTTTGGAGAAGGTACTCGATAACCAGCTGAACTTTGTTCGGCTTGAGATAGGAGAGGACCGAGATATGTCAGGAGCCGAGGGGCTAACTGATCCAAATGGCGAATTCATCATCATTCATGAGGATGTGTACGACGCCGCCGTGAAAGGTGATGGTCGAGCTCGCTTCACCGTCGCCCATGAGATCGGGCATCTATTCCTACATACCGGTATTCCATTAGCGCGCGCCGTAAACGACGGATCGATCAAGGCCTTCCTGATGAGCGAACCACAAGCGAACCAATTCGCGGCAGAGTTCCTGATGCCTAGACACCTCATGCCTAAAGACATCAGCCGCTCCGAAATATGTACCAAATTCGGAGTTTCTGACGAAGCAGCCAGGAACCGCATTAAGTTTCTTAGAGGTAAGGGCTTGATGTGAAAAAGAGACTTGGTTGCTGCCAAGTCTCTCTCTCGATAATTTCCAACTCGGGCTTGCAAAGGGGCTAGCCGAGCGGAAGCCGAAACACAAGCTTGTGCTACGGAGTGTCGCAATTCCAAATAGTAGCGAACAAAGCTTGTGTCAAGGTAAACAGCGCCCCTTAGGAGCTGGTGATGGCTGCAGGAACTGTTTTGCCCCCACCGCCTCCGGGTCAGAAGTACATCTTCCGCCCGTGGCGGAAGTGCCCCAAGACCGGTAAGGTTTTGTGGGCTCGTGCTTATGGCCTCAAGGCTTGGCCCATTCTCGTTTCTAACTGAGAATGAACAAGATCTGGGGGGATAGGTTTCCTATCCCCTCTATCTCGTTTCATTTTATGACCTAAACGGCAAACTGTATCATGCGCATCATGCGTTCGAAGGCGCGCATTAGACCCCGGTGGATGATGTGAGTTAGACTGCGCGCGCAGTGTTGCGTCGAAACTTTCAACAGCATGAGATTCTAAAACCTCTCCCCCGCAAAATGCGCCACCTGCGCCCCCGCCTCATAATAGGCCTCCTTCAGCGTCCTGAAACTCTGCGCCTTGGGCTCTGAGACCGGCAGCGGCAGGTCGCTTTCGCTGATCTCGCCGGCCACATGGGCGGCCAGTGTTTTGCCGAAGGTGGTGCCCGGCGCGATGCCGCGGCCGTTGTAGCCGCAGAAGCCCACGACGTTTTTGGCGAAGCGGTGGAAGCGGGGGACGGCGTTGTCGGTCATGCCGATCTGGCCGTACCATTCGCATTCGAACTCCACATCGCCAAGCTGCGGGAAGAGGCGTTTGAGCGAGCGTTTTGCCCAGGCGCGGTGGACGCTAGCACCCGTGTTGCGCAGTGCGCCCACACTGCCAAAGACGAGGCGGCCGGCCTTGTCCATGCGGAAGGAGGAGAGGATTTCCTTGGTGTCCCAGCAGCCTTCGCGGCCGGGCAGAACGGACTTGGCGAGATTATCGCCCAGTGGCCGGGTGGCGAAGTTGAAATAGGGGAGGTAGACCTGCTCCTCGCGGATGATCTTCCACGGCCCCTGGCTATAGGCCTCCGTGGCCACGATGATCCAGCCTGCCGAAACGGAGCCGCGATCGGTGCGCACCGTCCAGCCTTCGCCATTCGCTTCCGTCGCATGCACCGGGCTTGCCGTGTGGATGATGGCGCCTGCCTTCAGTGCGGCGTTGGCCAGTCCGCGCACATAGGCAAGCGGCTGCAGCGTTCCGGCGCGTTCATCGAGAAGTGCGCCTGTGTATCCGTTCGTGCCGACCCGTCTTGCGGTTTCCTCGCCGCTCAGGATGCGCACCGGCGCGCCGCGGGCGGCCCACTGGTCGCAGCGCTCGCGAATCTCGGTCAGCCCCGCTTCGCCGACGGCGCAATGCAGCGTGCCGTTCTTTTCCAGCTCGCAGGCAATCTCGTACTTCTCGATGATCTCGCGCACCAGGAAGGGCGCGTTGCCCAGAAGATTCAGCAGGCGATCGCCATAGACCGGGCCCAGCACATTGGGCAGTTCCTTCGGCATCACCCACATGCCGCCATTAATGAGGCCGACATTTCGGCCAGCGCCCCCAAAGCCGATCTCCTTGCCTTCCAGCACGATGCATTTGATGCCGCGCTCTGCCAGATGAAGAGCTGCCGAAAGGCCGGTGAAGCCGCCGCCCACAATCACCACATCCGTTGTCACATCCCCTTCCAGCGCGCGCGTTTGCGGCGGTGGCGGAGCGGTCTTTTCCCAAAGGCCATGCGAGCGGGGATCGTTATACATCGGGGGCATCCACAATCATGAGGCAGCGTTGCCGGGCAGGCGATCGGGCGCCGTGAAGTGCCCTTTGGCAAAACTCTAACGCGGCGCATCCGCGCTGACCATCGACATATCGTCATCAATTCATGCAGGGCGGGAATAGCACCAAACGAAGTAGAGAATGACTTCTAGTGTCTCCCCCAAGCCCAAACTTGGGGGAGACAAGCTCGTACAGTCGTTATTGCGGACAGACAGGCAAGGACAAGAGATTGTTTGGCTCTAAATCATCCGACTGAGTTTTAATGTATTCGCGGCCATTTCGCTTCGCGACTATGACCCAGACGGAGTTTCCTCGTTGGTCGACTGTCCAAAAACTGTGACCGTTATTAATCAAACTGATTACAGCGTCGACAGTCCCGTACCACCCTCCAGCGTCAGGCCCGCCAACTCCTTGCATCCGGCGGTCTCTGTCGGCGTTATCGGGCCTATGGCAAGTGATTTGATATGTAGTCATCAAATTCCTCTTTGGTTTCACCAAAGAGCGGCTTGACGGATTTACCCCGAAGAGTGATCCTTTATTCATCCCATGATCGAGCCGCCTTTGGCTTGGTTGCAGTGGCGGCGGCGCGGCCTCCGGCAAGAGAATCAGCGCTGCCGTCACCAATGTTCCCGGAATGTTCATATTCACGCAAGTGGTTGCTGCCGATGATTCACTGGAATCATAGGTTGTCCTTGTAGTGTTACCGGAGTGCGCAGGCTTGAAAGAGCCTTCCTCCTCGGCCAATAGTGGCCCATCCATGCGTCGGCGGCTGTCTGCCGCTCGCAGCGCTCACATCAGCCTTTTGGCGAGGAAGACCAGTCATGAAGCCCATCTTCGTTCAGCTCCAATGCGCACCCGGCAAGACCTATGAGGTTGCGGACGCCATCTACAAGACCGAACTGGTTTCGGAGCTTTATTCCACCAGCGGCGAATATGATCTGCTGTTGAAGATCTATCTGGAGCCGGAGCACGATGTGGGCAAATTCATCAACGACAATATCGTCAATATTCCGGGCATCGTGCGCTCGCTGACGACGCTGACCTTTACGGCGTTTTGAGACGGGTTAGGTTGTCGGAGTTTTCGGGACTCGAAGTTCTGCGAAGCACAGCATGGGCGCGTTTGGTTTCCGAGCCTTTTAACGCCTCTTAAGCGTCTTGGAATTAGGGGCGGAACAGTCCTGCGACCTAGGGCAAAACCTCTCGGTCGTCATCCTCGGGCTTGACCCGAGGATCCATCACCCCACCCGTAAACGCTTGAAGCTGTGGATCCTCGGGTCAAGCCCGAGGATGACGGCAGGAGAGGTTGAACCTCACCATAGCCTCGTGCGGAGGTGGACGTGTCGCTGCTTAGGGTGGAGGAAGTGGCTGACGAGCTTATTCGGCGTCGTGTGCCGTGACTCAAAGCGTGACGCGATCTTTCAGATTCGCTCCGTACGCTTTAAGTCCTTGTTTCGTCGCATGTCGTTGCCGCAAAACCGGTGACCACTTTTGCGCGACATGCTTTAAAAATGACTGGCTCAAAATCAAAAGGCGATGCCAGTTCAAACGGGCATCGCCTTTATCGTTTTTGCATGGTGGTTGGGTCGCAGGCGCAGGAACCGCTCAAACCAGTGCCGCGACGTTGCGATTGCGGACAAGGTTGCGGATGGCGGTGCGCACGTCTTCGGCGCTGTCGAAGCGCTGCTCGTCCAGATCATGGACATGGAACTTGACCGCGATGAACTTCAGCCGGTTGTTGTCCGGTACGACGATACCCACGGGTTCGCCAGCGAATTCAATGACTTGCTTTTGCATACTATATACTCCCGCTGTGGCTTGGCTACACAGCATTTTGTCGAATTGAATGAATTGAAAATTTGGGGGGACTTAAAAAGTCACCACATTCGACAGCAGCGGGAACACGTGGATTTGTGCCCGGCATTCGAGATCCGATGACCCAGGAGCGCGGCAATACGCGTATATTTCGACATGACACTCTCCTCTGCTCGTGTTGATCCGGAATACCGAAGAATCACTCTCCAGTTGAATCACTGATATCCCGGAATTGCCTCGGAATCAATGATTATCAATATAGGTAGAATATTTTTCTTTATGATGACAGGACGGGGGCGGAAATGTGAAATTTTTGTTTATCCGGCTTGGTTGTGCCAAAGCGCCGGAAACACCGCAGATTTCGTCCCGAACTTAATCTGCCGAGGGCGGGTAGAGGTGATCGTTCCCGTTGAAATCGGAGACCGCGTAACAACCCTCGGCCTGTTTCGTCGCCGCATTCTGACCGATGACGGCTTTTCCATGGCCGCCTGGAATATCCAGCACGTAGGTGGGCTGGCAAAGACCCGACACATGACCGCGCAGGGCCGACACGATCCGCTGGCCTTCTTCGATGCTCAGCCGAAAGTGGCTGGTGCCGGGGGCGAGGTCGGGGTGATGCAGGTAATAGGGCTTGATGCGGTTTTCGACGAAGCTGCGCATCAGCTCTGCCAGCACGGCCGGATCGTCATTGATGCCCTTCAGCAGCACCGTCTGGCTGACCATGGCAATGCCGGCATCCACCAGTCTTGCGCAGGCGGCGCACGCTTCGTGCGTCATCTCGCGCGGATGGTTGGAATGCAGCGCCACATAGGTCGTCTTGCCGCTGGCCTTGAGTGCGGCAATCAGATCGGCATCGATCTTCTGCGGATCGACCACCGGCACGCGGGTGTGGAAGCGCACGATCTTCACATGCGGAATGGCGCTCAAGCCTTCCATGATCGTTTGCAGACGGCGGGGTGAGAGGACCAGCGGATCGCCGCCGGTGAGGATAACTTCCCAGATCTCCGGGCGGGAGGAGATATAGTCGAAGGCGACGGTAAGCTCTTCCGGGCTCATCATGCCATTGCCCTGCGGGCCGACCATTTCACGGCGGAAGCAGAAGCGGCAATAGACTGGGCAGACATGTACGGCCTTCAACAGCACCCGGTCGGGATAGCGATGGACGATGCCCGGCACGGGACTATGGGCCTCGTCGCCGATCGGATCGGCGCGTTCCTCGTTCGTCTGATAAAGCTCGGCCTCATCCGGGATAAACTGCAGGCCGATCGGGTCTTGTGGATCGGCTGGATCGATCAGCCTGGCCACGCTTGCCGTCAGCGCCACGGCATAACGTTCCGCCACCGGACGCACCCGCTCCAGTGCCGCCTGGTCGATGAGGCCTGCGTCGTGAAGATCGTCAGCCGATTTCAGCGCGCGTGTCGTCATGATCCATAGACCGCGACAGGCGCCCACATGACGAGGTCAATTCTCGGCGCGCCGGTTGCCAGCATCACCAGCCGGTCGAAACCAAGCGCGATGCCGCTGGCTGGCGGCATGATGGTCAGCGCTGCCAGAAGCTCTTCATCGATCGGGTAGGTCTCGCCATAGATGCGGCTCTTTTCCTGCATCTCGATCTCGAATCGGCGACGCTGCTCTTCGGCATCGGTCAACTCGCCAAAGGCATTGGCAAGCTCCACGCCGCAGGCGTAAAGCTCGAAGCGTTCGGCCACGCGAGCATCGCGCGGCGAGCGCCGGGCAAGGGCTGCTTCGCTGACCGGATATTCGTCCAGGATCGTTGCGCGGCCGAAGCCAAGTTCAGGCTCGACCTTCTCGACGATGATGCGGCTGAAGATATCGGCCCAGCTATCATCCTCCGCCGTGCGGATGCCGGAGGCCTTTGCCAGCCGGTCCAGATGATCGCGGTCGTTCTCGCCATTGGCCGACACTGTTGCCAGTAGGTCGATTGATGCATAGCGCTGGAAGGCCTCGGCGACGCTGAGCCGCTCGGGCGCGAGAAACGGGTCCATCTCGCCGCCGCGATAGGCAAAGCGCCTGGTCTTTGCCGTTTCGGCGGCCAGCGCCAGAAGATCGGCGCTATCGGCCATCAGGCTCTCATAGGTCTCGCCTGCGCGGTACCATTCCAGCATGGTGAATTCGGGGTGGTGCAGCGGCCCGCGCTCGCGGTTGCGATAGACATGGGCAAAGCAGGCAATGCGCGTTTCACCGGCGGCCAGCAGTTTCTTGCAGGCAAATTCCGGCGATGTGTGCAGGTAAAGGGGCGCGTTCTCGCCACTCGTGGTAATGCCGGTCGTGGCAAAAGCATGCAGATGCGCCTCGTTGCCGGGCGAAATCTGCAAAGTGGCGGTATCAACCTCGATGAAATCGCGATCGGCAAAGAAGTCGCGGAAGGCGCGCTGGATGGCGTTGCGACCCATCAGAAAGGGGCGGCGGTCCATATGGACGTCCGGCTGCCACCAGGATGAGGTTGTGTCTGCGCGCGTGCTCATCTGCCCGTCTGTCCGCTGTCTCTCTTGACCAAGGTGCGTGGCAACGCTGCCTAATCCACCGGTTGAATGTCTGTTTCAGCGCCACCCGTTTGAAAACCATATGACAGTTTTCGCTTCGCGTGTCTGAAAGGCTGGCAATTCTCCCGGAATTAAGGTAGTTGCGCCCCAGAAAACAGACAAAACGTCCATCGGGTCAGTGCAGCCGCGCCGTCCTTACGACGCATTTCATTGAGTTACAAGGAAATCATATGGTCAAGGTCATCGCCTCATCCGTCCGCAAGGGCAATGTTCTCGAAGTCGAGGGGAAGCTCTACGTCGTGCTCACGGCCAATAACTTCCACCCCGGCAAGGGCACGCCCGTGACCCAGGTGGACATGCGCCGCATCGTCGACGGCGTGAAGGTATCCGAGCGCTGGCGCACGACCGAGCAGGTCGAGCGCGCTTTCGTCGAAGACCTGAACTTCCAGTTCCTCTATGAGGATGGCGAAGGCTTCCACTTCATGAACCCGGAAAACTACGACCAGGTGGTCGTCGATGCCGAGACCATGGGCGACCAGAAGGCCTACCTTCAGGAAGGCATGACCTGCGTTCTCTCCATCCACGAAGGCCTGCCGCTCGCCATCGAGCTGCCGCGCCACGTGACGCTCGAAATCGTCGAGACCGAGCCGGTCGTCAAGGGCCAGACGGCATCCTCTTCCTACAAGCCGGCGATCCTCTCCAACGGCATCCGCGTCATGGTCCCGCCGCATATCGACGCCGGTGTGCGCGTCGTCGTTGCCACGGAAGACAACTCCTACGTCGAGCGCGCCAAGAACTAAGCGCGATCGGACGTTTTTGATTGAGAAGCCTCGGAGCGATCCGGGGCTTTTTTTGTTTTTTGGGGAAAGGTTTTCTCTTTCCGTGACCCCACTTCGGCTCATTCGGTCGCCCGCTGAGACGTACCGCACCCCCCCTCTGTCCTGCCGGACATCTCCCCCTCAAGGGGGGAGATCGAACTGGTGCACCGTCTTGCCCCAAACTGCGGTGAGCGGTGAGATGTGAAATGCAAAGAGTGCCCGTTGCCGATCTCCCCCCCCTTGAGGGGGAGATGCCCGGCAGGGCAGAGGGGGGTGAGCCGCAAAGGCTTCGCCAGCCAGCGCTGCTGAAGCACACACTACCTCGTGACCTGAGCCCCCGCACAAACAAAAATCCCGCAGCCAGGGCCGCGGGATTTCAAAAACACCGGTATGGTGAGGTCCTTACATGCCCTTCGGCACGTTGGACGCCACCTTGACGGCTGCAACCGAGTTTGGCGATCCCACGGCATAGCCGCCACCGAGTGCGACGCTGAGCGCCACGTAGTCCTGCGCGGCCTGCTGAACGGCGGTTGCGAGGTTTGCCTGGGCGTCGGAGACGTTGCGCTGTGCGTCGAGAACGTCGAGCAGCGAGGAGGCGCCGTCGCGGTAGCTGGCGGTCGCAAGCGAGAGGGCTTCCTTGTAGGAATCGACCGTCTTGCGGTAGGCGTTGACCGTCTGCTGGTCGCGGTTGAGCGCCGTCAGGGCGTTTTCGACTTCTTCCACCGCGCTTAGCACGGTCGACTTCCAGGCGAGGTACTGTTCGCGGGCAACCGACTTCTGGATGTCGACGCCTGCGCGCAGGGCACCGCCGTCGAGGATCGGCAGCGTGATGGTCGGACCGAAGCCCCAGCCATTGGACGTGCCGCGTGCGCCACCGCTGATGCGGGTGTAGCTTGGCGTGATCGAGCCGCTCAGCGTAATGCTTGGGAAGAGCTGCGCTTCGGCAACACCGATATTGGCAACGGCTGCGGCCAGCTGACGCTCGGCTGCGCGGATGTCCGGACGGTTGCGGATCAGATCCGCAGGAATACCGGTGCGCGGAACGGCGCGGGCAACAGGCTGGCGTGCGCCGCGCTGCAGTTCGACGACCAGCGAATCAGCCGGCATGCCAAGCAGGGTGGCGATGCGGTGTGCTGCGCGGCGGTAGTTGGTCTCAAGCGTCGGCATCTGCGCCAGCGTCGAGTTGACCAGACCTTCGGACTGGACGACATCGAGACGCGAGGCAGCACCGGCTTCCAGCTGCAGCTTGGTCAGATCCAGCGTCTCGCGGCGCGACCCGAGGTTCTGGCGGGCAATCGCAAGACGCTCCTGGTAGTAGCGCACGTCGATATAGGCAGAGGCTACCGAGGAGATCAGCGTCAGGCGCTGAACGTCAGCCGTTGCATAAGCGGCATCAAGCGAGGCGGCAGCGCTTTCCTTTTCGCGGCGGTAACGACCGAAGAGGTCAAGCAGCCATGACACGTTGAAGGCGTTGCTGGTGGTGTTGCTGACCCGTTCATTGGTGCTCGGGAAGCTGCCTTTGCTGCCGGAGGTTTCATGACGGAAGGTCGAGCCGAGCTGTGGGAGCGAACCAGCGCCCGCTACTGTGATGTTCGATTCGGCCTGGTTGATGCGCTCGATCGCCTGCAGAACGGTCAGGTTCTGCGACAGGCCGGTCGAAACATAGCCGTTCAGGCGGCTGTCATTGAATGCGGTCCACCATGCGACCGTGGCAATGTCGCCATTGCTGGTCTTGCTGCCTTCGGAGAACTTGGCTGGCAATTGGGTTTCCGGCGCCTTGTGGTCAGGGCCGACAACGCAGCCTGAAAGCAGGAGCAGCGTCAGAGGAATGGTCGCACGAAGTGACAGCATATGGTTATCCCGGTTTGTGTAGCGCACTGGGCGCTCCTCAGTCGAAGCGAGCGTCGCGTTGCTGTTTGCTGAAGGAGGTGCAGCTTTCGAATCTGCCATACTTCTATCAGCCTCGATTTGCATTGCTAGCATATTTCAACGGTTGTTAACGTTTAGAAAGCCGCCTGATAATGACGAAGAAGGACGGTACGAAGAAAATTCCGAGCAGTGTTGCAGAAAGCATACCACCCAATACCCCAATACCGATCGCATTCTGCGCCGCGGAGCCTGCGCCGCTTGCAATGGCGAGCGGCACGACGCCCAGAATGAAGGCGAGCGATGTCATGATAATGGGGCGAAGGCGAAGCTTTGCCGCTTCCAAGGTTGCCTCGAGCAAGCTCAATCCATGTTCCTGCCTCTCCTTTGCAAACTCGACAATGAGGATGGCGTTCTTGGCTGCAAGACCGATCGTGGTCAGCAGTCCCACCTTGAAATAGACGTCGTTGGACTGGCCGAAGAAATGCGCGGCGGTGACCGCACCCAGAACACCCACCGGCACGGCCAGAATGACCGAGAAGGGGATCGACCAGCTTTCGTAAAGGGCTGCCAGGCAGAGGAAGACGATCAGGACCGACAGCGCATAAAGCAGCGGCGCCTGCGAACCCGACAGGCGTTCCTGGTAGGAAATGCCCTGCCAGGCCACGGTGTAGCCACCGGGCAAGCTGGCCGTCAGCCGTTCCATCTCGTTCATCGCATCACCGGAGGCAACGCCTGGGCCTGCTGCGCCATCGAGCGAAATGGCGCTCGTGCCGTTGAAGCGCGCAAGGGTCGGTGCGGCATTCTGCCAACTGATTGTGCTGAAGGAGGAGAAGGGCACCATCTCGCCACTGGCATTGCGGGCATACCAGTGCTTCAGATCGTCCGGCTGCATGCGATAGGGCGCGTCACCCTGCACATAGACCGGCTTCAATTCGCCATTCAGCGTGAAGTCGTTGACATCGCGACCAGCAAAGATCGTCGAGAGCATCAGGTTGACCGAGGCGAGATCGACGCCCATCGCGCCCATCTTCTCCTTGTCGAGATCGATCTTCATCTGCGATTCGGCATCGCGGCTGTTGGAGCGCAGCGAGCTAATATTCGGATTGCCGTTGGCAAGCTGGATCAATTCCTTCGAAGCGTTGGTCAGTGCGGTCGTGCCGTTACGGCCGCTATCCACCAGATACATGGAGAAGCCGCTGGAGGTGCCGAGACCCTGGATCGCGGGAGGAAGAAGCGGGAAGACCTGCGCATCGCGGAAGGACAGGAACGTGCCCATGGCGCGCTGCACGATGGCTGCGGCATGTGCTTCCGGTGCGGTGCGCTCCGTGAAGTCCTTGAGCTTGGTGAAGACCATGGCGTTGTTCTGGCCGGAGCCGCCGAAGCTGAAGCCCAGCACGCCGAAGACGGATTCGACATTGGCGGCTTCCTTCTCGCGGAAGTAGCTTTCCACCTGCTTCACCACCTCGTTGGTGCGCTCCGTCGTGGCGCCTGTCGGCAGCTGCACGATGGTTAGCAGTACGCCCTGGTCTTCCTGCGGCAGGAAGGAGCTTGGAAGGCGGGTAAAGAACCAGGCGCAACCGCCAACCACGATGAGGAACAGAATGGTGACGCGAACCGGGCGCTTCAGCAGATGGCCGATGCTGCCGACATAGCCATCGGTGGTGCGGCCGAAATTGCGGTTGAACCAGGCCGCCGGGCCACGTTCCTTCTTGGCATGGACCGGCTTCAACATTGTGGCGCAGAGCGCCGGCGTCAGCACGATGGCGACGACGGCAGAGAGCAGCATTGCCGAAACGATGGTGATGGAGAACTGACGGTAGATGATGCCTGTCGAGCCGCCGAAGAAGGCCATGGGAATGAAGACGGCTGTCAACACAAGCGCGATGCCGATGATCGCACCGGTGATTTCGCCCATCGACTTTTCCGTCGCCTCGACCGGAGAAAGACCTTCCTCCGACATGATGCGCTCGACGTTTTCGACGACGACGATCGCGTCATCCACCAGAAGACCGATGGCAAGCACCATGGCGAACATGGTGAGCGTATTGATCGAATAGCCGGTCAGTGCCAGCACGCCGAAGGTGCCGAGCAGAACCACGGGCACGGCGATCATCGGAATGAAGGTGGCGCGCAGGTTCTGCAGGAAGACGAGCAGAACGACGAAGACCAGCACGATGGCTTCGATCAGCGTGTGGACGACCTTTTCGATCGAGAGCTTGACGAAGGGTGTGGTGTCATAGGGATATTCGATCACCACGCCTTCCGGCAGCGAGCCTGCGACGCTCGTCAGCGCATCCTTGACGCGGGCTGCAGTATCGAGCGCGTTCGCGCCAGTCGCAAGGTTCACCGCGAAGCCTGCGGACGGGCGACCGTTGGAGCGGGAATCCCCGCCATAGCTTTCCTGGCCGATTTCCACGCGCGCCACATCGCTGAGGCGAACCGTGGCACCGTCCTTTTCGACCTTAAGGATGATGGATTCGAAATCGGAAACCGTGGTCAGCTGGCTTTGCGCCGTGACAGTGACGTTCAGCTGCTGGCCCTTGACCGCGGGCTGTGCGCCGAGCGAACCGACCGAGACCTGGGTGTTCTGGCTTTCGATCGCGCTCGTCACGTCGGCGGTCGTCAACTGATACTTGTTCAGCTTGTAGGGATCGAGCCACACACGCATGGCGTATTCGGAGCCGAAGACGTTGATGCTGCCAACACCTTCCAGGCGCTTGATCTGGTCTTCGACGCGGGTGGAAAAGACGTCGCCCAGATTGGCCGAGGTCCGCTTGCCGTCGGTGGAGATCAGCGCGCCGACCATCAGGATCGACGAGGTGGAGCGGCTGACTTCGATGCCCTGCTGCTGCACCACATCGGGAAGCTGCGACTGAACGAGCTGAAGCTTGTTCTGCACCTGGACCTGGGCAATATCCGGCATGATGCTGGTGCCGAAGGTGAGTGTGACGGTCGCGCTGCCGGTGGAGGACGTCGACGTCATATAGGTGAGATCGTCGAGGCCGGTCATTCCGTCTTCGATGATGGTCGTCACCGATTTTTCCACGGTCTCCGCACTCGCACCATTATAGGAGGCGCTGATGCGCACCGTCGTCGGGGCGATATCCGGATATTGCGAAATCGACAGGGTGAAGATCGCCAAGACGCCGCCAAGCATGATGACGATGGCAATGACCCAGGCAAAGACAGGGCGCTTGATAAAGAAATGAGCCATCTGGACTGCGCCTTATGTGAATTGAACAGTTGAGCCGGACATGGGGGTCATGCCGACTTACTTGGCAGGCGCAGCAGGTTGAGCCTGCTTTTGCGGAACCACGATACCGCGATCGTCGATGGTCGCTTCGACAGGCGCAATCGTCGCGCCATCGGTGATCCACTGGAAGCCGTCGACGATCAGCTTATCGCCGTCCTTGACGTTTTCCGTCACCAGCCACGCATTGCCGGACTGACGGCTGGTGGGGAAGGTGCGGGTTTCCACCTTGTTCTCCGCGCCGACGAACTTTGCGGTCAGCTCGCCATTGGCATTTCGCGTTGCCGCTCTCTGGGGAATAAGGAAGCCCTTTTCCTTACCGATGGCGAGCGTGGCGCGCACATACATGCCTGGCAGAATGAGGTCGTTCGGATTGTCGAAAAGCGCGCGGATGGAAAAGGTGCCGGTGGTTTCGCTGACTGCCTTGTCGGACATGTCGATCTTGCCGTCCTGCTTGTATTCCGTGCCGTCTTCCAGCGTCAGATGGATGCCGGCCTTTTTCTCGCCGCTGCCGATAGTGCCGGCTGCGATCGCATCGCGCAGGCGCAGCAGATTTGCGCTCGATTCGATCAGGTCGATATAGATGGGGTCGATGCGGCGAAGCGTCGTCAGCGCCGTCGTCTGGTTGGCGGTCACCACATTGCCGACGGTGACATTGGTGAAGGAGACGATGCCGTCAAATGGCGCGCGCACCTTGGTCAGGTCGAGATTGATCTGCGCCGTCTCAAGCGCTGCGCGTGCCTGCGCCACATCGGCCTGCGCCTGGGCAAGCGTCGTTCGGGCATTTTCCAATTCAATCTGCGTCGCACCGCTGTTGACGAGGCGCTCGTAGCGGACGAAGTTCGCCTGTGCGGCTGGAATGCTCGCTTCCGCCTTGGCAAGGGTCGCCTTGGCCTGCGCGACTTCCGCCCCATAGGTATCGTCATCGATCTGATAGAGAACGGTGCCCTGCTTGACCTCGCTGCCTTCCTTATAGGGAATCTCGCGAATGATACCGGACACGCGCGGGCGGATATCGGCGCTCTGATAGGCGCTGGCACGACCGGGCAGTACGGTGGTCAGCGGGCTTTCGCTCTCCTTCAGGGTGATGACGCTGACGGGCGAGGGCGGGCGCTTTGCCTGCTGGGCGCCGGCATCCTTGCCATCGCCGCTGTCGCTGCAGCCCGAAAGGACGCCTGTCATGAGAACCGTTGCTAGAAGGGCTTGAAGGCGTCGGGTCATCAATTTTCTCATATTGGAGTATGAAGGAATAGGGCTGCGGTCGATCGATCTTTTAAAAAAACGTCAGCCGCTCGTGTCGTGCAAAGCGGCATTTTACTTCATCTCGTTCAAAGGCCTGGACGACGCGCATATACCGTCAAATCAGGGCAAGACTGAAAATGCTGGAAGTGACGTAAATTTAAAACCGTCACTTTTCAAGAGTGTATTTCAGCGAACGGTCAATCAGCATAACCACATCCTCGCACCGTGTTGCCAAAATGCCAACATCTTCGCGGGAAATCAGCAAAGGATGCAGCACGCAGGACAGAACGGTCAATGCGAGCCCGGCTTCCTTGATTGGGTCTGCCGCGCGGTAGACACCCTGTTCGATGCCATCGCCGATAATGGTGGCGAATTGCTGCGTCAGCACCTGATGGTAATGGGCGCCGCAGGAGAGCTCGCGCTTCGAGGTCTGCAGGAAGACGTCGATCATATAGGGATTGTCGGTCAGGTCGTTGCGATGGTTTTGCATCAGCGTGCGAACCAGCGTCAGCATCCGATCGTGCGGGGTGTGGGTATCGTCGAGAAGATGCATCTTCTCTTTGAACACACCGATGCGTTGGAGCATGATGGCATCGACCAAGGCGATCTTGGAATGAAAGTGCTTGAACACGTTGGCCGGTGACATGCCAAGTGCCGCGGCGATATCGGCGATGGCGACGGCCGAGAAGCCCCGCTCACGGAACAGCCGGTCGGTCATTGCCAGAATATCGCGGCGGGTTTCCTCGCCGGAACGCCGCGGGCGGGTGGCTTTCTTCACCACCGCCTCGCTGATCTTTTTCGAATTGCTATCGGCAACCTTGGTCACAGTCAGGCTCCGGGGAAATAGGGCTCCAGGTTCCGTCTCACTCTGTCGAGCGGTGATGCCTCTTCGTTATTGGGCTTGAAGGTCTGCCCGGTAATGCGCTCATAGGCCTCCATATAGACACGAGACGTTTGCAGAACCAGTTCCTCCGGGATTTGCGGAATCTCATCCTTATAGGGATCGCAGCGCTCGGCAACCCAGGCGCGGACGAAATCCTTGTCGAAGCTGACCGGGCGTGCGCCGGTCTCGAAGGCGTGCTGATAGCTGTCTGCCATCCAGTAGCGGCTGCTATCGGGCGTGTGGATCTCGTCGGCCAGAATGATCGTGCCGTTTTCGTCGGTGCCAAACTCATACTTTGTGTCGACCAGAATGAGGCCGCGTTTTGCCGCAACTTCCTGGCCGCGCTTGAAGAGCGCCAGCGCATAGGTGGAGAGCGTCTGCCACTGCTCGTCGGTCAGAAGCTTCTTCTCGACGATTTCGGCTGGCGTCAGCGGCTCGTCATGTCCGCCATCGAATTCCTTGCTGGTGGGCGTGATGATCGGCTCTGGCAGTTCCTGGTTGTCTTTCATACCGTCGGGGAAGGTCACGCCATACATGCTGCGCTCACCCTTCTTATAGAGAGTGAGGATGGAGGTGCCGGTCGTGCCTGCCAGATAACCGCGAACGACGATCTCGACGGGCAGGATGGTGAGCCGCTTGCCGATGACGACATTGGGGTCGGGATAGGAGACGACGTGGTTGGGGCAGATGTCCTTGGTTTCTTCGAACCAGTAATGCGCGGTTTCGGTCAGCACCTGTCCCTTATAGGGAATACAGGTGAGGATACGGTCGAAAGCACTCAGCCTGTCGGTAGAGATGATGATCCGGTTGCCGTCCGGAAGATCGTAATTCTCGCGGACCTTGCCACGATAATAGTTGGGGAGTTCAGGGATGACGGCTTCTTTCAGGATACGCACGGGCTTTCCTATCTCTGCAAATATCGCTGGACCGGCCATAGTCGATGGCGCGACGGTAAAACAACCCTATCCGATGTTGCG